>CAWGBL010000007.1:0-15907 GCA_963820815.1 uncultured Actinomycetota bacterium | reverse complement strand
CTCGGGGCAGCTCGCGACCGCGGAGCTCAGGCCGAGCGCGCCGCAGTAGTCGCCCAACGGGATGGGCCCGGACTTCTGGGCGCCCCAGAACCCCTGCGTGCCCTCGCCGTAGTAGTACTCGACGCCCGAGAAGAGCTGACCGCCAAAGTGGATCCCGCCGCACGTGAAGCATCCGGGGCTGTTCAGGTTGGCCAGACCGGTCCAGTCGAAGGCCGCGATCCGGGTGTCTCCCGCGCCGTTGAAGTCGAGCGTGGCCATCATGAACGCCGACCCGCCGTGGCCGTTGTCGAACTGGCTCCCGTCCGGCGGCTCGGTCGGGATCACCGAGTACCAGCACGGCCCGCCGGTCGCGCAGGACCCGTCGGGCGTCGCAATATTGCCCATGTTCTCGATGGCGACGCTGAAGAACGGGTTCGGCGACCCGTTGTGAAGCGTCACCGGGAGCCCGAACTCCATCGCGTTCTTGTTGAAGGCGAACTCCTGGGCCCCGTTAAACCCCCCGGTGAGGGGGAACTCGTCGTAGAAGAGCAGGAACGCGTCGCGTGAAGTCGCGATCTTGGCGAAGTCATTGAGCAGGTACGGCGCGCCCGGCTCGGCCGGGTTGTAGTTGGCGTTGAGGAAGTACACGTTGTACGGCCCGAACGGGTTCGAGCCCTTGGTCACCGCGATGCCCTCGTAGCACGTGCCCGGCACTCCGACGAAGCAGCCGCCGAAGGGTCCGCCCGAGGACTCCGGGGACTCCGACACGATCTCGGTGAAGAACCAGTGGCCGCCGTTGCTCGAGTCGTACGCGCACGAAATGTCCCCGCCACTGCTGTACCCCAGGCCCGTCAGTCCCATGAGCGTGTCGAGCGAGATCACCGACGACACTCGGTGCAGGTTCTGGTTGAACACCAGGATCTCGCCGATGTTGTTCGACTCGACGACGTAGCCGTTGCCCGCGCACAGGCCCTGGTCCGACGGCTCGATGTCGCCGGCACCGTTGGTGCTCAGCGTGCCGCTGTCGACGGCGTTGAGGCCGTTGACCCCGTTCGCGCCGCCAGGGTTGAGGCTGACCGAGTCGCAGCCCGAGCCATTCGGGCAGTTGACCGTCGGCGGGGTCGGGTCAGGTCCGCCGCGCGTCAGGACCGGGGAGGGTAAAGCCCGGAATGAGCTTCGAATCGCCGCGGCGCTGACCGGGGCATTGGCCCCGCCGCTCGAGGAGGTGGTCGCCGGGAGATTCGCCGTGGACGGCGTCGAGATCGGCCCACTGAGGAGGTTGCAGTTCGACGCGCACCCCGTCGCCGCCGGGCCGACGAATGTCGGTGAGTACGCCCCCAGGCTCGACGTCGTGACCCCTCGCGAGAAGTCGTGCGGCGACTGCCCCACCGCTGAGGCGCCGGTGGCCACGAGGGAGCTCCCCCCGAGGGCCAGCACGGCCACGATCCGGATAAGCCGTCTGCGCATCGCACACTCCCCTTCGCGCCCACGGGCAGCGCCGCCGGGTGGCGCCGCCACGTGCGCCGCCCCGGGTCGGTTGCTCGAGGGACCGTCTGTCTCGGAGTTGGTCTAACCCCTCGAAGCAGAGGCTGTCAAGCAGCCCACCGGGGTGGGCCACGCAGGCGCCCGGCCGGCGTCGCTCGGATCGCCGGCCGCCGCCTCAGCGCACGAGGTCCACGTCGTCGCCGACCGCGACCCGGCCGGCCCGCCGCACGGTCGCGTAGACACCGAGGCACGTCCCCGCCGCCTTGGCCAGGTCCGTGAGCAATCGCGAGGCGGACTTCAGCCCCGGCTGGGCCATCGTGATCATCACGCACCGCTCGGTCGCCGCCTCCACCATCACCTCGACGTCGCCGACGACCGCGCTCGCGCCGAGCCAGTCGGCCTCGGTCTGCCCGGGGCCGTCGAGGGCGATGACCAGATTGGGCCGGAAGCGCCGGCGTTCCACGACGTCGCCCGGGTGGCGCGCCGAGAGCCACCCAATCGTCACGTCGCTCACCAGGTGCACGGGGGCCGCGTCGAAGTGCGAGACCGCCGCCTCCTCCACGATCTCGACCGGCTCGCCGACGACCTCGCCGACCCTCGCCGCCGCGGCCGGGTCGTCGACGCCGACGCGCTCACCATCGGGGAACACGACGACCGCCCGGCCGTCCGCCCCGATCGCCGCGCCGAGCGAGAGGAGCCCCGGCATCCGGCGAAAGCGCCGCGTCGTCTTGCCGCTGCCGATGCGCCCGTCGCGCCCGATCACCGCCCACCGCCGGTCGCCGACGATCCCCCGGGGCGTCACGTCGGCGCGGTCGACCCGCTCGCCGCCCATGGACTTGACGGGGTAGCGCCAGAGTTCGACGACGCGCCCGACGTGCTCTTCCACGTCTCCCAGCCTGGCACGGGTCCGGCCGCGCGAGGCCCTGCGACGCCGCTCGCGCGCGGCGAGCGGGACGCTAGGTTGCGCTCAACCACCCCAAGGAGGTCGCCGTGCTCGGTGACAAGCAGGAGCAGTTCCAAGGCAAGGGCACCGACCTGTCGGCGCTCGCGGCCCACGTCCAGGACTACCTGACCAAGGACGGCTTCACCGTGCAGCAGTCCGCCCCGAGCGACGGCGGCACCGTGATCCAGGCGAAGAAGGGCGGCTTCCTGCGAGGGGTCGTCGCCGCGGACCGCGCGCTCACGGTCACGGTCACGGGCACCCCGGCTGACTTCACCGTGCGCTACGGCATCGGCAAGTGGCTCGAGCACCTGGGCGTCGCCGCCATCGAGACCCTGCTCGTCTCGGACCTCTTCCTGGTCGTCGACGTCGCCGACTCGCTCTGGAACCTCGAGATCGAGGACAAGCTCGTGGCCGACGTCAAGGCCTTCATCGGCTGAGCCGGGCGGCGCCGGCCGCCCGTTACGACTGCTTGACAATCGGGGCCCGACCCCGGGGCGCGTCACCGCCCGTCGTTAGCGTGAGGTCTCCGTGAGACTCCTCGACCGCCTCGTGCCGGCCGACTTCCGGTCGGAGGTCAACGGCCCCCTGCGCCGCATGTTCCTGTGCACCTTCATCAACTGCTTTGGCAACGGGCTCGCCTTCGCGATGTTCGTCGTCTACCTGCACAACGTGCGCGGGTTCTCGACGACGTTCGCAACGCTGCTGCTCAGCGCGTCGGCCATCATCGGGCTCGCGGTGAGCCCCCTGTGGGGTACGTTGATCGACCGGCTCGGCCCCGGCAAGGTGGGGGTCTTCACCATTGCCATGTCGGCGCTCGGGCTCGGCCTGTGGACGACGGTGCGCACCGAGACCGAGGCGATCGTCGTCGCGCTCGTGATCACGGTCTTCGAGGGCGCGGGCTGGGGGCCGGGGATGGTCATGATGACCCGCATCGTCCCCGAGCAGCACCGCCAGCGCGCCTACGGCGTCAACTTCATGATGGTCAACCTCGGCATCGGGATGGGGCTCCTGGTCTCGGCCTCCATCGTGAGCCTCCAGCACCCCAACAGCTTCGTCGTGCTCTACCTGTTCGACGCCTTCGTGACACTGGTGGCCGGCGCCGTGTTCGTCACGTTGCTCCCCCATGGCCGGCCCGTGCGCGAGGCGCTCGAGGGCGAGACGGCCAAAGAGGGCTGGGGCGTCGTCCTCAAGGACCGTCGCCTGCGCCACTACTCGCTCGCCAGCATGGTCCTCATCCTGGGCGGCTACGGCTCGGTGGACGCGGGCTTGAGCCTCTTCATCGTCAACAACCTGCACATCTCGGTGCACGTCATCGGCATCACGTTCTTCTTCAACACGATGACGATCGTCTTCGGCCAGCTCTGGGTTCTGAACAAGATCGAGGGCAAGAGCCGAACGCGCTCGATGGCGATGGTCAGCGTGCTGTGGTTCTGCTTCTGGGCGGCCCTCGGCGGCTCGCTCGCCCTGCCGGCCGTCGCGGCCGTGGTCGCGCTGTGCGTGACCCAGGTCATCTTCGCCATCGGCGAGACGATGCTCCAGCCCTCGGGGTCGGCCATCGTCAACCAGATCGCCCCCGAGCACCTTCGCGGGCGCTACAACGCCATGGCCGGGACGGCCTGGGGTCTCTCGGGCACCCTGGCCCCGGCGATCGCCGGCCTCTACTACTCGCTGCACCTGGGCGACTGGTGGCCCATCGGCACGGGGATCACCGCGCTGGTCGGCGGGGCGTTCATGCTGCGGCTGCGCCACGAGCTCACCCCCGAGGAGGACGGGGTCGCCGGAGCGAGGGTCTAGGCGCGCCTAGCGCACGACGCGCACCACGGCGCCGGTCGCGGCGTCGATCTCGATCAGCCGCCCGTCCTGGTAGTTGGCGACCCAGAGGTGCGGGCCGGCGACGGCGAGCGCCGTCGGCCCCGCGAAGGCGTACCTCGAGCCGGTGAGGGATCGCACCGCGCGGCCGGTGGCCGTCGAGAACTCCGACACCGACTGGCCCGCGTACGCGGCGGCCCAGATGTCGGCGCCCGCGGGGGCCAGCGCGGCGACCGCCGCGAGGTCGCCGACCGGGGCGCGGATGACGCGAACGACGTGACCGGTCACGGAGCTGACCTCGGTCAGCGCGCCCGACGACGTCCCGCTCGGGTACCACAGGTCCGCGCCCGCCGCGACCAGCGCGCCCTCGGCGTCGCTCATTGGCGCCACCCCGGTGACCACCCTCTCGAGGGCGCCGGTCGCGGCGTTCACCTCGATCAGGGAGCCGACCACTTGGTCGGCGACCCACAGGTGCGAGCCGATCGCCGCGAGGCCGTCGGGGCTGGTGAGGTGGAGCGCGTCGGCCCGCACGACGCGCACGACCCGGCCCGTGGCGGCGTCGACCTCGGTGAGCGACGGGCCGAAGGTGTTGCCGGTGGTGCCGGCGCTGGCGATCCACAGGTCCGGCCCGACCACCGCGAGGGCCTGGGGGTCCGAGAGCCGGTAGGCCCGGCCGGCGAGGACGCGCACGAGCGCGCCGGTCGCGGTGTCGACCTCGGTGACGGAGTTCTCGATCTGGTTGGCCACCCACAGCGAGGACCCGGCCGCCGCCATCGCCCAGCGATCGGTGACGAAGGCGTTGAGGCGGTAGTGGCCACCCGAGACCACGCGCACCGCCCTCCCGGTCGTGGCGTTGACCTCGACGAGGCTCCCGCCCCCGGCGTTGGCCACCCACAGGTCCGGTCCGACGACGAGGAGGTTCGACGGGGCCCTCAGGGAGGGCGCCGCGGCGGCGCCCGAGGCGGCCGGGACCCGCGCCGCGACCGCCGTGACGGCCCCCGCGGCCACCGCGATCGCTGCGGCCAGGCGGGCGAGTCGCACCTCACTCTCCTAGCACCGGGCTGTCCTCTCAAAGCCGGGCGGCGCCTCGAGGACCGGGCTCGACCAGGAAAGACGGGGACGTCCGGGCCAGGACGAGAAAATTGATACTCCCTGGTCAGGCCGTACGAGTCGTCACGAATCGGCCCCGAAACGGTCACCGTGTCGCCCCCGTTCCCTAGCCTGGGGCCAGGCAGTTCCGGCTGCCGAGGCGCCCAGACAGCGCCGGGTGGACCGACCACCAGACCGCACCCGCTGACGGGGGTTACGACCGCCCGCCAGGCCCCGGGACTGCCGGCCGATGCCCCCGGAAGGGCGCCCGGCCCGGGGTGGGGTGCCGAACAAGGAGCGACCCATTCGACGCCTGCCCTTCGTGACGTGGTCGAGGCTGTCCGCGGCCCTGGTGGTCGCCGCGGCCCTGGTCAGCGGGACGGTGGTCAACCAGGCCTGGGACCCGCCGCGCAGCGCGGCCGTCCCGACCGCCCGGGCGACCCAGCAGGCGGTCCTGTCGGCCTTCCACGTGCGCAGCGCGCCGGCCGCGGTGTCACGCGAGATCACGGCCGAGGCCCGATCGATCGGGGTCTCGGTCCCCCGGCTGCGCGCGATGTGGCAGCGGGTCGCGGTCTGCGAGGTCGGGGGGCGGTGGTCGATGGTCGGCCCGATGTACTCGGGCATCGGCTTCGCGAACACGACCTGGCTCTCCTTCGGCGGGACGCGCTTCGCGCCGGTCGCCGGCCGCGCGACGCCCGACCAGCAGATCGACATCGCGATGCGCGTGACCGGGGGCTGGGTGCCCGACCAGTACGGCTGCTCGAGGTGGTGACCGGCCGCTGATCAGGCCCAGCCCAACTCCTCGAGGCGCGGGTCGCTGATGCCGAAGTGGTGGGCGACCTCGTGCAGCACGGTCTTGCGGATCTGCGCGCGGACCTCGTCCTCGGTGGTGGCGTAGCGGCAGATGGCGCGCTGGTAGAGGGTGATCCGGTCTGGCATGACGCCGCTGTAGCTGATCGGCGAGCGCTTGGTCAGCGGGACGCCCTCGTAGAGCCCGAAGAGATTTCGCCCGGGCGACTCGTCCTCGACGATGACGGCGAGGTTGTCGACCTGCGAGGCGAGCTCCTCGGGCAGCGAGGCCAGCGCCTCGCCCGCCAACTGCTCGAAGCGCTCGTTGGTGACCTGGTAGATGGTCGGAGCCTACGAGCGCTGAGTCAGGCCAGGACGCGGTCGAGGAACGCGACGGCCCGCGGCGTCGCGTCGAGGCGGTTCGTCAGGCGGGCCAACCCGTGGCCCTCGTCCTCGTAGATCACCAGCTCGCACGCCACGCCGCGCTCGGCCAGGCGCGCGTGCAGCTGCTCGGCCTCGCCGACGGGCACGCGCGGGTCGTTGCGCCCGTGCACCACGAACAGCGGGGCGACGATGTCGTCGGCGCGGTTGAGCGGCGACGCGGCCTCGAGGAACTCGCGGTCGGTCTCTAAGGACCCATACTCGAGCTCGCGGAAGCGGCGCCGGTAGGCCGAGGTGTTCTCGAGGAACGTCACGAGGTTCGAGATCCCGACGATGTCGACCCCAGCGGCCCAGAGCGCGGGCTGGAAGGCCAGCCCGGCCAGGACCATGTACCCGCCGTAGGAACCGCCGTAGAGCGCGACGCGCGTCGCGTCGAGGCCGTGCTCGCCGATCCACTCGCGCACCGCCTCGAGGTCGCGCACCGAGTCGAGTCGGCGCGTCGTGTCGTCGAGCGCGGCGAAGCGCTTGCCGTACCCCGTCGACCCGCGCACGTTGGGCACGACCACCGCGTACCCTGACGCGACGAGTCCCTGGACCACCGGGTTGAAGGTCAGCATCGACTGGCTCTCGGGCCCCCCGTGGATCACGACCACGGTCGCCGGGCGATCCACGCCGACTGGCCGCAGGCAGTACAGGGAGAGCCGCTCGCCGTCGAAGCTGGCCACCGAGCCGGGCTCGGCGCGCGCGAAGTCCTCGGGGGCGAAGTCGCTCGCGCAGTGCGTCACCCGGCGCGGCGCGCCGGCGCCCTCGACGACCCACACGTCGCCGGGCATGCGCGGGGTCGTCAGGGTGAAGTAGGCGCGCGACCCGTCGGCGGTGACGCGCGGCTCGAGCAGCCCCGACCAGTGCATGACCCCTGGCTCGGGCAGGGCGACCTCGACCGAGTGGCCGCCCGGGGCGCGGCGCGTGAAGCGCGACGCGCCGTCGACGTTCTCGACGACGTAGAGGTGGCCGCCGCCCGCGAAGACCGGCGCGGCGTCCCACTCCTCGCCCGTGCCCGCCACGGCCTGGGTCGTGCCCGCCTCCAGGTCGACGCGGACCACGGCCGCGAGGTCGCGCCCGACGTTGGACGAGACGTAGAAGGCCGACGCCGACTCCCACACCGGGGGCCCCACCAGCGCCGCCTCGTCGGCGTGCTCGAGGACCGCGCGGGCCTCGCCGGTCGCGGCCGAGACGAGGAGCAGGTCCACGTCGAGGGACCGGCCGCCCGGGCGCAGGATCGACACCCAGCGCCCGTCGGGCGAAAAGCCCGACGCCGGCTGGCAGTATCCGCCGCCCTGGTAGAGGCACCGCTCCCCGCGGGTGTCCAGGTCGATCGTCCACAGGTCGAAGTCGACGCCGTTGCGCCGGTTGGACAGGTAGGCCACCGAGCGGCCGTCGGGCGAGACGCCCGCGAGGTGGTGGGCGTGGGCGGGGTCCGCCGTCAACGCGTCGAGGTCGCCGTCGAGCGCCGGGCCCGACCCGTCTCGCTCGAGGTGCACGAGGAAGAGCTGGCCGCGCTCGTTGCCCCCGGCGTCGACCTCGACGACCGCCTGGCGCCGGCCCGGGACGTAGCGCGTGGCGCGCACCGGCTCGGCCAGGTCGGTCCGGGCCACCAGCCGCGTCCCGTCGACGACCTCGAAGAGCTGCATCGTCCCGCTCTGGTCGCAGCGCACGAGGAGCCGCTCGCTCGACTCGTCGACCGGCTCGAGGTCCTCGAGGAAGGCGCTGCGGATCTCGATCAGGCGGCGCAGCAGGGCGGGGTCGTGGGGCACCGGGTCAGGCTACCGAGCACCACCGCGCGCGACGCCGAGCGCCACGCGCGCGACCGCCCCTAGGCCCGAGCGTCGTTGTCGTCCGGCGCGCAGATCACGAGGGGGATCTCGCGAGCGCTTCGGCGCTGGTAGCTCGCGTAGGAGCGGTAGCTCGCCACGACCCGCGGCCACAGCGACGACCGCTCCTCGGGCGTCGCGACGCGCGCGGTCATGCCCACGCGCTCGCCCCGGCGCGTGACGACGACGCGCGGCTGGGCGAGGAGGTTCCTCAGCCAGTCGGGGTCACGGTCGTCGCCGCCCTTGGAGGCGACCAGCACCAGGGTCGACCCCAGGACGACCGGGACCGTCAGCGTCGCGACGTGGGGCCGACCGGTGCGGCGCCCGACCGTCTCGAGCTCGACGACGGGCATGCCGAAGGCCCGGCCCCCGACGCGCCCGCCGCTCGCGCGAAGAAAGCCGCGGTGCACGGCGTTGAGGGCGCGGAAGCCGGCGTCGACGAGCCGCGGCGAGACGGTCACGGCGCGGAGAGGCAGTGGCGTCGGGTCGGCGTCCCCACCCTCGTGGGGAGCGCCGTCACGAGCAGCCGCTCGTCGCCCCACAGCTCGCGCAGACGTAGCACGACCCGGCGCGCTGCATCGACGTTGCCGCAGCTGGTAGCAGATACGGCGCGTCGCGCTGCTCGGTCGCGCGCCAGCGTCGGCGCCGCGTCGCCGACGGCGCCGGCACGTCGACCGTGCCGACGCGTCGGCGTCGACTGCTCGTCGACGCCCGGCAGCGTGGGCTGGAGCGCGCTCCCCGTCGAGAGCACGCCGAGCTCCTCGCGCTCCGTCGCGCGACAGGTAGTCGAGCGCCAGGCGCCGGAAGATGTAGTCGACGAGGCGCGTCGCGATCCGCAGGTCCGCGTCGTCGGTCATGCCCGCCGGCTCGAACTTCATGTTCGAGTACTTGCGCACGTACGTCGACAGCGGCACGCCGTGCTGCAGGCCGAGGCTGATCGAGATCGAGAACGCGTCCATGATCCCCGCGAGCGTCGAGCCCTGCTTGGAGACCTTGATGAACACCTCGCCGGGGCGGCCGTCCTCGTACTCGCCGACGGTCACGTAGCCCTCGCAGTCCGCGACGCGGAACGCGAAGGTGTTGCGAGCGCGCGTCGGCGCGGCAGGCGCTCGCGCACCGCGCCGACGACGACGGACTCCCCTCGGCTTGGCCTGCTCGGCGGCGAGCGCCGCCTCGAGCTTGGCGATCTGCGCCTCCATCTCGTCGTGGCTGCGCGCTCGACGTCGACCGCTCGACGTGGCCGTCGCCGCCCTTCTTCGTCGTCGACAGCGGCTGGGCGACCTTGCAGTTGTCGCGGTAGATCGCGACGGCCTTGACCCCGAGGCGCCAGGCGTCGAGGTGGAGCTGCTCGACGTCCTCGACGGTCACGTCCTCGGGCATGTTCACCGTCTTGGAGATCGCGCCGGAGATGAACGGCTGGACCGCGCCCATCATCCTCACGTGGCCGAGGTAGTGGATCGTGTTGTCGCCCATCGAGCAGGCGAAGACGGCGAGGTGCTCCGGGCGCAGGTGCGGCGCGCCGACGATCGACTTGTGCTCGTCGATGTAGGCGACGATGTCGGTGACCTGCTCGGCGCGTGTAGCCGAGCCATCGCGCAGCGCCCGCGGCACGGTCTGGTTGACGATCGACATCGTCCCGCCGCCGACGAGCTTCTTCGTCTTCACGAGGCCGAGGTCCGGCTCGACGCCGGTCGTGTCGCAGTCCATCAGCAGCCCGATCGTCCCGGTCGGCGCGAGCACCGTCGCCTGGGAGTTGCGAACGCCGAACTGCTCGGCGAGCTCGACCGCGTCGTCCCAGGACTGGCGTGCGCCGCCGCGAGCAGCTCGGCGGGCACCAGCGACTCGTCGATCGCGTCGGCCGCGTCGCGGTGCATGCGCAGGACGCGGAGCATCGGCTCGGCGTTCTCGTGGAAGCCGGCGAACGGCCCCATGCGACCGGCGGTGCGCGCGCTCGTCGGCGTAGGCGTGGCCCGGTCATGAGCGCGGTGATCGCCGCGGCCCACGCGCGACCCGCCGTCGGAGTCGTAGGGAAGGCCCGACGCCATGAGCAGCGCGCCGAGGTTGGCGTAGCCGAGGCCGAGCTGGCGGAACTTGATGCGAGTTCTCGCCGATCTTCTTGGTCGGGTAGTCGGCGTTGCCGACCAGGATCTCCTGGGCGGTGAAGACGACCTCGATGGCGGCGCTTGAAGCCCGTCGACGTCGAAGCGGCCGTCCGTCGTCGAGGAACTTCATGAGGTTGAGGCTCGCGAGGTTGCACGCCGAGTTGTCGATGTGCATGTACTCGCTGCACGGGTTGGACGCGTTGATCCGCGACGGTGTTCGACGCGGTGTGCCAGTCGTTGATCGTCGTGTCGAACTGCAGGCCGGGGTCGGCGCACTCCCAGGCGGCCCGCGCGATCTGGCGCCAGAGGTCGCGCGCCCGCACCGTGCGCGATGACCGTGCCGTCCGTGCGCGCCATCAGGTCCCAGTCGCGGTCCTCGAGCACCGCCTGCATGAACTCGTCCGAGACGCGGACCGAGTTGTTCGCGTTCTGGTACTGGATCGAGTGGATGTCCTTGCCGTCGAGGTCCATGTCGAAGCCGGCGTCGCGCAGCACGCGCGCCTTGCGCTCCTCGTTCGCCTTGCACCAGACGAACTCCTCGATGTCGGGGTGGTCGACGTCGAGGATGACCATCTTCGCGGCGCGGCGCGTCTTGCCGCCCGACTTGATCGTCCCGGCCGACGCGTCGGCGCCGCGCATGAAGCTGACACCGGGCCCGACGGCGGTGCCGCCGCCGGCGAGCAGCTCCTGGCTCGCGCGGATCCTGCGAGAGGTTCACGCCCGCGCCCGAGCCGCCCTTGAAGATCGTCCCCTCCTCGGTGTACCAGTTGAGGATCGAGTCCATCGAGTCGTTGACCGCGAGGATGAAGCACGCGCTCGCCTGCTGGGGCACGCCCTTGACGCCGATGTTGAACCACACCGGCGAGTTGAACGCCGCCTTCTGGTGCACGATGAGGTGCTTGAGCTCGGCGCGGAAGGTCTCGGCCTCCTCGTCGTCGACGAAGTAGCCGTCCTTCGACGCCCCACTCCGTGATCGTGTCGACGATGCGGTCGGCGACCTGGCGCAGCGACGGTCTCGCGCTCGCTCGGTGCCGAGCGTCCCGCGGAAGTACTTCTGGGCGAGGATGTTCGTCGCGTTGACGATCCAGGTCGCGGGCACCTCGACGCCGAGCTGCTCGAAGGCGACGGTGTCGTCGCGGAAGTTGGTGATGCGCGCGTCGCGGCGCTCCCAGACCACCTCGTCGTACGGGTGCCGGTCGTCGGTGGTGAAGTGGCGGCGAATCCCGATCCCGAGCCTCTGTGGAGCGATAGCCATGCCCGTCTGTCTCCTTCGTCGTGCGCCGACACTGCCCCTCGCGCGCGCCCGCAACGGTCCGAGTGCCCAGCGGGATCTGCCCGCCGGTCCCCCGACCACAAGATGTTGTGGTTCGCCCCAACACCCGTCGCAAGATGCAGTGGTAACTACAGCACGGTAACTACACCGCTGTCAACGTTATTCTGAGCCAGTCACGCCGCGTTCCTGGGCCTCGGGCCCGGCCCGTCGCTGCGCCCCGGGCGCCGCCGCGGCCCCGTCGCTAGGCCTCGGCCGGATCGGAGCCTCGCCGTGCAGCGCCTCGTCGCCGTGGACGCCGGCACCACCGGGCGTGCGCGCCCTCGCCTGTCGACCCCCGACGGGCGCGTCCTCGACGTCGGCCACCGCGAGCTCGCCGCAGTCGCTACCCCGCCGCCCGGGTGGGTCGAGCACGACCCCGAGCGAGATCCTCCGCCTCGTCGACGACGCGCTGGGCGAGGTCGCCGCCGCCGCGCGCGACCGGGGCGACACGCCGTCGCGCTCGGGATCACCAACCAGCGCGAGACGACGGTCGCGCTCGACCGCGCGGACGGGCGCGCGACCGCCCCGGCGATCGTCTGGCAGGACCGGCGCACCGCCGCCGAGTGCGCGCGACTCGCCGCGGCCGGGGCCGAGGCGCGCGTGCGCGAGCTCACCGGGCTCGTCCTCGACCCGTACTTCTCGGCGACCAAGATGCGCTGGCTCCTCGACACCGGGGCGCTCGACGCCGCGCGCGACCCGGCGCTCGTGCACCGTCGACACGCTCGTCTGCTGGCACCTCACGGGCGGGGCCGACGGCGGCGCGCTGCTCACCGACGCCGTCGAACGCCTCGCGCACCTTGCTGCTACGACCTCGGCCACGCGCGAGTGGTCGCGACGAGCTGTGCGCGCTCTTCGGCGTCGACGCCGGCGCTGCTGCCCGAGGTCGTCGCCTCCGACGGCGTCTTCGGCGCCGTCGCGGCGTCGGGCTGCCCGGGACTCGACGGCGTGCCGATCACCGGGGTGCTCGGCGACCAGCAGGCCGCCCTCTTCGGCCAGCGCTGCGTCGCGCCCGGGCATGGTCAAGGCGACCTTCGGCACCGGCGCGTTCCTCATCGCCGAACGCCGGCGGGGCCGTGCCCGCGCCGGCGCCGGGGCTCGTCACGACCGTCGCGTGGGACCTCGGGAGCTCGGCGGCCGACCTTCGCGCTCGAGGGCTCGGCCTTCGTCGCCGGCGCCGCGGTCCAGTGGCTGCGCGACGAGCTCGGCCTCATCGCGAGCAGCGCCGAGCTCGAGCCCCTGGCCGCGGCGCTCGACGCGACGGCGTGGCGGTCGTCCCCGCGCTCACCGGGCTCGGCAGCGCCGTTCTGGCGCGCCGACGCGCGCGGCGCGCTCCTCGGGCTCAGCCGCGCGTCGGGCCTCCGGCCCAGGTCGCGCGCGCGCTCGTCGAGGCGCTGGCCTTCCAGGTGCGCGCGATGCTCGACGCGATGCGCCGCCGCCGGCTCGCCCGCGACCGAGCTGCGCGTCGACGGCGGCGCGGCGGCGATGGACCTGCTCATGAGCCTGCAGGCGACCGCGTCGCGCGTGCGCGTCGTGCGCTCGGCGACCCTCGAGGCGACCGCGCGCGGCGCCGCGCTGATCGCCGGGCTCGGCGTCGGCCTCTACGACGACGTGGGGCAGGCCGCGGCCACCTTCCGCGAGGACACCGCGTTCGAGCCCGGGGACCCGGCCCTCCTCGACCCCCTCTACGACGCCTGGCTCCGGGCCGTCGAGCGCGTCTAGCCCGCGAGGGCGCGCCGGAGGCTGCGCGACGCCTGGGCGATGCGCTGCTCGTTCTCGATCAGCGCGAACCGCACGTGGCCGTCGCCGCCCTCGCCGAAGCCCACGCCCGGGCTCGTGGCCACGTCGGCCGCCTCGATGAGGTGCGTGGCGAAGGCGAGCGACCCCATCGCGGCGAACGGCTCGGGGATCGGCGCCCAGATGAACATCGACCCGCGCGGCGGGGCCACCGGCCAGCCGGCGCGCGCGAGGCCCTCGACCAGCGCGTCGCGGCGCGACTGGTAGGTCGCGCGCAGCTCGTCGGGGTAGCCGGGCGCCTCGTTCATGGCCACGATGGCGGCGATCTGGACCGGCTGGAAGGTGCCGTAGTCGAGGTAGCTCTTGAGCTTGGTCAGCGCGGCGACGACCTCGGCGTTGCCGACCACGAACCCCACGCGCCAGCCGGCCATCGAGAAGGACTTGGTGAGCGTGTAGAGCTCAACGCAGCACTCCTTGGCGCGCGGGACCTGGAGGATCGACGGCGGCTCGTAGCCGTCGAATCCGAGGTCGGCGTAGGCGAAATCGTGGCAGACGACGACCTCGTTCTCGAGGGCGAACGCGACGAGGCGCTCGAAGAACGCGAGGTCCACGCACGCGCTCGTCGGGTTGTGCGGGAAGGAGCAGACGATCGCGCGCGGGCGCACCGGCGACGCCGCGAACGCGGCGGTCAGGCTCTCGAAGAACGCGGCGCCGGGGTCGTCGCAGGTCGCCGGGTCGGGCAGCGCCGCGGTGACGACCGAGGCCCCGGCGAAGCCCGGGCCGGCCAGGTGGATCGGGTAGCTCGGCGTGGGCACGACCGCGGCGTCGCCCGGGCCGAGCAGCACCCACATCAGGTGGGTGAAGCCCTCCTTGGCGCCGATGGTCGTAACGACCTCGGTCTCGGGGTCGAGCTCGACGCCGAAGAGCTTCTGGTAGCGCGTCGCGATGGCCAGGCGCAGGTTGGGGATCCCGCGGCTCGCGCTGTAGCGGTGGTTGCGCGGGTTGTGCGCGGCCTCGGCCAGCTTCTCGACCGCGACCGCGGGGCTGGGCAGGTCGGGGTTGCCGAACCCGAAGTCGACCACGTCGCGCCCGGCCGCTCGCGCCTGCGCCTTGAGCGCGTTGATCTGGGCGAAGACGTAGGGCGGCAGCCCCGTGACGCGGCGGAACTCCATCGAGGAATCGTAGACGTCAGCGCGAGCGCGCCCACGCGCCGAGCGCGTCGGGGTCGGCCTTCGCGCTCGCGACGGCCCACGTCGCGCCCGCGTCGGCCAGCGCGTCGAGGCGCGCGGCCGGGTCGGCGCGCAGCGGCCCGGCCCACGAGACCGGGCCGTCGGCCGCGGCGGCCGCCACGCGCTCGTCGCTCGCGTCCCAGAGGTTGAGGGTCAGGCCGAGCTCGCGCGCGAGCGCGTCGGTCTCGCGGCCCCCGGCCCCCACCCAGACCTCGCAGCGCCCGGCGAGCGCCGCGGCCACGTCGCGCAGGCGCGCGCGGCGCTCGGCGGCGCTCATCGGCGCGAGCCCGTAGGCGGCCTCCTCGGGCACCGACAGGCGGTCGCCCGTGCCCAGCGCGGCGACGACGCGCCCGGGGGCCAGCGCGACGAGCGTCTCGACCTGGGCGACCAGGGTCTCGGCGCCGACCAGCGAGACGCGCGCGACGAGCGGGCCCACCCAGAGCGAGCCGTTCGCCGCGGCCACCGCGGCGAGCACCGGCAGCGGCGCGAGCGCCGGGCGCCCGGGCGCGTTCAGCGGCCAGAGGTGGTCGAAGGCGAAGACCCCGTCGAGCCCGGCGGCGGCGGCGCGGCCGGCCGCGTCGAGCGCCGGCGCCGCGCTCGGCTCGAACGTCGGCAGCAGCGCGCCGACCCTCACCCGCCACCCCGGCGCTCGACCCAGGCCTTGAGCTCGGTCAGCGCGTCGGCCTGGATCCGCTGGGCCGCGCGCGCCTTGACGAAGGCGGGGATCGGCACGGCCAGCTCGACCTCGAGGTCGTAGGTGACCCGCGTGCCGCCCGCCACGCGCTCGAGCCGGTAGCGCCCGACCATCGAGGCCGTCACGTCACCCTCGACCTGGTACCACGAGAGCTCCTCGGGGGCGCGCGCGTAGTCGTAGCGCAGCGTGTAGCGCGCCGAGCGCCCGAACGCAGCCGCGCGGAACTCGACCTCGAGGCCGCGCCCGTCGGCGTCGCGCTCGAGGACCCGCACCGACTTGAGGTCGCTGACCCAGCGCGCGTACCCGTCGAAGTCGGTGACCGCGGCGAAGACCGTGTCGGGCGGCGCGTCGACGACGATCGACTCGCTCGCGCGCTGAGACACGGCTCCTCCTTAACCCACCCTACGCGCGCTCAGGCCGGCGTCGTCTCGGCGCGCTGGTGGTCGTAGGGCGCGAGGCCCTCGCCCAGGCTCCGGGCGAGCCCGCCCCA
>CAWGBL010000006.1:0-5140 GCA_963820815.1 uncultured Actinomycetota bacterium | reverse complement strand
TGGGGCTCTACCATTGAGCTACACCCGCGAGTCCTTTCGGACCGCGACGAGTCTACGGCCTTCGCGGGGGGCGCCAGTGGCTGAGACGCTCTACGACGAGGTCGACGACGACTTCTTCTCGCGCCTGGTGACCGCCTTCTACCACCGCGTCGAGGTCGACGACGTCCTGCGGCCCCTCTACCCCGACGACCTCCACGACTCCAAGCGTCACCTCACGATGTTCCTCGAGCAGTACTGGGGAGGGCCGCACGCCTACTCCGAGGAGCGCGGACACCCGCGGCTGCGCGTGCGCCACGAGCCCTTCGAGATCACCGCCGAGGTCCGAGACGCCTGGCTCGCGGCGATGACCCACGCCGTCGACTCGCTGAGCGACGAGCTGACCGACGACCAGCGCGCGGCGCTGCTCGACTACTTCGACATGGCGTCGCGCAGCCTGCGCAACGTCTAGGCCGCGCGGCGCGCGAAGCGGCCCTGGCCGACCGCCGCGCCGAGCAGCACGACCGCGCCGCCCACCGGCTCGTTCCACGAGAGCGGCTCGTGCAGCAGCGCGACCCCCACGACGACGGCGACGACCGGCGTGAGGTAGGTCACCGTCGAGGCGACCGAGCTGCCGGCCTCGCGGATGACCCGGAAGTTCCACATGAACGCGAGGCCCGAGCCGAAGACCCCGAGGGCGCCGACCCCGGCGAGCCCGCGGGCCGTCACGTGGTGGCCGTTGAGCCCGTCGGCGAGGAAGAAGGGCAGCAGGGTCGCCGTCGCGATGAGCAGCTGGGCGGCGGCCAGGGCGACCGGCTCGAGGTGCAGCGGCGTGAGGTGCCGCCGCGAGTAGGGGAAGGTGACGCCGTAGAGGGTCACCGCGAGGAGCAGCGCGGCCACCGCCCACCAGGGGTTGTGGCCCAGGCCCCGCCAGACCCCGAGCACGACGACGACCCCGACGATCCCGAGGGCCAGTCCGGCAAGCTGGGGCCGGGTGACCGGGTCGTCGCGGAACACGACGGCGATGAAGAAGAGCGCGGTGAGCGGCGTGACGCCGTTGATGAGGCCGGCCAGGAGTGACGTCGTGCGCGACTCGGCCAGGGCGAAGAGGACGCCGGGCACGACGTTGAGGCAGAGCGCGACGACGAGCAGGTGGCCCCAGACGCGGCGCTCGCGCGGGAGCGCGACGTGGCGCGCCCGCGCGATCAGCGCGAGCGTGACCGCGCCGAGCGCGCAGCGCACGAAGGCCACTCCGAAGGGCGTGAGGAAGTCGAGGGCGACCTTGATGAACAGGAACGAGCAGCCCCACGCGAGGCCGATTCCGAGGTACGCGGGGAACCACGTCCGGCGCGCCGCGGGGTCCACCCCCGCACACTAGGAGCGAGGTCTGACGTCAATCGATCGAGACGGCGCGCTCCGCCCTATCCGGCTCGACCACGCCCGAGCGTGCTCTTGTGCGCGTCGAACGCCCCGCCGGCGTTGAAGACCAGGGTCATCGTGTGGGTCGTGGTCTGGCCCGAGCACGTGGTCTCGAAGGCGAAGCTGAGCGACCGGCTGCTCAATGAGGATGTCGTCGTCCACTGGACGTAGAACCGGCCGGTCGTGTAGTCGCCGCACGGCCCGCCGCAGGTGATGGCCAGCTTCGGCTTGCTTCGGATCCGAGGTTCCAAGTGGGCCAGCTTCGCGCCCCCGCCGCTCGTCGGCAGCGTTCGGTAGAGCGTGGTCGAGCCGCCGGAGGCTCCGAGGACGACGATCCGGCTGGAGCACTGGCCGACGCCCCCGGTGCAGTCGATGGCCCACGAGATCGTGAGCCGAAGTCGAGACTGAGTTCCCCGCGAGCCGGCGCCCGAGACGTGCGCGACGCTGACGCCGCGCGTCGAGAGCGTCAGCGCGACATGGTCACACTGGCAGGGCCCCGGGGTCGTGGTTGTCGTCGTCGTGGCCGCGGTGGTCGTCGTGGTGGCCACCGTCGTCGTCGACGCCGGCACGGTCGTCGTGGTCGCGGCCACTGTCGTGGTGGTCTGCCCGGTCGGGTTGGTCGTCGTGGTCTGGCCCGCCACGCAGGTGATCGGCGGATCGGACACCAGGTTGCCGGGGGTGCCGACCTGGTCGGCGATCTCTGAGGTGCAGGCGTACGTCGTGTCCAGGGTGATCGTGACGACCCCGGAGCTGGTGACCGCGGGGAACGTGCACTCCGCCTCGTTGGGGTTCCCGCCGACGTCGACCGCCAGGGTCCCCCCGCTCGGGCACGACCCGCTCTGCGGGATCGCGCCCGTGAAGGTGAATGTCCACACGGTCGCGCTCGAGGAGTTCTGCGAGGCGAAGGTGATCTGAACCTGATTGCCGCCCACGGGGACGAACGACCCGGCGGCCCCCGCCGGCTGGGCGAGCACGAGCGGAACTGCGACCAGCACCGCGACCGCCGCCGCCCAGCGCAGGACGCCGGAAGGGTGGACCGACCTCGTCGCTGGCGTCACGGCTGCCTCCCCCCGGGGTGCACCTCGACGGCTCAGTGTCCCACACCTCGGCGCGCGGTGACGTGGCGCCCCGCGTTCGCGGGTGCGGCCCCGCGACGGTGCCGTCGGCGTTCACCCGGTGGTGACTCGGCGGGTGCGGGCCACTCCTTAGGCTGGAGTGGTGGCGCGGCGAACCCCCTGGCGCGACGGCGAGCGCCGCGTCGTCTCGGTGACCCCGGTGCCGCGCGGCGTCTACCGGCCCGCGCTGGCCGCGCTGGCCGCGGCCGCGGCCGACGGGGTCGGAGCGCACTACCTGTCGTTCGTGCGCCACCACCTCGGCTGGTTCGTCCTGGCGCTGGTCGGCCCGCCGCTCGTGGTGCTCGCCACGCGGACCTGGCGATGGCGCAGCCACAAGGTCCACGTCACGACCGAGCGCGTGGTCGTCGAGGGCGGGGTCGCCCGGCGCCGCCGGACGTCGGTCGAGCTCGCCGACGTCGGCGCCGTGCACGTCGAGCAGCGCGTGGCCGACCGGCTCTCGCGCAGCGGAACGGTCCTGATCGACACCCCGGCCGGGACCCTCAGCCTCGGCCGGCTGCGACACCCGGCGGCGGTCGTTCGCGTCATCGAGCGCGAGCGCGGCCCGCGCGACTCCGGCCCTCCGCTCGACACGGTCTTCGGCTTCGAGGACCCGGCCGAGCGCGGCTTCGGGGCCGACCCGCGTTGGCGCAGCGACGCCCCCTGACGCCCCTAGCGTGGCCGCGTGACGACGAAGTACCGCTGCACGGCGTGCGGGAACCTCACCCGCTTCGACGTCGTGGAGTCGACGACCGTGCGGTCGTTCCACCACTTCAGCGTCGGCGGCGAGCTGAGCGTCGAGGAGCCCGAGGTCGTCTCGCACCGGGTCGACTCGGTGGTGTGCCGGTGGTGCGGCCACGGGCGCAACGTCGAGGTCCTCGGCGGGTGACCGCCCGATCCTTCGACCGCGCGTCGCCGCGCCCCGCGCCCGCGGCGATCGACGGGACGGACCCCGACGGCCGGGCCGCGCGCGTGGAGTTCTCGCGGCGCACCCTCGTGGTCGCGGTCAAGGAGGAGTGCGACGGCTGCCGCGGCGTCGTGGAGCGCGGCGTCCAGCTGGACGGCGTCGACGTCGTGCTGATCGCCGCGACGCCCGGGGCGCTCGCCGGCGCGGCCGGGCTCGCCCTGGTGGCGCCGTCGGCCATGGACGCGCTCGGGCTGCGCTGGCCGCCGGCCTACGCGCTCGTCGACCCCGACGGTCCCCGCGTGGTCGCCGAGGGGACGGTGTTCAGCCCCGAGCAGGTCGCCGCCGAGGTCGCCGCCGCGCTCGCCTGATGTCACAGCGCCCGGCGAGGCTCGTCGGGCTAGGAGGCGACGTGGCCGAGATCGAGCTCTCCATCAGCTGCACCGACTGCGTGCGCCGGGGCACGCCCGACTGCCAAGACTGCCTGGTCTCGTTCGTGCTGGGCGGCCCGCCCGAGGCGCTCGAGATGACGGCCGACGACGCCGACGTCGTCGCGCTGTTCACCGCCCAGGGCATGCTGCCGCGCCTGCGCTACGCCCACCGAGACGCCGGGTCGAGAACCGACGCTGAGTAGCGTGGTGCGCGATGGCGCGCCACCTCCTGGTCACCAACGATTTCCCGCCCAAGACCGGGGGGATCCAGACGTACCTCTACGAGCTCTGGCGCCGCCTCGAGCCGGGCCGGGCGGTGGTGCTGACCGCGTCGTCGCACCCCGAGGCCGAGCGCTTCGACCGGTCGGCCGACGTCGCGATCGAGCGCGTGGCCGCCGAGACCCTCTACCTGCCGACGATCGCGTCGCGCCGCTCGATCCTCGCCGCGATCGAGCGCCACGACCCCGACCTCGTGCTGCTCGACCCCGCGTGGCCCCTGGGGCTGCTCGGCCCGAGCCTCGGGCGGCCCTACGGGCTCGTCGTGCACGGCGCCGAGATCGGCGCGGCCTCGCGGATCCCGGTGGTTGCGTCGTCGCTGCGCTGGGCGCTGCGCCACGCCAAGGTGGTGGTTGCGGCCGGCCGCTACCCCGAGGCGGTGGCGCGCCGCAACGCCGCGGAGTACCTGCCGCCGGTCGTCAACGTGCCGCCCGGCGTCGACACCCGGCGGTTCCATCCGCTCGACCTCGAGCGGCGGCGCGAGGTGCGATCGATCCTCGGCGTCGACGACCGCGCGCTGCTCGTGGTGTCGTTCTCGCGGCTCGTGCCGCGCAAGGGCATGGACACGCTGATCCGCGCCTCCGCGCTGCTACGCGACAACTTCCCGTCGCTGATCGTGGCCATCGGGGGCGTCGGGCGCGACCGCGGACGCCTCGAGAAGCTCGTCGCGCGCCACCGCGCGCCGGTCACCTTCACCGGGCGGGTGCGCGACAGCCTGCTGCCCGAGTGGCTCGGCGCGGCCGACCTCATGGTCATGGACTGCCGGTCGCGCTGGCTCGGCCTGGAGCAGGAGGGCTTCGGCATCGTCTTCGTCGAGGCCGCCGCGGCCGGCGTCCCCCAGGTGGCCGGGCGCTCGGGCGGCAGCCACGAGGCCGTCGAGCACGGGGTCACCGGGCTCGTCGTCGACAACCCGCTGAGCGCGCGCGACCTCGCCCAGGCGATCGGCGAGGTGCTGGCCGACCCGGAGCGCCGCGCGGCCTACGGCGCGGCGGCGCGCGTCGCGGCCGTCGGCTCCTTCGACT
>CAWGBL010000005.1:0-130599 GCA_963820815.1 uncultured Actinomycetota bacterium | reverse complement strand
ATTTAATTTGGCTCCCCGGGCTGGATTTCGAACCAGCGACCATTCGATTAACAGTCGAATGCTCTACCGCTGAGCTACCGAGGAACAGGCGAAACAAAGGTTCGCGAGCGGGCAGCGTATAACAAAGCCTTTCGGGCTTGCAAAGGACCAAATCACCGGCCGTGCGCTTCGGTGAAGCGGGGCCGGAAAGTCCCTGCGCTACAATGATTTGTCGTCGTTTTCGGCTCCCCAGGCAAGCGGTGGCCGGAGCCGGGCCGGCGCAATTCCGTCATCCCCAGGCGTCATGGGTCGGGCCGCCAATTCGACTCAATCGGTTCGGAGGCTCGGTAACGTCGGGGTTTCATGGGAGCTGATTCGATGCCAGCCATTGCCGACCTGATCCGCACCGTACCTTCGATTGTTCCAGGCGACATTCCCGCCATGAGTGACGACGAATGCCTGCTTCGGCTCGCGCAAGCCATTGAAGAGCATGATACCGGGCATCTGGATGAGGTCGCGCGGCTGATCGCCCGGCTCGCCGTGACGATCGAATAGGCGGCTGTTCCCGCACCTCGGCGGCGGCTCGGCAACGGCGCCGGCATGTTGCGTTTTGCCGACGCTTGTACCAAAGATGGCCCCGGTTTCAGCTCTCGGTTCCAGTTCTCTTGCGGCCACGCCGCATGCTCTCAGGGTCTTAGCCTATGTCCGGTTTTGCGACCGCGCGCCAGAAAATGGTCGATGGTCAGGTGCGTCCGAGCGACGTCACCGATATCCGAATTCTCGATGCCATGCTGGCGGTGCCGCGCGAGGCGTTCGTTCCCGAAAACAAGCAGGCGCTGGCCTATCTGGACCTCGATCTCGATGTCAGCGAAGGCGGCGCGGCCAAGCGGTTCCTGATCAAGCCGGTGGTGCTGGCGAAGATGCTGCAGGCGGCCGACATCAAGGAGAGCGACCGCGTGCTGGTGGTCGGCTGCGCCACCGGATACGCCGCCGCCGTGATCGCCAAATTCGCCGCCCAGGTGACCGCGACCGAGAGCGATTTCGGCGCTTGTCGCGAAGGCGCAGGCGTGCCTGGCCAGCAATGGCTGTGGAAACGTGACGGTCCGCACCGCGGCGCCGGCCGACGGCGACCCGGCGGGCGCGCCCTACGACGTCATCGTGCTGAACGGCGCAACCGAGATCGTGCCGGAACGGCTCTACGCGCAACTTGCGCGAGGGCGGACGATTGGTGGGCGTCTTTGCGACGTCGCGGCCGGCGCGGGCCACCATCGTGACCGCTTCGCATGGCGATTTCGGTCACCGGACGCTGTTCGATGCCGCTGCCCCGGTGCTGCCCGGCATGGAACGTGTTCCGGCCTTCGTTTTCTAGCGCTTTCAGCCGTTTCCACGCCCAATATTCGCCCTTCGTCGCCGGCTAAATCCTCGTTCGAAATCAGAAGTGTGGCCCGATTGCCCCACGTGCAGAGTTTCGACGGCGTTTGCTTGCGGGGTGGTTCCGTCCAGCCTAGCGTGCGGAATAAGGTGAGCCGGGACTCACTTCGAGTGAAGCGACGTTCGGTTAATGATCATGTGCGTCATGGTCATGGGCCGGCGAACAAAAATGATTGGATTGCCTGGGATGCGTGGGGTGAAGGCATTTGCCGGGGCTGCGGCTTCGGCCCTTCTATTAGTTTGCATGGGCCCGATGCCCGCCTTGGCCGACACGATCGAGGCAGCGCTGGTGCGCGCCTATCAGAACAATCCGCAGCTCAACGCGCAGCGCGCGCAGGTGCGCTTCACCGACGAAAACGTGCCGCAGGCGCTGTCGGGCTATCGCCCGAAGGTCGCGGTCACCGCGAGCGCGGGCTATCAATACACCGATACGCTGAGCACGCAGGGCGGCACGCCAACACGGCTGGTGCAGACCGATATTCACGGCGCCAATCGCGCCGCGCAGCGTCGGCGCGACCGTCACGCAGACGCTGTTCAACGGCCAGCAGACCGCGAACAAGACCCGAGCGGCGGAGAGCCAGGTCTCCGGCGCGCGCGAAGCCCTGCGCGTGCTCGAACAGACCGTGCTGCTCAGCGGCCGCCACGATCTACATGGACTATCTGCGCGATTCCGCGATCGTCGAGGTGCAGAAGAGCAACGTTCGCGTGCTCGAGCAGACGCTGAAGCAGACGCGCGACCGCTTCAATGTCGGCGAAGTCACGCGCACCGACGTCGCGCAGTCGGAAGCGCAGCTCGCCGCCGGCAAGACGCAGCTCCTGACCGCGGAAGCCAATCTGAACACGACGCGCGCGAACTTCCGCCGCATCATCGGCAACGAGCCGGAAGCGCTTGCGCCGGGCTCGCCGGTCGATCGCTTCCTGCCGCCGACGCTGCCGGCCGCGGTCGAGCTCGGCCTGACGCAAAATCCGAACGTCACCGCGGCGATGTTCGGCATCGACGTCAGCTATCTCCAGGTCAAGGTGACCGAAGGCGCGCTGTTGCCGACCGTCACGTTGCAGGCCTCGGTGCAGCAGTCCTATGAACAGACGCCTGATCCAGTACCGCTCGTTCGGCGCGTCCGCGATCGACGCAGCTTTCGGTGCCGATCTATCAGGGCGGCGCCGAATATTCGCTGATCCGCCAGTCCAAGGAAACGCTGGCGCAGCAGCGCCTCGTTCTCGACCAGACCCGCGACCAGACCCGCGCCAACGTCGTCACGGCATGGGGACAGCTGGTGGCCGGCAAGGCGCAGGTGCAGTCCGCCCAGTCGCAGGTGGCCGCGTCCGAAATCGCGCTGAACGGCGTGCGCGAGGAAGCCAAGGCCGGACAGCGCACCACGCTCGACGTGCTGAACGCGCAGCAGGCGCTGGTCAACGCGCGCGTCGCGCTTGTCACCGCGCAGCACGATCGCGTGGTTGCGTCCTACTCGGTGCTGAACACGGTCGGACGGCTGTCGCCGCAGGTGCTCAACCTGCCGACCACGGTCTACGACCCGAGCGTGCACTATCATCAGGTGCGCGACAGCTGGGTCGGCGTTCGCACACCCGACGGCCGCTGATATCTGAGTCCATTTCCGCACAGGTGGGATGAAATCATCGCCCGGCGCCCGAAGCGCCGGGCGCTTTGCTTGCAATCAATTGTGGCGATGACGTAGCCGTTTCCGGGGCGAGCTGAGCGATTCGTGGCCCGCGTCTTTGCATCTCACGGACGCGGGCTGGGGATCGCCTTGAGGGGAGCAGGACCCGCCGCGCGATGCCGCGGGCGGGCTTGATCTGGGGACAAGTCGGGCTTGTGCGATGAAAATCCCGGCCTGCATATCCGGAACCGGCAATTCCTTCGTGGCTTTGGTGTAAAATGGTTTCGATGTGGAGTTGGAGATGACGCAACCTGCAAAGGTCCAAGAGCCCTCGATGGAGGAGATTCTGGCGTCGATCCGTCGCATCATAGCCGACGACGAGGCAAAGCCTGCTGCTGCCGACAAAGCCGGCGAGCCGCGCCGGCCGCCGCGAAGCCGGCCGTGATGAAGGATATCCCGCCGTCGGCGATTGCGCCGGCGCCGAAGCCGGCTGCCCGCGCCGAAGCCGGCCCCGCCGCCGCCTGCCCACCGCCGCCTGCACCCGCCGGTCGCCAGCAACAACCAGGACGACATCGACGCGATGCTGGCGAGCCTCGACGCGGCGACGCCCGAAGCCGACATCAGGCCGGCGCAGCCCGAGCCCGAGCCGACGTGTTCGAACTCACCGACGAGATGGCGTTGCCGGAGCCGGCACCTGCCACGCGGCAGCATTCAGCAAGGTCGAACCGCAGGACGACATCGAATTCACCGAAGCCAAGGCCGGCACGTCGCCAGCCGGCCTATGAGCCGCCCGTTCGAGAGCGCGCCAGCGCGACCGATCTTGTCGCATTCGACCGTCTCCGCGGTCGAATCCGCCTTCAATTCGCTGGCCAACACCGTGCTGAGCAACAATGCGCGGACGCTGGAAGATCTGGTCAAGGAAATGCTGCGGCCGATGCTGAAGTCCTGGCTCGACGACAATCTGCCGGGATTGGTGGAGCGGATCGTCAAGGCCGAAATCGAGCGGGTTTCGCGCGGCGGGCGCTAGCCGCGGGACCGCATCCGCCCGGCCACAAATCGGCGCCTTGAGCGATCCCGGCCGGCACGATCGCCGTTTCCAAGCCTTCAGACGGCGTTGTCAGGTTGACTTGCGGCGCTGTGGCGGCTTTCTAGGAGCGGCCCGGTGCCGATCACATCCAAACCGGGCGCTACCACGTTGATTTGATTTACATTCTTTGAGCGGGCCGGCGACGGTTTTGCTCAGAGCGCCCCCACCATCCCCAATTGCAGTGCCATGATCGAGAAAAACTACCAGCCCGCCGATATCGAAAGCCGCATGTCCCGGCATCTGGGAGGAGAGCGGCGCGTTCAAGGCCGGCCGCCCGGAACGAAAGGACGCAGCACCCTTCACCATCGTGATCCCGCCGCCGAACGTGACCGGCTCGCTGCATATGGGCCACGCGCTCAACAACACGCTGCAGGACATTCTCTGCCGCTTCGAGCGCATGCGCGGCCGCGACGTGCTGTGGCAGCCCGGCACCGATCATGCCGGCATCGCGACCCAGATGGTGGTCGAGCGGCAATTGATGGAACGGCAGGAGCCCGGCCGCCGCGACATGGGCCGCGCCAAATTCCTCGAACGCGTCTGGCAGTGGAAGGCGGAGAGCGGCGGCGTCATCGTCAATCAGTTGAAGCGCCTCGGCGCCTCCTGCGACTGGTCGCGCGAGCGTTTCACGATGGACGAGGGCCTGTCGCGCGCCGTCGTAAAAGTGTTCGTCGAGCTGCACCGCGAAGGGCTGATCTACAAGGACAAGCGCCTGGTGAACTGGGACACCGAGCTGCTTACCGCGATCTCCGATCTCGAAGTGCAGCAGGTCGAGGTCAAGGGCAGTCTCTGGTACCTGCGCTATCCGATCGAGGGCAAGACTTTTAGCCCCGACGATCCCTCGACTTTTGTCGTCGTGGCGACGACGCGACCCGAGACGATGCTCGGCGACACCGCCGTTGCGATACATCCGGAGAATGAGCGGATCGGGCATCTGATCGGCCAGCACGTGATCCTGCCGCTGGTCGGCCGCCGCATCCCGATCATCGCCGACGACTACGCCGATCCCGAGAAGGGCTCGGGTGCGGTCAAGATCACGCCGGCGCACGACTTCAACGACTTCGAGGTCGGCAAGCGTCACGGCCTGCCGCAGATCAACGTGTTCGATCGCGAGGGCAGCATGGCCCTCGTCGACAACGAGGATTATCTGCGCGGACTGCCCGAAGGCGCGCTGATGCTGGCGGAAGAGCTGCACGGCGTCGACCGCTTCGCCGCGCGCAAGACAGATCGTGGCGCGGCTGGAAGATTTCGGCTTCCTGGAGAAGATCGAGCCGAACACGCACATGGTGCCGCACGGCGATCGCTCCAACTCGGTGATCGAGCCCTATCTGACCGACCAGTGGTATGTCGACGCCAAGACCATGGCGCAGCCGGCGATCGCAGCGGTGCGCTCGGGCGCGACCAGCTTCGTGCCGAAGAACTGGGAAAAGACCTATTTCGAGTGGATGGAGAACATCCAGCCCTGGTGCATCTCGCGCCAGCTCTGGTGGGGCCATCAGATTCCCGCGTGGTACGGCCCCGACGGCAAGGTGTTCGTCGCCGAGACCGAAGAGGAAGCCGTCGGCAATGCGCTTGGCTACTACGTCGAGCAGGAAGTCATCACGGAAGAGCAGGGGCGCGAGATGGCGCTGGACCCTGCCAAGCGCGAAGGCTTCATCGTCAGGGACGAGGACGTGCTCGACACCTGGTTCTCTTCCGGGCTGTGGCCGTTCTCGACGCTCGGCTGGCCTGACGACGCCGGCGAAGTGAAGCGCTATTACCCGACCAACGTGCTGGTCACCGGCTGGGACATCATCTTCTTCTGGGTCGCCCGGATGATGATGATGGGCCTGCACTTCATGAAAGAGGCGCCGTTCTCGACCGTCTACATCCACCGCCTGGTTCGCGACGAGAAGGGCGCCAAGATGTCGAAGTCGAAAGGCAACGTCATCGATCCCCTCGGCGTCATCGACGACTTTGGCGCGGATGCGCTGCGCTTTGCGCTGGCGCGCGGCGCGGCGCACAGCCACGACATCAAGCTTTCGCCGCAACTCGTCGAAACCAATCGCAATTTTGCGACCAAGCTGTGGAACGCCTGCCGCTTCGCCGAGATGAACGGCTGCGAGCAGCCCGCAGGCTTCGATCACACGGCGGCAAAGGAGACCCTGAACCGCTGGATCGCGCATGAAACGTCGCGCGCCACGCGCGAGGTCACCGAGGCGATCGAGGGCTATCGCTTCAACGATGCGGCTAATGCGATCTACCGCTTTGTCTGGAACGTCTATTGCGACTGGTATGTCGAACTCGCAAAGCCCGTGCTGATGGGTGAAGAGGGCGCCGCGAAGGCCGAAACCCGCGCCATGACGGCCTGGGCGCGGGACGAGATCCTCAAGCTACTGCATCCGTTCATGCCCTTCATCACCGAAGAGCTCTGGGCGGTGACGGCCAAGCGCGACGGCCTGCTGGTGCTGGCAGAATGGCCGCGCAAGGCGAGTTCGCTGACCGAGGAACAGATCGCCGCAATGGCGCTGGCAGGACCTGGCGACACGCTGATCGCGCCGGTCATTGCCGCGCTCGACGCCGACGATTTCAGCGACCCCGCGGCCGAGGCCGAAATCGGCTGGGTGGTCGATCTCGTCACCGCCATCCGTTCGGTGCGCTCGGAAATGAACATCCCGCCGGCGACGTTGATCCCGCTGGTGCTGTCGGGCGCGTCCACGGAGACCAAACAGCGCGCGCAGCGCTGGAACGACACCGTGAAACGCCTGGCGCGTTTGGCGGATATTTCCTTTGCCGACCGCCCGCCGGAAGGCGCCGTGCAGTTGCTGGTGCGCGGCGAGGTGGTGGCGCTGCCGCTCAAGGGCGTGATCGATCTCTCGGCCGAAAAGGCCCGGCTCGACAAGGAAATCGTCAAGGCCGACGCCGACATCAAGCGCGTCGACGCCAAACTCGGCAACGAGAAATTCGTGGCGAACGCGCCCGAAGAGATCGTCGAGGAAGAAAAGGAAAAGCGCGAGGCGGCCGTGGAGCGAAAAGCGAAGCTGCAGGAAGCGCTGGAGCGGCTGAAGCTGGCGTCCTGACGCAGGGCGCCGACTTTTCCACGTCTTTGCGAGCGAAGCGAAGCAATCCATCTATCCGTTATGCTGCGCTATGGCTTGTTTCGTCGCTTCGCTCCCCTGGCAAGCGCAAGGCAATCGTGGCCGCGGATGAGCGCAGCGACATCCGAAGGGGTGGTGGCTCGATACTTGGGGCGTGAATTCCAATTCGGAGCGGTCGGCGGGCGTCCGCTCCGGTGCGCAGTCCGGACGCACGTCGGACATCACCCGCTGGCCACGACAGGCGGGACTGCGGCGGCGGGCGCACCATGGATTATCTCCCACGCCGCGGAGCCCCGCATGCTATCGTTCCAGGTATCGAAAATATCGGCCCCAGCCCGGGACGGATAGGATATTCTGGACATGTCGACGCTCATCCCGCATGGCGCGTGCTTGCTGTGGAAGCCGGAATTGATCTGGCTGAATGCCGTTTCCGACGCCATGCTCGCCGGCGCCTTCTTTGCTGCCGCGTTTGTCGTCGGGCTGTTCGTGTGGCGGCGCCGCGATCTCACGTTCCGCGGCGTGTTCGGGATATTCGCCATCTTCGCCGCGATCTGCGGGATCACCCGCCTGCTGGCGATCCTCACTTTGTGGGTGCCGGCCCACGACATCGAAGGCGTCACCAAAGGCTTCCTGGCGCTGATATCGCTCGGGATCACAGCGGCACTGCTGCTGTCGCTGCCGCGGATCCTGGTGCTGCCGTCACGCACGCAACTTGCGCAGGCCAATGCGGCGCTTGAGGAGGAAATCCGACACCGGCGCAAGGCCGAGGCCATGGTTAAACGTTTTCAGGAGATCGAGGCCAACGAGGCCCAGGTCCGGCAGGCGCAGAAGATGGAAGCCGTCGGCCAACTCACCGGTGGTGTTGCGCACGACTTCAACAACATTCTGACCGTGATCACCGGAACCATCGAAATCCTCGGCGAGGCGGTCAAGGATCGTCCGCATCTCGTCCAGATCACCGACATGATCAGCGCCGCCGCAGCGAGGGGGGCCGACCTGACGCGGCATTTGCTGGCCTTCGGCCGTCGGCAGCCGCTGCAGCCGCGCAACACCGACGTCAACGCCCTGGTCATCGATGCCGCGCGGTTGCTGCGACCGACCCTTGGCGAACAGATCGAAATCGAATCCATGCTGGCGCACGATTCCGCGCCGGCCCTGATTGATCCCAGCCAGCTCTCGACGGCGATCCTCAACCTCGCATTGAATGCGCGTGACGCCATGCCTGATGGCGGCAAGCTGACGCTCGAAACCAGGAATGTCGTGCTCGACGAGAACTACCCCAGCATGACCAGCGAGCTCAAGCCGGGCAACTACGTCATGATCGCGGTGAGCGACACAGGGGAGGGAATCCCCGGCAGCCTGCTCGACAAGGTGTTTGAACCGTTCTTCACCACCAAGGAGGTCGGAAAGGGATCGGGGCTGGGTCTCAGCATGGTCTACGGCTTCGTCAAACAGTCGAACGGACACATCAAGATCTACAGCGAAGAGCGCCACGGCACCACCGTGAAGCTTTACCTGCCGGCGGCGGCGGGTGTCCCGGACGCGCTGGCCGCCGAGGCTGGCATCTCGGGGAGCGAGCACGGCGACGAATCCATCCTGATTGTCGAGGACGACGCGCTGGTCCGCGAATACGTCGTGACGCAGATCAGCCGTTTCGGCTACCGGACGATGGCCGCCGGCAATGCCGCCGAGGCGCTGGCCATCATTGATGGTCCCGAACGCTTCGATTTGCTGTTCACTGACGTGATAATGCCCGGCGGACTAAACGGCCGGCAGCTCGCGACCGAGGCGCTGAAACGGCGCCCGGAACTCAAGGTGCTCTATACGTCCGGTTATACGGAGAACGCCATCGTCCATCATGGCCGCCTCGACGCCGGCGTGCTGCTGCTGCCGAAGCCTTACCTCAGCTCCGATCTCGCCCGGATGATCCGGGTCGCGCTGGCATCGTGAGTTCTTGCGGATGGCGAGCGACTACGGCATCGATGACGGTGACCGCGCTGGACCGTAATTCTGCGCGATCCCGATGGCCACCGGATCGGGGCGGTTTGCCATCGCGCCATCTGATGCGGCTCCTGCCGAACATTGTCGGGCTTGAACCCGGATTTCGCTTCGTCGATGATCCCGCTTGTATTTCCCTGTATCCTGCTTCTCATCTCCCTGTTGAGTTCCTTCAATGCTGTTCTACGAACCATCGTTCGTAACGTTCTTTGTGGCGTTCTACGCGCTTTATCTGTTGGCGACGGCTTCGGGCACGAAGAAATCAGCGCTGTTGATCGCCAGCGTGCTGTTCTATCTCTGGGGCGAGCCGGTATTCGTCCTGGTGCTGCTGCTTTCGACCACGGCGGATTACGCTCTTTCATTTTACCTCAACGACAAGGTGCCGCACCGGTCACGTCGGCTCGCCCTCACGGTTGGGATTGCAGGCAATCTCGGCATGCTGATTGTCTACAAATATGCCGATTTTCTTCTCGGCAATTTCAACGCGTTGCTTTCGCCATTCGGTCCGCACCTGTTGCCGCTGTTGCACATCGCGCTCCCGATCGGCGTCTCGTTCGTCGTGTTCGAGAAGATCACCTATCTGGTCGATACCTATCGCGGCGTTTCCCAGCCTGCGGCGACGGTGTGGGACTACGCCCTGTTCGTGTTTTTCTTTCCAAAATTGCTGGCCGGTCCGATCCTGAAATACCATGAGATGAGGGATCAGATCGCGGCGCCGCCGCCCGATTCAGTGGAGCGATTTCGGCGACGGCTTTCTCCGCTTTACGCGCGGTCTCGGACGCAAGCTCTTGATTGCCGATCCGCTCGGCGCATTCGCCAATCGGGTGTTCTCGGCCGATCCCGCGAACCTCGGCGCATCCTATGCCTGGCTGGGCCTCGCCTGTTTTGCCGTACAGATCTATTTCGATTTTGCCGGCTATTCCGACATGGCGATCGGGCTGGCCCGGATGCTCGGATTTCGCCTGAGGGAGAACTTCAATGCGCCCTATGTTTCGCAATCGCTGACGGAATTCTGGCGGCGCTGGCATATCTCCCTGACCACCTGGAATTCGCGACTATCTATACCGTCCACTCGGCGGCAATCGCCAGGGTGAGGCTCGCACCTATCTGAATCTCTGGATCTGCTTTCTCGCATCCGGGCTGTGGCATGGCGCCAGTTGGAATTTCGTGCTGTGGGGTGCCTATAACGGACTGTTCCTGACGCTCGACCGGATGTTTCTGCTCGACACGTTGCAGCGTTGCGGCCGCATCGTCGCCACAACAGTCACGTTGTTCATCGTCATGATCGGATGGGCGCTGTTCCGCTGTGAGCAGCCGTCGCAACTATTGCCGTTCCTCGGCGCATTGTTCGGAATGTCGCAGGGAAGCGCGGCGCTGGAAATACCGGCCGAGGTGCCGTTCACGCTCTTCATCGGGGCGCTGGTTTCGCTGTTTCCGGCAACGCCGCTTTATCCCTTGCTGGCACGCGCGCACGAGCAAATGGCCTGGTTCAGATGGGTGACCGTCGCTGCGCTGGTCCTGATCTATGTCCTGGCGTTGGCGCGGGCCTTTGCCGTTCCCTTCCAGCCCTTCATCTATTTCAGGTTTTGACGGATGAACCGCCTTGCCCTCACACGCCCGATACCGCGCCTGCTGCTCGGCGCGGCGCTGGCGCTGCTGCCGCTCGTCACTGCTTGGAATCTGGCCGTAGCGCCGAGCCGGGAGATCAAGATCGGGCCGAAGCTCGGCGGCGTCACCCTCGAAGCGCCGGTCACCATGTCCTGGTCGTCGCTGCGCGACGGCAGTTTTCAGAAGGCTGTGGCAAGCCGGCTGACGGAAGCCTTCGCTTTCCGGCCGCTTTTGATCCGGATCAACAACGAGATCCGTTACGAACTGTTCGGCGCTCTGACCGCGCCGCAGGTCGTGAGCGGCAGCAAGGAGCAATTGATCGGCCAAAACTATCTGGACGAGTATTGTTCCCGGACCGAGGGCCAGGGGGCAGGCTTGCGGCCGGGATCATCCCGAAGCTCAGGGCGATCCAAGACTATTATCGTGAGCGCGGCAGCGTATTTGTCTATATCGTCTCGCCCTCGAAGGCAGCGCATTTGCCGGAGCTTTTCCTCGACCGCGTTTCCTGCCCGAGCACGCCGGCGGCGCGGGTGCAACTCGTTCCGCAATATGTCAACGCGCTCAAGAATTCCGGCATCAACGTCCTGGATGGCGCTGGCCTGATCCACGCGCTCAAGGGACGTTACGACGTCGACCTGTTTCCGCAGGGCGGAGAGCACTGGAATGATCTCGGTGGCGCGCTGGTGGTGAGCGCCCTGGTGAGGGAAATCAACGCCCAGGCCGGCCGTGAGATCGTGCCGCCGTTCACCTTCACCTATACGCTGTCGCGGCCGGCCGGCGGTGCCGATCGGGAACTGGCCGATCTGCTCAACGTGTTCTTTCCGCCGCTCGGCTACCTGACGCCGAAGGTGACTTATGTTCGATCGCCCCCGTGCGAGCAGGGGAGCGCGCGAACGCTGGACGCGGCGATTGTCGGCAGCAGTTTTGGCCATCTGCCCGCCAGTATTCTGATCGAGCACAACTGCCTCTCCGCTCTCAACCTCTATTACTATGCCAGGCTGGGGCGGTTCGGCGGCGTTCCCTATCGCGAACTACAGAGAAACCTGGGGGAAAACAACCTTGCAGCGCTGCGCAACGTCAAGCTCATCATTATCGAGGACAACGAGTCCTTTATCGGTCGCTCCGAATATTTCGACGACGTGCTGAGGGTCGTCGGCCGATAGTGCGCAGCGGCTTCGAATATCGAGAATTGCGGTGAGCACTTGGTCTGTCGCCTGCGATGCGCGATTGAGTGCACCGTGACCGCAATTCCCGCTCACTTTGGCCGTGCGGTGATGACGTCCTTGCCGGTTGCGTGCTACAATATTCAAAATAGCGGCGGGGATTTCATGCGCTCTGTTGCACAGGCTGTTGTCATGGCCATTCTGCTTGCTTGTGTTCCCGGTGTCGCTAACGCGGCCTGCAATGGTACACTGGCAACAAAGACCGGCCCCACGGGCATAACACTTCAGGTTTGCCTGGATGGAAAATACGCAACTTGTCTCCGAGACAGCCAGCGCCTGGGCTGGTCCGCGGTCTCCGCGCAGCGCTTCTGCGACAACCTGAAAGGTTCAAGGGCGCGTCAAGTAAGTTACGTGATGCCAAAGTGCAGGGATTCCATGGCTTCGAGCTCGTTCTTTCGGCAAACCCAAAGTTGCTGACACATTGTGGATCGCATACCTTCCGCGCGGGGTGGTGAAGAAAACGGGATGGAAACAATGAAGATCCATGTCCTGGAGCGCGCCCTGATGGCTGCCTGCATCGTCACTGCCATCGCTTTTGTGTGGTGGGGGTTCAAGATACTGGCCGCGTGAACTATTACGGCATCGCGGGCTCGACCACCTCAGGCGGAACTCCGCTACTCAAGAGCTGAGGAGATGGTCGATCTCCCAGGGCCATATGTGAACGGCTTCATTCGCGCGTGGCAAAAAAAACTCACCATTCTCAACCATGCAAAGAAAAGCCAAAATCTGATTGACGCCGATTCAGAGCTGACTCATGTTAGCGAATCATCAGTGCAAGTAACGAGCCTTGTTTCCGCGTAAACCTTCCTCGACTTTTGGGGTGAAGCGGCAATGTATTACGGCTTCTATCTCTTCGCGATTGCATTGGTCGTCATGATAGGCCAGCTGGCCTTTGCACTCTATCAGGTGGCAAGCTTATTTTATCTGTGATGAGCAAGGACCGACCGGACTGCCATTTGTACGCAATTGCTGTGAGAGTGCACTCAATTTAGACGTTGCAGCTTCGTGAGCATCACTGACAGGTTACTGGGTGTTACTGTAACGCTGCTCCGGGCCCCAAATTATCCTCAGCCGGCTCTTGTGGAGCCTTGCGAAGCAAGGCGCCGCGAAGGATGCTCACAAGCTCCGCTCATCAAAGGATTTCGTCATGCCTGTCGACGCTCAAGCCGCCACTGACCGCCTCATGCGCTTCCTCGCCGTCGAGGGCGTGACCGGAAAGGAGGCAGCGATCGGGCGCGAGCTCATCGCGGCGCTGCAGGAAAGCGGCGTGCCGGCGGACGCGATCCGCCTCGACGACGCCAACACACGCATTCCTGTGCCGACGGAGACCGGCAACCTCATTGTCGATCTGCCCGGCCGCGGCGCGATGCACAACCAGCCGCGGATCATGTTCATGACCCACATGGACACCGTGCCGCTGTGCGCCGGAGCGAAGCCGAAGCTTGCCGGCCGCAAGATCGTCAATGAGGCGAAGACCGCGCTCGGCGGCGACAACCGCGCCGGCTGCGGCGTTCTCGTCACGCTGGCGGCCGAGCTTGCGAAGCAGAAGCTCGATCATCCGCCGATCACGCTTCTGTTCTGCGTGCGGGAGGAGAGCGGGCTATGGGGCGCGCGCCACGTCAAGACCGCAGACCTCGGCTCGCCGGTCATGGCCTTCAACTACGACGGCGGCTCTGCCTCCAATGTCACCATCGGCGCCGTCGGCGCGGATCGCTGGCAGGTCGAGATTTTCGGCCGCGCCTCGCATGCCGGCGTCGCACCGGAGCGCGGCATCAGTTCGACCATGATCCTTGCGCTCGCGCTCGCCGACGTGAAGGCCGGCGGCTGGTTCGGCAAGGTGGTGAAAGGCAAGCGGCAGGGCACGAGCAATGTCGGCCCCGTCACCGGCGGCGACGGCCGGCCGGCCGGAGACGCCACCAATGTCGTCACCGACTATGTGCACGTGCGCGGCGAAAGCCGCAGCCACGACAGCAAGTTCTTCAAGGAGATCACCAAGGCCTACAAGGCGGCGTTCGAGAAGGCCGCAAAGCGCGTCAAGAACAGCGATGGCAAGTCAGGCCGCGTCAAGTTCAAGGCCGAGACCGACTACTATCCGTTCCGCATGAAGGACAGCCTGCCCGTGGTCAAGCGCGCGGTCGCGGCCGTGTCCGGCATCGGCGGCAGCGCCGACCATCCGCGCCGCCAATGGCGGGCTCGATGCGAACTGGATGGTCCGCCACGGTGTTCCGACCGTGACCTTCGGCGCCGGGCAGAACGAGCCGCACACGATCGACGAGTGGATCAATCTCGACGAGTACGACCGGGCGTGTGCGCTCGCGGTCCAGCTCGCGACGATGCGGTGAGCCTCAGGACGGCAAATCACGCTGCAGCAGTCTCATTTCACCTTGTCCTGCGACAGATCCATGATCATGCGCGCGGCCAGATAAAGGCCGCGGCTCGATTCGACTGGACGTATTCGGCGTCGTTCGAGTGGGCGCCGAAGCCGCGCAGGCCGAAACCCTCGATGACGGGCGCCGTGGTCTTCAGCGCGGCGAACGCGGCGTCGGTGCCGCCGCCGGTCGCCACGTCGGCGACCTTGAGGTCCAGCCGAGTTCCGCGTAGATCGCTGCGCGTGCGCGGCGAGCGCGGCGCGAGGCGGGCGTCGCCTCCAGCGGCGGGCGGCGCATGCTCGAACGTACCTGCGACCTTGGTGTCGGGGATCGAGCTGTGTTCTTGATGCGTCTCGCGGAGCGTCGCTTCGATGCGCCGTCGAAATCGGACGACCGTCAGCGCGCGTGACGTCGGCCTGCGCCGTCGGCCGGCCGGGATCACGTTGCGGTTGATGCCGGCCTTGGCGAGCGTCCAGTTCAGCTTCAGGCCCGAGGTCGGGCTCGCGACAGGTCGCGCATTTGCAGCATCTGGTGCGACAGCTCGTAGAGGGCGTTGACGCCGCGGTCGGGCGCGGTGCCGGCGTGCGAGGCCCGGCCGTTCACCGTGAGCGTACGCCGAGCCGATGCCGCTGGTGGCCAGCGCATGGTCGGTCCGTCGCCGCCGCCGCCTTCGAACGACAGCACGGCGTCGTGCTCGCCGCCGAGCTTCGTGATCAGGTGCGCGCGAGCCAGGCGAACTGACCTCCTCGTCGCCGTTGATCAGGACGGTGAGCGTGCCGTAGTCGTCGAAGTCCAGCGCTTTCAGCATCGCCAGCGCGTGCAGGATGACGGCGATGCCCTGCTTGTCGTCGGCGATGCCGAGGCCATAGGCGCGGTCGCCGTCGATGCGAAACGGCTGCTCCGCAGCATGCCGCGCAGATAGACGGTGTCCATGTGCGCGATCAGCAGGATCTTCCTCGGTGCCGGTGCCGGTGAACTCGGCGCGCACCATCGTGCCGGGCTTCGCGCGGCGTGTCGACCATCCGGTAGATGTCGGCCGGCTCGACGATCTCGACCTTGCCGCCGAGCGGCGTCAGGCGTTCCGCGATCAACGCCGGCGAGCCGGTGCCAGGCCCTCGCGGTCGCCGCTGCCCGATTCGATCGACACCAGGTCGCGCAGCGTATCGAGCAGCGGGGCTTTTCCTGCTGCGCCAGCTCGTGGATGCGCGCGTCCGGCGCGGCCCGCGAGGGCAGGGGAGACAAGGCCAAGGCGCAGGCGGCGATACAGGCCAGGGCGAAATGCAGTGGGTGCCGGGCGGGACGCGACATTGGCGATTTCTTCAAATGACGGCGCGATTATTGATGGGGCTCGAACGGAAATTAAGACGGCACCTGACCCGATCAATAGTAACTGAAGCACGCGCTTGCTTCAAATGGTCGAGCCGCCTATTACGACGCGTTCCTGCGCGATCCCGATGGCAACCGGATCGAGGCGGTCTGCCATCATCCGGTTTAGGACTTGGTCTTTCGCTTCACGCACCTGAATCCGAGGTGGCTGGTCGATGTGTCCACCATTTCCGCATGGCGCGCGGCCGGGCGGTAGCGCCGGCAGTAATTCGGCGCGCAAAGATGCGAGCCGCCCTTGATCACCTTGCGCGGGATCTTGATCTGCGGCTGCGCGGGATCGTAGCTTTCCTGTTCAATGCCACCGCGCGGATTTTCCGGAACGCAGCAGGCTTTAGGTCGGTCGGCGGTGTGCATTTGGGCATACCAGTCTGTGGTCCATTCCCAGACATTGCCGATCACGTCGTAAACACCGTAGGCATTTGGTTGGAATGCCTTCACCGGTGAGGTTCGCTCGTAGCCGTCGAGATTCAGGTTCTCGTGCGGAAACTTGCCCTGCCAGGTGTTGGCCATCTGCTTGCCGCCGGGCGTGAATTCGTTGCCCCAGGTGTATTCGGCGCCGTCGAGCCCGCCGCGCGCGGCAAATTCCCATTCGGCCTCCGTCGGCAATTCCTTGCCCGCCCAGGCCGCATAGGCGGCGGCGTCCGCAAACGACACATGCACGACGGGATCATTGTCCGATGCGTTGATGTTACTCTTCGGCCCATAAGGGTGCCGCCAGTCGGCGCCCTTCATGAATTGCCACCACTCGCCCCAGTTGCGGAGGTCGACGGCGTGCGACGGCGGCGTAAACACCAGCGAACCCGCATAGATCATGTGCGGCAGCGCGCCCGGATAATTCTTCGGGTCGGGCGTGATTTCGGCGGTGGTTGTGTGGCCGGTCGCTTTCACGAACGCCTTGAACTGGCGGTTCGTCACGGGCGTCGGATCGATCCAGAAGCCGTCCACCGCAGCATGATGGACCGGCGGCGCCGGTACAGGATGACGACGGCGAGACCGGCGAGGCCGTAGTAGATGCAGAGTACTGCAGCCCGATGGCGTTGAAGCCGTCGCTGAGGATAGTCCGACACCGACCCGACGTACTCGGACTCCCGACGAAGAGCAGCAGCGAGAGACCCGCCACCATGGCCGTGGCGACGATGGGGGTCTGGCGCACCGCGGGAATCGTGCCCCAGCCCCGGCCGGCAGCGTGCTGTCACGCCCCATGGTGAAGAGCGTGCGAGTCACCTGAATGAGGGTGGTCTCGAGTGTCGCGACCGTCGAGAGCAGCACCGGCACGACGAGAGCTTGCCGCCGCAGCCGTGCCACACCGCCTGGCCCAGGCACCGCGAGGATGTCGACGAGTTGTTGGGGTCCTGGGAGCTAGCCTGGCGTGAGGACGAGGTCGGCGACCCGACGGTGAAGACCTCGAAGAGCAAGAACGCACAACGTGACGACCGATGCACGCCGACCCAGCCGAGACCCAGTGGGCGGCGCCTTGGTCTCCTCGTTGAGGTTGGCGGTGACGTCCCATCCCCAGTAGAAGAACGCGGCAAGCAGGGCACCCGGCGACGAACCCGCCGCGAGCCGTGGGCGTGGAAGACCGACATCGTGAGAACCAGTGCCACGAGAAGCTGGTGACGTGGGGCGCGTGGAAGAACGCCAGAGCGCGAAGAGCACGCAGGAGCGCGACCTCGACGGTCGACATGATGATCTGCACCTTGACCGTGACCGTGACGCCGGCGGCGACCGCAGCGACCATAAGCAGGAAGAAGACCGCGCCGAGGACGTGGTCGCCAGGGTGGTGCCGGGCGCCTCGGCCGGGAGAAGAGGCTGATGACGCTCGCCCCGGCCGGGGAAGGTGGCGACGACCATGAAGAGGAGCGCCGAGACGACCAACGCCCAGCCCGAGAGATAGCCGAGGATCGGATGGAGTGCCCGGCGGACCCAAGAGTAGGCGGCGCCGGGCGTGGGAGCGTCGCGGCTGGACAGGAAGCTGAACGCGAACACGATCCCGAACATGAAGATGCCACAGTAGAGCAGCGCGGCCGCCCCGCCGTAGAGCACGGTCCCGAAGAGCGCCGTCGTGGTGGCCGCGATCGAGTACGCCGGAGCGGAGCCCGCGACCCCCATGACGCGGAGTCGAACAGGCTGAGCGCGCCGGACTTGAGCGTGTGCTCGCGCCCCTCGTCGATAACCGCCATCGGCACCCCCCGGACGCGCGAAGTTCGGGGCAACCTATCACGGCGCCCGCGCGCCGCCGGCCCGACGTCCCTCGAGCGCGCGACGTGGTTGTCCCGCCGCGCCGGCCGCGCCGGGCCTAGACTCCTCGCCGGGGTTTACGCGTACGCGGCCCCGATCAGACCGAAGGCGAGGGTGACGTGGCTTCCCTGTTCAACCGCTCAGCACGCGAGCGCTCGCGCGCGCGCCAGCCGCTTCGGGGCGCTGGCCCTGGTGACGACGGCCCTCGCCGTGCTGGCGGCGGGCCCGACGTCGGCGACGCCGTCCAACGTGGTCGTCAACGGCAGCTTCGAGTCGGGCAGCTTCTCGCCGGGCTGGAGCTGGGACACCAGGGCTCGGGCGGCTGGGGCGTCACCAGCACCGGCCACTCCTCGGGCACGGGCGACGTCTTCGCCCCGGTCGACGGGTCCGACGACGCCCTGTGGGACATGAACAGCGTGTCGGGCGGCTTCCTCGTGTCGAACCCCTTCACGGTCCCCGCCGGCGGCACGGTCTCGATGAGCCTGGCCTGGAACAACGAGGCCGGGACCTGGTCGCTCAACGGGTCGAGCCCGTGGGACATCTCCTGGGCCGAGCAACCAGTGGCTCGTCGTCGACGTCATGAAGGCCTCGGCCTCGCCGACTCGCTGGCACCGAGCGACATCCTCGCCACGCTCGTCGACGAGGAGCACGGCTCCGCGAGCGCGAGCCAGCCGTGGGCCACCTTCTCGGCGTCGCTGGCCGCCTTCGCCGGGCAGAGCGCGGTCGTGCGCGTGGCCACCGTGCAACACCCTCTACTACCTGCCCGTGTGGGTCGACAACGTCGTCGTGACCGCGGCGATCCCGGGCTCGCCGACGGGGCTCTCGGTGTCCCAGGGGATGGGCGAGCTGACGGGCTCGTGGCTGCCGGTCGCCGGCGCGACGTCCTACACCTGCACGCTCGACTTCGGCTACGGCTCCCCGTCGTCGTTCACGGTGACGACCACGTCGACGTCCTGCAGCTTCGGCGGCGTGAGCGCCCACGACTCCTACGGGATCTCCGTCGTCGCCAACGGCCCGGGCGGGTCCTCGGCCCCGGTGAGCGCTTTCACGTCGCCCGCCCCGGCGGCGCCGGCGCCGCCGCCGGTGACGCACCACCACCCTGACCACGATCTGCCAGAAGGGCACGACCGCGACCTTCAAGGTCCTGAGCGGCGCCCACCGCACCGCTCGAAGGGCTTCCACCGCGTCTAGCGGCGGCGCGCGCGGTGGCGCGGTCCCGCCGCGCCCCCCGTGCTAACCAGGACACCCATGGACCTCCAGGCCCTGCCCGCCGCCCGGCGTGGGTGAGGACGACGAGCGGGCCGAGCGCCGGTCCCTGCTCGAGCGCCACGGCGCCGAGGCCGGCCAGTGGTCCAGCGTCGGGCCCGACCCGTGGCGCGCGCTGTGGAACGAGTCGCGCACCGCCTTCGTCGTGTATGTAGAGACCCGCCACGTGATCTTCCTGTGGCGCACCCCCTCGTCGGGCCCGAGCCCGAACGGGCCACGCTGCTCGCGGCCGTCACCGACCTCGCGCGGCGCACCCGGCGCACGCTGATCTGCGCGGTCGTCGACGAGCCGTCCATGCGCGCGGGCGCGGCGCTCGGCCTTCGCCCGGCGTGGGCGGAACGAAGTGCTTCTTCGACCTGCGCGCCTGGTCGATCACCGGCGGCCGGCGCCAGAAGGTGCGCTGGGCGCGCAGCCACGCGCTGCGCCTCGGCCACTCCTGGCGCGAGGCCCGGCCGCTCGAGCGCGCCGATGACTGGGCGGCGCTGGCCGCGGTCGAGGCGGCCTGGAAGGCCGAGCGCCCGGTCCGGCGCACCGATTCGTTCCTGCGCAACGACTTCACCGAGCTCATGGCCGACCGGCGCTACTTCGTGTGCGAGGGCGAGCGCGGCGTCGTCGCCTCGGTCACCTGCACGCCGATCAACGCGCGCGCGTGGTACCTCCAGGACCCGGTGCGCGAGCCCGACGCGCCGCGCGGCGCGCTCGAGGGCGCGATGGCGCTGGCGCTCGACACCTTCCGCGACGAGGGCTACGAGTACGCGACCAACGGCCCGCTCGCCTTCCACCACCCCGACGGCACCACCCGGCCCGAGCACCCCCCTCGGCGTGCTCGGCGACCTGGTGGTCCGCTACTTCGACCACCGGTACCACTTCAGCAACATCAACCGGTTCCGCTCGAAGTTCGAGCCCGACTGGGTCGAGCCGCTCTACGTCCTGCGCTCTCGCCGGCTGATCACGCCGGGCGCGGCCACGTCGCTCACCCGCCTGCTGACCCAGCGCCTCGGCTAGCGGCCCAGGCGCCAGGTCAGCCCGGAGACGCGCTCGACCTCGGTGGCCACCGCGGCGTCGAGCGCGCGCTCGTCGGCGACGACCGTGACCGAGGAGCGCGCCCGGGTCACCGCGGTGTAGAGGAGCTGGCGGCTGAGCAGCGGGGACGACGCGTCGGGCAGCGCGACGACGACGCGGTCGAACTCGCTGCCCTGGGACTTGTGGATGGTGAGCGCCCAGGCTGGCTCGGTGAAGCCGACCGCGCCGACCGGGAACGACCGCCGCTCCAGCAGAGGCGCCGCCGGCCGTCGACGTCCACGACGACGCCCAGGTCGCCGTTGGCCAGGCCCAGCGCCGGCTGGTTGCGGGTGACGAGGACCGGGTCGCCCGCGGCGTGCGCCTCGCCGGGCGGCGCGGGCGAGCGACGGCGCGCTCGCGAGCGCAGCGCGGCGTTCCACCACTGCACCGACCCGGGTCCCTCACGGTGCGCGCACAGGACCGCGAGGGCGCGCGACGCCTCGAGGCCGGCCGGCGCGTCGCCGCGCGCGGCCGCCCGCCCACGACCGACCAGGCCGCGTCGGCCTCGGCCAGCACCGACTCGACGCGCGCCGGCCCCACCAGCGCCGCGTCGGGGCCGGCGAGCGCCGCGCGCGCGGCCGGCGCGTCGCCGCGTCGCACCGCGTCGGCGAGCGCGAGCACCGCCGGCCGATCGGTCCGGTGGACCTCGGTCAGCCGGGTGACCAGCGCGTCGTCGCGCGCCTCGTCGCGCACGACGTCGGCCAGGACCGCGCCGACCGTGACCGACACCAGCTGGTCCGGGTCGCCCACGAGCACGAGGCGCGACGGCCGCGACTCGCTCGCGCGCACGAGGAGGTCGAGCATCGGGCAGGTCGGCCATCGAGACCTCGTCGACGACGACCACGTCGTGGTGGATCGGCGCGAACCGCCCCGGGGCGTGCGGCGACGCGCCGAGCAGCCGGTGCAGCGAGCCCTCGCGCGGCCGATCGCGCCGCAGGCGCGCGAACTGGCGACTCGGCCTCGAGCGCGTCGACGACCTCGCCGAGGCGCCGCGCCGCCTTGCCGGTCGGCGCGACCAGGGCGACCGTGGCCCGACGCCCCGGACCTCGGCCAGGGCCCGGTCGAGCACTCGCAGCACCCGCGCCGCCAGCCAGGTCTTGCCCGGCGCCGGGCCCGCCGGTGACGAAGGAGACGCGCCGGTCGAGCGCGCGGCCGGCGGCGTCGGCGAGCGCGGGCGCCGGGGTGCCGGCCGCGGCCAGCTCCGCGCCGACGGCGCGCGCCGCGTCGGCGACGGCGCTCGGGGCCGAGCCCGGGCAGCGCGTCGAGCCCGCCCGACGCGCCGAGAGGATCGCGCGTGGCGACGCGCTGCTCGGCCGCGGCCAGCCGGCGCGGGTAGAGGTAGCGGCCCCCGACGCTCACCAGTGGCGGCCCGGCGCCCGCGACCGCGTCGTCGACGCCCACCGCCTCGCACAGCCTCGGCTCGCGCGCGCCGCGCGGTCGGCGTCGTCGAGGACGAGCGCGACGTGGTCGAGGGCGAGCGCGCGCGCGAGGCGTGCGATCGTCCCGTCGGCCCCGCCCGACGGGGGCGAACCGGCGCGCGCAGGACCTCGGCCAGGAACTCCTCGGGGCGGCGGCGCTCAGCCATCGCGGCCCAGCGCGTCCGAGGCCGCGACGACCGCGGCCGGGGTGATCGCCCACGTGAGCACGCCGTCGCCCGGCTGGCGCTCGCGTCGTCGGCGGCGCCGCACGAAGAAGTAGTCGACCCCGCCCAGGTGCGCGTCGGGGACGTAGCCCGCCAGGCGCGAGCGCAGCAGCCGGTGGAGCGCGACGGCGTAGAAGAGCGCCTGGAGGGGGAGTGGGCCCCGGCCATGTGGCGGCGCAGCCTCGCCGGCTCGTGGGGCCGCGTCGCGCCGGGCAGGCGGTCGGTCTTGTAGTCGACCACCCGGTAGCGCCCGCCCGCGCGCAGCGTGAGGTCGAGGCTGCCGACGAGGAACCCCTCGGTGGCCAGGTCGGCGCAGGGTCTCGGGCGCGGCGAAGTAGTCGGCGAAGAGCCCGTCGCCCTCCCCCGAGCGGTCGAGGCGCGACACCGCGCGCGCCGCGGCGACCAGCCGGTCGCCCGGGCGCTCGCCCAGCGCCAGGGTGAAGCGCAGCTCGGCCGCGACGTCGGACCCGCGCGAGGTCCGCGAGGCTCGCCCCGCCCCACGCCGGGACCGGGCGCGCCAGCGCCGAGCGCACGCTGCGCGCGACGTCCGCCGAGGGCGCGTCGCCCCAGCCGCCGCGCGGCCCAGGCCCGCTCCAGCGCGGCGTCGAGCGTCGCGCCGTGGCCGACCACGGCCTCGAGCACCTCGTGCACGAGCACGCCGAGGCGCGTGCCGGCCAGGCCGCCGAAGGCGCCGGCCACGTCGTCGCGCACGGCGTCGTCGGCCTCGTCGGCGCCCGACTCGTCGGCGCCCGTGCCCGTCGACGTCGACGTCGTGGGCGCGCAGCGCGGCGGCCACCGCGCTGTAGGACCAGCGACGCCGCTCGAGCGCGGCGCGCGGCGCGGCGCCGGCCACCCAGCGCGCCGGCTCGCCCGCGGGCTCGGGGGCGCCGGTCCCGGCGGGCGCGACCTCGTCGCCCACGGCCATCACCGCGATCGTGGCCGCGCCGGCGAGGCTCGCGCGCAGCGCGTCGACCGGGTCGCGCAGCGCCGCCGCGACGGCGGCCTCGCGCTTCGCGGCCCACCCGGCGCCGACGTAGCGGTGGCGCACCTCGGCCAGCGTGCGGTTGACGACGCGCGACGGGTCGCCCTCGCGGTCGAAGAGGAGCCGGGCCAGCTCGCCCTCGAGCGGGGTCCGGTTGGGCATCGTGAACCACAGCACGACCGCGTCGCGCGCGCGCGTGGCCGCGACGTAGGCCAGTCGCCGGCCCTCGCCGGCGCTGGCCGCCTCGGCACGGTCGACGCGGTCGCGCACCGACGCCTCGTCGCCCCAGTTGAACCCCGACCCCGCGTCGATGTGCGTCGCGCCCCCCTCGAGCCAGCGCACCAGCGTGTCGCGGCGCACCGCGCTGAAGCCCGATCGCACGAAGGGCAGCAGGACGACGCGCCACTGCTGGCCCTTGGACTTGTGGACGGTGAGCACCCGCACCGCGTCGCTCTCGGTCTCCAGGCGCCGGCTCGACGTCGCCTCGTCGGCCGCCTCGGCCCGCGACGTCCCGTCGAGCCAGTCGATGACCGGGGTCGCCGAGCGCAGCCCGTGGCACTCCGCGCCCATCAGCTCGCAGAGGTGGCCCGAGGTCGGTCAGGTGGCGCTCGCCGTCGCGCGCGCCCAGCACCGCGTCGACGACCCGGGCGCTGCGGCAGAAGCGCGCGACCGCCGCGACCCCGCCGGCCGAGAGCTCGCGCGCCAGCGCGGCGAGCGCCGCACCGAGCTCGGCGCTCGCCGGGTCGGCGGCGGCCGGCCCGCGGAACCACGTGGCCCGCAGGCCCTCGGTCAGCCCGGCGTCCTCGGGCGACTCCACGGCCACCAGCAGGGTCCGCAGCTGGGCCGCGGCCTCGCACTCGAAGATCGACGGCCCGCTCGACGTGACGGCCGGCAGGCGCCGTCGCACCAGGTGGCGCTGGACCGAGTCGCACTCGGCGTTGGACCGGCACAGCACCGCGATCTCGTGGTACGCCACGCCGGCCGCGCGAGCGACTTCGACGTAGTCGGCCACCTCGTCGAGGACCTTGCGCTGCGCGTCGCCCGAGTACGGCGCGACGCGCAGGTGCAGCGCGGCGGGGTCGATCGCTCCGAGCGGGCTGGGGGCGTCGTCGCGCGCGGCGTCGGCCGCGCTGAAGGCGATCCGCGGCCCGCCCGCCGCGTCGCCGGGGCGGTAGTGGAAGTCGGCGCCGGCGAAGAGGCGGTTGAGCGCGTCGACCAGCCCCGGGGTCGACCGGTAGCTCGTCGAGAGCGTGGCCGTCGCCTGGCCGGCGCCGCGCGCGGCCGCCGCCACGTCGAGGAACGTCTCGACCGACCCCGAACGGAAGCCGTAGATCGCCTGCTTGGGGTCGCCGACGACCACCAGCCGGGTGTCGGGCGCGTCGGCGAAGCCAGCCAGCGGAACACGTGCCACTGCAGCGGGTCGGTGTCCTGGAACTCGTCGATCATCACGACCCGGTAGCTCGAGCGCAGCTCGTCGCGGAAGCGCGCCGCGTCGCGCTGGTCGATTCGGCCGGCCAGCGCGACCAGCAGGTCGGCGAACGACGTCCGGCCGGCGCGCCGCGCGAGCTCCACGTAGCGCTCGACGACCTCGAGGGCCAGGTCGCGCTGGGTCGCGGCGAGCGCGTCGTCCGGCCCGTCGCCGTCGACCTCGGGCAGGACGCGCACCGTCGGCGCCGGCGCTCCCGGGCGCACGCCGGCGTCGTAGAGCGCGTGGACGACCGCGTCGAGCACCGGCTCGCCGCCCGCGTCGCGCCACGCGCCGAAGCGCCCCGGCTCCTCCAGGGCCCAGCGCGACGTCGCGAGGTTGGTCGCGTGGCGCCACAGCCGCGCGTCCTCCCCGGCCCGGCCGGCGGCGCCCGCGACGCTGACCGCGGCGAAGGAATGGATCGTGCGCGCGTGCAGGCCGTCGAGGCCGGCCAGGCAGTGCCGCGCGCGCCGGGCGTCGCCGGCGCGGTCCGCGCCCGCGCCCCAGCGCGACGCGAGGTGCGACTCGACGGCGTCGCGCGGAGCGCGCTCGGCGACGAGGAAGTCGCGCACCTCGGCCAGGCGCGCGCGCACCCGGCCGCGCAGCTCGCGCGCGGCGTCGCGCGTGAAGGTGACCATCAGGACCTCGTCGGGCTCGACGCCGTCCTCGATCATGAAGCGCGTCGCCAGGTGGGCCAGGGTCCACGTCTTGCCGGTGCCCGCGCCGGCCTCGACGACCAGCGGACGTGGCACCGCGTCGGCCGCGCCGGCGCGCAGCGCGGAGGTCACGACGTCGAACTCAGCCACCGCCGGCCTCCGCCAGGTCGAGCCAGGGGCCGTCGGTCCCGGTCGCCTCGACCTCGACCGCGGCCAGGGCTCGGGTCAGCGCGCGCGACTGGGCGACGAACTCGCCGCCGCGCGCCTCGCGCAGTTCGCGGTAGGTCAGCGGCAGGAGCAGGCGGCACTCGGGGCTGAGCGACTCCCCCCGGTCGTCGCGGCCGCGGAACCCCCTCGTGAGCCACTCCTGGTCGGGCGCGTCGACGACGGCCTCGCCGCGCGGGCCGAACCGCTCGTCGGTGGCCAGCGCGGTCGCCATCGCGTGCAGGGGCAGCCGCTCGAGACGGGCGTCGTAGAGCGCGATCAGCCCGTCGAGCAGGCCCGCCGCGTCGGCGACGGCGTCGCCCGGGCGCCAGCGCACCACCAGCACCGGCCGGCGCGACGGGTGGCGCCGCGCCTCGTCCGGGGTCTGGGCGCGCAGCAGCACGCCCGGGACCGCGCGTCGCGCCTCGAGGGTGGCGACGGCGGCGCGCGCGATCAGACCGACGAGCCGGGCGCCGTACCGGCGCGCCGGCGTGAACTCGACGAGGACCGGGCCGCGCGCGGTGTCGTACACGCCCAGCGGCCCGCGCTCAACGTCGCGCGACGCCCCGGCGACCACCGCCGGGGCGGCGAACCCCGGCGAGCGCGTCGCCCCGGCCACGGCGAACCCGTCGCGCAGGGCGCGCGCGAACGACGCGAGCCCGGCCACGTCGAGCTCCTCGAGCGCGCGGGCGCGCCAGCCGGCGGCGACGGTGCCGACGACCGAGTCCGGGCCCGCCGGCGCCACGGGGTCGTCCCCGGTCTCGACCGCCGCGGCGAGCTCGCCCTCGCGCCAGGGGTAGAGGTCGAGCGGGGTCCCGGCCGCGACCGGCGGGGCGTCGGCGCGCTCGGCCGCCGCCTCGGGCAGCCGCGCCGAGGCGAAGGCGTCGTGCAGGAAGACCCTCTGAGGCCGGCGCAGGAATCGCACGAGCTGCTCGACGTCGACCGGCCCGGGGTCCGGGGGCGCGCCGGCGACCTCGAAGAGTGGCAGGTCGTCGTCGAGCGCGGGCGCGCGCGCCAGGCGCGAGGCCGCGACGGCGTGCGCGGGGTCGAGGCTGAAGGCGACCCCGCCCGGCTCGGCCACGTCGCCGTTCGCGTCGGGCGAGGTCGAGAAGCCGTGGCGCGGGTGGCGCCGGCGCGTCGCGCGCAGCGCGGGGTCGCCCGCGGCCAGCGCCTCGTCGAGCTCGTCGAGCACGAGCGCCGGGTCCAGGTCGACGCCGTCGACCGCGCGCCGGTCGCTGGTGAAGAGCAGGACGCGCTCGGACGTCGACGCGAGCGTGAGCAGCAGCCCGGCGCGCAGCTCGGCGCGCGGGTCGGGGTCGGTCGGCCGCGACTCGCCGAGCTCGCCCACCCGGCGCCGCGCGTCGGGCATGGTCTCGTCGTCGAGGCCGACGACCGCGCTCAGCGCGAAGGGGATCGCCGCGCCCGCGGCGAGCCCCACCATCGACGCGCCGCCGCGCCCGAGCAGCGACGCGCCGCCGCCGCCCGCGCACAGGGCGTCGACCAGGTCGCGCACCTCCTCGAGGGTGACGTCGCGCGCCGACGACGGCGCGAGCCGGTCGAGGGTCGCGACGAGCCGGTCGAGGCTGGGGTCGCGCACGCTCTCGTCGCGCTCGATCAGCGCGGCCAGCGCCCTCAGGTCCCCGACCCACTCGTCGAGCGGCCGCGCGCCGCGCGCGCGGCGCGCCACCGCGGCCAGGGCGCCAATCAGGGGTGCCGCCGAGGCGGCGGCGGCGAGGTCCTCGGCCGAGCCCAGGGGCGCGACCTCCCCGCCGCCCCCGGGGTCGAAGCAGGTGGCCAGGGCGACGCGGTCCAGCAGCCGGCGCCAAGTGCCCGCGTCGCTGCCGGGCTCGAAGACCCCGGCGCGCGCGTCGTCGTCGGCGTCGAGGCCCACCCCGACGCGGCCCTGCGCGCCCAGGCGCACCACGCGCTCGACCTCGTCGGCGCCCAGGCCGAGTCCCTGGCGCAGCGACGGAGCGGTCAAGAGCGAGGCCACGTCGTGAAGCGTCGACGTGCCGCCGACGGCCCGCAGGACGGACACGAAGGCGTCGAGGCGCAGGGACCGGCGCGGCACTGCCGGGTCGGCCACCTCGACCTGGAGGCGCGGCGCGTCGTCGGCCTCGACCGCGCTGGGCGTGAAGTACGCGGCGAGCAGCGGCGCCGCGGCGCCCGGGTCGACCGCGGCGACGCGGGCCTCGTGCGGGGCGCGGCCCGAGGCCTCGAGCGCGCCCAGCAGCGCGTCGCGCGCCACCTCGACCTGGCGGGCCAGGCCGACCGTCGAGTGGACCTCGAGGAACGGGGTCGCCGACGGCTCGCCCTCGCCCGAGGACCGTCCGCCGAGCGCGGCGAGGACGTCGGCGCGCGCTCCGGCGCCGCCGCCGTCGAGCCACTGCTCGTCGTCGAAGCCGGCGTGCTCGCGCCACAGGGCTAGGTGCGCGGCCAGCGGCGCGCCCCAGCGCTCGACCAGTGACCGGTCCTCGGGCGCGCCGCGCGGCGCCTCGAACAGCTCGCGCGCGCCCAGGGCGGCGTAGAGGGTGACGTCCGCGCCGGCCGAGAGCGCGCGCACGACCCGGGGCGCGAGCGGGCCGTAGGGCGAGGCCAGCGCGCCGACGAGGGTCAGGCGACCCGCGGACGGCACGAGCGCGCCGGCGGCGAACTGCTCGGTCGGCGCGAGCTGCCCGTGCGCGGCGCGCCGATTCACGACGGCGCGCTCGGCAGCGCGGTCCGCGCCGAGGTGCGCGTCGAGCTCGTCGCCGCGCAGGGCGACCAGGTCGGCCAGCGCCGCTCCGCGGCGCAGCGCCTCGCCCATCGAGCAGCGCGCGTCGGCGGCGTGGATCTCGACCGCCAGTGCCGCCGCGCCCCACTCGTCGAGCGCCGCGGCGTCGCCGTAGAGGGCGCGCCCGAGCAGCCCGGCCACGAAGAGGAGGTCCAGGTTGGCCGCCACCCCGTCGCGCCCGCCGTTCGCGCCGGTGCGCGTCGCCACCGCCTGCTCGAACCAGTCGCCGACGACCTTGTTGGGCACCACCACCGTCTCGCGAACGAGCGGGTCCCCGGGCGGGCGGTGCGCGACCCAGTGGTCGGCCAGCGCCCCGAGGTCGCGGCTGGCGACGAGCCGCAGGCCGGGCATTCCACGACCCTACCGACGGGGAGTCGCGCGGCCCGGCCCCGTCGCCGCGCGGGCCGGGCGCGCCGGCCGGCCCGTAGGGTGGCCGGGACCCAAGGAGCGACCATGAAGACCCTCGTCGTCGGCGGCACCGCGTTCGTCGGGCGCGCCATCGCGCTCGCCCTGGCGCGCCAGGGCCACGAGGTCACGGTCTTCAACCGCGGGGTCACCGCCAATGACCTGCCCGACGAGGTCGAGCGCCTGGTCGGCGACCGCGCGAGCGACCTCTCGGCGCTGGCCGGGCGCAGCTTCGACGCCACCGTGGACGTGACGGCGTACCGCCCGAGCGACGTCGCGCGCCTGGCCGAGTCGGGGCTGTCCGCCGGCCACTACGTGCAGGTCTCCTCGATCTCGGCCTACGCCGACCCCGCCGGGCCCGGCGCCACCGAGGCGACGGCCTCGCTGCACCCCGAGGGGGCCGTCGACCCCGACGCCCCGATCACCGGCGAGACCTACGGGCCGCTCAAGGCCGACGCCGAGCGCGCCGGGCACGCCGCCTTCGGCGACGTCACGATCGTTCGCCCGACCTACGTGATCGGCGCGCACGACCGGACCCTGCGCTTCCCCTACTGGGTCGAGCGCGCTCGCCGCGGCGGCGCGGTCGCGGTGCCCGGCCCCGAGCAGAGCTCGATGCAGTACGTCGACGCGCGCGACTTGGCCAACTTCGTGGCCGGGCTGGTGGCGCGCCGGGTGGTCGACGAGTTCCACGTCGCGGGCCCGACCCCGGCGACCACGTACGTCGACCTGATCCGCCGGGTCGCCGGCCAGGTCGGTCCGGCGGGCACCACCGTCGAGGTCGTGGACCCCGAGCGCGTTCGCGCGGCGGGCCTGGAGGGCAAGTTCCCACTCTGGTCCCTCGGGGGCGACGAGACCGCGCTGGCGATGGACTCGTCGAGGGCCATCGGCGCCGGCCTCTTCCTGCGCCCGCTCGAGGAGTCGGTGGCCGACGTCCTCGACTGGTGGGGCGACCGGGAGTGGCCCGAGAACTGGCTGACCGGCGACGAGGAGCTCAGCCTCCTCTAGGTCACCCGCGCTGGATGCGGATCTTCCCGACTCCAACCGAGCAGTCCAGCGTGAGGTGCGGGGCGCGCGCGGCCGCGGCGGTCGTCATCCCGGCCGGGATCTCGCTGAAGGGATGGAACTGGAAGCCCCACGGCGCCGGCGCGCCGTACTCGACGTTGCCGGCGCCCACGGCCGTGCGCACGTCGACGACCGCGCGCGCCGGCACGTCGACCGTCAGGACGCCCACGCCGACTGACGCGTGCACGACGTACCCGGCCGTCGGGAACGTGACCCCGCTGAGGTCGACGAGCTCGGAGCCGATGCCGTTGCGGTAGTTGTGCTGGACGTCGGTCAGGGCTACCGGCGCCCAGGCCCGCGAGCCGATGCCGCCGGAGAACGGGACGCCGGTCGACGCCAGGTAGGCCATGAAAGCCCCACCCGCGATGACCAGCAGCACCAGGACCGTCGCGATCATCGCGCCGATCGCGCGGAAGATCGACCGGCCGGTGCCCGCGACGCGCGTCACGACGAAGGCGAGCAACACGAGCAGGATGAGCCAGAAGACGACGAGCCCGCGCAGCGCGTGCGGTCCGGGGCCGTGGCCGATCGACGCCACGAGCAGGAGGGCCAGCACGATGGCGACGACGACGCCGGCGCCGGTCAGCAGCGTGTTGCGCGTCGTTCGCAGGCGCGAGCGGCCTTCGGCGGGCTCGACGGCGGCGGCGGGCGCGACGCCGTCGCGCGGCAGGATGGCCCACATCGCGAGGTAGATCGCGATGCCGACCCCCCAGAGGATCGCGAACACGACGAAGGCGACGCGGAAGATGTTGGCGTCGACGTCGAAGCGCTCACCCAAGCCGCCGGCCACCCCGCCGAGCACGCGATGGGTCGAGCTGCGGTGCAGCCGGGGCGCGGCGGGCGGGGTGGCGGCGGTCGGTTCGGCCAGGGGGGCTGGCTCGGACTCGGGGGTGGTGGGCTCGGTGCTGGGGGTCTCGTCCACGGCTCCACCGTACGAACGACGGCGCGCCCTTACCATCGGGTATAACCCCGATTCGCCCCTGGGGGCTCGGGGTTTGCCCCCAGTGACAACGCCACCGCGCGGTGGGACAATCGACGCGAAGGAGACCCGTGACCTTGGCCGCTTCGCACCCCCGCCCCGACGCCCCCCCGGGCCCGCGCCCGCGCCCGGGGGTGGCCCAGCGCCCCCTCAACCGCGCGACCGACCTCGCCGTGGTCGGCGGGGTCTGCGCCGGGCTGGCGGTGCGCCTGGGCGTGCGCGAGCGCACCGTGCGCGTCGTCTTCGCGCTGCTGGCCCTCGCCTGGGGCGCGGGCCTCCTGCTCTACGTCGGGATGTGGCTCTTCACGCCGCGCTACGGCGAGGCCGAGTCGATCGGGCACCGCCTCAGCCACCACCGCGGCGAGATCCAGATCGCGCTGTGGAGCACCGCCGTCGTGGTCGTCGTCCTGCTGCTGACCGGCTCGACCGTCGTCCAGGGGACCGGCGGCTTCGTGTGGACGGTCGTCCTGGCGGCGATCGGCGTCGTCGTCGCGTACCGCAGCGCCTCGCCCGACGAGCGCGCCCAGCTCGACGTCATCCTCGAGTCCTCCTCGATCGCGCGCGGGGCCCGGGCCCGCGGCTGGCGCGGGCTCCTGCTGCGCGTCGTGCCCGGCCTCGTGTTGCTCGTCCTGGGGCTGAGCATCCTCTCGCGCGTCGGCGGGATCTGGGGCGCGGCGGTCCCGGCGCTGGTCGGCGGCGCCGTGCTGCTCGGCGGGGTCCTGATCCTGCTCGCGCCGTGGTGGCTCCAGAACGTGCGCGACCTCTCGCGCGAGCGCCGCGAGCGCGTTCGCGTCGAGGAGCGCAACGCCCTGGCCGCCCACGTCCACGACTCGGTCTTGCAGACCCTCACCCTCATCGAGCGGGCCGCGCCGGACAACGCCGACGTGATCCGCCTGGCCCGGTCCCAGGAGCGCGCCCTGCGCGACTGGCTCTTCGACCCCGACGCGTCGCGCCCCGACCCCGCGGTCGAGACGCTCGCCTCCCAGGTCGCGGCCATCCAGCGCGACGTCGAGCGCGACTACGGCGTGCGCGTCGAGGTCGTCGTCGTCGGCGACGTCGCCGCCGACGACGCGGTGGCCGCCCTGGCCGGCGCCGGGCGCGAGGCGTGCGTCAACGCCGCCAAGTGGTCGGGCGCCGCCACCGTCACCGTCTACGCCGAGGTCGAGGAGTCGCGCGTCGCGCTCTTCGTTCGCGACACCGGCTCGGGCTTCGACGTCGACGCCGTCGCGGCCGACCGCCACGGGATCACCATGTCGATCCGCGACCGCCTGGCCGCGGCCGGCGGCGGCTCGGCCATCCGCACGTCGCCCGGCGCGGGCACCGACGTCGAGCTCTGGGTCCCGCGGCCCCCGCGGTGAGCGTCCGGGTCTTCCTCGTCGACGACCACGAGCTGGTGCGCTCGGGGATCCGGGCCGAGCTGCGCGGCGCCGTCGAGATCGCCGGGGAGGCCGACGAGGTCGACGCGGCGAGCGAGATGATCCTCGAGCGCCGCCCCGACGTCGTGCTGCTCGACGTGCACATGCCCGACGGCGGGGGCCTCGAGGTCCTGCGCCGCGTGCACCACGTCGACGAGTCGATCCGCTTCCTCGCGCTCTCCGTCTCGGACGCCGCCGAGGACGTCATCGCCATCGTTCGCGCCGGCGCGCGCGGCTACGTCACCAAGTCGATCTCCGGGAGCGACCTCGTCGACGCCATCTACCGCGTCGCGGCCGGCGACGCCGTGTTCTCCCCGCGCCTGGCCGGCTTCGTGCTCGACGCCTTCGCCCAGACCGACCCGGGCCTCGCGCGCCTGGCCGCCGACCCCGAGCTCGACCAGCTGACCCCGCGCGAGCGCGACGTGCTTCGCCTCATCGCGCGCGGCTACGCCTACAAGGACATCGCGGCCAGCCTGTCCATCTCGGTCAAGACCGTCGAGAGCCACGTCTCGTCCGTGCTGCGCAAGCTCCAGCTCTCCAACCGGCACCAGCTCACGCGCTGGGCCAACGACCGGCGGGTCTAGGCGCCCTTCGCGGTCAGCGCGAGAGCGAGCAGCGCCAGCGCCATCGACGCCGGGGCCGCGACCAGGCCGATCCGGCTGGCCCGGGCCAGCGACGGCCGCGCCCCGGCCGAGCGCGCCGCGCGCCACCAGATGACCCAGGCGAGCGACCCGGTCGCCGCGAGGTTCGGGCCGAGGTTGAGCCCGACCAGCAGCGCGAAGGGGTGGCTCGGGGTGTGCGCGGCGAACAGCGAGGCCGCCGGAAGGTTGTTGACGAGGACGGTGGCGAGCGCCGCGGCGCCGGCGGTGGCCGCGGCGTCCAGGTGCGAGAGTCGCGCGAGCGCCCCCCAGTCGCGCCCGGCCACGCCGAGCGCGACGGCCACCCCGAAGAGACCGGCCAGCGTCGACAGCCCCAGCGCCTCGCGCACGCGCGCGGCGCTGACCTTTCGAGTTGCGAGGCGCGCCGCCACGACCGCGACGCCGACCCCGAGCACCCAGGGCGCGGGGTCGCCCAGCGCGAGGACGGCGGCCGCCGCCGCTGCAGCCCCGACGACGCCGAGCGCGCGCACCCGCGCCGCCGGCGCGCCCTCGGGCGCGGCGCCGGCCTGCGCGTCGGCGCGCTCGGCCACCACGACGCACACCGCCGTCGCGCCCAGGGCCGCCAGGGACGCCAGCCAGGTGCGCGCGACGAACTGCGCGCCCGAGTAGTGGCGCGCGCCCAGCACGATCAGGTTGGTGAGGTTCGACCCCGGCAGCAGCAGCGACCCCGCGTTGGCCAGCATCAGCACGCCGTAGAGGGCGACGGCCTCGCCCGCGCCGCGGCGCCGGCCGGCGTAGACGAGGACCGGGGTGAGGAACGCGACCGCCGTGTCGAGGTTGAGCACGGCGGTCACCGCGCCGGTCACGACGACGACCGCCGCGGCGAAGGCGACCGGGTGCGCGGTGCGCCGCGCCAGGCGCGCGCCGACCGCGGCGAAGAGCCCGTCGGCGTCGGCCACCAGGCCGACGAGGAGGAGCCCCGCGACCAGCGCGAACGGCGGCCAGTCCTGGTCGAGGGCGCCGCGCCCGGCGCCCGGGTCCAGCCCGACCGCCACCACCGCCGCCACCAGGCCGGCGCCGGCCAGTAGCGGGGCTAGCGCTGCTCGACGAGGTCGAGGTAGTCGTCGCGCCACAGGTCGAAGTACTCCTCGGGCAGCAGCACCGCGTGGGTCGGCTCGAGGAGCTCGACGAAGGGCCGCTCGTGGCTCACCGCGACGATCGTCCCGGTCCAGGTCCTCATCACCAGCCCCAGCGCCTCGACGCTCGCCGGGTCGAGGTTGTTCGTCGGCTCGTCGAGCAACAGCAGGTTGGCGTTGGACGCGGCCATCACGGCGAGCGCCAACTTGGCCCGCTCCCCGCCCGACAGGGTCCCGGGCAGTTGGCCGAAGGCGTCGCCCTTGAGCCCGAAGGCGCCGAGCAGCGCGCGGCGCTGGTGGTCCGAGCTGAGCGTCGCGTCGGCCAGGTGCTCGAACACGGTCCGCTCGAAGTCCAGCTGCTCGTGCTCCTGGGCGAAGTAGCCCATCGTCACGTTGGCCCCGAAGCGCACGGTGCCCGACCGCGGCGCCTGGACCCCGGCCAGGCAGCGCAGGAGCGACGACTTGCCCGCGCCGTTTCGCCCCACGACGAGGATGCGGTCGCCGCGCCGGGTGATGAAGCTCGTGTCGCGCAGGACGCTCAGGCTCCCGTAGCTCACCGCCAGGCCCTCGACGGTCATCGGCACGTCGCCGCTGCGCGGCGGGGCCGGCAGCTTGAACGTGACGCGCCGCTCCTTCTCGAGCACGGTGACCCGCTCGGTCTTGAGCCGCTCCACGCGCCGGTCGAGCACCTTGGCCAGGCGGGCGCGCTTCTCGGTCTGGGCGCGCATCGAGTCGGCGAGCGTCGAGAGCTGCTTGATCTTGGCGTCCTGGATCTTGGCGCGCTTCTCGTCGCTCTCGCGCTGGGCCGCCTCGAGGGCGATGAACTTGGTGTAGTTGCCCCGGTACTCGCGCACCACCCCGTCGCGCAGAGACAACACCCGGTCGATCGCGCGGTCGAGCAGCACCAGGTCGTGGCTGACCACGATGACCGTGCCGGCGAAGCGCTCGAGCTCGTCGAAGAGCCAGCGCTTGGCCGCGCGGTCGAGGTGGTTCGTCGGCTCGTCCAGGATCATCACCTCGGGCGACTCGTAGAGGACGCGCATGAGGTCGACGCGGCGGCGCTGGCCGCCCGAGAGCGACTCGAGGTCCTCGAGCAGGAGGGCCTCGGCCAGGCCTAGGCCGTCGGCCAGGCGGGCCACCTCGCTCTCGGCCTCGTAGCCGCCGCGCTCGCGGAACCCCGTCTCGAGGTCGCTGAAGGCGGCGATCGTCGCCTCGGTCGGGTCGGCGGCCATGGCCGCGCGCGCGTGGTGCAGGTCGGCGTCGAGGCGGTCGAGGCCGCGCGCCGAGAGTACGTGGGACAGCCCGATCGGCTCGACGCCCAGGCCGCCGGGGACCGGCTCCTGGGGCAGGCGCCCGATCCGGCCCTGGACCGCGACCGACCCGCCGATCTTGAGGTGCGCCGGGGCGTCGCCGGCCAGCACGCCGAGCAGGGAGGACTTGCCGGCGCCGTTGCGCCCGACCAGCCCCACCTTCTCGCCGTCGCCGATCGAGAAGCTGACCGGCGCCACCAGGCGGCGCGGACCGATCTCGATCCCTAGTTCTTGGGCGATGAGCATGAGGAGACCTCGACGCGGCCGTCCGACGAGCGGGTCCGCGGCCGGCGCGCGAGCCGGCCCAGTCTAGGGTCGCGCCCGGTCGGCGGCGCTGACGGGCCTGCCACACTGGGGGCGTGGAGCCCACGATGGTCGTCGACGTCTGGTCCGACGTCGTCTGCCCGTTCTGCTACCTCGGCGCCGCGCAGCTGCGCGCGGCGCTCGAGAGGTTCGAGCACGGCGCCGACGTCGTCGTTCGCTGGCGCGCCTACGAGCTCGACCCGGCGACCCCGCTCGCGCTCGACCGGCCGCTGGTCGAGCTCGTCGCCGCGAAGTACGGCCAGAGCGTCGAGGTGGTCGAGCGGTTCCACCGCCGCCTCGAGGCCGAGGGCGCGGCGCTCGGCGTCGAGATGGACCTCTCGCGCGCGCGCCCGACCAACACGTTCGACGCCCACCGGGTGATCGCGCTGGCGCGGACCCAGGGGCTCGAGGCCGCGATGGCCGACCGGCTCTTCGCCGCCTACTTCGCCCGGGGCGAGCTCGTCAGCGACCACGCGACGCTGGCGCGCCTCGCCGGCGAGGTCGGCGTCGCCGGCGCCCTCGAGGCGCTCGGCACCGGGGCGTTCGCCGACGACGTGCGCGAGGACGAGGCGATCGCGCGCGAGGCCGGGCTGACCGGCGTCCCGGCGTTCGCGGTCGACGGGCGCCTCGCGGTCATGGGCGCCCAGGGCGTCGACGCCCTGGGCGCCGCGCTCGAGCGCTCGTGGGCCCGGCGCGCGGGCACCGGGCGCGACGAGGTGAGCCGCGCCGGCTAGGCGAGGTGGGTGACCAGCTCGCCGATCCCCTCGACCCAGGTGACGACCTCGTCGCCGGGGGCGAGCCACCTCGGCTCGGCCATGCCCGTGGCGACCCCCGACGGGGTCCCGGTCGCGATGACGTCGCCGGGCTCGAGCGTGACGACGGTCGAGACGTAGCTGATGATCTCGGCGACGCTGAAGATCATGTCGGCCGTGGACGCGTCCTGGCGGGCCTCGCCGTTGACCCGGCAGCCCAGGCGCAGCGCCTGGGGGTCGGGGACCTCGTCGGCGGTGACCAGCCACGGCCCCATCGGCAAGAAGCCGTCGATCGCCTTGCCGAGGGTCCACTGCGACGACGCGAACTGCCAGTCGCGCGCCGAGAGGTCGTTCACGACCGTGTAGCCGGCGACGTGGCGCAGCGCCTCGTCGACGCCGACGGCGCGCGCGTGCGCGCCGATGACCACGCCCAGCTCGGCCTCGTAGTCGACCCTGGCCGCCGCGGCCGGGATCGCGACCGTCGCGCCCGGCGCGCTGACCGCGCTCGCCCACTTGGCGAAGACGACCGGCCGCTCGGGGATGGCCGAGCCGCTCTCGGCGGCGTGGGCCCGGTAGTTGAGGCCGATCCCGATGACCTTGCCGGGGCGCGGCACCGGGGCGAGGAGCTCGACGCTCGAGAGCGCCACCGGCTCGCCGCGCGTCGCCGGCGCGCCGGCCAGGTAGGCGACCAGGTCCTCGCCGAAGGGGATGAGGCGGTCGCCGACCACCTCGCCGAAGCCCCCGACGACGCTGGCCAGGCGCACTACTCCTCCTCGGCGGGCACCACCGCGGCCGTCGCCACGCTGTGGCCCTCGTCGAGGTTCATCACGCGCACGCCGGTCGCGTCGCGGCCCTGGCCGAGACCTCGCGCACCGCGGTGCGGATCATGACGCCGCCGGTGCGAGGCCAGCATGAGCTGTCGTCGTCGAGGCTGGCCATGAACGCGGCGACCACGAAGCCGCGCGCGGCGGTGAGCCGGATCGCCGCGCACGCCCTGGCCGCCGCGGCCCTGGCGGTTGAAGCGCTCGACCTTGACCCGCTTGCCGAACCCGGTGTCGGTGACGAGCGAGCAGGTCCGCGTCGTCGCGCACGACGTCGAGGCGAGATCGCCCGGTCGTCGGCGCGCAGCCTGATCCCGCGCACCCCCGCGGCGTCGCGGCCCATCTCGCGGACGTCCGTCTTCGGAGAAGCGGATCGTCATGCCGCGGTAGCGACCACCATGAACACGTCGTCGTGGCCGCCGGTCGGCCACGACGCGCACGACCTCGTCGCCCGTCGCGCAGGTTGATGCGCGATGAACCCCTCGCGCCGGCGACTTGTCGTACTCGCTGAACGCCGTCTTCTTCACCTGGCCCTGGGCCGTCGCGAAGACCAGGAACTCGTCGTCCGGGAAGTCCCGCGTCGTGCACGATCGCCTGGATCCGCTCGCTCGGGCGCGAGGTTGAGCAGGTTGACGACGGCGGTGCCCTTGCGCGGTGCGCTCCTTCATGGGGATCTCGTGGCCGCGGAGGCGGTAGACCTTGCCGCGGTTGGAGAACAGCAGCAGGTACGCGTGCGTCGGTCGTGTGCAGCGACCTGGTCGACGAGGTCCTCCTCGCGCAGCTTGCGCGCCCTGGACGCCGCGCCCGCCGCGGCCCTGGGTGCGGAACGCGTCGGCGGCGACCGACTTCACGTAGCCGGCCTGGGTCATCGTGATCACGATCTCCTCGTCCGTCGACCAGGTCCTCGATCCCGAGCTCGCCCGGGTCGTTCACGATCTCGGTGCGCCGCTCGTGGCGAAGCGCTCGCGCGATCGCGGTCATCTCGCTCGACGATCACCCCGCGCAGCTTGGTCGTCGGACTTGAGGATGGCCTGCAGCTCGCGCGATCGTCTCGCGCAGCTTGGCCATCTCGTCGTCGAGCTCGGCGCGCCCGAGCCGCGTGAGCCGCCCGAGGGTCATGTCCAGGATGTGGTTCGCCTGCTCCTCGGAGAACGAGAACGGCTCGCCCATGAGCGCCGCGCGCGCGGCCGGGCGGTCGTCGGATCGCGCGGATCGCGGCGATGACCGCGTCGAGCATGTCGATCGCGCGCAGCAGCCCCTCGACGATGTGGGCGCGGGCCTCGGCCTTGCGCAGGCGGAACTCGCTGCGCCGGGTGACGACGTCGACCTGGTGCGCGACGTAGTGCGTCGAGCGACCTGGGCGAGGTTGAGCGTGCGCGGCACGCCGTCGACGAGGGCCAGCATGTTGACCGCGAAGCGTCGGTCTGCAGCGGCGTGTTCTTGTAGAGCTTGTTGAGCACGACGTTCGCGTTGGCGTCGCGCTTGAGCTCGATGACGAGGCGCGCCTGGCGCCCGGCCGAGTCGTTCTGGACCTCCGAGATGCCGTCGAGCTCGCCGGACTTCACGAGGTCGTAGATGCTGCTCCTCGACCGACTCGACCGAGACCTCGTAGGGGAACTCGGTCACGACGATCCGCGTCGTCGCTGCGGGCCTCTTCGATCTCGGCGACCGCGCGCATCCGGATCGAGCCGCGACCGGTGCGGTAGGCGTCGAGGATCCCCTGGCGCCCGAGGATCTGCGCGCCCGTCGGGAAGTCGGGGCCCTTGACGAACGCCATCAGGTCGTCGGGGGTCGCCGTCGGGGTGCGCGAGCAGGTGCAGCGTCGCGTCGATGACCTCGCCCAGGTTGTGCGGCGGGATCTTGGTCGCCATGCCGACCGCGATCCCCTGGGAGCCGTTGACCGAGCAGGTTGGGGAACCGCGCGGGCAGGACGTCGGGCTGCTGGGTCGATGTTGTCGTAGTTCGGCGCGAAGTCGACGGTCTCCTCGTCGATGCCGTCGAGCAGCTCCAGCGCGAGGGGCGCGAGCCGGCACTCGGTGTAGCGCATCGCCGCGGCGCCCTCGTCCGGTCCGATGCCGCCGAAGTTGCCGTGGCCCGTCGACGAGCGGGTGGCGCATCGAGAAGTCCTGGGCCATGCGCACGAGCGCGTCGTAGATCGCGGTGTCGCCGTGGGGGTGGAAGGTCCCCATGACCTCGCCGACGACCTTGGCGCACTTGGTGTGCGGCCGGTCGGGGCGCAGCCCCTGGTCGAACATCGAGTAGAGGATCCGGCGGTGCACCGGCTTGAGGCCGTCGCGCACGTCGGGCAGCGCGCCGCGAGACGATGACCGACATCGAGTACTCGAGGAACGAGCGCTCCATCTCGAGGTTGATCTCGATGGGCTCGATGTAGCCCTGGACCTCTGGGCTCGCGCGGGCGTGGGCGTGCGGTGGCGGCGTCGTGCGGCGGCCATGGCGCTAGATGTCCAGGAAGCGCACGTCTTGCGCGTTGGTCTGGATGAAGTGGCGCCGCTGGGGGACGTCGTCGCCCATGAGGATCGAGCACACCTCGTCGGCGAGGGCCGCCTGCTCGACGGTGATCTGCAGCAGCGCGCGCTTGGCCGGGTCCATGGTCGTGTCGCGCAGCTCGTCGAAGTCCATCTCGCCGAGGCCCTTGAGGCGCTGGAAGTCGTTCTTGTGGTCGGGGTTCGGCTCGAGGAACCGCGCCTTCGGCGACGTCGTCGCTCAGGTACATCTTCTCCTTGCCGACCAGCGTCGAGTAGAGCGGCGGCTGGGCGACGTAGACGTGGCCCTCCTTCACCAGCTCGGTCATCTGGCGGAAGAAGAACGTGAGCAGCAGCGTGCGGATGTGGCTGCCGTCGACGTCGGCGTCGGCCAGCAGGATGATCTTGTCGTAGCGGACCTTGGCCACGTCGAACTCGGCCTCGACGCCGGCGCCGATCGCCGCGATCAGGGCCTGGATCTCGACGTTCTTGAGGATCTTGTCGGTGCGCGCCTTCTCGACGTTGAGGATCTTGCCGCGGATCGGCAGGATCGCCTGGGTCCGCGGGTCGCGCGCGTCCTTGGCCGACCCGCCGGCCGAGTTGCCCTCGACGATGAAGAGCTCGCACTCGCGCGGGTCGCGGCTGACGAGCAGTCGACGAGCTTGCCCGGCAGCCCGGCGCCGTCCAGCGCGTTCTTGCGCCGCGTGAGGTCGCGCGCGTGCGTCGCCGCGACGCGCGCGCGCGACGCCTGGATCGCCTTCGGAGACGATCTGGGAGCCCTCGCGGGGGTTCTCCTCGAGCCAGTCGGCGAGCTTCTCGTTCGTGGCGCGCTCGACCAGCGAGCGGATCGACACGTTGCCGAGCTTGCCCTTGGTCTGGCCCTCGAACTGCGGGCTCGGTCAGGCGCACCGAGATGATCGCGGTGAGGCCCTCGCGGATGTCCTCGCCGCGCAGGTTCTCCTCCTTCTCCTTGAGGAGGTTGCGCTTGCGCGCGTAGCGGTTGACGACGTTGGTCAGCGCCTTGCGGAAGCCCTCCTCGTGCATGCCGCCCTCGATGGTGCGCGATGCCGTTGGCGAAGGAGTAGATCGACTCGTAGTAGCCGGTGTTCCACTGGAACGCGATCTCGACCTCCTGTCCCGCCTCGGTCTGCTCGTAGGAGCCGACCTTGCGGAAGAGCGACTCCTTGGAGGCGTTGAGGTGCCGGACGTAGTCGACGATGCCGCCGTTGTACTTGAAGGTCTCCTTCATCTCGCGCCCGGCGCGCTCGTCGGTGAAGCGGATCTCGAGGCCCCGGTTCAGGTAGGCCATGACCTGGAGCCGCTCGACCACGGTCTGGGCGCGGAACTCGACGTCGTCGAAGATCGTCGGGTCCGGCGAGAACGTGACCGTCGTCCCGGTGCGCCCGCGCGGCGCGGGCCCGGTCGATCTTGAGCTTGCCCTCGGGGTGCGCCGCCGTTCTTGAAGGTCATCTCGTAGTGCTCGCCGTCGCGGTCGATCTCCAGGACGAGCCGGGTGGAGAGGGCGTTGACGATCGAGGCGCCGACCCCGTGGAGCCCGCCCGAGACCTTGTAGCCCTGCGCCGCCGAACTTGCCGCCCGCGTGCAGCGTCGTGTACACGATCTCGGCCGCCGAGCGGCCGGGGTACTTGGGGTGCGTCCTCGACGGGGATGCCGCGACCGTCGTCGGCGACGCGGCAGCTGCCGTCGGCCAGCAGCGTCACGTCGATGCGGGTCGCGAACGCCGGCCATCGCCTCGTCCACGGCGTTGTCGACGAGCTCGCGGATCAGGTGGTGGAGCCCCGACGGGCCGGTCGATCCGATGTACATCCCGGGGCGGACCCGCACCGGATCGAGGCCCTCCAGGACCGTGATGTCGCTGGCTCCGTAGTCGGCGGATCCCTTGGCTCGCTCGGCCACGAAGCTGTCCTCTTCCCTACTGTGTGAATGCGCCGCGGCGCCGCCGAATATTGGCGTTTTCGACCCCCCAATCCTACCCGACCGGGTGTCTCCAACGGTCGCTCCGGGGACCTCAGAGGGGCTCTCGGACGACCACTTTCAGCGCCGTCGGGGCGCCCCCGGGCAGGTCGGCCAGGCCGGCCAGGATCGTCGCGGAGCGAGCTCGCACGCGCTGCGCGTGCGCGCCCGTCGGGGCGCTCACCACGAGGGTCGAGGACCTCACGAACTCCGGCCGGCACGACTCGGCGAGCGCGGGGTCCACGAGCGACGCCCAGCGCGCGCGCACCTCGTCGATCGAGCGCAGGTCGACGCGCCGGATCCGCGACGCCAGCGCGTCGAGCACGTCGGCCAGGCGAGCGGGCTCCTCGTCGCGGCGCCTCACGCGCGCTCCCCCAGGGTGACGACCGCCGCCGGGGTCATCGCCGAGGGCAGCGGCGAGGCCGTCGTCACCAGCGTCTGGCCGGCCGGCAGCAGCGCCAGGAGCCGCTCGGCGCGCCCGGGGTCGAGCTCGCTGAAGACGTCGTCGAGCAGCAGCAGGGGGTCGACCCCGCGGCGCTCCTGGACGAGCGCGTGCCCGCCGAGGCGCAGGGCCAGGGCCAGGGAGCGCTGCTCGCCCTGGGAGGCCTGGCGGCGCGCGTCGCGACCGTCGAGCACGACCGCGACGTCGTCGCGGTGGGGCCCGACCGTCGTGTGGCCCCGCGCCCGGTCCTCGCCCAGGGACGCGCTCAGCGCGTCGATGAGGTCGCCCCGCCAGCTCGGCTCGTAGGTCAGCTCGACCGACTCGTCGGCGCGCGCGAGGTCGCGGTAGCGGTCGGCGACGCGCGGCGCGAGGTCGGCGATCAGCGCCCGGCGCTGGCCGACGAGCTCGGCCGAGACCGCGGCCAGGTCGGTCGACCAGACGTCGAGCTCGGCGCGCTGGTCACCCGTGGGCCACGCGCCCTCGAGCGCGCGCAGCAGCGCGTTGCGCTGGCTCAGCACGCGCGCGAAGCGCTCCACCAGGTCGCCGGTCGACGGGTCGGCGTCGGTCATGAGGTTGGTGAGGAAGGTGCGCCGGTGCTCGGGCCCCTGGCGCACGACGTCCACGCCCTCGGGGGTGAAGACCGTGAGGGGCAGGACCTCGGCCACGACGGCGCGGCTCCGCGGGCGCTGGCCGTTGACCAGCATCCGCTTGGTGGTGCGCGCCCCGCGCGCGAGCGTGAGGTCGACGGCGACGCGCCGGCCGCGCTGGTCGAGCACCCCGTGGACCTCGGCCAGGTCGCTGCCGGCGCGGATCATGTCGGCCGCCGAGGAGGACCGGAACGACGACGCCGTGGCCAGGGCGTAGACGGCCTCGAGGACCGAGGTCTTGCCCGTGCCGTTGGCCGAGAGCAGGACCGTGACGGCGTCGGGGTCCGGGGTGAAGGTGAGGTCGGTGAAGAGGCGGAAGTCCCGCAGGATCAGCTGGGACAGTCCCACCGGCTACTGCACGCGCACCGGCATGAGGAGGTAGCGGAACCGCACGTCGTCGGGCCCGTGCACCATGGCCGGGCGCACCGGGTCCGAGACCTCGAGCACCACCTCGTCGCCGGGTACCGCCTCGATCCCGTCGATCAGGAAGTTCGGGTTGAAGGCGATCGTCAGCTCCTCGCCGGTGAAGTCGGCGTCGACGTTGTCCTCGACGTCGCCGGCGTCGTGGCTCTGGGTGCGGACCTCGACGGTCTTCTCCCCCATCGTCAGGCGCACCGAGCTGGTCGTGTCCTTGGCCAGGAGCTTGGCGCGGCGCAGCGAGGTGAGCAGGGTGTCCTTGGCCACGCGCAGCCGGTTGGGGTAGCTGGCCGGGATGAGCTGGAGGACCGAGGGGTAGTTGCCCTCGATCAGCCGCGACGCGATGGTCGTCGCGCCGACGGTGAAGCAGATCTCGGCGTCGCTCAGCGTGACGCCGATGGTCGCGTCGTCGGCCAGCGACGACGCCGCGCGCTGGAGCTCGGTCAGGGCGCGCGCCGGCACGAGCAGGTCGTGGCCGCCCAGGCCGGCGACCCCGGGCACGTCGCGCACCGCCAGCCGGTACGAGTCGGTGGCGATGAGGCGAAGGGTGTCGGCGTCGGTCGTGAAGAGGACCCCGGTCAGCAGGGGGCGCGCGTCGTCGTTGGCCGCGGCGCGCACCACCTGGGTGATCCCGGCCAGCAGGTCGCCCGCCGGCACGCTGGTGACCGGCCCGGCGACGGGGGGCAGCTGGGGGTAGTCCATGACGGCGAAGGTCCGCAGGGTGAAGCGCGCCCGGCCCAGGCTCACCTCGACCGACTCCTCGCCGCCCGACACGGTGACCGCGCCGATCTCCAGGGAGCGCACGGCGTCGACGACCAGGCGCGAGGGCACGACGGCCGCGCCGTCCTCGATCCCGACGACCTCCAGGTCGGTGCGCACGGTGATGTCGAGGTCGGTGCCGGTCACGGTGAGCCGGTTGCCGGTCAGCGACAGCAGGATCCCCGACGACGCGCCGACGAGCCGGGTGGCCGTGACCCGCCCGGCCGCGCCCAGGGCGTCGGCCAGCTGGTCCCGCTCGGACTTGAACTTCATGCGATCCCTCTTTCGATGTCCACTGAGGTTACGGTGTGCCTATTTGATGAGAAGGTGTTGTGTAGTAGTAGGGCTGTGCGATTGTGCGTATCTCTACGTCGACCCTGGTCACGGGTGGTGTATGGGGGCCCGCTCTGTCCACAGTGCTGTGCCTAACTCCTTCAACCCTCGGCGCTCAACCTTCCAGTCATGTGGGAAGCCGGCCCGGCGTCCACCCGCCGCCCACAGCCGCGTCGAGAAGTTAGCCACAAACTACTCGTGGCCCTCGCCGAGGAGCTGGCGCTTGAGCTGGTTGATCTGGGCGAGGAGCTCGCCGTTGGCGGCCAGCTGCTCCTTGATCTTCTCGACCCCGCTGATGACGGTCGTGTGGTTGCGCCCGTCGAAGATCCTCGCGATCATCGGGTACGAGTAGTTGTCGAGCAGGTCGCGGATCAGGTACATCGCGATGTGGCGGGCCCGCACGAGCGGGCGGAGCCGCTTGGCGCCGCGAACGTCCTCGACGGTCAGGCCGTAGAACTCGGCGACCACCGAGAGGATCGTCTCGGGCTTGAGGACCACCTGGTCGTGGCCGAGGTTGGTGAGGTGGGCCTTGGCCAGGTCCAGGGAGATGGGCTCCTGGCGCAGGTTGGCGAAGGCCCGGAGCATGGTGACCGACCCCTCGAGCTCGCGGATGTTGTCGCGGACCCGCTGGGCGATCCACTCGGCCACGTCGTTGGGCAGCTCGATCCCCTCGCGCTCGGACTTCGAGCGCAGGATCGCGATGCGGGTCTCGAGGTCGGGCTGGTCGATCTCGGTGACGAGGCCCTGGAGGAGGCGCGAGCGGAACCGCTCCTGGAGCCCGGCGAGGTCGCGCGGGCTGCGGTCGCTCGTCAGCACGATCTGCTTGCCCTCGCCGTGCAGCGCGTTGTAGGTGTGGAAGATCTCCTCGTGGAACGTCTCGCCGCGCGTCTCCATGAACTGGATGTCGTCGATGAGCAGGACGTCGTTCTCGCGGTAGCGCTCGTGCAGCGCGAGCTGGGTGCGCGTCTGGATCGCGCGGATGAAGTCGTTGAGGAACGTCTCGGTCGACACGTAGAGGACCTTGCGGCCCGGGTAGTTCTCCTGGACGTAGTTGCCGATGGCGTGCAGGAGGTGCGTCTTGCCGAGCCCGCTGTTGCCGTAGATCATCAGCGGGTTGTACGCCCGACCAGGGGTTTCAGCGACCGACTGGGCGGCCGCGAAGGCCAGGCGGTTCGACGACCCGGGCACGAAGGAGTCGAAGGTCATGCGCGGGTCGAGGCGCGCGGGGCGGTCGACCGCGGCGAAGGAGGGCGTCGGCTCGACCGGGTCGCGCACGTCGTCGTCGGCGACGGACGGAGCCGTCACGTCGGTGTCACTCAGCGTTAACGAGACTCGCACGTTCTCGCCGAGGACGGAGCGTGCCTGCTCGGTGATGAACGGGAGGTAGCGCTGCTGCACGCGCTGGAGCTGGATCGCGTTCGGTGCACCGATTACCAACTGATCGTCGTGGTAATCCACAAGCTTGAGCGTGTTGAGCCCGGCCGACCACACCGACTCAGAGGCGTTGCCCCGCAAGGACTCTCGAACCTCGGTCCAGATGTCCTCGCTGCTGCGCACGTCGTCCTCCACAGATGGGCCTCGAGATTATCCACAAGCCGAGACCGCCGCCCGGGCCCCGTCGGGGGTGGGGGTCAGCACTCTAGTGCGACGCCGGCGGCCCCGCGGGGGCCGTCGGGCGGTGGACTAAGATTGCCGGCCAGGCGCGCCACGCCCCGACGGGCTCCCCGGCGACGCAGACGAGACAAGTAGGTGTGACGTGAAGCGGACGTACCAGCCCAATACCCGGAAGCGGGCCAAGACCCACGGATTCCGGGCTCGGATGCGCACCCGGGCCGGCCGGGCGGTCCTCAAGGCCCGGCGCGCCAAGGGCCGCCACCAGCTCACGGTCTGAGCCTTGTGCCCGGTCGGGTTCGGACCCGGCGGCGATTCGCGCGACTCGCGACGCCGTCGGCGAGAGGGGCGAGCGGCCCGCTGCGCCTCTCCTACGTCGACGACCCCGACGCGACCGGCGTCGACGTCGCCTTCGCGGTGCCGCGCCGGGTCGGCTCCGCGGTCACGCGCAACCGGATCCGCCGGCGCCTGCGCGCGCTGGTCGACCACCTCGACCCCGCGCCGCCGCGCGGGACGTACCTGATCAGATGCGATATCCAGACGGGACAGCTCACCCATGACCAACTCGCCCAGCACCTGCGCGACGCCCTCGGACGCGCCGGCCTCTAGCCCCGCCAGGGCGCTGGCGGCGGCGATCCGGGGCTACCAGCGCCTGAGCGCCCACCGGGTCGCGCCCTGCCGCTTCTACCCGTCGTGCTCGGCCTACGCCCTCGAGGCGGTCGAGACCCACGGCGCGGCGCGCGGGTCGTGGCTCGCCGTCCGGCGCCTGTCCAAGTGCCGGCCCTTCGGGCCCCACGGCATCGACCTGGTCCCCCCGGCGCGCGGCGGTGACGCGTGATCGCCTCGATCGCCCACACCCTCGGCTCGGTCTTCCAGCCGGTCTTCCGCCTCTTCGGCTGGCTGCTGGCCTTCTTCTACGGGCTGGTCCCCAACTACGCCGTCGCGATCACCCTGCTGACGATCGTGATCATGGGGGTCCTCACCCCCTTCACCATCAAGTCCACGCGGTCGATGAGCCTCATGCAGGCCATCCAGCCCGAGATCAAGAAGCTCCAGCAGAAGTACAAGGGACCCGAGAACCGCCAGATCCTCAACGAGGAGCTGATGCGGCTCTACAAGGAGAGGGGGGTCAACCCGCTGGGGGGCTGCCTTCCCCTGTTCTTGCAGATGCCCTTCCTGTTCATCCTCTACAGCGTCATCAAGGGCCTGAGCTACGTGAACGACAAGGGCGTCTCGGCGCCGCGCTACATCCCGTCGTCGTCGACGATGTACCACCACCTGGTCCATTCGGCCGGCCAGGTCCGGTCCTTCGGGATGGACTTGAGCCTCAAGCCCTTCCCGGTCGGCGCCCACGGCGGGTGGGTCGGGGCCATCCCCTTCTTCGCCCTCGTGGTCGTCGCGGTGGGCCTCCAGTACTTCCAGATGGCGATGATCAACAACCGCAACCGCAAGAAGGGCCAGCCGATGCCGAGCCAGGCGATGGCCCTGCAGCGGATCATGCCGATCTTTCTTGCATACATCTACTTCATCATCCCCGCCGCTGTCGTCCTCTACATGATTGTTTCATCAGGTATTCGCATAATCACTCAGTACTTCATGTTCCGGGCCGGCCTCATGGACGCCGACAAGGTGAGCGCCAAGCGGCTCCCGAAGACGAGGGAGACCGAGCGAGAGATCCCGGCGCCGGCGCACGCCGAGGACGACACTCCGGCCATCGAGGCCCCGAAGCCCGCCCCCCGGCCCTCGGGCCCAGCCAAGCGGCCGGCCACCCCTCAACCCCCCACCCCCCGGAACGCCGCGGCGCAGTCGCGATCGCGCTCCAAGCGCAAGAGAAAGGCTCGGTAGCCCATGGACTGGGTCGAGACCACCGGCAAGAACGTCGACGAGGCCACGGAGCGCGCACTGGCGCACCTGGGCGTGCACCGAGACGACGCCGAGATCGAAGTCATCGAGGAGCCCAAGGCCGGGATGTTCGGCCGGGTGCGCGGCGAGGCCCGCGTGCGAGCCCGGGTCCGCCCGAGCGGGCCGCGGCCCAAGCGGTCGCGCCGGTCCGGCGGGCCGCGCGAGCGCGAGGGCGCCCGCTCCAACGGCGGGTCGCGCCCCGGCGCGCGCCCGGAGCGCGCGACCGCGCCGCGGTCGTCGTCGAGGCCCGCCCCCCGGGGCGAGCGAGAGCCCGCGCGGCGCGCCAAGGCGCCCGTCGCGGCGAAGTCGGTGAAGGAGGACACGATGGCCGAGGGAATCACACTGGCCGAGCAGGGCGAGATCGCCAAGGGTTTCCTTGAGGGTCTCCTGGCATCCATGAACATTCACGCGAGTGTTTCGTTCAAGGAGGTCGACGAAGAGACGATCGAGGTCTCGGTCGACGCCGACCCGCCGACCGAGCTCGGCGTCCTCGTCGGGCCGCGCGGGACGACGCTCCAAGCCCTCCAGGAGGTCACCCGGACGGTCGTCCAGGCCAAGAGCCCGAGCCGGACCGACCGGATCCGCGTCGACGTGGCCCGCTACCGCGAGCGCCGCGTGGCCGCGCTGGGCCGCTTCGCCCAGCAGGTCGCGGCCGAGGTGGTGGAGACCGGCGAGGAGCGCGCGCTCGAGCCCATGTCCGCCGCGGACCGCAAGGCGGTCCACGACGCCCTGACCGACTCGACCCAGGTCGTCACGCGCTCCGAGGGCGAGGAGCCCCGGCGCTTCGTGGTGGTGGCGCCGGCCTAGGGCCGGCCCGGACGTGGCGTCGGCCTGGCTCCGGCGAGCCCTCGAGGAGTCCCGACACCTGGGTTTCCTAGGCCCCGGGGCCCTGGACCCCCAGATCGAGCACGCCGAGGGTTTCGCCCTGGTGTGGGAGGGGGTCCATCCCCGGCCCCCCTCGCGACTCCTCGACCTGGGGACGGGCGGCGGGCTGCCGGGCCTCGTCCTGGCCGAGCGCTGGCGCTCCCCCAGCGTCCTGCTGGACGCCACGGTCCGGCGCACGGCGTACCTGCTCGAGGTCCTGGCCCGCCCGGGGGCCCCGGGCGGGGTCGACGTGGTGACCGGACGGGCCGAGGCCGCCGCCCGCCGCCCGGGGCTCGAGGGATCCTTCGAGCTGATCGTCGCCCGGTCCTTCGGCCGTCCGGCGGTCGTGGCCGAGTGCGCGGCCCGCTTCGCCACCGTCGGCGGGTGGCTGATCGTCTCGGAGCCGCCGGTGGAGGACTCCGTCGAGCGGTGGCCCATTGGGCCGCTGGCGGAGCTGGGATGGGCGCCACGGGGTCGCGAGCGCCAGGGCGCGGCCTTCCAAGTGCTCGAAAAGGTCGCCGAGACCCCGGACCAGTACCCCCGGGCGGTCGGCCGTCCCGCCAAGCGACCCCTGTTCTGACGTTTCACGTGAAACACGGGTCCTGGCTGGGCCCGTCAATGACTCCCGGATCGGACTGTTTCACGTGAAACACCGCCGGCCCGACCGTCGTCGAGCCCAGGCGAAAACCCGTTCGGTCCAGGGGATTCGCGACGGCGCCAGCATGTTTCACGTGAAACCCACACGTGTGGAGTACCTGATGTTTCACGTGAAACACCGGTACTTGACGTTTTCGGCCGGACCGTGTTGAATGGCGTGGTGCGCCCGGCCCGCGGGCGCGGCTGTCGGAAAGAGGCCCATGGCGGATGCCAGCTCGACCAGGGTCATCGCCGTCGCCAACCAGAAGGGCGGGGTCGGCAAGACCACGACGGTGATCTCCCTGGGAGCGGCGCTGGCCGAGCGCGGCCACCGGGTCCTGGTCGTCGATCTGGATCCCCAGGGCAACGCGACGACCGGCCTGGGCGTGGACGGCAGGAAGTTCGAGCGATCCGTCTACGACGTGCTGATCAACGACGTCCCCATGGTCGACATCGTCGAGCCGACGGGCTTCGCCAACCTCTTCGTCGCCCCGGCGACGCTTGACCTGGCCGGGGTCGAGCAGGAGCTCACCTCGGTGATCAGCCGCGAGCTGCGGCTGATGCGCAGCCTCGACTCGGTCGACGGCGACTTCGACTTCATCTTCATCGACTGCCCCCCGTCGCTGGGTCTCATCACCATCAACGCCTTCGCCGCGGCCACCGAGATCCTGGTTCCGGTCCAGACCGAGTTCTACGCGCTCGAGGGCCTCACCCAGCTGCGCCGGATCGTCGAGCTGGTCCAGAAGAACCTCAACGCCGCCCTGAAGATCTCGATCGTCGTCCTGACCATGTACGACTCGCGCAACACGCTCTCGAGCGACGTGGCCGAGGAGGTCCGCCGCCACTTCCCCAGCGAGCTGTGCCGGACCGTCGTCCCGCGCACCGTCCGCCTGGCCGAGGCCCCGTCCTTCGGCCAGCCCATCACCGTGTTCGACCCCGCCTCGAAGGGCGCCAAGGCCTACCGGGCGTTAGCAGAGGAGATCAGCCATGGCCAGGAAGCCAGGACTGGGTAAGGGCCTCGGGGCCCTGATCCCCGAGAACCAGACCCCCGAGGCCCCCGCCCCGGCCGAGGCGGCCGTCGGTCCCCTGCGCACGGTGACCCTGACCTCGATCCGCCCTAACCCCTACCAGCCCCGCCGCTCCTTCAGCGACGAGAGCCTCGAGTCCCTGGCGGCCTCGGTCAAGGAGATCGGCGTCCTCCAGCCGCTGATCGTGCGCCCGGTCGAGGGCGCGCCCGGCACCTTCGAGCTCATCGCCGGCGAGCGCCGCTGGCGCGCGGCGACGATGGCCGGGCTCGAGACGATCACCGTCCTCGTCCAGGACGAGGTCAACGACCGGCTGAGCCTCGAGCAGGCGGTGGTCGAGAACCTGCACCGCATCGACCTCTCGCCGCTGGAGGAGGCCGCCGCCTACCAGCAGCTCATCAACGAGTTCGCCCTCACCCACGAGCAGGTCGCCCAGCGGGTCGGCAAGAGCCGGGCGAATGTTACGAACACGTTACGACTGCTCCAACTGGGCGAGGCGGGCCAGGCGGCGCTCGTCGGCGGGCAGATCACCGCCGGCCACGCCCGCTCGCTGCTGGGCATCGCCGACCCGGCGGCCCAGGCGACCATGGTGGCGCGCGTCATCAAGAACGACCTGTCGGTCCGGGCGACCGAGGAGGCGGTCAAGGCGTTCCTCGAGCCCCGTCCGGCGCCGCTGGCGTCGGGCGCGCCGCGGCCCGAGGCGGGGGTGCCGCGCCTGCGCCCGGTGCCCGACGCGTCGGTGGCCGAGCTCGAGCAGCTCCTCGAGGACTTCCTCGACACCCGGGTCCACGTGGACCTCAAGGGCCGCAACGGGCGCATCATCATCGACTTCGCGGACCTCGACGACCTCGAACGGATCTACGCCCGGGTCACCAAGCGGTCGTGACCCTCAACCCTCAACCCTGACCCTCTGGTTGAGGTTATCCCCAAGTTGTGGATGAAGTTGTGGGTTACTCGCGTTTCCCAATGATTTGAAGGCTTTTCAGGGGCGAACGCCGCGCTTTGGGCGGCGCTTGTCACCCCCTACCTGTGGATAAACCGGGTGACCGCGCGGGTGAGGTCGCAGGCGACCCCGTAGAGGGCGTCCGGGGTCAGGCCGCCGTGGGCGAGGTGCAGCGTGGTCATGCGCGTCTCGCGCAGGACCGGCAGGGCCATTCCCGTGACCTCGACGCGGGTGAGGGTCCCGGAGCGGGCCAGCTCCCCGGCGATCTCGCCGGCCAGCTGGTCGCCGCGGCGCGAGTGGGAGCGGTAGCTGGCCCAGTAGTGGACCCGCAGGCCCTCGACGGCCGCGTCGGGCTCGAAGGCGAGCAGGAGCTCGGCGTCGCCGGCGTTGGCGGCCGCGGCCTGGTCCTCGGGCGCGCCGGCCACGCGCTCGACCTCGAGGGTCGCGGCGAGCACCTGGGCCACGTGGTCGGCCAGGTCGCCGGCGCCCCCGACGACGACGCGGCCCGAGCCGCGCGGGATCGACGAGATGTCGCGCACGTCGGTGACCAGGCGCCGGTCGGTCGCCCAGGTCGAGAGGCGCAGCACGTCGTTGAGGGTCGCGCGGTTGAGCGTCGCGTCCTCGGGCAGCGAGCGGTTGCGCTGAAAGTCGCGCAGCGCGGCCGCGGTGACGGGGCCGAAGATGCCGTCGACGCGGCCGGGGTCGAAGCCCAGCTGGGCCAGGCGCGTCTGGAGCTCGGCGACGTCGTCACCGCGCAGGGCCGGGGACGCGGGGTAGAGGAGGCGCGCGCCCAGGCGCCAGCCGGCCTCGACCAGGCGGTCCCAGGTGGTGTCGTCGACCTCGCCGGTCAGCGCGAGCCCGCGCGAGCGCTGGAAGGCCTCGACCGTGGCGGCGGTGGCGTCGCCGTAGTCGCCGGGCTCGTCGGCCGCGGCGAAGCCGAGGTCGGCCAGGCGCAGGTGGAGCTCGGCGACGCGCTCGGACCGCTCGCCGCGGGCGATCGCGGCCACGGGCCTAGAGGTACGAGGTGATCTCGTTGAGCAGCGCGCCCTTGGGCTTGGCGCCCACCAGGCGGGCGACCACCTGGCCGTCCTTGAACAGCAGGAGGGTCGGGATGCTCATCACCGAGAACTTGGTGGCCGTCGCCACGTTGGAGTCGACGTCGAGCTTGCCGACGCTGAAGCGGTCGGCCTGCTCGTCGGCCAGCTCCTCGAGGATGGGGGCGATCAGCTTGCACGGCCCGCACCACTCGGCCCAGAAGTCCACCAGGATCGGCTTGTCGGACGAGCCGACGACCTCGTCGAAGGTCGCGTCGGTCAGGGTCGCGATGCGCTCACTCATGATCTGCCTCCTGCGGCGGCGCCGCGGCGGCCAGCCTACCGGGGGCCGCTAGCGGCCCTGCGCCTCGAGCCAGCGCTCGGCGTCGATGGCCGCGACGCAGCCCGACCCGGCGGCGGTGATCGCCTGGCGGTAGACGTGGTCGTCCACGTCGCCGCAGGCGAAGATGCCCTCGACCGAGGTGTAGGAGCTGGTGCCGGCGACCTTGACGTAGCCGGTGCCCTCGAGGGCCAGGACGTCGGTGACGACCGCGGTGTTGGGCTCGTGGCCGATGGCGACGAAGACCCCCGTGACGGGCAGGTCGCGCTCGGCGCCGGTCAGCGTGTCGGCCACGCGCAGCCCGGCGACCCGGTCGTCGCCCAGGACCTCGACGACCCGGCTGTTCCAGGCGAAGCGGATCTTCTCGTTGGCGAAGGCGCGCTCGCGCATGATCTTGGAGGCGCGCAGCTCGTCGCGCCGGTGGACGATCGTCACGCTCGACGCGAAGCGCGTCAGGAACGTCGCCTCCTCGAGCGCGGAGTCGCCGCCGCCGACCACGGCGATGTCCTGGCCGCGGAAGAAGAAGCCGTCGCAGGTCGCGCAGGTGGAGAGCCCGTGGCTGAGCAGTCGGTCCTCGCCCGGGACCCCGAGCATCAGCGAGCGCGCGCCGGTGGCCAGGATCACGGCGTCGGCGCTGAGGCTCGGCTCGTCGTCGCCCGAGACGCTGATGCGGAACGGGCGCGACGTCGCGTCGATGCGCGTCGCCTTGACGTCGCGCAGGTCGCGCCGAAGCGCAGCGCCTGCTCGCGCATGGCGGCCATGAGCTCGGGCCCGGTGATGGCGGCCGGGAAGCCCGGGAAGTTCTCGATGTCGGTCGTGAGCATCAGCTGGCCGCCCGGCTGGTCCGAGGTCGACGAGGGCTCGCCGGCCAGCACGAGGGGCTCGAGCAGGGCGCGCGCGGCGTAGACGGCGGCGGTCAGCCCGGCCGGGCCGGACCCCACCACGATCACCCGGCGGTGCTCGGCCACTAGGCCCTCTTCGCGGGGCGCCGCCGGCGCCAGACGACCATGCCGGCGGCGACGAAGAGCGCGCCGAGCGCGCCGTCGGTGATCCAGACGTGGCCGGCGAAGAGCCAGACGGTGAGCAGGCGCGAGAGCCCGAGCACCAGGGCGACGGCCAGCACCAGCGCGCAGAGCGCGATGATCAGGCCGAACGCGACGACGCGCCCGGCGATGATGAGGGGCCGCAGGACCTTGTCGTGGACGAGGTCGAGCGCGTGGTCGAGGGCGCCGAGCGCCTGGTCGACGGTGTCCTGTCCGCGGCCCGGGGGAGTGGCGTCGCTCACGGGTCGAGCCTAACGGCGGGGCCCTAGGGCTGGGCCCAGCACAGGCCGATGATGCCCGGCCCGGCGTGGGTGCCGACGGTCGGTCCGATGTCCGAGATGATGAGCGGCGTCGCGGTCACGATGTCGGCGACCGAGGCGGCGAACGACTCGACGAGTGGGCTGTCGCCGTGGACGAGCGCGAGGCGCTCGAGCGGCGCCTGGGCCCGCGCCGCGGCGGCGACCGTGGCGAGCGCGCGCGCGGTCGTTCGCTGGCGGCCGGCCTCGGCGACGAGGCCGTCCTTGAGCTCGAGCAGCGGCTTGATCGAGAGCACCTGGCCGAGCAGGGCCCGCGCCCCGCCGACCCGGCCGCCCTTGACCAGGTGGTCGAGGGTGCCGAGCATCGCGCAGACCCCGAGGCGGTCGCGCTTGGCCTCGGCGAAGGCGACGAGCTCGTCGAGCGACGCGCCGGCCGCGGCGCGCTCGGCGACGTCCATCACGAGGATGCCCTGGGCCATCGTCACCGACCGGGTGTCCACGACGCGCACGCTCAGCCCGGGCACGCTGAACGCCGCCAGCGTCGCCGACTGGTTGGTCGCCGAGAGCGCGGCCGAGAGCGTGAGGACGATCGCGGCGTCGCACCCCGCGTCGCGCGCCCTCTGGTAGGCGACCTGGAAGGCGCCGGGGCTCGGCGCCGCGGTCTCGGGCAGGTCCTTGGAGGCCTTGCACTTGGCCCAGAACTGGGCGGGGGAGAGGTCGACGCGGTCGACGAACTCCTCCTCGCCGAAGCGGATGGTCAGCGAGACCACCTCCACGCCCAGGGTCTGGGCGATCTCCACCGGCAGGTCGCAGGCGCTGTCGGTAATCACCGCGACGGTCACGTCGAACCCCCTCGTCGGCGACAGCCTTACACCATCGGGCGCCGCCGGTCCACGCGACGGCTGCCCAGGGCGACGCCGACGACGAAGACCGCCGCCCCGGCGGCCAGCGCCAGGGCGAAGCGCTCGACCAGGCCCGACCCGCGGTCGGCGCCGGACGCGGCGTAGACGGCCGCCGTGGCCGCGGCGGCGGCCAGGGACGCGTAGACGCTGCGGCGCACGTGCCGGCTCCACACCGCCCCGGCGATCGGGACCCCGCGCGCGGCGAGCGCCGCCAGGGCCAGCACCGCGGCCCCGGTGTAGGCGATCGACACGCTGGCGGTCAGCCCGGCCAGCGAGTGGCGCCCGATCAGCGCGGCCAGCACGACGTTGGCGCCGTTCTCCACGACGTACAGGACGAACACGTCGCGCGCGCGCTGCATCGACTGCAGCCCGCGCACGCAGAGCTGGAAGACGGTGAAGCCGGGCAGCCCGGCCGCGAGCACCGCGAGCACGACGCCCGCGCCCAGGCGCGTCGAGCCGTCGGCGCGGTTGAGCGCGATGGCCACGAGCGGCTGGGCCAGCAGCATCAGCACCAGCGCGCACGGCACGATGATCACCAGGCTCTGGCGCAGGCCGAAGCGCAGCCGCTCGGCCAGCGCGGCGAGGTCGCCGGCGGTGGAGAGTCCCGCGAGCTGCGGGGTGAGCGCGGCCAGCACCGACACCACGACGACCGCGTAGGGCATCTGCATGAAGGACCACCCGTAGGTGTAGGCCGAGACCGGCCCGCTGCCCCCGATGCCGAAGGCGAAGGCCAGCACCACGTAGAGCGCGGCCTGGTTGGCCACGACGACGAGCAGGGTCCAGCCGCCCAGGCGCGCGACCGTGCGCACCGCCGGGTCGGCCAGGTCGAGGCGCGGGCTGAGGCGCCACAGGCTGGCGCGCGCCAGCGACGGCGCGAGGCAGCAGAACTGGATGGCGACCCCGACGGTCGTGCCCAGGCCGAGCAGGAGGAGCGGCCGCGACCCGCCGAGCCCCGAGAGGGTGGGCGACGGGTCGACCAGGTGGAACCAGACGAGCACCGCGACGCACACGAGGTTGTTGGCGACCGGGACCCAGGCGACCGCGGCGAAGCGCTGGCGCACGTTGAGCAGCGCGCTCGAGATCCCGATCAGCCCGTAGAAGAAGATCTGCGGCGCGAACCAGCGCAGCAGGCTGGTGGCCAGGCCGCGCTGGCCCGCGACGGTCGTGCTCGAGTGCGCGAGCGCGGTGAAGCCGTCGACGATCCCGGGCGCGGCGACCCAGGCCAGCGCCGACGCGACGGCCAGCACGATCGTCGACGCGGTGACCACGCTCGAGATCGAGCGCCAGGCCCGGCGCTCGCCGTCGACCGCCAGGCGCTCGACGAAGACCGGGATGAAGGTCGCCGACGCGACGCCGCCCAGCACGAGGTCGAAGAGCATGTTGGGCACGGTGTTGGCCAGGTTGAACGAGTCGGCGATGGGCGTGAACCCGAGCACCCAGGCGAGCACGAGGACCCGGACGAGCCCGGTGGCGCGGCTGGCCAGCGTGCCGCCGGCGATGGACAGGACGCGGCGGCCGTGGCTCACCGCGCGTGGCGCCCCTTGGCGCGCGACCGGTTGGTCCGGTACCACCACAGCAGGAGGACGGCGACCGACGCGCCGGTGAGCAGGTAGCCGACCAGCGAGGCCCCGGCGATGCGCACCGGGATGGCCGCGTGCGCGAGCGTCACGCGCCCGTCGGGCGTCGTGACCACGACCTGCAGGTCGACGCTCGACCCCTGGTGGCGCGAGGTCGGCACGCGCAGCGACTTGATCGCGGCGTCGAGGGCGACCGGAACCTTGGACCCGCCGGGGAACGACATCCGGTCGGTGATGAGGTGGACGACCGCGTCGACGGTGTAGTGGGCGCTCGAGTAGAGGGTCAGCGGCAGGTCGGTGCCCGCCCCGGTGAGGGTCACCGCCGAGTCGTCGATGCGAAAGAGCGAGGTCTGGGCCGACAGGGTGTTCCCGGCGCGCACCAGCGCGCTCTGTCGCGGCCCGGGCGCGCCGAGCAGCTCGGCGCGCGCCAGCGCGACGCGCAGGGTCTGGGCCTCGGGCGCGGTGGGGATGGCCGCCGCGAAGCTCGTCACCTGCGCGGCGAGCGCGACCAGGGTCTGGCGGTTGGCCGCCGTCCAGGTCGACGGCGTCGCCGGGCCGAGGCCCCGCGTCGCCGGGTTGGAGTTCGATCCCACCAGGCGCGAGTCGAACGAGGGGGTCAGGCTCACCGGCTCGACGAAGGGGTCGTGCGCGAGCCCGCTGAGCAGGGCGCCGAGCGTGGCGGCGTCGGTGGTCGCGGCCGGGACCTCGAGCACGACGGTGCGGGCGTTGGTGGCGTTGGGCGCCTCGAAGTGCAGGAGGTCGAGGCCGCCGAGCACGAGGGCCGCGCGCTGGCCGGGGTCGAGCGCGCCCTGGGCGCAGACGCCCGAGAGGCCCGCGTCGGTCGCGAGCGCCAGGAGCGCCGGCACCCCGGCGACCCGGAACGGCGCCCCCCAGGTGAGCGTCGCCGACGGCGCCTGCGCCAGGGCCGGCTCGGCGAGCACGACCTCGTGGGCGCCGGCCGCGGCCAGCGCCGCGAGCGACGCGGCGCTCGGGTGCCCGCTCACCACGACCGGCGCGTCGGTGTAGCGGCCGGTGATCGTGCGCAGCAGGCCCGAGGACAGGCTGAGCTGGTCGGCCACCTGGCCGCGCAGCCCCGCCGCGGCGAGCGCCGCGTAGTCGACGTCGTCGGGGGCGGCGACGACCGCCCGGTGCAGCGGGCTGGCGAGCGCGGCGTCGAGCGCGTCGTGCCACGCGGTCGTCGCGGGGGCCGGGCCGGCGGCGATGGGCTCGAGGGTGCGGTAGTCGGCGGTCACCGACAGGGGCACCGCGCGGTGGCGGCCCAGGACGTCGAGGACCTCGCGCGACGTTCGTGCGTGGTGCAGCGCGCCCGGGTCCAGGCCGACGACGAGGTCGACGCGCACCCGCGTCGGCACCCGGCCCGAGCGCACGGTGACGAGCGAGTACTCGCGCTGCGCGGTCGCGCCGGCGCCGGCGACGTACTCGATCGGGTAGACCCCGTCGCAGGCGCTTCCCCGGCACGGCAGCGCGAGGCGCAGGGCGCGCGCGGTGCAGTGGGCGCGCGCGCCGCGCCCCCCGGCGGTCAGGTCGACCGTGACCGTCACGGGCCGCGCGGGGTCGCAGGTCACCGCGACGACGCCCGTCGTGGCGACCGGCGCGCCGGACGGGGCGCCGCCGGCGAGCATCGGGTCGAGGGCGCTGCGCGTGACCAGGCGCGCGTAGAGCTCGACGCGCAGGGTCGTCGCGGTCCCGCCGGGCAGGCGCAGCGTGGCGCGGAACTGCGCCGCGCCGTGGCGCGAGAGGGCGGCCACCGGGTCCTGGGCGGCCAGCGAGAGGGGACGGGGCGCCGCCCCCGCCGGGGCGGCCCACCCGAGGGGAGCGAGGCCGAGGAGTGCCGCGCCGAGCGCCCTCCACCAGGTCGAGGAGCGGTGGAGCATCTGGGCCAAGGCTAGTGAGTGCGGTGGCGCCAACCGGGAGGCCGTACCCTGTCACGCGTGCCGCGCGACTCCGTCCACGACGCGCTGACCGCCGTGGCCGAGGCCTCGGCGCCGCTGGCGCGCGCCTTCGCCGCGGCCGGCCACTCGCTCTACGCCGTGGGCGGCGCGGTGCGCGACGCGCTGCTGGGCGAGCCGGTGGCCGGGACGGCCGAGGTCGACTTCACGACCGACGCCCGGCCCGACGAGGTCAAGGCGATCCTCGCCCCGCTCTGCTCGGCGCTGTGGGAGCAGGGGCGGGCCTTCGGCACCATCGGCGGGACCCTGGCGGCGACCGGCCTCGACGTCGAGGTCACGACCTTCCGCTCCGAGGCCTACGTCGACCACTCGCGCAAGCCCGCCGTGGAGTGGGGCGACTCGCTCGAGGTCGACCTGTCGCGCCGGGACTTCACCATCAACGCCCTGGCCCTCGACGTGATCGCCCTGGTCGAGGGGGCCGAGGGCGTCCAGACCCTCTTCGACTACTTCGGCGGCTTCGCCGACCTGGTCGAGCGGCGCCTGCGCACCCCGACCGACCCCGAGCGGCTCTTCGCCGACGACCCGCTGAGGATGCTGCGCGCCGCGCGCTTCGCCGCGCGCCTGGCCCTGGTCATCGACCCGGCGATCGAGGCGGCGACCGCGGCGATGGCGGGCCGGCTCGAGAAGGTCTCGGCCGAGCGCGTCCGCGGCGAGCTCGACCTGCTGATGGTCGCGCCGTTCCCGTCGGTCGGGCTCGACTTCATCGTGCGCACCGGGCTGGCCGAGCACTTCCTGCCCGAGCTGCCGGCGCTGCGGCTCGAGCAGGACCCGATCCACCACCACAAGGACGTGCTGCGCCACACGCTGGCCGTCGTCGACAAGGCCAGCCCGCGCCTGCGCCTGCGCCTGGCCGCGCTCTTCCACGACGTCGGCAAGCCGGCGACGCGCGAGATCTCCGACGAGGGCGTGACCTTCCGGTTCCACGAGGTCGTCGGCGCCAAGATGACCCGCCGGCGCATGGCGGCGCTCAAGTACCCCCAGGACCTCATCGACGAGGTGGCCGAGCTCGTCGAGCTGCACCTGCGCTTCCACACCTACAAGCTCGGCTGGACCGACAGCGCGGTGCGCCGCTACGTGCGCGACGCCGGGGACATGCTCGAGGACCTCAACGAGCTCACCCGGTGCGACTGCACGACGCGCAACCTCAAGAAGGCGACCGAGCTGGCGCGCGTGATGGACGAGCTCGAGGAGCGCATCGACGAGCTCGCGGCCCTCGAGGAGCTGGCCGCGATGCGCCCGGCCCTCGACGGCCACGAGGTGATGGCCCTGCTCGACCTCGCGCCCGGGCCGGCCGTCGGGCGCGCGCTCGACTTCCTCATGGACATCCGCCTCGACGAGGGCGAGATCGCGCCCGCCGAGGCCGCCGCGCGCCTCACGCAGTGGTGGGCCGCGCAGCGGGCCAGCGCCTAGCGAGGAGGAGAGATGGACCACATCGAGAAGCGGCCGACCACCCCGGGGTCGGCCGAGATGTTCACCGGCGCCGTGTACTTCGACCCCATCGCCCGGGGCGTCGAGCCGGCGCGAGTGCGCGTGTCGGCGGTGCACTTCACGCCCGGCGCGCGCACCGCGTGGCACCGCCACGCGCGCGGCCAGCACCTCTTCGTCACCGAGGGCGCCGGCTGGGCGCAGGCCCGCGGGGGCGAGCGCCTGGAGCTTCGCGCCGGCGACACGCTCTACTCGCCGCCCGACGAGTGGCACTGGCACGGCGCGACGCCGACCGACTTCATGACGCACCTCTCGATCACCGAGGGGGTCGGCGAGGGCGAGGGCCCCGAGTCGGAGTGGGCCGCCAAGGTCACCGACGAGGAGTACGGCGCGTAGGTCAGACGCCGGGCAGCCCGGTCACGTGCCGGCACCGCGCCGGGCACCCGCCGGGCTCGGCGAAGGCCGAGGGGGACGCCCGCGGCGACCAGGACTCGAGCAACGCGGCGCCGAATGCCTCGGGGCCGTCCAGGGTCTGGACGCTCTCGAGGCGGCGACCGTCGACACACCACTTCTCGGGGCTGGAGCTCGACGCCGGGACCGAGAGGCACACCGCTCCGGCGCCCAGCGCCGGGTCGGGTCGCACCGTCTCGCCGTGGCGGAGCGCTGCGGCGCTGGCGAGGTATGTCGAGAGTCCCTGGGCCGCCATGCCCGGGATGAAGGAGAACAGCAGCTCGGTGAACCCGTTGGACCGGACGTACGTGACGGGGCCGCCGCACTGCATCGGGGCGCCGCGCCGGAGCCGCTGGCACCAGGTGGCCCGCGCACCGACCTCGACCCACTGCAAGAACGTCCCGGTCTGAGTGGTCACCCGGTACATCCACTCCCCCTGGTTGGTGGGCCACGCCACTCGGCCAGGGTCGGCGCGCTGGGCCACCGTGACGACCTCGGTGGCGGGCTCGCCGGGGACGGCGGTCTGGAAGATGCCGTAGGTCGCCGAGTACGTCCCGCGCGCGCTCGCGATGATCTCGTGCGCGATTGCGCTCGCCGACCGGGGGGTGGCGGCGCGGGGGGTGTGCGCCGATCCACCCCCGATCGCGGAGCGAGGGGTACCCGCTGCGGGTGAGGGTCCGACCGAGGCGGGCCCGGTGGCCATCAGCGCGAGCGCGCCGACCACCACGGTCAGGACCGACCTCACCGCCACCGTCCTAGACCGGGGCGTGGTTGAACCGCTATCTGGTCTTGGCTACGCCGTGGGCCAGGCCGGGTTCTCGGCGCCGGCGGCGAAGGCCTCGACCATGTCGTGGGCCACGTCGTCGTGGTACTGGACCGGCGGGGACTTCATGAAGTAGGCGCTCGGCCCCATGAGGGGCCCGCCGATGCCGCGGTCCAGGGCGACCCTCGCGCAGCGCACCGCGTCGATGATGACGCCCGGCCGAGTTGGGCGAGTCCCAGACCTCGAGCTTGAGCTCGAGGTTGAGGGGCACGTCGCCGAAGTTGCGGCCCTCCATGCGGATGTAGGCCCACTTGCGGTCGAGCAGCCACGGCACGTGGTCGCTCGGGCCGATGTGCACGTCGTCGGCCTCGAGGTGGCTCACCTCGAGCTGGCTGGTGACGGCCTGGGTCTTGGAGACCTTCTTGGACTCGAGGCGCTCGCGGTCGAGCATGTTCTTGAAGTCCATGTTGCCGCCGACGTTGAGCTGGTAGGTGCGGTCGAGCGAGAGGCCGCGGTCCTCGAAGAGGCGCGCGAGAACGCGGTGCACGATCGTCGCGCCGACCTGGCTCTTGATGTCGTCGCCGATGATCGGCACGCCGGCGTCGCGGAACCTCCTCGCCCAGACCGGGTCCGAGGCGATGAAGACCGGGATGGCGTTGACGAAGGCGACGCCCGCGTCGAGGGCGGCCTGGGCGTAGTAGCGCTGGGCCTCCTCGGAGCCGACCGGCAGGTACGAGACGAGGACCTCGGCGCGCGCCTCGCGCAGCGCGGCGGCGACGTCGACCGCCTCGTAGGGCGACTCCTCGATGGCCTCGCGGTAGTAGCGGTTCAGCCCGTCGAGCGTCGGCCCGCGCTGGACGGTCACGCCCAGCGACGGCACGGTCGCGAACTTGATGGTGTTGTTCTGGCCGCCGTCGATGGCCTTGCCCAGGTCGTTGCCGACCTTGGTCGCGTCGACGTCGAAGGCGGCGACGAACTCGAGGTCCGAGACGTGGTAGCCGCCGAGCTCGACGTGCATCAGGCCCGGGACGTCGTCGCCGGGCTTGGCGTCGCGGTAGTAGGTCACGCCCTGGATGAGCGAACTGGCGCAGTTGCCGACGCCGGCGATCGCCACGCGGATCTTGTTCATCGGTGTTCCTTTCACCTCGCCTTGCGGACGAGGCCCTCCTCGGTGTCCCGTTCGGTGGTCAACTTGGCGTCGATCCACGCGATGTCGAGCTCGACCCCCTGGGCCACGTGCGTCATGACGTCGCGCGCGTAGGGGTCGAGCTCCTCGTTGGCGGCGCTGGCACGGATCTCGTCCAGTCGCTCGACCAGGTCGACCCGGCGCCGCTCCAGCAGCACCACCCGGCTCCTCGCGGTGAGGTGCCGGGCCAGGGCCATGCGCAGCGAGAAGCTGCGCGAGTCGTCCACCGTCGCCGGGTTGGCCAGCATCGCGACGAAGTCGCCGCGGCCGCGCTCGGTGATGCGGTAGACCTTGCGCCCGCGCCGGCCCACGCCCGGCGTGGCGCGGCGAGCGCGGAGGCTCGCGCGCTCGCCGCTGAGCGAGCCGGTGGAGAGGGCCGAGAGCCCCCGCGGCTCGCCGGGCACCGCCTCGACCAGTCCCTGGCGCTCCAGGCGGGCGAGGGCCGGGTAGATCGAGCCGAACGACGCGTTGGCCCAGAGCCCGAGCCGGTCGCGCAGCTGCGCTCGGATCTCGTAGCCGTGGTGGTCGCGCTCCATCAGCAGGCCCAGGATGGCGATGTCGAGCACGTGACAATCATATCAGACCGATATATCGGACCACACGGGAGCGTCCTGGCGGGGCGAGGGTCGGGAGATAGTGTCGCGCCATGGATGCGCCTCGCGCCACCACCGCCATGGGGGCCGTGGTCGAGTTCGGGCTGGTTCGCCGGGCCCTGCTGGCCCGGGTCGCCGCCGGCGAGGTGGCCCGTGAGGACGTCTGCGACGCCCACCCCGAGCTGCTGCGCGCGGCGCGCAACGTCGGGCGCGCCACCGGGGAGGCCTGCCCGGTCTGCTCCGCGGCCGACCTGGTCGAGGTGACCTACGTCTTCGGCGCGCGCCTGCCCGCGGGCGGGACCTGCCCGTCGTCGCGCGCCGAGCTGCTCAAGCTCGAGCGTCGCGAGGACCCGGTCGCCTGCTACGCGGTCGAGGTCTGCGTCGCCTGCTCGTTCAACCACCTGGCCCGGCGCTGGGCCGCCGGCGGGCGTCGCGCCCGCGACGGCCGGTCGCGGGTCGGCCGCTAGTGCTCCTCGCGCCCCAGGTGCGCGCGCGCAAGCGCCGTGCGGGGGCCGCGCCCCTCGTGATGATCACGGCCTACGACGAACCGAGCGCGCGCTTCGTGTCGGCCGCGGGAGCCGACCTCATCCTGGTGGGCGACTCGGTGGCCAACGTCGTGATGGGCCAGCGCGACACGCTGCACGTCTCGATCGACGAGATGTGCCACCACGTGCGCGCGGTCAGCCGCGGCGAGCCCCAACTGCCACGTGGTCGGCGACCTGCCGTGGATGACGTACCACGTCGGGCCCCACGAGGCCGTGCGCCACGCCGCGTCGCTCGTGCGCGCCGGCGCCCACAGCGTCAAGCTCGAGGGCGGCCGCGTGCGCCGTGAGGTCGTGCGCGCGATCCTCGACGCCGAGATCCCGGTGATGGGCCACCTGGGCCTGACCCCCCAGAGCGTGCTGGCCTTCGGCGGATTCAAGGTCCAGGCCAAGACCCACGAGGCGGCCGAGATGCTCATCAAGGACGCCGCGGTCCTCCAGGACGAGGGGGTCTTCGCGCTGGTCGTCGAGGGCGTGCCGAGCCTGGTGGGCACGCGCCTCACCGAGGCGCTCGAGATCCCCACCATCGGCATCGGCGCGGGGCCCGACACGGACGGCCAGGTCCTCGTCTTCCATGACCTCCTCGGGCTCACCAGCACCAAGCCGGCCAAGTTCGTGCGCGCCTACGCCGACCTCGGCCCGGTCATCGTCGACGCGCTGGGCCGCTTCTGCGCCGACGTGCGCTCGGGCGCGTTCCCGTCCGAGGCCGAGGCCTACGCCACCCCCGAGGGGCTGGCTTAGCCGAGACCCTCGGCCAGGTCGCGCAGCGCGGCCAGCACCGGGCTGGCGTCGTCGGAGCGCTCCACCGCCCCCTCGCGCGGGTCCTCCATGGTGACGGTCAGCTCCGTCGCGCCGTCGGCCTCGACGAGGCCGTAGCGCATGGTGAAGCGGCCCTCGGGGCCGTCGACGAGCCCGGGCCGCGGCGCGAACAGGGTGTAGGCGAGCGAGGCCGGCGCGTCGACGCTCACGACCTCGCCCCACTGGGCGAGCTCGCCGGCGTCGGTGGCCACGGTGAAGCGGATCGGCGAGCCCGGCTCCCAGGTGGTCTCGAGCCGAGCCCCGTACTGCCAGCGCTCGACGAGCGTCGGCTCGGTCAGGCAGCGCCACAGGGCCTCGCGCGACGCCGCGACGCGCACCCTCGAGGTCGACGTCGCCACGGCGCCACGCTACGGCGCGCCAGGGGGTTGGCCGGCGCGACCGAGCGGGCGTGGGGCGCGGCGCCCGGCCGGCGCCGTCGGCGGGTTGAGGGCCTCGGGGCTAGACTCGTTGCTCCCGCCTCGGCGGGCGACCCTGCTCTGAGCACCAGAGCCCGGCGCGAGCCGGTCCGGAGGGAAAGGAACAGACGGGCATGAGGCCCTACGAGACCATGATCGTGTTCGACACGGCCGTCGACGCCCAGGCGATCCAGGCCGCGCTCGACCGGGCGCTCGAGACGATCCGCACCAGTGGCGGCAGCCCGGGCGCCATCGACCGTTGGGGCAAGCGCCCGCTGGCCTACGAGATCAAGAAGCGCAAGGAGGGCTACTACGTCCTCGTAGAGTTCGCCGGCGAGACGCCGACGGTGGACGAGCTGCACCGCATCCTGACGCTGTCGGACGAGGTGCTGCGCTTCAAGATCCTCCGTCGCCACGACCGCGCCACGGCCGGCGCGTAGCCAAGGAGGACCAGTGCCCGACAACTCGATCACCATCGTGGGGAACATCACCCGCGACCCCGAACTCAAGTTCCTCAACAGCGGCCAGGCCGCGGTGCGCTTCAGCGTCGCCGTGAACCGGCGCTGGCAGAACCGCCAGACCCAGGAGTGGGAGGAGCGCACCAGCTACTTCGAGGTCACCGGCTACGGCTCGATGGCCGAGAACGCCGCCAACTCGCTCACCAAGGGCGCGCGCGTGGTGGTGAACGGCCGCCTCGAGCAGCGCAGCTGGGAGACCGACCAGGGCGAGCGGCGCTCGGTGGTGGAGATCAACGCCGACGAGATCGCCCCGAGTTTGCGCTTCGCCACGGCGGTCGTGACCAAGGTGCCGCGGCCCGAGGGCGGCGGCTACAGCGCGGCCGAGCGCCCGGCCCCGCGGGCCCAGAACCAGGAGCCCGCCGCGGCCTACAACTTCGACGAGGAGCCCTTCTAGATGCCCCGCATCAACAACCCCAAGCCGGCCAAGCGCGCGCCCAAGGTCGACCCGCGGCGCGTCAAGAAGAAGCCCTGCTCGTTCTGCGCGCACGGCGTGGCGACGGTCGACTACAAGGACCTCAACCAGCTGCGCAAGTACATCTCGGACCGCGGCAAGATCCGCGGGCGCCGCGTCTCGGGCAACTGCCAGCAGCACCAGCGCGACGTGACCGACGCGATCAAGACCGCCCGCGAGCTCGCCCTACTGCCCTACACCCAGCGCACCGTGACCGAGCGCCGCCGCGGCCGCGACGGCGGGCGCGGCCGGGGCCCGGACCGCGAGGCCCGCGCCGAGGCGCCCGGGGCCGAGTCCCTCGAGGTCGAGGCCCCCGAGGCCGAGGCGGCCGAGCCGACAATGGATGCGACGGTGGCCGCCGAGGTGCTCGAGGAGGTCGCCGAGTGAAGGTCCTCCTGCGCGACGACGTCAAGGGCGTGGGCCGGCGCGGCGACATAGTCGACGTCAAGGCCGGCTTCGCCCGCAACTTCCTGCTGCCGAGCGGGGCGGCGATGGTCGCGTCGTCCGCGACCGAGACCCAGGCCTCGTCGATGCGCCGCGGCCGCGACCTGCGCGACGCGAAGTCGCGCGAGGCCGCCGAGGCCCAGCGCGCCGCCATCGAGGCGGCCACGCTGAGGGTCGCGGCGCGAGCCGGCACGACCGGGCGACTCTTCGGGTCGGTGACCGAGGCCGACCTCGTGACCGCGGTGCGCGAGGCCACCGGCGTCGTGCTCGAGCGCTCGCAGGTGACGATGGCCGAGCACCTCAAGGAAGTCGGACCGGCCAGCGCGACGGCAACTCTCTTCGGTGACGTGGTCGCCACGCTGCGCATCGAGGTCGTCGCCAAGTAGCCCGGATGTGGCAGCGTCGTGCGACGCTGGCGCGGTGAGGTTTCCCCCAGGTACTCACCAGACCGCCCGGGCTTATGAACACGTTGCCCCGGGGGCTGCGGCGCGGAAATCCCCACCTTCCGGGGCTGGCGGGGCACAAGCGCGCGGCCCCAGTGTGGAGCCCCTATGACGCAGCTGGAGGTCGAGCGCCCACGCGGCGCGCCCGGGCGCGTCCCGCCCAGCGCGATCGAGGCCGAGGAGTCGCTGATCGGCGCGATGCTGCTGTCGCCCGAGGCGGTCAGCGTCGCCTACGAGACGGTCAGCCCGGACGACTTCTACCGCCCGCTGCACAGCCAGATCTTCTCGGCGATCATCGCGCTGGCCGAGGCGCACGAGCCGGTCGACTACGTCACCGTCCAGGCCAAGCTCCAAGAGCACGGCGCGATGGCCGTCGAGCTCGGCGTGCTCTCGAGCCTGCAGATGAACACGCCGTCGGCGGCCAACGCCGCCCACTACGCCGACCTGGTCCGCGACAAGGCCCAGCAGCGCCGCCTGATCGCGGTGGCCGGCGACATCGTCGACACCGCCTACCAGCCGACCGACGACGTGGTCGGGCTCATCGACGAGGCCGAGCGCCGGATCAACCAGATCGCCGACGACCGCGCCATCGACTCGGTCGCGCCCCTGCACGCCCTGCTGCTGCAGCGAGGCCGACATCCTCGAGCTGCGCGGCGAGACGCGCGGCCAGCTCAACGGCCTCGAGACCGGGTACCGCGCGCTCGACGGCGTGCTCCAGGGGCTCCAGCCCAACTCGATGACCATCGTCGGCGCGCGCCCGGGCACCGGCAAGACGGCCTTCGCCCTCGGCGTGCTGGTGCACGTCGGCGCGGTCGTGCGCCGGCCGGCGCTCTACTTCTCGCTCGAGATGAGCCGCCAGGAGCTGGCCGAGCGCATCCTCGCGTCGACCGCGCGCATCGACTCGTCCAAGCTGCGCACCGGCGACCTCTCCGACGCCGACTGGAACCGCGCCCACGAGGCCTTCGGCTTCTTGCAGTCGGCCAAGGTCTTCATCGACGACAATCCGGCGCTGACGGTGATGGACGTGCGCAGCCGGGCGCGGCGCATCAAGCAGCAGAACGGCGACCTCGGGGTGATCATCGTCGACTACCTCCAGCTGATGAGCTCGCGCGGCCGCGCCGAGAACCGCCAGGTCGAGGTCGCCGACATGAGCCGGTCGCTCAAGATCCTGGCCCGCGAGCTCCAGACCCCCGTGATCGCGCTCTCCCAGCTCTCGCGCAAGCTCGAGGACCGCGCGGACAAGCGCCCCCTCATGTCGGACCTGCGTGAGTCGGGCTCGCTCGAGCAGGACGCCGACGTCGTCCTCTTCCTCTTCCGCCCCGAGCAGTACGGCGAGGTGCCCAACGACAAAAAGGCCGACGCCGAGGTCATCGTGGGCAAGAACCGCAACGGCCCGACGCGCACCGTCCACCTGACTTGGCGCGGCGAGTTCGCGCGCTTCGACAACCTGGCCGAGGCCCGCGAGATCTAGCCGGTTGACGCCGCGGGGCGAGCGCGGCCATCGTGGGGGGATGCTCGAGACCCCCGGCGAGGTGGCGGCGCTCCAGGCGCTGCTCGACGAGTCCTACGCCGGCGCCGGCGCGCACCTCCGGTCGGTCATCCACGACGGCCGGACGCTGAGCGCCGAGGAGCTCGTCGCCTACCTGGTCGGGGTGCGCCACTTCGTGGTGGCGACGGTCGGCGCGTCCGGCGAGCCGCTCACCTCGGCCGCCGACGGGCTCTTCCTGCACGGCCGGCTCTGGTTCACGTCGAGCGCCGACTCGGTCAAGGTCCGCCACCTCGAGGCGCGCCCCGCGGTCAGCGCGAGCCACGTCGTGGGCGACACAGTCGGCGTCTTCGTCCACGGTCGCGCGCGCGTGGTGCGCGGCGCGACGCCCGAGGCCGCGGCGCTCGCGCCGTCGTGGCGCGACGTCTACGACAGCACCCCGGAGGACTGGGTCGACGCCCCGGGCGACGCGCGCTTCGTCGAGGTCGTGCCGAGGCGCGTCTTCACCTACTGCCACGACCGCGCGGGACTCGGCGCACTGGTCGCGTCGTGAGCTACACGTCGCTGGCGCGCCGGGACCCGGCGCTCGAGCACTTCGACGCGCCGGCCGATGGGTCGTTCCGGCCCGACGTCCAGGGGCTGCGCGCCGTCGCGGTCGCCCTGGTCGTCGCCAACCACGCCGGGGTGCCCGGCTTCGGCGGCGGCTACGTCGGCGTCGACGTGTTCTTCGTGATCAGCGGGTTCGTCATCACCGGGCTGCTCATGCGCCAGCCGCACGACTCGGTCCGGCGCAACCTGGCCGAGTTCTACTCGCGACGGATCCGGCGCATCGTGCCCGCGGCGACGGTGACGCTCATCGCGACGGTGGTCGCGGCGCGCGCGCTGCTCGGCTCGAACTTCGACCCGCGCCTCCTGACCGACGCGCGCTGGGCCACCTTCTTCGCGGCCAACTGGCGGCTCATCGAGACGAGCGCGAACTACTTCATCCCGGGCCTCGCGCCCTCGCTCATCACCCACTACTGGTCGCTGGGGGTCGAAGAGCAGTTCTACGTGTGCTACCCGGTCCTGCTCTTCGCCGTCACGTGGCTCGCCCCGGCGCGCCGGCGCCCGGCCGCGCTGGCCGCGATGCTGCTGGTGGGGATCGCGCTGAGCGCGACCTGGTCGGCCCACCTCACGCACGCCGACGCGACCGCCGCCTACTACTCGCCCTTCACCCGCTTCTGGGAGCTCGCCCTGGGCGGCCTGATGGCCGTCGTGCCCCAGGCCTGGGCACGGCGCACGCCGCGGGCCAACGCGGCGCTCTCGGTCGTGGCGGCCGTCGCGCTCGGGCTCGCGGTCTGGCGGCTCTCGGCCCAGAGCGCCTACCCCGGGGTCCTCGCGTGGTGGCCCTGCCTGGCCACCGCGGCGCTGATCCACACCGGGCGCGCCAGCCTGCCCGGCGCGCCGGCGTCGTGGCTGAGCGCGCGGCCGATGACGTACCTCGGCGACGCCTCCTACTCGCTCTACCTCTGGCACTACGCGTGGCTGGTCCTGCCGACCCAGCTGGCCCGCCCGCTCACCTCGCCGGGCGACCGCGCCCTGGAGGTGGCCGGCGCGGTGGCCTGCGCGCTGCTCTCGTTCCACCTGCTCGAGAACCCGCTGCGCCACTCGGCGCGCCTCGCGCGCGACCACGTCGCGAACGTCCTGCTGCTGGCCTGCTGCGTCGCGGCGGTGATCGACGCGACGGTCATCGTGGGGCGCCTCACCCCGGGGGGCTAGCCGGTGATCGTCTCGGGCGCGTCGGGGCGCAGCGGCACGCCGTAGACGGCGGTGATCTGGCGCACGACGTAGGTGGCCAGCACGTCCTCGCCGATGACCGAGAAGTGGATGCCGTCGGGGGCGCGCAGGATCTGGGGCGCGCCGTTGACCAGCGCCGACTGGTGGAAGTTGCCGCCGCGGTCGGCGAAGAGGTCCCAGGTCGGCAGGAACGTCCCGCCGGGCACCGTGGGCACCTCGCGCGCGTAGAGCGAGTTGAGCAGGTGCGCTCCGGCGCGGAACGTCGGCGGCTCCATCACCGGCAGCCCGACCCACATGACGTAGGCGCCGGCCGCGGTCGACTCGGCGACGATCTGGTGGATGCGCTTGAGGTAGGCCTGGTCCCACGCCGGCGTGGAGAAGCTCGCCGACACGCCGTTCACGCGTATCGCCTGCTCGTCGTTGGCGCCGAGCATGACGAGGACCAGGTTGGGGTGGTAGCGCGTGAGCGCGTGCTTGAGCTGGACCGGCCAGCTGTAGAACCACGTCGCGGCCAGCCCGGTCGAGGAGCGGTCGAGCTGCACCAGGTGCATGCCCGGCGTGCGCTCGAGCTCGCGCGCGAGGCCCCAGCCGAGGTCGTTACCGAGGGAGTCGCCGATCTCGATCACTGTGCAGTGGCCGACGCCGCTCACCTTGCGGGTGGTCGTCGTGGTGATCGGCTGGCCCGGCCGGCGCGCGACCAGGCCGCAGCCGCGCGCGGTCTGGTCGATGTTGCCGACGTTGACGACCGGGCCGTGGGCGTTGGTGGGCGGCCGGGTCGTCGTGGTGGCGTGGCCGGCTGACGTCGTCGTCGTGGCGGTCGAGGCGGCGGTCGTCGTCGTCGTGGGCGCCCCCGACCCGCTGGCGCGGTGCGAGAGGGTGATCCCGACCGCGATCAGGGTGACCAGCGAGAGGCCCAGGACGGCGCGCAGGGTCCAGGGGCTCGCGCTACGCAGGGGGGCTCGGTTCTCCACGGTCTCCTTGGTCGCTCGTCGCGACCCCGATCGGAGGTCGGATCCGCGGCGTCCAGCCTCGCCCAGGTCGAGACTACCGTCACGGCTCGTGGCTGTCGACATCACCCGCGTGACGGACGTTGAGGGGTGGTCGCGGTGCGGCCCGCTGTTCGCCGACTACGTGGCGTGGGTGCTCGGCGAGCTCGTCGCGAGCGGCGCGGCGGTGCGCGCGGACCAGGCCGAGCTCGTCGCCGCCGGCTTCGCGGCCGAGCGCGAGGCCCTGCTGGGGCCGCGCGGCCGGCTCTTCCTCGCCGAGGCGGGCGCCCGGCCCGTCGGCGTCGTCGCCCTCAAGCCGGTCGACGCCGCCACCGCCGAGGTCAAGCGGCTCTACGTCGCCCCCGCCGGGCGCGGCGCCGGCGTCGCGTCGTCCCTGATGGAGAGGGTGATCGAGGACGCGCGCGCCCTGGGCTACGCCATGCTGCGCCTCGAGACCCACCGCTACATGGCGGCCGCCGTCGCCCTCTACGAGCGGCTCGGCTTCGTCGCGGTCACACCGTTCGCCGACTTCGAGGGGGCGCCCTACGGGCTGACCGACCTGACACTCTTCTACGCCATCGAGCTCTAGACGCGGGGGCATGCTCGCCGAGGTCGGCCCACCTGGCTCTCGGCGGGTCTCCGGTAGGTTCGACGAGGTGCCCGAGCCCGCGATTGAGGCCGTCGACCTGACCAAGCACTTCGGGTCGGTTCGCGCGGTCGAGGGCCTCACCCTGGCGGTCGCCCCCGGCGAGATCGTCGGCTTCCTCGGCCCCAACGGCGCGGGCAAGTCCACGACCCTGCGCCTCCTGCTCGGCCTGCTGCGCCCGACGCGCGGCGAGGCCCGGATCCTCTCTCACCGCGCGGGCTCTGACGAGGCCCGACGCCACGTCGCCTACGTCCCGGGCGACGTGGCCCTGTGGGCCCAGCTGACCGGGCGCGAGGCGGTCGCGCTGCTCGGTCAGCTCCACGGGTCGATTGACGAGGCCTACCGCGACCTCCTCTTCGAGCGCCTTGAGCTCGACCCGGACCGGCGGATCCGCGCGCTCTCCAAGGGGAACCGCCAGAAGGTGGCCATCGTCGCGGCGTTCGCGACGCGCGCCGACGCCCTGCTGCTCGACGAGCCCACCAGCGGGCTCGACCCGCTCATGGAGCGGGCCTTCCGCGAGTGCGCGCTCGAGGCGGCCGCGCGCGGCCAGGCCGTGCTGCTCTCGAGCCACCTCCTCAGCGAGGTCGAGCACCTGTGCGCGCGCGTGGCCATGATCCGCGAGGGACGGCTCGTGACGGTGGCCGACGTCGAGGAGCTGCGCTCGCACGTCGGCGTCGAGTTCGACGTGACCGGCGACGTCGGCGACCTCTCCGGCGTGGCCGGGGTGACCGCGGTCGCGGCCATCCCCGACGGGGTGCGCGTGAGCGTCACCGGGTCGCCGGCGCCGCTGCTCGCCGCGCTGGCCGGCCGGCGCGTCACCGGGCTGCGGTCGCGCGAGGCGTCGCTCGAGGAGATCTTCCTCTCCTTCTACGACGGGGCGACGACGGCCGGGCCGTGAGGGGCCCGCGAAGCCTGCACGGCCTGGCGCTGCGCCAGGTGCGCACGCCCACCCTGGTCATGGCGGCCTTCGCCCTGGTCGTGGTGCGCGTGGGGGTCTCGTCCTACAACGCCAGCGGCGGCGCGCTCGGCCTGGCCGGCACGGTCCCGCTGCTCAAGAACCCCGCCATCGTCGCCCTGTACGGCCGCGCCAACAACCTGGGCTCGGCCGGGGCGTTCGTCGCCTGGAAGATGGGGATGTTCCTCGCGCTCGGCGTGGCGATGTGGGGCGGCCTGATGGCGACGCGCCTCACGCGCCTGGGCGAGGACGAGGGCACGGTCGACCTGCTGGTGGCCGGCCCGGCCGGGCGCGCGCGCCAGCTGGCCGCGGTCACGCGCACCCTGGCCGAGGCCGGGCTGCTGGTCGGCCTCGCGGTGTACGTCGGGCTGGCGACCGACCACCAGGCGCCCGCCGACACCGCCCTGTACGCCCTGGCCTTCGCCGGGGTCGCCTGGAGCGGGTCGGCGCTGGGCCTGCTGGCCGGCCAGCTGGTCGCCCCGCGCCGCAGCGCCTCGCAGTGCGCGCTCGGCGCGGTAGGGCTCCTCTTCCTCGTGCGCATGGTGGCCGACGCCGGGGCCCACACCCACGGGATCGCCTGGGCGAGCCCGTTCGGCTGGCTCGAGGACCTCGGCGCGTTCCAGCGGCGCGAGGCCGGCTGGGTCGCGCCGCTGCTCTGCGCCCCGGCGGCGATGGCGGCGCTCGCGGCGCGCGCGCAGGCCACGCGCGACGTCGGCGCGGCGACGTGGACCCGCTCGGACCGGGCGCGCGCCCACGTCGCCTCGCTGCGCACGTCGTGGCGCTTCGCCTGGCGCGAGCGGCGCTCGACGATCCTGGTGTGGGGGGCGGGCCTGGCGCTCTACTGCCTCGTCATGGGCTACCTCACCAAGTCGCTCGTCGACCTGGCGCGCACCGACCCCGGCTACGTCGCGCTGCTCAAGCGCTACGGCCTGGGCAGCCTGGTCACGGTCAAGGGGTTCGTCGCCGAGACCGGCTCCCTGGTCTCGGTCGGCGTGGGCTTCCTGGTGCTGAGCCTCTTCGCCCTGCTCGGCCAGGACCAGCTGCGCGGCCGGCTCGACCTGGCGCTCGGGTTCGGCCCGAGCCGCGCGCGGTGGTTCGCCTCGTCCTACGGCGCGACGATCGTGGCCACCGCGGCGCTCGCGGTCCTCTCGGGGGTCGCGGTGTGGGTCGGCATCCTGGCCGGCGGCGCCCACCTGTCGGTCGTCGAGCCGGTCAAGGGGCTGGTCAACGCCGCCGCGCCGGCGCCGTTCGTCCTCGGGCTCGCCGCGGTGCTGGTGGCCGCGGTGCCGCGCCAGGCGTTCGCGACGCTGTCGGCCCTGCTGGGGCTGAGCTACCTGGTCGCGGTGCTCGGGCCGGCGCTGCACTGGCCGTCGTGGACGGTCGACCTCTCGCTCTTCCACTACGTCGCGGCGGTGCCGTCGTCGCCGCCCGACTGGGCCGCCGCCGGCGTCTTCGTCGCCGGCGGCGCGCTGCTGGTGGCGCTGGGCACGGCGGGCTTCGCCCGCCGCGACATCACCGCGTAGCTACTTCGGCTGCATCCGGATGCCGGCGTCGATGCGGATCGACTCGGCGTTCATGTAGCTGTTTGACAGCAGCTCGACCGCCAGCGACGCGAACTCGCCCGCGTAGCCGAGGCGCTTGGGGAAGAGGACCCCGGCGCCCAGGCGGGTCTTGAACTCGTCGCTCGCCTCGCCGCTGCCGTAGATGGGGGTGTCGATGAGGCCCGGCAGGATGCGTGTTGACCCGCACGCCGACCACCGCGAGGTCGCGCGCCAGCGGGAGCGTGAGCCCGACCACGCCGCCCTTGGACGACGAGTAGGCGACCTGGCCGATCTGGCCGTCCTCGGCCGCGACCGACGCTGTGTTGACGATCGCGCCCCGCTGGCCGTCGGCGTCGGGGCCGTTGTGGCTCATCGCGGTGGCCGCCAAGCCGGCAGACGTTGAACGTGCCGACCAGGTTGATCTCGATGACCCGGCGGTAGAGGTCGAGGTCGTGGGCGCTGGCGTACTCGCCGTCCTTGCCGATGGTGCGCGTCGCCCAGCCCACCCCGGCGCAGTTGACCGTGCTCCAGAGCGGGGCCAGGGCCGTCGCCGCCTCGATCGCGGCGATGACCTGGTCGGTGTCGGTGACGTCGCAGTGGGCGTAGACCCCGCCGACCTCGGCGGCGACGGCCGCGCCTCGCTCGTCGTTGAGGTCGGCCACGACGACGCGCACGCCGCGAGCGCTCAGCGCCTGCGCGGTCGCCTCGCCGAGGCCCGACGCGCCGCCGGTCACGACCGCCGAGGTGTTCGCCAGTTCCATGGGTCCCCCTTGACGCGCCCAGTCAAGCAGAGCGGCGCGCAGCCGCACCAGTCCGATGGCGCCGAGTCGGGGTCACTCGACGCGCAGCAGCCGAGCCGTCGATGTGCTGGCGGCCACGCGGCCGGGGACGAAGGCGACGGCGTTGCCGACGGCTAGTCCGCCGAGCGCGACCAGGACGACGACGAGGATCGAGACGCTGGGGGAGGGCACGACGTGGATCACGCGGGCGAAGCCCGTCCACGCGGCTCGCCCGGCGACGACCCCCAAAGGGATGCCGACGATCTCGCCCACCACGATGGCCATCGAGGACTGCCAGGCGACGGTCGCCGCGATCTGACGGCGCGTGAAGCCGAGGGCTTTGAGAACGGCCAGGCTGCGGCGGCGTCGGCGAACCGAGTCGACGAGCGTGAGCCCCAGGGCCGCGACGGACCCCGCGGCCAGGCCGAGCGCGAGCAGGTCCGGGGTCGTGCCGACGGATCGGTAGTTCACGATCTGCGCCGGGCGCTGGACCGCTTGAACGGTGGGCGACCCGTCCACGGACAGCGCTTGAGAGCTCGCAATCGTTCGGAGCGAACGGAGGGCCGCCGCGCGCGCAGCGCCCGGGCGCAGTCGGATCCACACCGCCTGAGGGCCGGGGACGGACGAGGAGAAGGGGTTCCGCTGGGCCGCCGGGAGAACCCCGACGTCAAGGAGCGCCCCGGTGCCCATCGTCGTGTGGAGGCTGCCGGCCTGCCCGACGGTCGGCAACGTCGCGGTGCCGACGACTCTCAGGCGGACGGTTCGTCCCCCGGCGTCGACGGTCACCGTCTCGCCAACCCTGGTGTGGAGCGCGGCGAGGGTGGCCGCGCCGAGTACGACCTGATCCGAGGCGGCCAGGCCGTGCCCGGAGAGGAGCGGGGGGCCGACCCTCGCGCCGGGGCGCACGCCGATGACCGGCACGGTGACCCCGTCGACGCTCAGCTCTCCGAAGGAGACGTCGGACCACGCCGCCACGTACCGGTCGTCGTGCAGCAGATGGTCGAGGGACGCCTTGGGGATGTCCGAGTACCCGAAGCCGCTCGACGAGAGCTCGTAGTCCCAGTTCCAGCCGTAGAGTCGGGGGTGCGACACCAGGGAGTGGAGGCTCGCGCCGAAGGTGATCGTGGCCACGATGACGCCCATCGCCAGGGCGACGCCCACCATGGCCGAGCGCACCGGGACCGAGTCGGCGCCGGCGTCGAGGGCGTAGCGAATGCCGGTGAGCGCGGGCGCCGGAAGGGCGCGCGACGCGGCGAGGCGCGCAAGGAGCGGTGAGCGGGGCCGGCGGGCCCGGCGAGCCAGGCGGTGCGGGGCGCGTCGGCTCGCCGACAGCAGGGTCGAGCAACCCAGGCCCACGAGCAGGAATGAGGCGCCGAGGCCGAGCACGAGCCCGTCAGCCGAGACGCCGGGGTGCGGATAGTACGGGCGCACGGGTCCCAGCGGCGCGAGCGGCGACAGGAGCAGTGCGACGCCGACCGCGAGGACGACGCCCAGGACGAGCGCGCAGACCGGGCCAAGGATTAACGCCGTGACGATCGCCGTCGGGGATGCGCCCACGGCGCGCAGTACCGACGCCTCGGTCCCGGCGCGGCTGACCTGACGCCCGATCATAAGCAGGGCCACGAGGAGGGTGACGACCCCGGCGATCGCGCCGAAGACTCCCAGCGCGATGGCGATCGGCTCGATGGACTGGTTGGCCTTGGTCGCGAAGTCCGACGTCACGTAGAAGAGCGGCGTCGCCCCGCGGGGCAGGATCCGGACGATCTCCGCCTCCACGGCGGCGAGGTCTCGAGGGCTGCGAAGCGATACGTAAGTCGCCGTCCCCGACACGCAGCACGCGAGGGCCATCCGCGTCAGGGTGGGCGTGAGCAGGATCCGGCCGAAGGGGCTCGCGTCCACGTCGTCCTGGACGACGGTGTCGTTGAATCCGACGACTCCGACGATGGACGCCCTGATTCTCACCCGTGGTTTGACGCTCGGCTGACCGAAGCGTGGGCTGGCGAGCTGCTCGTTCGTGAAGAGGCCGGCGGCGAACGAGACCGGGAGCTTGAGCGTGTTCAGCACGGACCGCGCGAACGACGTGGACACGACGATTTCGCCGGGCCTCGCGGCGTTGGACATCCGACCCTTGACCACGGTGACGCGGTCCTGGTTGAAGAACTCGCCGTCGACGCTCCCCTCGACGATTGCGGTGCCGACTCCCTCGGCGCCGCCGCCCTTGTTGAGGCCGGTCGCGTTGACCAGCGCGTAGCTCTCGACGCGCCTGACGCCAGGCAGCCGCTCGACCGCGCGGATGATCGCCGGGTCGTAGCCGGAGCCGTAGGAGCGGACCGCGGCGTGGCCCGGCTCGTAGATCGCGGACAGGAAGTTGAGGTCCGAGGGATGGGTGCTGGCGAGGTACGTCGGGTACGACGAGGCGGTACGCCGCGCTCCCGCGATGGACGCGAGCGACAGCCCACCTAGGACTCCGATGACGAGGACGAGTGAGACGATGGAGCCCCGTCGGCGCGCCAGGGTCGCGCGCAGGCAGAACACCCCGACGGCGACCGCTGAGCCCATCAGGGAGGTCCGCAGTCGCGCACAGTGTCCCCTCGTCTCGGCGCCACCGGCCGCGGCGCGGCGCCGTGGTCGCCAGCGTGGCCGCCCCGCGGGGCCGACCCAAGGTGGCTAGCCGTCGAGGACGTCTCGTGCCAGCACTACCGCGGCCCGACCGGGGCCGGCGGGCGGGGCCGCGCGTAGCGTGGCCGAGTGTCCTCGCCCTTCGATTTGACGCGCGAGGAGCTCGCGGCCGAACTCGTCGGCGAGCCGCGATACCGCGTCGACCAGGCGTGGCGCGCGCTCTACGTCGAGCGCGCGGACATCTCCGACGCGACGGCGCTGCCCGCGCGACTTCGCGCGCGCCTGGCCGAGGCGTTCCCGCCGTCGCTGAGCGTCGCCGCCGAGCGAGTCACCGACGGCGGTGCGACGCGCAAGTGGCTCTTCGCGCTCGAGGGCGGTGCGACGGTCGAGACGGTCCTCATGGCCTACGAGGACCGGGTCACGGTCTGCGTCTCGTCCCAGGCGGGGTGCGCGATGGGCTGCACGTTCTGCGCGACCGGCCAGGCGGGATTCACCCGGCAGCTCCGGCTCGGCGAGGTCCTCGAGCAGGTCGCGCGCGCCGCGCGCGCGGCCGCGCCGCGCCGGCTCTCCAACGTTGTCTTCATGGGCATGGGCGAGCCCCTGGCCAACTACGCCGTGACCGTCGCGGCGCTGCGACGCCTGCGCGACGACTTCGGGCTCTCGGCGCGCCACCTCACGGTCTCGACCGTCGGGGTCGCCCCGGCGATCGAGCGATTGGCGACAGAGGACCTGGCGATCACGCTCGCGCTCTCGCTGCACGCCGCGACCGACGAGAAGCGCTCGACGCTGGTGCCGCTCAACGCCCGGTACCCCATCGAGCGCCTGATGGCCGCGCTGGAGCGCTGGATCGAGGCGACCGGCCGGCGGGTCAGCTTCGAGTGGGCCCTCATCGACGCGGTGAACGACGGCGACGACGACGCCGACGGGCTCGCGGCGCTGGCCTCGCGCGTCGGCGCCCACGTCAACCTGATCCCGCTCAACCCGACGCCGGGCTACCTGGTGCGCGGCAGCCCGGCGTCGCGCGTGCGCGAGTTCCGCGACCGGCTCGAGGCGGCCGGGGTCGCCGCGAGCGTGCGCGCGACGCGCGGCCGGTCCATCGACGCGGCCTGCGGCCAGCTGGCCGCGGTCGCGCGCGGCCGGCGCGTCAGCCTGCGCCGCTGACCACGGCCGGCGCCCGGTCAATGCGCGGGCGGTAATGTTGCGAGGCCCGAGAGAGGGGGTGTTGCGTGGCCGAGGAACAGCTGGTGCAGCTGCTCAGCCCCGAGGGGGAGCGCGTCGCCAACCCCGACTACGAGTCGAGCCTGAGCGGCGACGAGATCTTCGCGATGTACCGCGACATGGTCATCGTCCGACGCATCTCGGTCGAGTCGACGAGCCTCCAGCGCCAGGGCCAGCTGGCCCTGTGGGCGCCGGTCGACGGCCAGGAGGCCGCGCAGATCGGCCCGGGACGCGCGCTCGCACGACACCGACTTCACCTTCCCGACCTACCGCGAGCACGGGATCGCCTGGTGCCGCGGCGTGCCGCCGGCCGACATGCTGCGGCTCTTTCGCGCGACCTCCAACGGCGGCTGGGACCCCCAGCGCTACCGCCACAGCGTGCCGACCGTCGTGCTCGGCAACCAGGCGCTCCACGCCGTCGGCTACGCCATGGGCGTCCAGCGTGACGGCGCCGAGGAGGCGGTGCTCACGTTCTTCGGCGACGGCGCGTCGAGCCAGGGCGACGTCCTCGAGTCCTTTGTCTGGGCGGCCAGCTTCAACGCGCCGATCGTCTTCCTCTGCCAGAACAACCAGTGGGCGATCAGCGAGCCGTCGAGCCTCCAGTTCAAGATCCCGCTGTACCACCGCGCCCACGGCTTCGGCTTCCCGGGCGTGCGCGTCGACGGCAACGACGTGCTCGCGATCTACGAGGTGTCCAAGCGCGCGCTCGACTCGCGCGCGCGAGGGCGGCGGCCCGACGCTGCATCGAGGCCTACACCTACCGGATGGGCGCGCACACGACGTCCGACGACCCGACGCGCTACCGCGTCGACGCCGAGGTCGAGGTCTGGAAGCACCGCGACCCGATCGAGCGGGTCAAGGCCCTGCTGAGCCGCGAGTTCAAGAAGAAGAAGCGCGGACTTCGACGAGGTCGCGGCCGAGGCCGACGTCATCGCACTCGCGCTGCGCGAGGACGTCCTGGCCATGGGCGCGCCCGACCCGATCACCGATGTTCGACCACGCCTACGCCGCGCCGCACCCGCTCATCGACGAGGGGCGGCGCGAGATGATCGAGCTCGGCGTCTCGAAGGGGAGCCTGATGGCGACCACCACGATGACGATGGCCAAGGCGCTCAACGAGGGGCTGCGCACGCGCGATGGAGGACAACCCCAAGGTCCTGCTCATGGGCGAGGACATCGGCAAGCTCGGCGGCGTCTTCCGCGTCACCGACGGCCTGCAGAAGGACTTCGGCGAGGACCGCGTCATCGACTCGCCGCTCGGCGAGTCGGCGATCGTCGGCACCGCGGTCGGCCTGGCCGATGCGCGGCTACCGCGCCGTGTGTCGAGATCCAGTTCGACGGCTTCGTCTACCCGGCCTTCGACCAGATCGTCTCCCAGGTGGCCAAGCTGCACACGCGCTCCGAGGGCGTCTACACGATGGCGCTGGTGATCCGCATCCCCTTCCAGGGCGGCATCGGCGCGATCGAGCACCACTCCGAGAGCCCGGAGGCCTACTTCGCGCACACCGCCGGGCTGCGCGTCGTGTCGTGCTCGACGCCGAACGACGCCTACTGGATGATCCAGCAGTCGATCGACTACGACGACCCGATCATCTTCTTCGAGCCGAAGTGCCGCTACTGGGAGAAGGGCGAGGTCGACCTCGACGCGCCCCCGGCTCGGGCTCTTCGACGCGGTCGTGCGCCGCGCCGGCACCGACGTGACGCTCGTCGCCTACGGCGGCCGAGGTCAAGACCGCGCTGCGCGCCGCCGAGGCCGCCGAGGCCGAGGGCGTAGTCGATCGAGGTGATCGACGCGCGCTCGATCGCGCCGCTCGACGTCGAGACGATCGCCGCCTCGATCGAGAAGACCGGCCGCCTCGTCGTCGTCCACGAGGCGCCCCAGACGGCGTCGATCGGCTCCGAGATCGTCGCGCACGCCTGACCGAGCGGTGCTTCTACTCGCTGCGCGCGCCGGGGCTGCGCGTCTGCGGCTACCACGTGCCCGTACCCGCCGACGCGCATCGAGGAGGACTACCGGCCGAGCGTCGACCGCGTCCTCGACGCGGTCGACCGCGTGATGAGCCTACTGAGTCGGGCGAGCGCGTCTTCCACCTGCCCGACGTCGGCGAGGGCCTGACCGAGGCCGAGATCGTCACGTGGAAGGTCGCGGTCGGCGACACGGTGACGCTCAACCAGCCGATCGTCGACATCGAGACGGCCAAGGCGACCGTCGAGCTGCCGAGCCCCTACGACGGGACGGTCATGGCGCTCCACGGCAGCCGTCGGCGACGTCGTCGAGGTCGACCACCCGCTCATCACCTTCGAGGTCGAGGGCGCGGGCGACGCGCCGGCGAAGGCGGCGCCGAAGGCCGAGGCGCCGTCCGCCCCGGCCGAGGTCCTCGCCGAGGAGTCGCCCGACCCCGAGTCGCCCCGGCGCCAGGCCGTCCTCATCGGCTACGGCGTCGGGTGGACGAGGGCCGCCCACGCGGCGCACCGTCGACGCGCGGCGCGCCGCCGGCCCCGGCGGCCGCGCCGGCCGCCGCCGCCCCGGCGCCCGGCGACGGCCACGCCCGGCGCTCGCGCCGCGCTCGACCCCGCCGGTGCGCCTCTACGCCAAGCAGCACGGCCTGGACCTCGCGACGCTGGCCGGCACCGGGCCGCGACGGCCTGATCACGCGCGACGACGTCGAGCGCGCGCTCGCCGGCGCCGGCGCGCCTCGCCGGGCCGCGCCGGCCGCGCCGGCGTCCGTCGCGGTTCGTCGGCCACGACCTCGCACCGCTGGGACGACCGGGCCGGCCGAGGAGCGGATCCCGGTGCGCGGGGTGCTGCGCGCGATGGCCGAGTCGATGGCGCACAGCGCGTTCACCGCGCCCCACGCCGCGGTGTGGGTGCGCGTCGACGTGACGCGCACGATCGACCTGCTCGCGTCGCTCAAGGCCCACCCGAGCCTCGACGGCCTGCGGCTCTCGCCCGCTGACGCTGATCGGCGATGGCGCTGTGCGACGCGGCGCGCCACTTCCCCGGGATCAACTCGAGCTTCGACGACGCCGCCCAGGAGGTCGTCGTGCGCCGGGTGGTCAACCTCGGGATCGCCGCCGACACGCCCGGGGCCTGATCGTGCCCAACATCAAGGGCGCCGACCAGCTCGACCTCGTGGGCATGGCCCAGGCGATCAACGAGCTGGTCGACAAGGCCCGGACCGACGCGACGACCCCGGCCGAGATGATCGGCACGACGATCACCATCACCAACGTCGGGCCGATGCGCGTCGACGCCGCGATGCCGATCCTGCCCCCGGGGACCGGCGCGATCGTGGCGATCGGCGTGGTCCGCCCCTCGCCCTGGGTCGTCGACGGCGACCTCGTGGTGCGCCAGGTGATGGAGGTCGCCATGAGCTTCGACCACCGCATGGTCGACGGCGCGATGGCCAGCCGCGTGCTGCGCCACGTCGCCGACTTCCTCGAGGACCCCGCGCCGGCCCTCATCGTCGGGTAGGGCGACACGGACGCGACCGGAGCCGTCGCCGCCGACGGCTACCCGGCGAACTGGGCGCGCACGATCACCTCGCGTGACGGCCGCGAGTACGAGCTGCGCCCCATCCGCCCGGGCGACGCCGACGCCCTCGTCGAGTTCCACAACCGCCTCAGCGAGCAGTCGGTCTACCGCCGCTACTTCTCGCTGCACCCGGTTCTCTCGGCGGCCGAGGTGGTGCACCTGACCACCGTCGACTACGACAGCCGGATGGCGTTCATCCTCGTCGACGAGGGCGGCATCGAGGGCGTCGCGCGCTACGACCGCTACCCCGGCACGACCCGGGCCGAGGTCGCCTTCCTGGTGACCGACGACCGCCAGCACCAGGGGCTCGGCGCGACGCTGCTCGAGGCCCTGGTCGAGGTGGCGCGCGTGCGCGGCCTCGACACTTTCTGCGCCGAGACCCAGGCCGACAACCGGTCGATGCTGGGGCTCTTCGCCGCGTCGGGCTACGACGTCGCGCGCACCCTCGACGACGGCGTCGTCTTCCTCACCTTCCCGATCGGGGTCGCGTGAGGCTCGTCGTCAACCAGCTGCACGACCACGAGCGCCACGCCGAGCCGGGCCACCCCGAGCGGCCCGACCGCGTGGCCGCGGTGATGCAGGGGGTGGCCGACCTGGGCCTCGGCAGCGACCTCGTCGAGGTCCCCCGGCGCGCGGCCACGCGCGCCGAGCTCGCGCGCGTGCACGACGAGGCGTACCTCGACGACCTCGGGGTGTTCTGCTACAACGGCGGCGGCGACATCGACCCCGACACCTACGCCACCTACGGGTCGTGGGGCGCCGCGGTCGAGGCGGCCGGCGCCGGCCTGGCCGTCGTCGACGAGATGGCGTCGCGCGACGACGCGGTCGGCCTCGTCGTGGCGCGTCCGCCGGGCCACCACGCCACGGCCGACCGGGCGATGGGCTTCTGCCTGCTCAACAACGTGGCCGTCGCCGCGGCGGCGCTGGTGGGGCGCGGCGAGCGCGTCGCCATCGTCGACTGGGACGTCCACCACGGCAACGGCACCCAGGCGATCTTCTGGGACGAGCACCGGGTCCTCTACGTGTCGCTGCACCAGTGGCCGCTCTACCCCGGCAGCGGCGCGGCCGGCGAGGTCGGGGGCGGGGGCGCGACAGGGCTGACCGTGAACGTGCCGCTGCCCGCCGGGGCGACCGGCGACGTCGCGCGCGCGGGGCTGGCCGACGTGGTCGCGCCGGCCGCCGCGGGCTTCGACCCCACCTGGGTGCTGGTCTCGGCGGGCTTCGACGCCCACCGGTCCGACCCGCTGGCCGACCTGGCCTGGTCGGCCGGGGACTACGCCGCGCTGGCCCTGGACGCGGCGGGGCTCGGGCCGGGCCGCTCGCGCGTCGCCCTCTTCCTCGAGGGCGGCTACGACCTGGCCGCGCTGCGCAACTCGACCGCGGCGGCGCTCGGCGCGCTGCTCGGCGCCGGCGAGCCCGCCGAGGCGCCGACCGCCGGCGGACCGGGCGCGCAGGCCGTCGCCGACGCGGCGCGCGAGCGGGCGCGCGCGCTGGGGGAGCGATGAGGCGCGTCGTCGCCGGCTACGACGGCTCGCCGGCCGCGCTCGCCGCGGCGCGCGTCGCGCTCGACCTGGCGGCGGCCGCCGGGGCGTCGGTCACGTTCGTGCACGCCGTGGGGCTCATCGAGCGCTACGAGGGGGTCGACGCCACCGCGCTGCCGGCCGAGCTCTCCGCGCTCGCGGCCGACCGGGGCGTCGCCGACGTGGCCTGGCTGGCCGACCAGGGCGAGCCGACCAGCGTCCTGCTACGCGAGGCCGCCGGCGCCGACCTCGTCGTGGTGGGCTCGCGCGGCCACGGCAAGCGGACCGGCCTCATGCTGGGCTCGACGAGCCTGGAGCTGGCCGAGCGCTCGGTCGTGCCGGTGCTGATCGTGCCCGAGGCGCGCTAGGAGCGCAGCGCGGCCAGCGCGCCGTCGGCGTGGGCCTCCATGCGCAGCTCGCTGGCGATGACCTCGAGGACGACGCCGTCGGCGCCGATGACGAAGGTCGTGCGCCTCACCTTGAGCACGTCGAGCGGGCGCTTGACGCCGTAGGCGCGCGCGACCGCGCCGTCGACGTCGGCCAGCAGCGGGAAGGAGAAGCCGTTGGCGGCGCTGAACTCGCGCTGGCGCTCGACGCGGTCCATCGAGACCCCGACCGGCGTCGCGCCGAGCGCGGCGAACTCGGCGGCCAGGTCGCGGAAGTGGCAGGCCTCGCGGGTGCAGCCGGTCGTCGCGGCCGCGGGGTAGAAGAACAGGACGACCGGGCCGGAGCCCAGCAGCCCCGAGAGCGACCGGGGCTCGCCGGCGTCGTCGTCGAGGGTGAAGTCCGGGGCGACGTCACCGCGCTGCACGCGCGGAGCCTACGGGTCGAGGCGGAACCCCACCCCGCGGATGGTGATCAGGTGGCGCGGGTGCGCCGGGTCGTCCTCGATCTTCTGGCGCAGCCGCTTGACGTGCGTGTCGAGGGTGCGGGTGTCGGAGAGCTCGAGGCCCCACCAGAGGGTGTCGAGGCAGACCTCGCGCGTCACGACCTGGTCGAGGCGCGACGCGAAGAGCGCGAGCAGGTCGAACTCCTTGCGGCTGAGCTCGATCTCGCGGCCGCGCCGGGTGAGCGTGCGGCGCGCCGGGTCGAGGCGCAGCTCGCCGAAGGTGACCGCGTCGGCGTCGCCGTTGGCCCCGGGGCGGCGCAGCACGGCGCGCATGCGCGCGACCAGCTCGCGCAGCCGGTAGGGCTTGGTCACGTAGTCGGCCGCGCCGATCTCCAGACCGAGCACGACGTCGACCTCGCTGGTGCGCGCGCTGACCATGATCACCGGGACGTGGCTCGCGCTGTGGACCTCGCGGCAGAAGTCGATGCCCGAGCCGTCGGGCAGCATCACGTCCAGGAGCACCAGGTCGGGCGTCGACTCGGCCAGCAGGCGCCGGGCCTCGGTGATCGTGCTCGCGCCCACCACGTCGAAGCCCTCGACGGTGAGGCCGACGTTGAGGGCGTCGAGGTAGGAGTCCTCGTCCTCGACCACCAGGACGGTCGACCGGGCGTCGGGGCCGCTCACGGCCGCGCCCTGCGGGGTGTGGCCGTCCCTCGAGGACCCGGGAGGGAGGTGGGTCGGAGCTGGGCCACGGCGCGAACCTACCGACGCCGGGTTACGCCCGGGTGACCGCGCGAAGAACGCGCGACGACCGGCAGATGAAACCTCGCCCTAGCCCAGGCGCGCGATGAAGCCCTGGTAGATCGAGCCGTGGTCCAGGTAGCTGCCGGCCGCGGTGCAGCGCGAGTAGCTCGCGCAGGCCAGCCCGTAGACGCCGCCGTCGACCCCGACGGTCGTCGAGCGCCCCGGCAACGCCAGGGTCGTGGCCTCGGTCCAGGCGTTGGCGCGCTCGCCCACGACGTAGGCCTGGTAGCGCCCGCGCGCGTCGAGGTAGGCGGCGCCCGCCCGGCAGGACCCGACCCCCGGGCAGGCGACCGCGACGACCCCGCCGTTGTGCCCGGCCTGGGCCGCGCCCGCGGGCAGGCGCAGCCGGGTCGCGGCGCGCCACGCCCCGCCGACGTCGTCGGCGAGGAAGCCCTGGTAGCGGCCCTGGGCGTCGCGGTACTGGCCGCCGAACGCGCACTGGCCGGGGGTCGCGCAGGCCAGGTCGGAGAAGCCGTAGAAGAAGACCCGCGGGTTGGCCGCGGCTCCCGCCGGCATCGCGACCTCGGTCGCGACGCCGGTGGCGAGCGACGTCGCGAAGGCGTGGCGCCCTCCCGTCGCGGTCTCGTAGGCGCCGGCCGCGACGCACGACGCCGCGCCCGGGCAGGCGACGCCCGCGACGTCGATCGCCGGGTAGGCCGACGCGTCGGGGGGCAGCGCGAGGGCCGAGGTCGACCACGCGCCCGACGAGTCGGCGGCCACCAGGCCGGCGCTCTGGCCGTCGGCGCCGAGGTCGGTCCCGGCGGCGGCGCACGCGCGCGGTGCGGCGCAGGCGACCTGGCCGAGCGCGACCGCGGGGTCGGCGTTGGCCGGGGCGGGCGCGTCGAGCGCGCTCGCGCGCCACGCGCCGGGCGCGCCGTCGACCGCGAGCCCCTCGACGGGCAAGGCCGAGGTCCCCACGACGTAGGAGCCGACGGCGACGCACCACCGCGCGCTCGGGCAGGCGACCGCGCGCAGGAACGCCGATTGGCCGACGGTCGCGGCGTCGGCCGGCAGCGGCGCGCGCGTCGCCGCGCCCCACCGTCCGGCGACCTCGGCCGCGAGGAAGGGCGCCACCGAGTCCGAGCCGTCCAGGTACGAGCCGACGGCCAGGCAGGTGCCCGGCGCGCCGCAGGCGACCGCGGTCGGGGTCAGCCCCGGCTGGGCCGACGCGTCGCTCGGCGCGGCGATCCGGACCGCGCGCCAGGCCCCGGCGCGCTCGACCGAGACGAGGCCGTACGTGGACGCCCCGTCGGAGTAGTTGCCCACCGCGACGCAGCTGGACTGGGTCGGGCAGGCCAGGCCGGGCAGGTAGCCCTGGGGCACCGTGAGGCCGCCGGCCGGTAGCCGCACGGACATCGCGCGTCCCCACGAGGGGGCGACGGCGCCCGCGGGGGCGCCCAGCGCGACGCACAGGGCGGCGAGCGCGGCGGCCCGGGCGGCTCGACTCACTCCACCTCCTCGCCGACGGCGCGAAGTCTAGGGTTGGCGCCCCCGGCGTCCATCCCGACGCGGCGCGGGCCCATTCGTACAATTAGTCCACGTGAACAAGATCCTGATCGTCGACGACGACGAGGAGATGGGCTCGATGCTCTCCTCGTACCTGGTCGGGGAGGGCTACGAGGTCGACGTCGCGCTCGACGGCGCGGCCGCCCTGCGCCTGACCGCCAGCGCCGAGCCGGACCTCGTGCTGCTCGACATCGTGCTGGGCGAGGAGGACGGGCGCGAGGTGTTGAAGGAGCTTCGCCTGCTCAGCGACGTCCCGGTGATCTTCCTGACCGGCCGGGGGCTCGAGGCCGAGCGGGTCGCCGGGCTCAAGCTCGGCGCCGACGACTACGTCGTCAAGCCGTTCTCCCTGCCCGAGATCGCCGCGCGCATCGAGTCGGTGCTGCGCCGCAGCGGGGTCAACCTGGCCCAGCACCAGATCGACGCGCCGACGCTGCGTTTCGGGGACCTGCTCATCAACGAGACCACGCACGAGGTCCACCGCGGCGGCGACCTCGTGGACCTCACCAGCAAGGAGTTCGCGCTCCTGGCCTTCCTCGCCCACTCGCCGCGCCAGGTCTTCAGCCGCGAGCAGCTGCTCGAGCAGGTCTGGGAGTCCTCGAGCGAGTGGCAGAACGAGGCCACCGTCACCGAGCACGTGCGCCGGCTGCGCGCCAAGATCGAGACCGACCCCGACCACCCGCGCTGGATCACCACCGTGCGCGGCGTCGGCTACCGCTTCGAGCCCGACGCCGGCTGATCAGCCGCGCGCGAGGAGCTCGTGCACCGCGTCGATGAGCCCGCTGGGCTTGAAGGGCTTGGCCAGGAAGGCGACGCGTAGGGGGCCCAGGCCGTCGAGGATCGACGGGTCGGCCGTGCCCGAGGTGAGCAGGACCTTGAGCGACGGGTCGCGGTCGCGCAGGCGCCCGGCGAGCTCGCGCCCGCCGATCTCGCCCATCACCACGTCGCTCACGAGCAGGTCGAGGGTCTCGCCGGCCCCGGCGTCGACCGCCGCCAGCGCGGCCTCGCCCGACGACGCCTCGATCACCCGGTAGCCGTTGCGCGTGAGCACCTGGGCCATGAGGTGGCGCAGCGCCTCGTCGTCGTCGGCGACCAGCACCGTCGCCGACCCGCGCGGCGCCTCGGCGGCGACCGGGGCGGCCTGCTCCTCGGGCGAGTCCCCGGCGCGCGGGAAGTAGGCCTCGAAGGTCGCGCCCTCGCCCGGCGCGCTCGCGACGTCGATGGCGCCGCCGCTCTCGGTGGCCAGGCGCTGGGCCCCGGCCAGGCCCATGCCCGTTCCCTTGAAGGGGCCCTTGGTCGTGAAGAGCGGCTCGAAGCAGCGCCGGCGCGTCTCCTCGTCCATGCCGACGCCGGTGTCGGCGACGACGACGCGCACGTAGTCGCCGGGCGCCACGCCCAGCGCGGCGGCGCTCTGCGCGTCGAGCTCGACGCGGGCCACGCCGATCGTGAGGCGCCCGCCCGCGGGCATCGCGTCGCGGGCGTTGAGCGAGAGGTTCAGGACCATCTGCTCGAACTGGTCGGCGTCGACCTTGACGGTGCCCGCGCCCGGCTCGATCTCGAAGACGAGCTCGACGCGGCTGCCCAGGATCCGCTCGAGGACCTCGGCGTTGGAGGCGACGACGGCGACCGGGTCGAAGACGACCGGCACCGCGGCCTTGGTGCGGCCGATCGTCTGGAGCTGGCTGGTGAGCAGTGACGCGCGCGACATCGTCGCCTGGATGTCCTTGACCATCTTCACGGTGCGGTCGTCGTCGCGCAGGTCGCGGCTGAGGATCTCGGCGTAGCCCGAGGCGAGGGTGAGCAGGTTGTTGAAGTCGTGCGCCAGGCGGCTCGCGATCTGGCCGCGCATCTCCATCGTGTGGGCGTGGCGGACCTCGGCGCGCAGCTGGCGGGTGTCGGTGACGTCGTCGATGAGGGTGAGCACGCCCGCCGGCTCGCTGCCGGTCGGCGGCAGCGCGACCGCGGCGACGGTCAGCAGGCGCCTCCGGTTGCCGATGGCGACGTCGTCGATCTCGCGCCCGGCGCTCGGCGCGCCGTCGGCGACCTCGCGCCAGAGCTCGTCGAGGTCGGCGCGCGCGCCGCCGGGGAACTCGGGCGCCGCGGCGGCCGGCTGGTACTCGGGCCAGGCGAGGATGCGGCTGGCCGAGGCGTTCCACCAGCGCGCCGCGCCCTCGGGCCCGACCTCGATCAGGCCCACCGGGGCGGTCTCGACGAGGACCCGCAGCCGGGCCTCGGAGTTGGCGACGCCGCGCGCCAGCGCGACGCCGGCCAGCGCGGTCGCCGCGCTCTGGGCGAGGAGGGTGAGCACCTCGGGGTCCGCGTCGGTGGGCTCGGCGTCGCGCGTCACCGCGACGACCCCGCGGACCCGCCCGCCCTCGGGGCGCAGCGGCGCGCTCAGCCACGGCCCGTCCGCCCACGGCCCGGCGCCCTCGCCCCCGTCCGGCTCGCCGGCCTCGGCCCCGCCCGCGCCGACGACCGGGTCGGACCCGGCGTCGGCGACGGCGCGCAGCGCCGGCGCGTCCCAGGTGACGACGGCGCGCCCCGCCGAGAAGACGTCGCGGGCGCTCTCGGCGACCGCGGCCAGGATCGCCGGCTCGTCGCGCAGCTCGGCGAGCGTCATGGCCGCGGCGAGGAGCTGGTGGAGCTGGCTGGCCAGGTGCTGGCTCGCGCGCACCGCCGCGCGCGCGGCGTCCGACACGGGGGCCGGGGCGGAGTCGCGCTTCTTCTTGCCCTTCTTCTTGCCCTTGTCCTTGGCCATCGCTACAGGGGCTTGCCGGAGAAGAGGGCGTAGTCCTCGAGGAAGCGGTCGATCTCGGCCACCTCGTGCGGCCGCGAGAAGAGGTAGCCCTGGCCGGCGGCGACGTGCTCGCTCGCCAGCAGCTCTCGCTGGGCGGCGTCCTCGATGCCCGACGCGATCACCGCCACGCCGCGCCCGCGCGCCTCGTCGACGAGCGCGCGCAGGCGCCGCGCGTGATCGGAGTCCGATCCGTCGACGCCGGCGAGCGACTCGCGGCTGAGCTTGACCGCGCGCACCGGGAAGCGCTCGAGCGCGGCCAGCGAGGAGCGCTCCAGCGAGAAGTCGTCGACGCACACGCGCAGGCCGAGGTCGGCCAGGCGCGCGAGGCGCGGCGCGACGTCGCGGTTGCCCTTGAGGATCGCGCGCTCGGGCAGCTCGAGCGTGAGCAGAGCCGGGTTGAAGCGGCTCTGGGCGAGCGCGGACACGACGTCGTCGACGAAGTCGCGGCGCGCGAACTGGCGCGGCGCGACGTTCACGCTCACGCTGAAGCGGTACCCCTTGCGGTGCCAGAGCGCGCCCTGGCGGCACGCGGTGACGAGGGCCCAGCGCCCGACGTCGGCGATGAGGTCGCTGTCGGCGAGCTCGGCCAGGAAGGCGTCCGGGCCGAGGACCCCGCGCTCGGGGTGGCGCCAGCGCAGCAGCGCCTCGACCCCGGCGAACGCGCCGCTCTGCAGGTCGAGGGAGGGCTGGTAGACGAGGAAGAACTCGTGGCCCTCGATCGCGCGCGCCAGCTCGGCGCGCAGCGCCTTGGCGGCGGGGTCAGCGGACGCGTCTGGGGCCATGGCGCACCTCTCCGGGGCGCCCCCGTGCGTGTCGGGCACTGGGGACCACGGGTGCGCAGCCGCGACGATACCAGTCGGTCCGCCCGGGCCCCGAGGTCGGCCTCAGGTCCTCGGCGACCGTACATATGGGGAGCAACTCACAACGTGCTCACACCACGAGCCCCACGGCCGCGAACAAACGCGTACGGCGGGAAGGCGAAAATCACTGAATTTCAAGGAGATTGTCACGGGATTGTCGCGGTTTTCCGTACGCAAATGACCCGCAATCGAATCACTCCCGCTTGACAACGCCAGAGCCGGGCGACAATACTGGTCGCTGCAGGGGCTGAGGGAGAAGAACCACAATGCGTAGGCTTGGTAGCGCCGCTAGCGGCGACCACGCTCCCGCCCACCGCGTGACTGTCGTGCACCAAACAACTCTCGGGTTGTTCCGGCGCATTGGCACGTTGCTCGCGGCGTTGGCGGCGGTAGCGGGATTCGTAACGATCTTCGGGGCAGCGACGTCCAATGCGGCGCCGACTCCCCCGTACAACGAGTGCCCCAACATCGGGAACGACAACACGAGCGGCGGCCACACCGGCGGCTGCGAGTACCTGATCGTGCTCAACAACGACGGGTCGACTTCGGTGCTGCACAACACCAACGCCGGCGGACCGTTCGACGGTCAGGACGACACGCTGGTGGGCATCCTGAACAACAGTGGCTCCTCGGTCTCGAACGTCCAGCTCTCCTCGAGCACCGACATCTTCGGGTTCGACGGCGACGGCATCTGCGCCGTGACCCACCACAACAGCGGCAACACGCCGACGTACGGCAGCTGGCCCGCGGCCTCTGCGTCGTCGGACACGTCGCTCGACCTGGGGCAGGCGGGCTGCCTGTACGGCAGTGACACGTCCACGTACGCCGGTCCCGGCACGTCCTTCAGCGGCTACAGCTCGTCGAACCACTACAAGACGGGCACGCTGACGCTGTCCGGCGGCCTCTACACCGGTGGCTGCCTGGCCCAGGGTCAGAGCACGTACTTCAGCCTGGAGTCGAGCCTGACGGGCGCCAGCTTCTCGGTGAGCTCGACCACGTCGACCACCGTTGAGTGCGGCACCACGACGTCGACCTCGACGACGACGACCAGCACGGTCCCGCCGACGACCACGTCGACGACGACGACCAGCACGGTCCCGCCGACGACCACGTCGACGACGACGACCAGCACGGTCCCGCCGACGACCACGTCGACGACGACGACCAGCACGGTCCCGCCGACGACCACGTCGACGACCACGACCAGCACGGTCCCGCCGACGACCACGTCGACGACGACCACGACGACCACGTCGACGACGACCACGCTGCCGCCGACGACCACGTCCACGTCGACAACCACGACGACGCAGCCGCGGGTGACGACGACGACTCAGCCGCCGCCGCCTCCGCCGCCGCCGACCACCACCACGGCTCCGGTGACGACCACGACGGCCGCGCCGACCACGACGACGACTCAGATCACCGCGACCACGGTGGTCGTGAGCCCGCCGACCGTCCCGTCCACGCTCCCGCCGGTCACCGTGCCGTCGAGCGCGCCGGGCACGGGTGGCGGTGGGGCCGCGACGTCACCGGACAACGGGGCCCTCCTGGGCGCGAGCGGCGCTACGCTGCTGGCTGGCCTGGTGGGTCTCGGGTTGGTGATGCGCCGCCGCCGTCGGGCGTAAGGAGCGCGTTAGCGCATTGAGGTTTAGAGAGAACACCCGTGGGTGACCAGCGGTCGCCCTCCGGAAAGCGGCCCACTACCAAATGGTGGTGGGCCGCTTCTCTCGTCCTGGTGGCCGCCGGCGTCGGGGGCGGCTGGTGGGCGACGCACCGGCCGTCGGCGGGACCCACGATCCCCAAGCCCTGGGGACAGACCTCGATCGCACCGCCGGTCCTGACCACGTCGACGCTGTCCACGACCACGACGGTCGCCTCCACCCAGGCCATGACCGGCCCGACGCCCACCGCGCGCCTGGTCTCGATCACGACGCCGGTGCCGGCGGCCGCGGCCGAGAGCCCGCGGACCAAGGTCGTCACGGTCAAGTGGGTCTCGCGATCGATCCCGGTGCACATCACGATCCCGTCGATCGGCGTCTCGGCCAAGCTGGTCCAGCTCGGCCTGACCGCGGGGCGCCAGGTCCAGGTGCCGTCGAGCTGGTACATCCCGGGCTGGTACAAGTTCGGCCCCGCCCCGGGCCAGGAGGGTTCGGCGGTGATCCTCGGCCACGTGGACTCCAAGAGCGGCCCGGCGGTCTTCTACAAGCTCGACCAGCTCAAGTACGGCCAGCAGGTCATCGTGAAGTCGGCCAACGGCCGCGTGCTGCACTTCGCGGTGATCGGCATGCGCGAGTACCAGAAGTCGAAGTTCCCCGACCAGGTCGTCTACGGCCCGCGCCACTACGCGGCGCTCCAGTTGGTGACGTGCGGGGGGATCTTCGACCGGGCGACCGGCCACTACCTGTCGAACATCGTCGTCTTCACCGCCCTGGTCAAGTCGTAGGCGTCGACCTCGGGGCCGCGTCACAATCGCGGGCCAACATCTGAGCAAAAGTGCATCAACATGGCGAAAAATGCCATGCACCGTGGCACCATGACGGTGCCTCGCATCACGCGAGCGTCAGTCTCAGTTCTCTCTGAGGTGGCCCACCAGCATGCCCTTGCGTGGTGGGTCACGCCCCGGCGCGGTTCACGGCGTCGCTCGGACCCGGCGACAGGCGGCGAGGTCGACCCAGGGCCCTCGGCGGCGCGGCGACCCCGATCGACTCGCCGCGGGGGAGCTGGCCGGGCCTGGCGGGCCTTAGGGCCCTATCAACGGGGCCTCCACCCTTCGACAACGCGCGCACAACGCCTTACCCTGGAAGTGCAAGGGCGAATCCAGTGAGGCCGAAAGGCCGGAGGCGCCGAAATGAAGGTGACTCGCTACTCCAGTAAGCGGGTGATCGCGGCGGCCGCTGCGGTGGCCGCAATTGCCCTGGGAACACTGACAGTTGGGCTGGTGAACGCCGGTGGGATTCCGGTGGCGGCAAGGGGAGCCCAGGCGAACGCCGCTCGCCCCTTGGTCAGCGACCGACACACCACGACGACCAAGGCGCCGTGCCGCACGACGACCTCGCGGCCGAAGACCACGACGACCAAGCCGCCGTGCCCCACGACCACGACGAAGCCTCCGTGCACGACGACCACGAGCACGACAGTCCCTAAGACGACGACCACGACGGTCCCCGTGACCACGTCCACGACGACCACGACCACCACCACGGTGCCCGTGACCACGTCGACGACGACCACGACTACCTCGACGGTCCCCGTGACCACCACGTCAACCACCACCACGGTGCCCGTGACCACCACATCGACCACCACGACGGTGCCGGTGACCACCACGACGGTGCCGGTGACCACCACGACGGTGCCGGTGACCACCACGACGGTGCCCGTGACCACCACGACGGTGCCCGTGACCACCACGTCGACCACGACGACGGTCCCGGTGACGACGACGACTGAGGTCACGACGACCGTCATCGTCAGCCCGCCCACGGTGCCGACCACGATCGCGCCGGTGACGGTGCCCTCGAGCGGTTCGCCGGGGACGGGTGCCGGTGGCGCGGCCAGCTCGACCACGAACGGCGCGGCTCTCGGCTCGAGCGCCGGGCTGCTGCTAGCCGGCCTGGCCGGCCTCGGCCTGGTCGTTCGCCAGCGCCGTCGCGCGTAGGGGCGTCGCCGCCGTCCGACAGAGACGGTGAGGCGTGTCTGGGAGCGACCCGCCACTTCGGTGGCGGGTCGCTTCGTTACGTGGGCCCCGCGGGGGCGCGCGAGGGCCGACAACCCGCGGACAATCCTTGAGCAAAATTGCGCCAACGTGGCTAAAAGTGCCCTTCGACGTGGCACCATGGCCCCGCCTCGCATCACGCGAGCGTCAGTCTCAGTTCTCTCTGAGGTGGTCCACCAGCATGCCCTTGCGTGGTGGGCCACGCCCCGGCGCCGGTCGGTCCGCGGAACCGGAGGGAGCGTCGTCCCTGGTCACGTACCTGATCGTGAGCTTGTGAGCGGCCGCGAAAGTTGACCGAGTGTTGGGGAACGCATGAGGGGGCCGTGAGGTGCGTTCCCGACACTGGGTCCCATGCAAACGCAAGGGCACTCCACCACCACCACTGGCGACGACCAGTCGCGTCCCGTCCGCAGCCTCTCGCTGCGACCCCGCCGCTCGGTCGTCATCGGCGCGCTGTCGTCGGCGATCGTCGGCACCGTGCTCGGTGCGACCGCGCTCCCGGCGCTGGCCAGCTCGGTGACCGTGACGCCGACCGCGGTCCTCATCGCGGCCCACGCGGACGTCGTCGCGACGACGACCATCCCGACGACCACCACTCCGACGACGGTCCCGTCGCGGACGGCCGCCCACCACCAGTCGTCCCGGGTCGTGACCCGCGTCACGAGCACCACCCGACCGGTGACCAAGACGACGACCCACACGTCGTCGGACACGACGCCCACGACGGCCCCTCCGCCCCCGCCGGCGACCACGGTCCCGTCGACCACCCCGCCGACGACCGTTCCCAAGCCGGCGCCGGTCAAGGTCCCGGCGGTCCAGCTCAGGCTGGGCGCCAACATCGCGCCGAACCCGGACTTCCTGGCCTCGGGCCCCGGGACGGTCGTCAACGGCGTCCTCACCTTCGCCAACCCGTGCGTCCAGAACGCCGCCTGGCCGCACTTCACCAACGACACGGCCTGCACCAACTACATCCTCCAGGCGATCAACAACGCCCGGGCGATCGAGGGCGTCACGCCCATGGTCCTGCCGTCCAACTGGTTCTCGCTGAGCACGCCTCAGCAACTGTTCGTGGTCGCCGACCTCGAGCGCGTTGACCGAGGGCTTCCCCCGTACCTCGGCCTCAACGCTGCCTTGACGTCGGCGGCCCAACACGCAGCCGCGACCCGGAGCGACCCGGGCATCGCGGCGGGCTTCCCCATCGGCAACGACGCCCAGGGCTCGCCGGCCATGGGCGGGGCGTGGTCCGGCGGGTTCAACGTCCTGGTGGCCGACTACGTCTGGATGTACGACGACGGCTGGGGCGGGGCCAGCAGCACCTCGAACATCGTGTGCACCAGCGCCGGCGCGGCCGGCTGCTGGGCCCACCGCGAGGAGCTCCTCGGCTACGACCCGGGCTACAACCCCGGCGTCGGCCTGGCCTGCACGACCTGCGAGATGGGCACCGGCTTCGCCATGGTGAACGGGACGAGCGCCTCCTACGTCGACCTCATCGAGATGCCCAAGTCCGGCCAGCCGGCCATGAGCTTCACGTGGGCCGACGAGCAGCAGTTCCTGTAGGCCGGCTCCGGGCCTAGGCCGGGGGGTCGCCCGGGCGCCCGAAGTAGAAGCCCTGGGCGAGCATCGCGCCCTCGCCGAGGGTGACCCCGAGCGCGCGCAGCTCGCGGGCCTCGGCCTCGGTCTCGACCGCCTCGGCGATGAGGACGGTGCCGCTCTGCTCGGCGAAGTGGCACATGCCCGCGACCATCGCCTGGCGCACGGCGTTGGTGTCGATGTCGCGGATCATGCTGACGTCGAGCTTCACGAAGTCGGGGCGCAGCTCCAGGATGTGGCTCAATGACGCGTACCCGGCCCCGGTGTCGTCGACGGCGAGGCGGACCCCGGGGATCCGATCGACCGCGGCGCGCAGCTCGGGGTAGTTGGCAATGCGGGTGTTCTCCGTCACCTCGATCACGATCGGCCGCCCGGCCGGGGCGATGACGGTGGCGGCCTGGCCCGAGAGGATGCTCGCGGCCGAGAAGTTGATCGTCAGGAAGGCCCCGGCCGGCAGGGCGTCGGCGCCGGCCAGCGCGGCGCGCGCGCACGCGCCCTCGAGCTCGGCGGACCGGCCGACCGTGGCGGCCTCGTCGAAGCGCTTCCCCGGGTGCGCGCCGTCGTCGAACCGGGTGAGGGCCTCGAAGCCGACGACCTCGCCAGATGAGAGGTCGATGAACGGCTGGAACACCGGGTGGAAGGCGCTCGCGGCGATGATCGCGTCGAGCTCGGCACGCTTGAACTCGGCGTTCCGGTACTCGATGGCCTGGGACCCGAAGAGGCTCCCGGCGTACGAGCCGAGCTCCTCGAAGTGCGCGAAGCGCGACGCCGCGGTCTTGGCCGCGTCCGGGTCCCGGGTGCCCAGGGCCAGCACCGCGATGAGCGCGCCCTCGAAGCGGATCGGCGCCAGGACGAGCTCGATGATCCCCTCGCGCCGGGCGGTCGCGATGAGGTCGGGGTTGTACGTCCACTGCGCCGGGTCCATGTTGAGCGCCTGGGGGCCGCGGGTCAGCGAGCGGATCTGCTCCATGATGTCGGTGTAGAAGGGCCCCTTGTCGGTGAACATGGACGTCCCTGAGGCGGCGATGGGTCGCAGCCGTTCGTTCTCCTCGATGAGGAGCACCGCGGCGACGTCGATGTCGGCCAGGCGCGTCGCCGCCTCGCAGAACATCCAGGCCGTCGCCTCCAGCGTCGACGCCGGGCGCAGCTCGCGCATCACCTCGACGACCGAGGCCCGGTCGGACTCGACGCGAGAGAGGTCGGTGCGAAGTCGCTGCTCCTCGCTGACGTCGTGGCGCACCGCGACGAAGGCCGACAGGGTCCCGTCGGCGTCGTGGACCGGCGAGACCGTGACGTCCTCTTCGTACACGACGCCGTCCTTGCGCCGGCTGAGCATCGTCCCGCTCCAGGCCTGCCCGCCGTAGACCGTCGTGAGCATCTCGGCGTAGTGGTCGTCGGACTGCAGCCCGCTGTCGAGCAGGTCGGGGTTGTGGCCGACCAGCTCGTCGAGCCCGTAGCCGCTGGTCCGCTCGGCCGACGGGTTCGCGTAGACGATCCGGAAGTTGGGGTCCATGACCATGACCGCGTCGACGGCGTGCTCGATCGCCCGGGTCAGCAGCGCCTGCTGGGACTGCGAGGCGCTCAGCCTCTCCTGGTCCCGGAGGCGCTGGATCCCGTAGCCCATCTCGGCCGCCAGGTCCTCGAGGATGGAGACCGAGGTCTCGTCGAAGGCGTCGGCCTCGTGGGCGTAGACCATGAAGGCCCCGTCGACCTGGCCGTCGGCGCGCACCGGGAGGGCCAGCGAGCCGCGGAACCCGTGCTCGAGGGCCTGGGCCAGCCAGGGGGCGAACCGCGGGTCGGAGCGGATGTCGCGCACGACGATCGTCTCGCCCAGGCGCATCGCGCGGCCGGTCGGCCCCATGCCGAGCGCGTCGTCGCCCCACGACAAGTTGATGGCCTCGAGGTACTCGCGGTGCACGTCCGAGGACGTGACCTTCTCGACCGAGTGCGCGTCGTCGTCGACGCGGCGCCCGTACCACGCGAAGGAGTAGCCGCCCTCGTCGACGGCGACCTCGCACATGCGCTTGGCCAGGTCGCGCTCGTCGAGCGCGCGCACCAGCGCGCGCGAGCCCTTGGACAGGGTGGTCAGCGCCCGGCGCGCCAGGACCTCGGCCTGGCAGTCGCGCAGGGCGAAGATCGCCCCGGACACGCGCCCGTCGCGCTCGACGATCGGGCGCGGGCGCACGCTGACCCACTGCAGGTCGCCGTCGGACTTGCGGCACCGGATCTCGTAGTCCTCGACCGCCTGGCCCATCGACACGAGGGCCCGGAACGCCGCCGCCTTGGCCAGGTCGTCGCCGTAAATGAAGTCGAAGGAGCGCGACCCGACCAGGTCCGCCGCGCGCCAGCCGAGGAACAGCTCGACCGAAGGCGATATCCACTGGATCACCCCCTCGTCGTTGACCTCGAGCACCACGTCCGACGCGTTCTCGGCGAGCACCCGGTACCGCTCCTCGCTCACCGCGGCCGAGGCGCGGGCCGCGACCTCGGCGTCGATGGAGCGCAGGCCGACGACGCGGGCGACGACGCTGCCGGTGGTGGAGCGGACCTCGTGGTCCTCCCGGCTCATCCATCGGTACGTCCCGTCCTGCGCGCGGTAGCGGGCCTCGACCGCGCTCGAGGACCCCTCGCGCTGCGCGCGCTCGCGGCGCCGGACGACCTCGGCGCGGTCGTCGGCGTGGACGAAGTCGGTGCCCGGGTGCCCGACCCAGCTCGAGGGGGGCCACCCCAGGACGCGCTCGATCGACGGCGACGCCCAGCGCACGACCCCCTCGTCGTCGAGCTCGATGACGACGTCCGTGGCGTTCTCGGCCAGCATCCGGTAGCGCGACTCCGACGCGAGGAGGTCCTCGCGCGCCTCGACCTCGGCCGACACGTCGCGCAGCGCCACGACGCGACCCGCGAGGCCGGACCCCAGGCCCTCGGTGCTGGTCGAGCGCGCCGACATCCAGAGGTACTCGCCGGTGGCGCAGCGCACCCGCACCGTGCCGGCCGGGGTGAGCCCGCCGGCGTGGCTGGGGTGGGCCGACAGGACGCGCTCCAGGTCCTCGCTGAGGAGGAACTCGGACGCGGGGCGGCCGATGACGTCCTCGGGAGCCCAGCCGAGGACGTCGCGCACCGACGGCGAGGCCCAGGCGCAGACCGAGCGCCGGTCGACCAGCAGGACGACGTCCGAGGCGCTCTCGGCGAGCAGGCGGAAGCGCGCCTCGGACTCAGAGAGCGCGCGCCGACCCTCGACGTCGGCCTGGGCGTCGCGCCACGACGCGATCGACAGCGGCTGGCCGTCGGCGGGGTCGGCGACCTCGCGCATGGTGACCGAGACCCACCGCCAGTCGCCGTCGGCCGTCTTCATCCGCGCCTCGAAGGGCGCCGAGAGCCCGGTGCCGCCGACCGGCCGGTGGGCCGCGATGAGGCGCTGCTCGTCGGGGTGGGTGAAGTCCTGGTAGTGGCGGCCCACGATCTGGTCCACGCGCCACCCGGTGAGCCCGGTCACGGACTCCGAGATCCACGTGACCACGCCGTCGCCGCGGCCAACGGCCACCACGTCCGAGCCGTTCTCGGCGAGCAGGCGGTAGCGCGCCTCGGACTCGGCCAGCTCCAGGCGGCGCGCGCGCTCCACGCCGGCGTCGCGCAGGCTCCCGACGAATCCGATGGCGGCGCCGGCGTCGTCGTGGAGGGTCCGGGCGAAGAGCGACACCCACCGCCAGTCGCCGCGGGCGTCACGCATGCGCACCTCGCCGACCTCTCGCTCGCCCGGGCGGTTGCGCTCGACCATCTCGCCGACGCGCACGAGGTCGTCGGGGTGGAAGTAGTCGGCCATCGAGCGGCCCACGAGCGCGCCGGGCGCGTACCCGAAGAGGTCGATGACCGAGGGGGAGACCCAGACCAGGGCGAGCGACGAGTCGGTGCGCCACACGACGTCCGACGCGTTCTCGGCCAGCAGCTTGTACTGGTCGGCCAGCTGGTGGCGGGCGGTGACGTCGCGCCAGGTGTAGCTGATGCCGTCGCCGACCCTGACCGCCCGGATGTCGTAGCGGCCGTCGAACGCTCCGTCGGGGCTGGCGTAGTGGAAGTCGTCGAGCACCAGGGGCTCGCCGGTCTCGGCGGTGCGCGCCATCGCGCCGACCAGCCCGGCCTCGACCAGGCCCGGGTGGCGGCGGTTCATGCTCGAGCCGATGTACTCCTCGCGGGTCACCCGGTTGTACGCCAGCGCGGCCGCGTTGGCCTCGATGATGGTGAGGTCCACGACCCGGCCCTGGCCGTCGCGGACCGACGACAGGAGGATGTGGGGGTCGATCTCGGCCTGCATGGCCTCGCGCAGCAGGTCGTGGGCGTCGCGCAGCGCCTCGCGGGCCGCGACCTCGGCGTCGAGGTTGCGCAGGTTGGCGATCCGGGTGACCACGTCGCCCGCGGGCGAGCGCACGTCGTGCAGGTCGAGCGAGAAGGAGTGGTAGGCGTCGTCGACGTCGCGCAGGCGGACCTCGAAGTACGAGTGGCCCTCGCGCGCCAGCGCGTCGATGCGCTCCTCGCGGGTCGCGAGGTCGTCAGGGTGGGTGATCCCCCCGAGGACCTTGCCGACGAGGTCGGCCGGCGCCCAGCCCAGCGCGGCGGTGACCGAGGGCGACACCCACTCGACGGTCCCGTCGGGCGCCGACTGGATGACGACGTCCGAGGAGTGCTCGGCCAGCAACCGGTACCGCTGGTCGGCGTCGTGGGACGCCGTCACGTCGCGCCAGGTCAGGACGACGCCGGCGTCGGTGGCGACGGCGCGCACGTCGACGCGCCGCTCGCCCCCGGCGTCGTCCTGGGGGTTGACGAGGTCGTCGATGACCAGGGGCACCCGCGTCGTCGCGGTCTCGATGAGCGCCGGGAAGATCGGCGAGCCCGCGAGCTTGGGGAACCGCTTGCCGAACCGGACGCCGAGGAACGGCTCGTCGGGGTCGGCGAGGCGGCTGGTGGCCGCGCGGTTGTAGCCGGCCACGACGAAGTCGGTGACCGCGCCGCGGGCCTCCACCGGCACCAGCAGGACGACCGGGTCGGGGAGGTCGCCGACGCGGACCGTCGCGGCGGCGGCGTCACCGGGCCCCTCCGGCGTCGTCGGTCCCGCGGCGAGGGTCGGTCGACGGGCTCGGGCCACGTCCTCCCTTCGGCGAGGGGCCGTCCGGGGCGCCCCGTGGTACCGAGTGTACGGAGGGCCTACCCCGGACTCAAGGCTCCGGCCAGCGGCGCCGGCCGCCCGAAGTGGTAGCCCTGCCCGAGTAGGTGCCCGGGGGCCAGGCTCGAGCCGAGCTCGCGGATCGTCTGGGCCTCGGCCTCGGTCTCGATGCCCTCGGCGATGAGCACGGTGCCGCTCTGCTGGGCGAAGTGGCACATCCCGGCGACCATGGCCTGGAGGGTGGGGTTCGAGTCGATGTCGCGCACCAGGGAGATGTCGAGCTTGACGAAGTCCGGGTGCAGCTCGGCGATCTTGGTCAGGCTCGTGTAGCCGGCGCCGGCGTCGTCGATGGCCAGCCGGCACCCCGGCAGGTCGGCCATGGCCCGGCGAACGTCGTCGTAGCTGCCGATCGGGGCGTCCTCGGTGACCTCGACCACGACGGAGCGCGCGGCGCCGGTGACCGAGCGCCGGGCGGTCGGGTCCAGCAGCGACGACGGCGAGAGGTTGACGAAGAGGAGGACGCCCTCGGGGAGGTCGCCCGAGCGCGCCACCGCCGCGCGCGCCAGCGCGGCCTCGAGCTCGGCGCCCAGCCCCACGGCGTGGGCGCCGACGATCCGCCGGTCGGGCGGCGTGGCGTCGGTGAACCGGGTGAGGGCCTCGAAGCCGACGACCGCGCCCGTGGACAGGTCGACCTGGGGCTGGAAGACGGTCGTGAACTGACCGCCCTCGATCACCGCGCGGATCTCGGCGCGCAGCACCGAGCGCCGCTCGTAGCTCTTGGCCTGCTCGCCCAGCAGGGTCCCGGCGTACGAGGCGATCTCCTCGTAGTAGAGGAGCCGGCTGGCCATCTGATCGCCGGCCGCCGGGTCGCGCGTGGCCAGGGCGAGCACGCCGATGAGGTCGCCCTGCCAGCGGATCGGCGCCAGGGTCACGCAGACGATGCCCGCGGCTACCAGCGAGCCGATGAGGTCGCGGTTGTCCTCGTACTGCTCGGGGTCGAGCGGCAGGACCTGGGTGCGCTCGGACAGCGCCGCCAGGAACTCGGGGCCGCCGGGGTCGATCGGCCGCTCCTCGTTGACCTCGGGCAGGTCCGCGCCGACCACCGAGATGGGCAGGAGGTCGCCGCCCTCGCGGATCAGCAGGATGCCCGCGACCTCGACCCCGGGCAGCTGGCGCGCGGCGTCGCAGAAGATGTAGGCGGTCGAGTGGACGTTGTCGGCCGCGCGGACCGACGACATGACCGACAGCAGCGCGGTGCGGTCGTCCAGGGAGCGCGCGACGTCGTCCTCGAGCCCCTGGAGGCGCCGCTCGGCCGAGACGTCGTTCTTGACCTCGACGAACGCGATGAGCCCGTGGCCCTCGTCGTGGATCGGCGAGATCGACGCGCTCTCCTCGTAGATCTCGCCGTTCTTGCGCCGGTTGATGTACGTGCCGTGCCAGGCCTGGCCCCGCGAGAGCGTCGACCAGACCTCTTCTTGGAACTCCTGGTTGGCCGAGCCGGCGCCGAACATCAGCGGGGACCGGCCGAGGATCTCGTCGATCGAGTAGCCGCTCGTGCGCACGGTCGCCGGGTTGGCGTAGATGATCGTGAAGGTCGGGTCGAGGATGAGGACCGACTCGTCGGCCTGCTCGATCGCGCGGGTCATGAGCTGCTGCTCGCGCAGGGTGTCGAGCAGGCGCTGGCGGTCGCGCAGCCGCTCGACGCCGAAGCCGAGCTCGGCGGCCAGGTTCTCGAGGACCGCGACCGAGGCGGGGTCGAAGGCGTCGGGCTCGTTCGCGTAGACCATCAGGACCCCGTCGAGCTCGCCGCCGATGCGCACCGGCAGCCCGACCGAGGTCCGGAACCCGAACTCGATGGCGGTCTCTCGCCAGGGGGCGAAGCGCGGGTCCTGGAGGAAGTCCGGGATCACGACGGTCTGGCCGGTGCGCACCACCCGGCCGGTCGGTCCCTGGCCCAGGGGCCCCTCGGTCCAGTCCACCGAGATGCGCTCGAGGTACTCGCGGTTGCGCACGCTCGAGGAGTACTTGAGGAGGGTCCGGGCCTCGTCGTCGACCTTGCGGGCGTACCAGGCCAGGGCGTACCCGCCCTCGCCGGCGGCGATCTCGCACATCTCGTCGAAGAGCGCGTGCTCGTCGGTCGCGCGCACCAGCGCGCGGCTGCCGGCCGAGAGCGTCGAGGTCGCGCGCGCGGCCAGGACCTCGGCCTGGGAGTCGCGGATCGTGAGGACGACCGAGGTGACGGCGCCGCGCTCGTCGTGCACGGCGTGCGGGGCGGCCGTCATCCAGCGGACCTCGCCGTCGGCGCGTCGCGCCCGGACCTGGTAGGGATCTACCCGCTCCCCGAGGAAGACCAGGGTGCGCAGGGCGATCACCCGCGCGCGGTCCTCCTCGACGACCCGCTCCCAGGACTTCTGGCCGACGATGTCCTCGGGGGCCAGGCCGAACACGGTCGCGGCCGACGGCGACACCCAGGTCACGTTGTTGTCGAGGTCGACCTCCATCACGACGTCCGGACGCGTTCTCGGCCAGCAGCCGGTAGCGCGCCTCGGCGGCGACCAGCTGGTCGCGCGCGGCGCGCTCGGCGTCGACGTTTCGCAGCCCGACGATGCGCGTGACGACCTCCCCGGATCGCCCGCGGATCGCGTGGTCCTCGCCCGACATCCAGTGGAACGACCCGTCGGCCGCGCGGTAGCGGGCCTCGAGGGTCGGGGGGGCCTCGCCGGCGAAGGAGCGGCGCCGGAAGTCGCGCACCGCCTCGGCGTCGTCGGGGTGGATGAACTCGAGGGTGTCGTGGCCGACCCACTCCTCGGGGCGCCAGCCGAGCATCCGCTGGACCGAGGGTGACACCCAGGCGAGGCGGTTGTCGGCGTCGAGCTCGAGCACGACGTCGGTCGCGTTCTCGGCCAGCAGCCGGTAGCGCGACTCCGAGGAGATCAGCGTCTCGCGCGCGAGGACCTCGGCGCCGATGTCGCGCAGCGCGACGACCCGCCCGCTCGGGCGGGCCCGGTCGTCGAAGGCGGCCTTGGAGCGCACCGACATCCACACCAGCGAGCCGTCGGCCCGGCGGACCCGGACCTGGGACAGCCGCCCGACGTCCTCGAGCGTGGCCGGGGACGCGCCGCGCCCGAGCGCGTCGTCGACGGTCCAGAACTCCGACGCCGGTCGGCCGGTCATGGTGGCCGGCCGCCACCCCAGGACCTGGACCACCGAGGGTGACGCCCACTCGACGGCGAGGTGCTCGTCGAGCAGCAGGACCACGTCCGAGGCGTTCTCGGCCAGCAGCCGGAACCGCGACTCCGACGCCGCCAGGTCGCGGCGCGACGCCACCGCGCGCTCGGCGTCGCGCAGCCCCCACACCAGCGAGGTCGTCTGGCCGTCCAGGCGGGCCGTGCCCACGTGGACCGACATCCACCGGGCCGCCCCCGACACGGTGGTGAAGCGCATCTCGCGCCCGCTCACCACGCCGCCGGCGCGCGCGTCGTCGAGGGCGGCGGCGACCGCCGCGCGGTCGTCGGGCGCGGCGAGCTCGAGGGCGTTATGGCCCAGCGCGTCGGACTCGGCGCGACCGAGGACCTTGGCGATGGAGGGCGAGACCCAGGTGACGACGCCGTCGAGGTCGGTCCGCCAGACGATGTCCGACGCGTTCTCCGCCAGGAGCCGGAAGTTGAGCTCGGACTCGGCCAGGCGCTGCTCGGCGCGGACCTCGTCGTCGGCGTCGCGCCAGGAGCTGATCCGCTGGAGCTCGCCCGAGACGGGGTCGACCGCGTCGCGCGTGAGGCTCGAGATCCAGCGCTGGCCGCCGTCCCTGGCCGTCACCCTCAGTCGCAGGCGCGCGACCTCGCCGCGCTCGACGACCTCGCGTCCGGCGTCGAGGCGCGCCTGGTCCTCGGCCGGGACGAACTCGGCGAAGCGCCGGCCGACCATCTCCTCGGGCCGCCAGCCGACGAGGTCGGCGACCGAGTCCGACACCCAGCGGATCGGCCCCCCGGCCTGGCTCACCAGGATGACGTCGGAGGAGTTCTCGGCCAGGAGGCGGTAGCGGGCCTCGGAGTCGGCCTGGGCCGCGCGCGAGGCGTGCTCGGCCTCGGCGTCGCGCAGGGACCCGATGTAGCCGAGGCCGTCGCTGGTCTCGAGGTCGCGGCCGACGACGTGGACCCAGCGGTACGTGCCGTCGGCGCGCAGGACCCGGATCTCGACGTCGCCGACGTCGCCGGTCGGGGTGACGTCGATCGCGCGGGCGATCGCGTCCAGGTCGTCGGGGTGGCAGTACTCCGAGATCGGCCGGCCGGTCACCTCGGCGACGGACCAGCCGGTCATCTCGGTCACCGACGGGGAGATCCACGTGATCGAGAGGCTGGCGTCGACCTGGAAGACGACGTCCGAGGCGTTCTCGGCCAGGAGCCGGTAGTGGTCGAGCAGCTCGGCCTGCTCCGAGACGTCGTGCCACGTGGAGCTGACCGTGTCGCCGACCGGGGTGATCTGCACGTCGACGCGCCGGTAGCGGCCGTCGACGTGCAGGGACACCGACGAGAGCGACGCAGCCTCGCCCGTCTCGACGGCCCGGCGCAGGTGGTCAAGGAGGGTGGGATCGGTGTCGGAGTGGACCTTTGAGAGCCGGTGGCCGACCACCTGCTCGCGCGTGAGGCCGTGGCTGGCCAGCGCCGCCGGGTTGGCCTCGAGGTACTCGAAGTCGACGATCGCCCCGCTGTCGCGCACCGCGCGCAGTGCGACGAAGGGGTAGGCGCCCTCGAGCAGGGCGGCGCCGAAGACTTCGCGCTCGAGCTCGAGCGTCTGGCGGGTGGCGACCTCCTCGTCGATGTTTCGAAGGCCGGCGATGAGCGACGTCACGCGTCCGTCGTCGTCCAGGACGTTGTGGACCGCGATGGAGAAGGTGTGGACCGCCCCGTCGGCGGCGCGCGCCCGGACCTCGGTGACCAGTCGACCGCGCGCGGCGAGGTCGGCGTAGAGGGCGTCGCGGTCGCGGCCTCCGCTGGGCTCGCCGAACTCCGACAGGTGGTGGCCCACGACGTCCTCGGGCTCGTAGCCGAGCTCGGACGTGAGCGTGGGCGACGCCCACCGGACGACGCCCTCGAGGTCGACCTGGACGACGATGTCCGACGAGTACTCCGCGAGGACCCGGAAGCGCTCGGCCAGCTCGTGGCGCTCGGTGACGTTGCGCCACGTCAGCGTGAGGAGGTCGCCGGCCCGCACGGCGCGCATGTCGAAGATCCGATCGGTGTCCGAGACGTCGCTGTGGTGGCGCATCGAGTCGATCGCGACGGTCTCGCCGGTGTCGTAGCAGTGCGTCAGGCTCGCGAAGACCCCGCTGGTCTGGTGGCTGGGGAACGTCTGGAGGAGACGCTGGCCGACGAACTCCGCCCGGGTCCGACCGACGTACTCGAGGGCGGCCGGGTTGGCGTCGAGGATCTCGAAGTCGTTGATTCGCCCGCGCCGGTCGTGGGTCGGGCGCAGCACGAGGAGCGGGTCCAGGACCGAGTCGATCGCCTGGCCGAGGCCGGAGTCGGGGGCCGGCGCCTCGCCCGGGACGTTCGGGCGGGGCCCGAGGACGGGGTCAGGCGTACCACGAACCTTCGGCACGGTCCCCCTTCCCGAATGTCCGGTTGATCCGGAGAGAAGCGTGTCCGGACAATGCTACGCCCGCTTCCCCCGGCTCCTCAAGGGACGAAGTCCCCTCATCCATATCGGGAATATGGTTTCGGCCCGCTCGTTACACTTCGCGCGTGACCAGGCCGGACATCGACGCGGTCCTGGCGGTCGACGTCGGCGCCAGCTTTATCAAGATTTGTGCTGTCGCCCCTGACGGGACGCCCCTCGAGGAGCCGCGACAGGCGCCGACGCCCTACCCCTGCGCCCCGACCCGGCTCGTCGCGACCCTGGCCGCCGACGTCGTGGGCTCCGGGCTAGAGCGCGCCGGGGTGGGCTTCCCCGGCGACTACGTCGACGGCGTGGTGCTCGAGCCGGGGAACCTCAGTCGGGCCAGCGGCATCGCCTCGCCGATCGACCCGGTGGTGCACGACGCCTGGCTCGGCTTCGCGCTCGAGGACGCGCTGCGCGCCGCCACGTACCGCGACGTCCGGGTGGTCAACGACGCCACGCTGGCCGCGCTCGGCTGCGTCGAGGGGGCCGGGCGCGAGCTCGTCGTGACCCTGGGGACCGGCTTCGGGATCGCGCTCGTCGTCGACGGGGCGCGAGAGCGCATCCGCGACGTGGGCGGCGAGCTCTTCGCGGGCCTCGGGACCTACGACGAGGTCTTCGGCGAGCCGGCGCGCGCGCGCGACGAGGAGCTCTGGCGCGACCGCCTCGTCGAGGCGGTCGGCGCGTTCGTCACCGAGTTCGACGCCGACGCGGTGCACCTGGGCGGCGGCAACGCGCGCCGGGTGGACCCGGCCCGCTTCTCGCAGAGCGTGACGCTCCACGACAACACCGCGCCGCTGCGCGGCGCGGCGAGGCTCTTCTACCCCTTCGCGACGCGCCGGTAGCGTGGGCTGCGTGCCCACGGTCTTCGAGTCCGAGATCGCGGCCCAGGGCGACCTGCTCGCGCGACGCGCCGCCGCCGGAGCGCGCAGCGCCGCCGCGGCCGCCGCGGCGATGGAGGGGTCGGCCTACGCGCTGGTGGCCGCGCGCGGCTCCTCGGACAACGCGGCGCGGTTCTTCCAGTACCTGGCCGGCGAGGAGCTCGGCCTCACCGTGGCGCTGGCCGCGCCCTCGCTCTTCGAGGGCCGGCGCACCATGGGCCTCGAGGGCGCCGCGGTCCTGGCGATCTCCCAGTCCGGGCGCACGCCCGGGATGGTCGAGGTCCTGGGCCAGGGCCGCGCCCAGGGGCGGCCCACCGTCGCGCTGACCAACGACCCGGGCTCGCCGCTGGCCGGCGCCGCCGACGTCGTCGTCGACCTCGCCGTCGGCGAGGAGCGCGCGGTCGCGTCGTCCAAGACCTTCGCGGCCACGTGGCACGCGCTGGCCCAGCTGGTCGGGGCGCTCGGCGCGCGCGACCTCGAGGGCATCGACGAGCTGCCCGGCCTGGTGAGCGGGGCCGCGCGCTGGGCGCTCGGCGCGGACCTGCCCCTCGCGCCCCTCGACGTCGAGGGCGGGCTGACGGTCGTCGGGCGGGGCGTCGGCTACGCGGTCGCGGCCGAGGCCGCGCTCAAGATCCGCGAGGTGGCCGGGCTGCGCGCCGAGGCCTACGCCGCCGCCGACTACCTCCACGGGCCGATCGGCGCGGACGGCCACGGGGCCACCCTGCTGCTGTGCCTGACCGACGAGCTCAGCGACGAGCTGGCCGCCCTCGTGCTGGCCGACTGCGCGAGAGCCGGGATGCGCACCGTCGTCGTTCGCGGGCCCGGGCGCGGCGCGCTCGACTCCGACGCCGAGGTCGCGCTGCCGCTCGGCGCGCCCAACTGGGCGGCCGGGCTCCTCGAGGTCGTCGTCGGCCAGGTCCTGGCGTTGCGCCTGGGCGAACGGCGCGGCCGGCCGGTCGACACGTCGCCGGGGCTCTCCAAGGTGACCTCGACGGCCTGACCTCTCCCGTGGTTCCCCGGCAAAGACGCCGCCTGGCCGGTCCACTATGGTCGGCCTGGGCAGGGACGAGGGGTGGCCTGGGAATGGTTCGGACGCGGCGCGCGGGGGCTCCCGGGTGCCTGAACGTCGTTACAACTTTCCCGCTCCGCGAGTCGCCTCACCCGGCGGACGGCCACGGAGGCCGGGCGCCGACCCGGGGGGTCACGACAAAGGAGTTGCGATGAGAGGTAAGTGGAAGGCGGGGCTGCTCGCCACCGCGCTCACGGCGGGCACGTTCGTGGGGATCTCGACCGCCGCGGTGACGCTGGTCACCGCCGCGCCCGCGGCCGCCGCGCAGGCGCCGCTCAACCTGGGCAACGAGCAGGGCCTCCTGTGGCCGTGCTCGTTCAACCCGTTCAACCCGTCGGACGCGCCGTACTCGGTGGGCCTGACCTACGAGACGCTGGACTTCGTCAACGCGCTCAACAACGCGACGGTGACGCCCTGGCTGGCCAGCTCCTACGTGTGGAGCAACGCCAACAAGACTCTGACCTTCACCATCCGCTCGGGCGTCAAGTTCACCGACGGCAAGCCGCTGTCCGCGGCCGACGTCGCCTACACGTTCAACCTGATCAAGGCGCACAGCGCGCTCGACGTGAACGCGGTGTGGACGGTGCTCTCCTCGGTGACCCAGAAGGGCGCCAACCAGGTGGTCTTCCAGTTCAAGTCCCCCGCGGTGCCGTACTTCTACTACATCGCCGGCCAGACGCCGATCGTGCCCGAGCACGTCTGGAGCAAGATCGCCAACCCGGTGACCGACCCGGTCTCGAACCCCGTCGGCTCGGGCGGCTACCTCATGAACAAGTGCACGCCCCAGAACATCCAGTGGACCGCGAACCCGCACTACTGGCAGATGGGCCTGGCCAAGGTCAAGACCGTCAACATGCCGGCCTTCCTCTCCAACAACACCTGCAACGAGTACCTGGCCCAGGGCAAGGCCGCGTGGGGCAGCCAGTTCATCCCGAACATCGAGGCCACCTACGTCGCGAAGAAGGCCGGCAACCACTACTGGTTCCCGCCGGTGGCCAACGTGTCGCTCTTCCCGAACCTGACCAAGGCGCCGCTCAATGACGCGAAGGTGCGCCAGGCGATCAGCTACGGGATCAACCGCGCCACGGTCTCTCGGATCGGCGAGTACGGCTACGAGCCGCCGGCCAGCCAGGCCGGCATCGTCTCGCCGACGTTCTCGGGCTGGAAGTCCGCGGCGGCCACGGCCGCGTGGGGCAACGGCTACAACCCGGCCAAGGCCAAGTCGATCCTCACGGCCGACGGCTACAAGATGGTCAACGGGGTGATGACCAAGGCCGGCAAGCCGCTGGCCTTCACCATCATCACCAACGGCGGCTACTCCGACTGGGTGGCCACCGTCCAGGTCATCGGCCAGGAGCTCGCCAAGATCGGCATCAAGATCACGGTCGACGGCGTCGCGGCGACGAACTTCTACACCGACGTCTACGACGGCAACTTCCAGCTGGCCTACAACGTCGAGAACGGCGGCCCGGCGCCCTTCTACGAGTTCCGCCAGTGGCTGTTCTCGAAGAACTCCGCGCCCATCGGCACGGCGGCCTCGTCGAACTGGGAGCGCTTCAACTCGCCGGCCGTCGACGCGCTGCTCAACCAGTACACGTCGACCACGTCGAGCGCGACCCAGCACTCGGTCCTGGCCCAGCTGCAGACCGTCATGACCACCCAGGTGCCGGTGATCCCGGTGCTCGAAGAGGTCGACTGGTTCCAGTACAACTCCAAGGCGTACACGGGCTTCCCGTCACCGAGCAACCCGTACGCCCAGCCCGGGCTGTACAACATCCCCGACTGGGGCGTGGTGCTCTTGCACCTCAAGCCGCTCGGGTAGCGGCTACGTAGTCGCGGCTGAGCCGGGGAGATGAGATTCCTCGTCCGCCGCCTGGGCTTCCTCGTGGTGGCCCTGTGGGCGGCGTTGACGGTGAACTTCTTCATCCCCCGGCTCATGCCGGGCAACCCGGCCGAGGCCATGATGGCCCGGTTCCGGGGCCACGTGAACCCCAGCGCGATGCACGCGCTCGAGGTCGCGTTCAACATCGGCACCCACGAGAACATCCTCAATGAGTACGTCTCGTACCTCGGCAACACCCTGACCGGGCACCTGGGGATCAGCCTGCTGGACTTCCCGCTGCCGGTCAGCCAGCGTGATCCTCCAGGCGCTGCCCTGGACCCTCGGCCTGGTCGGGATCACCACGATCCTCGGCTTCATCATCGGCACCGGGGTCGGGGCGATCAGCGCCTGGCGGCGCGGCGGGATCATGGACTCGGTCGTGCCCCCGACGTTCATCGTCGTCTCGGCCTTCCCGTACTTCTGGGTGGGGCTGATGGCGGTCTGGCTCTTCGGGCTCACCCTGGGCTGGTTCCCGTACCTCGGCGGCTACGACGAGACCGACGGTCCCGACGCTCAGCTGGGGCTTCGTCGCCAACATCCTCGACCACTCGGTGCTGCCGGCGGGCACGATCCTGCTCACCGCGATCGGCGGCTGGATCCTGACCATGCGCAACAACATGATCACCGTGGTCGCCGAGGACTACGTGAAGATGGGCCGGGCCAAGGGACTCAAGCCCCGGCGGATCCTCTGGCAGTACGCCGGGCGCAACGCCCTGCTGCCCAACCTGACCGGCTTCGCGATGTCGCTGGGCTTCGTGATCAGCGGCGCGATCCTGGTCGAGTACGTCTTCAACTACCCCGGGGTGGGGTTCTTGCTGCTCCAGGCGGTCGCAGAACGAGGACTACCCGCTGATGCAGGCGCTGTTCCTGCTCATCACGGTGGCCGTCCTGGTCGCGATCTTCATCTCCGACATCGCCACGGCGATCGCTCGACCCGCGGACCAGGAAGTCGTCGTGAGGGCGCTGCGCGAGCTCGCCGGCGTCCTGCCGGTACGCGGCGCTTCCGTTCTGCGCCGCGACAAGAAGGCGCCGGCCGGCGCGATCATCATCGTTCTCCTGGCTCTCATCGCGGCCTTCCCGTCGTGGTTCACGCCCGCACGACCCGGCCGCCGAGATCTACGCGTCCGGCGCGGGCGTCTCGTGGACCCACCTGCTGGGTACGACCTCCTTCGGACAGGACGTCTTCTCCCAGCTGATCGCGGGCACGCGCCAGTCCGTCCTGATCGCGCTGATCGTCGGATTCCTCTGCACCATGCATCTCGGTCGACCGATCGGGCTCACGGCCGCCTACATCGGCGGGCTTCGTCGACGACGGGTTGTCGCTGCTGACCGACGTCGTGCTGGTCATCCCGACCTTCCCGCTGATCATCGTGATCATCGCGTACTTGAAGAGCGCGACCTTCTGGCTGCTGATCTTCGTGCTCGTCTTCACCGGCTGGTCCTACGGCGCGCGCCAGTTGCGCGTCCAGGCGCTGTCCCTGCGCAACCGCGACTACCTGCTCGCGGCCAGGGCCCGTGGCGAGTGCGAGCTTCTACGTGATCATCGTCGAGCTGCTGCCGCCCATGACCTCGCTCATCGTGGCCAACTTCCTCGTCCTCGGCGCTCTACGCGGTGCTCGCGTCGGCCGGTCTGCAGTTCGTCGGGCTCGGGCAACATCAACGACCGAGTCGTGGGGCACGATGCTCTACTGGGCCCAGAACAACGAGGCCCTGCGACGGCGGCTGCCGCTGTGGGCGTTGGCGCCGGGCGTGGCGATCGCCGATGCTGGGCAGCGGTCTCGCCCTGCTTAACTACGCCTTCGACGAGGTCGCCAACCCGGCCCTGCGCCGGGTGCGCGCGACCAAGGAGCGACGAGCCCGGGTCCCGCGAGCGCGCCCGGCTCGGTCGCCTCGTCCCGCCGCGGCGCCGGCCGTCCGAGCGGAGGGCGAGTGAGCGTCCTGTCCGTGCGCGACCTGTGCGTGGAGTACGACACCGCGGCCGGGCCGGCGCTCGCGGTCGACCGGGTCGACCTCGACCTGGGGACGGCGAGTTCCTCGCCATCGTCGGCGAGTCGGGCTGCGGCAAGTCGACCCTGCTGTTCGCCGTCGCCCAGCTGCTCACCTACCCGGTCGGTCGCCTGACCGGCGGAAGTGCTCATTCGACGGGCGTCGACCTGACCACGATGGGCGCCGAGGAGCTGCGACTGCGCCGCTGGCGCGACATCTCGGTCGTCATGCAGAGCGCGATGAACGCGCTCAACCCGACGCTCTCGATCGGCGACCAACTGGCCGACGCCTGCCGGGCCCACACCGACTGGGGCGACGACCGCATCGCCGCGCGCTCGGCCGAGGTGCTCGCCATGGTCTCGATCGACCCGGTGCACCTCAAGAGCTACCCCTTCCAGCTCTCGGGCGGGATGCGCCAGCGCGCCATGATCGCGATGGCCCTGCTGCTCGAGCCGAAGCTGGTCATCATGGACGAGCCGACGTCGGCGCCTCGACGTCGTCGCCCAGCGCTCGCTGATGCGACCAGGTGGAGAACCTGCGCCAGCGCGCTCGGCTTCTCGGTCGTCTTCGTCACCCACGACATGAGCGTGGTGAGCCACTTCTCGGACCGCCTGGCCGTGATGTACGGCGGCGCAGATCGTCGAGCTCGGCCCGACCCGCGCGGCTCTTCGACCGACCCCGAGCACCCCTACTCGCGCGGCCTGATGGAGGCGTTCCCCATCCTGCTCGGCGAGCCGAGGCCGCTGCTGGGCATCGCCGGGAACCCGCCGTCGCTGGTCTACTCCGCCGCCGGGCTGCCTCTTCGCGCCGCGCTGCGCGTACGTCGACGGACGAGTGTCGGACCGATGCGCCCGAGCTCGTCGAGCGCGACGGCCACTCGGTGCGCTGTCACCTGGTGAACCCGGTGGTGCGCACGTGCCTGAGGTCCTGCGCGTCGAGGGACCTGACGCGGCTCTTCCGGGTCGGGGGGTTTCGATCGCGCGGGACACTGCACGCCGCCGACGACGTCACCTTCGACGTGGCAGCGCGCCGAGATCGTCGCGCTGGTGGGCGAGTCGGGCTCGGGCAAGTCGACCATCGCGCGCGTGCTGGCGGGCCTCTACCCGCCGACGTCGGGATCGTTCGCCTTCGAGGGCCAGGCCCTTGGGCGCCGAGAGTCCGCGAGGTGCGCGGCGACATGCCGATGGTCTTCCAGGACCCCTTCGGCTCGATCAACCCGGTGCTGCGCGTCGGCCACGGGCTCCTGCGCGCGCTGAAGCCTGCACCGGCCCGACGTGTCGCGCGCCGAGCGCCGCGACGAGGCCATCGCGCTGCTCGAGTAGGTGGGCCTCACCCCGGGCGACGACAGTCATCGCGCGCTACCCCCACGAGCTCTCCGGCGGCCAGCGCCAGCGCCTCGGCTTCGCCCAGGCGCTGGCCAGCGCGGCCGAGCGCTGATCCTGGCCGACGAGCCGGTGTCCATGCTCGACGTGTCGATCCGGATCGGGCTGCTCAACGTGATGAAGGAGCTGCGCGCCCAGGGGCGTCTCGATCCTCTACATCACCCACGACCTGGCCAGCGCGCGCTACGTCGCCGACCGCATGATCGTCCTCTACGCCGGGCGCATCGTCGAGGAGGGCGTGACCGACGAGGTCATCGGCTCGCCCCGGCACCCCTACACCCAGCTCCTGATGTCGCCGGCGCCGGACCCGCGCCTGCCCCTGGACACCTCGACCGACGTCGAGGACCTCGGCGAGCCGCCCAAGGTGATCGACCCGGCCCCGGGGTGTCGCTTCGCGCCGCGCTGCGCGCTGGCGCGCGACGAGTGCTGGGTCGCCGACCCGCCGTCGGTCAGCCTGAGCCCCACGCACCGGGCAGTATGTGTGGCGGTGAGGGAGTCAATGGGCCTCCCGCTAGTCCCGCGGCCGCGCGTCGTCGAGGAGCTGGGCGGCGTCACGACGTGGCGCCGCGGCGTCGTCGTGGACTCGCCCCAGTGGTTCGAGGTCGTCGCGTCCTTCACCCGCGGCGTCGACGCGACGTCGGACCCGGGCGACGGCCGGGACCGCTCGGTCGTCCAGGTCCGCCACGACCCGACGCTGGGCGAGGAGGAGTACCGCCTGACCCTCGACGAGGACGCGGTGATCGAGGCCGGCGGGCTGACCGGCGCGGCCTACGCCGTGACCACGATGGAGCAGCTGATCAACGCCGACGCGCGCAGCCTCGGCCCCGAGACGGTCCAGGTCCCGCGCGTGCGGATTGAGGACGGCCCGGCGCACGCCTGGCGCGGCGTGCACCTGGACGTGGCGCGCCACTTCTTTAGCGTCGAGGACGTCTGCCGCTTCGTCGACTTCGCCGCCGCGCACAAGCTCAACCGGCTGCACCTGCACCTCAACGACGACCAGGGCTGGCGCGTCGAGGTGCCGGCCTGGCCGCGGCTCACGCAGGTCGGCGCGTGGCGCGCGTCCTCGCCGCTCGGGCGCGGGCCCGACGCGCCCGACGACGGCGAGCGCCACGGCGGCTTCTACGGCGCCGACGACCTGGCGGCGATCCGCGACCACGCGGCGAGCCGCTACGTGACGGTCGTGCCCGAGGTCGACCTGCCGGGCCACGCCCGGGCGGTGCTGGCCGCCTACCCCGACCTGGGCAACCGCCCCCACCACCACCTCGACGTCTGGACCCGCTGGGGGATCAGCGAGCACGTGCTCGCCCCCACCCCCGAGGCGATCGCCTTCGCCGCCGAGGTCGTCGGCCACGTGGCCGACCTCTTCCCCGGCTCGCCGGTCCACATCGGCGGCGACGAGTGCCCGACGGCCGAGTGGTCCGAGCACCGCCTGGGCCGGGCCGCGATGCGCGACCACGGGTTCGACGACCCGCGCCAGCTCCAGGGGCTCTTCACCGCGGCGATGGCCCGGGCCGCGCGCGAGCGCGGGCGCGAGGTCCTCGCCTGGGACGAGGTGATGGAGGCCGACGCGCCCGACGACGTGGTGGTCGTCGCCTGGCGCTCCGCGGACGAGGGCGCGAGCGCCGCGCGCGCCGGCCACGACGTCGTCATGGCGCCGATGGACTGGCTCTACCTCGACTGGGTGAGCAGCGACGCCGAGTCCGAGCCGCCGGCCCAGACCGCCGCGCCCGACTCCACCACCTGGCAGAAGGTGTACGGGTTCCGCTGCGTGCCCGAGGGGCTCGAGGCCGACGCCGCCGCGCGGATCCGCGGGGCCCAGGCCCAGCTCTGGACCGAGTACATCGCGACGCGCGACCACCTCGACTACATGGCCTTCCCCCGGCTGAGCGCCTTCGCCGAGGCGGTGTGGGGAACCGCGGGCGACGAGGCCGAGTTCCGCCGGCGCCTCGGGACCCACCTGGCGCGCCTCGGCGCCAAGGGGCTCAAGTACCGCCCGCTCGACGCCTAGTTCTGGCCGGGGCCGCGCGGCGTGCGAGGATGGACCCCAATGGGACGCGGTCCCACTCTGGGGGGGACGACGGCGCGAGCACGGCCCGCGCCGGGTAGCCCTGGGGGCCCGCGATGACCCCGGCGCCCAACGCCCGGCGCACGGTCAGCCTCAGCGTCGCCGCCGTCGTCATCGGCCTGCTCGCGGCCTCGTGGGTCATCACCTCGGGCCTGCGCCACCGCGCGGCCACCGCGTCCCAGCGCGTGGAGGCGGTCACCGCGGCCACCGCCCAGCTCTCCAAGCTCGAGAACACCGAGGCCGCCTTCTTCACCGGGTCGACGACGCTGGCCCAGGTCAACTTCGACCGGCTGCTCGCGAACGTCCTGACCTCGGCCCACGCGATCAACGACATGGCGGCCAACGGCCTGCTGGCCAGCTACGTCGACCAGGCCGACCGGGTGGTCCGCCTCATCATGGCCAACGACGTGGCCCAGGCGGCCTACGTCGAGCAGGCCGGCCAGCAGCCGGCCGGCAACCTGCTCATCGGCGCCTACAACCGCTACGCCGCGAAACAGGCCACGGCGGCGACGTCGACCGAGGCCAGCGCGGCCGACCTCTCCCAGGCGGTCCAGTGGGGCGCGCTGGCCCTGGTGGCCCTGGCGCTGCTGGCCTTCTGGTGGCTCGACTCGCGCACCGAGCGCGAGCGGGCCCGCGCCGTCGAGCGCACCGAGGCCCGCTACCGCGGGATCGTCGCGCGAGGGTCCGACGCCCTCTTCCTCGTCGACGCGACCGGCGCGGTCACCTTCGCCAGCGAGTCGGTGCGCGGCGTGCTCGGTCGCGACGTCGACGACGCGGCCCGCCCGGCCTTCGCGTCGCTCTTCCCGGCCGACGAGGCCCCGGGGCTCGACGCCGCGCTGGCCAGCGCCCGGGCCGACCCCGAGCACCCGGCCAGCGTCTCGGTGACCCTCGACGAGCCCGACAAGCGGTACCTCGAGGTCGTCGTCAACGACCGCCTCGAGGACCCGTCGATCGGCGCGGTCGTGGTGAGCGCGCGGGACCTGACCGACCGAAAGCAGGCCGAGTCGGCGCTGGCGCGCAGCGAGGCCCTGACCCAGGACCTCATCGACCACACCCCGGCGCTCGTCTACGTCAAGGACCTCTCCGGCCGCTACCAGCGGGTCAACAAGGCCTGGGCCCAGGCGATGGGCAAGTCGGTCGCCCAGACCCTGGGCAAGGGCGTCGACGAGATCTTCACCCCGGCGACCGCCCGGGCGCTGGCCGCCGCCGACGAGGCCGTCGTGAGCCGCGGCGCCTACGAGGCCGAGTTCGACCTCGACGTCGACGGCCGGCGAAAGACCTTCCTCACCAGCCGGTTCCCGCTGGTCGACGCCGCGGGCCAGGTCTACGCCGTCGGCGGCGTCTCGATCGACATCACCGACCGCGCGCGCGAGGTCGACCTCGAGCGCACCCTGGGCTCGATGATGTCGCGCTCGGGCGACGCGATCTTCACCACGTCCGGCGGTGACATCACCTTCGTCAACCGCGCCGCCGAGGAGCTGACCGGCTTCAGCGCGCTCGAGCTCATCGGCGCCCCGCCGACGATCTTCGCGGCCCCCGGCCACGAGGTCGAGCAGGCCCGCCTGTGGACCGCGGTGCGCCGGGGCGACACCATCCAGGGGGCGGCGACCAGCATCAGGACCAAGGACGGCGCCGTCATCCCGGTCGAGGTCACGCTCACGCCCCAGCGCGGCCCCGAGGGCGAGGTCGTCGGGGTCTCGGGGATCGTGCGCGACGTCACCGAGCGCCGGCGCGAGAGCGAGGAGCTGGCCCGGGCCGCGCGCACCGACGCGCTGACCGGCCTGCCCAACCGGACGGCCCTCCTGCACCACCTGGCGCGCGTCGCCCAGCGCGCGCGCCGCGACGGCGACACCGCGGCCCTGCTGTTCTTCGACCTGGACCACTTCAAGGACATCAACGACCAGTTCAAGGCCCACGACGCGGGCAACGCGATGCTCCAGGCGATGGCGACGCGGGTGCGCGACGCCATCCGCCCGACCGACTTCGCCGCGCGCCTGCACGGCGACGAGTTCGTGGTCGTCTGCTACCCCGTGAGCGACCAGGCGAGCGTCGAGGAGATCGCCCGGCGCGTGGCCGACGCGGTGGCCGAGCCGGTCGAGTTCCAGGGCCACCGGCTCTCCTCGACCGCGTCGGTCGGGGTGGCGCTCTCCTCGGCGGCGGGCGCCGAGACCTGGCTGGCCCAGGGCGACGCGGCGATGTACGAGGCCAAGCGCCAGGGGCGCCAGCGGATCGTCGTGTACGCCGAGGGGATGGCCCTCCTCTCGCCGGACCGCAGCTCCTATCCGCAGCCCGACGACGACCCCGACCCCCGGATGATGTGACTCGTTGACAAAGTGTGTGGTACTAGGTGTGAATTAGTCACATATACTGTTCGTCGTGAACGCCACGACGCGCCGCCTCGAGATCGCCGAGCGCCTCCGGCTCGAGGGCGAGGCCTCCATCGCCGACCTGGCCGGGCGCTACGGGACCTCGGAGATGACGATCCGCCGGGACCTCGACTTCCTCGAGTCCGAGGGCCTGGCCCGCCTGGCGCGCGGCGGGGCGATCTACCTGCACGACCGCGCCTACGAGCCGCCGGTCCACCAGCGCGCCCAGGTCCAGGCCGACGCGAAGCGGTCCATCGGCGAGGCGGCGGCGCTGATGGTGCGCGACGACGAGACGGTCATCCTCGACATCGGCTCGACGACCGCGGCGATGGCCCGGGCGCTGCGCCCGGACCTCTCGGCCACCGTCGTCACCCACTCGCTGCTCATCGCGGGCGAGCTAGCCACCCACGGCGGGGTCCGGACCCTGGTCACCGGCGGGGTGCTTCGCCCGGGGGAGCTGGCGCTCAGCGGCCCCGACGCCGTGGACGCCTACCGCCAGTACAACTGCGACACCCTCTTCCTGGGCGTCGCCGGGGTCGACCTCGACAAGGGGCTCACCGAGATGAACGACGCCGACGCCCACGTCAAGCGCGCGGCCGTCGACGCGGCGCGCCGCGTGGTGGTGCTGGCCGACGCGACGAAGCTCGGCCGGGTCACCTTCGCCACGATCGCCGCCGTCGACGTCGCCGACGCCCTGGTCACCGACGCGCCCGCGTCGCACCCGGTGGTGCGCGCGGTTCAGAGCGCGGCGTCGAGGTCGTCCACGTGGACGTGCCGGGCCACGTTAGAAGGAGCGCGTGATGTCCCGGTTCCCCCAGATCTTCCCCGGGGTCGCCAAGCCCCTCATCGCCATGGCCCACGTGCCGCCGCTGCCGGGCACCCCGCTCTTCGACCACGTCGAGGGCGTGCCCGGCCTGGTCGACCACGTCAAGCGCGACGTCGACCACCTCCTCGCGGGCGGCTTCGACGCGATCCTCTTCTGCAACGAGGGCGACCGGCCGTACCAGCTGCGCGCCGGGCTCGAGGCCTCCGCGGTCATGGCCCGCGTCGCGGTCGAGTGCGCCCCCGCCGACCTCCCCTACGGCGTCGACTACCTCTGGGACCCGCACTGCGCGCTCGCGGCCGCCGTCGGCGCGGGCGGCTCGTTCATCCGCGCGGTGCTCGGCGGGCCGTGGGAGTCGGACATGGGGACGTGGAGCAACGACGTGGCCCAGCTCCTGCGCGACCGGCGCGCCTTCGGCCGCGACGACCTGGCCGTCTTCGCCAACGTGACCCCGGAGTTCGCGAGCCCGCTGGGCCAGCGCACCCCGGCGCAGCTCGCGCGCTCGCTCGTCGTCTCGTCCCTCGTCGACGCGATCCTCGTCTCGGGCCCGATGGCCGGGGCCGAGGCCGACATCTCGACGCTCGCGTGCCGTGCGCGAGGCGGTCGACGCGGCGACCCCGGTCCTGCTCAACACGGGAGCGCGGCCCGAGACCATCGCCAAGTACTTCGCCTACGCCGACGGCTGCGTCGTCGGCTCGGCGCTCAAGCGCGACGGCTACACCTGGAACGAGGTCGACCCCGAGCGCGTGAAGCGCTTCGTCGACGCGGCGCGCAGTGCCGGCTAGCCACCTCCTGGGCCTGGACCTCGGGAGCTCGTCGGTCAAGGCCGTCCTGCTCGAGCCCGAGCGCGGCATCGTCGCGCGCGGCTCCGTGCCGGTCGCCCAGCACAGCCCCCACCCGGGGTGGGCCGAGGCGTTCGCCGAGGACTGGTGGGACGCCGTGGTCGACCTCGTCCCGCGCCTCCTGGCCGAGGCCGGGATCGGCGCGGCCGACGTCGCGGCGGTCGCGGCGACCGGGATGGTCCCGGCGTTCCTGCCCGTCGACGCCAAGGGCCGGCCGCTGCGCCGGGCCATGCTCCAGAACGACGCGCGGGCGATCGCCGAGATCCGCGAGCTGCGCGACGCGCTCTCCGGCCTCGACCTGCTCCACCTGGCCGGCGGGGTGCTCTCCCAGCAGTCGGTCGCGCCCTCGGCCCTGTGGACGGCCCGCCACGAGCCCCGGGTCTGGGCCGAGGCGACGGCGATCTGCGGCTCCTACGACTGGCTGGCCCGGCGCCTGGGGGCCGAGCCCCACGTCGAGCTCAACTGGGCCCTCGAGTCCACCCTGTACGCCCTGGACCTCAGCCCCATCCGGGCGGTCACCGAGGCGACCGGGCTGACCTTCCCGGCGTTCCTGCCCGTGCGGCGCCCCGGCGAGGTGGTGGGCGAGGTCTCGGCGGCCGCCGCCGTCGCCACCGGGCTCGCCGCGGGCACGCCGATCGTGGTCGGCGGGGCCGACCACGTGCTCAGCGCCTACGGCGCGGGGCTGGTCGAGCCGGGCGAGTGCCTCATCAAGCTCGGCGGCGCCGGGGACATCATGACGGTCTCGGCCGAGGCGGTCTTCGACGAGCGCCTCTACCTCGACCACCACCCGATCCCCGGGCGCTGGATGCCCAACGGCTGCATGGCGGCGACCGGCTCGCTGCTGCGCTGGGAGCAGTCGCTCCTCGGCGGCGCCGACCTGGCCGAGCTCGACGCCGAGGCGGCGGGCGCCGAGCCCGGCGCGCTGCTCGCGCTGCCCTACTTCCTCGGCGAGAAGTCCCCCCTGCACGACCCCGAGCTGCGCGGCGTCCTCCTCGGGCTCACGCTCGCCACGTCGCGCGGCGACGTGCACCGCTCCCTGCTCGAGTCCACCGCCTACGGCTTCCGCCGCCACCTCGACGTCTTCGCCGCAGGACGGCCTCTCGATCACCACGACGTTCGTCAGCGACGGCGGGTCGCGCTCGGCGCTGTGGCGCGAGGTGCTCGCGTCGGTCATGAACCGCGACGTCGTCACCATCGCCGAGCACCCGGGGTCGAGCTACGGCGCCGCGGTCGTCGCCGGGGTCGGCGTCGGCCTCATCGGCGACTGGACCTACGTCGCGGGGCGCCTCGCCACGCGGCGAGGTCACGTCGCCGACCGCGGGCCACGTCGCGCGCTACGACGAGCGGTACCGCGAGTTCCTCGAGCTCACCGACTCGACGGCGCAGATCTCCCACCAGATAGCGAGGAGCACCTCATGAGCAAGCCACTGGCCATCGTGACCGGCGGCGCGTCGGGCATCGGCGCGGCGATCGCGGCGACGCTCGCCGAGCGGGGCCACTACGTCGTCGTCGCCGACGTCGACCTCGAGGGCGCGACGCGCGTCGCGGTCGAGTGCGGCGGCGAGGCGGTGCGACTCGACGTGACCGACCCGAAGATGGTGAACGACGTCGTGAACGCGGTCGTCGCGAAGCACGGTCGGCTCGACGTGATGGTCGCCAACGCCGGCGTGTCGAAGATGCAGGGCTTCCTCGACGTGACGCCCGAGGACCTCAAGCGCACCGTCGAGGTCAACCTCTACGGCGTCTTCTACTGCGGACAGGCCGCGGCGCGCGCGATGATCGAGACTCGGCACGAAGGGTGTCATCGTCAACACCGCGTCGATGGCGGCGAAGCAGGGACGAGTTCCCTTCCTTTCTGACTACATCGCCAGCAAGTTCGGTGTACTTGGCCTGACGCAGTCGATGGCGTTCGAACTCGCTCCGCATGGAATACGAGTCAACTGCGTGTGCCCGGGATACGTGTCGACTCCAATGCAGGTCGCGAGATTGATGTGGGAGTCAGAACTGCGCGGCATGACGCCTGACGACGTGAGGCAGATGATGATACGCGCAATGATTGCAATGGGGACCAGTGGCGTCATTGTCAATACGGCGTCGATGGCGGCCAAACAGGGTCGTGTTCCGTTCCTATCTGATTACATCGCGAGTAAATTTGGAGTGCTTGGCCTAACGCAGTCGATGGCCTTCGAGCTCCGCCTCCTACGGCATTCGTGTCAATTGTGTGTGTCCGGGGTATGTGTCGACTCCAATGCAGACTCGAGAATTGGTGTGGGAGTCAGAGTTGCGCGGTGTGACGCCGAATGACGTCAAGCACATGATGGTCACCGACACTCCGCTCCGTCGGCTCGAGACTCCGAGGGATGTGGCAAGGGTTGTCGGATTCCTGGTGTCCACTGACGCTGAGTTCGTAACGGGGGAGGCCGTCTCCGTTAATGGCGGCGCGTACATGGACTGAAGTTGGTCGAGATGCAGGACGTTTCCATGCTCGGTGAAGTTTTCCGAGACGATGCAATTTAGGCGTTGGTTCGTGTCGCGTGATCGCACCAGCGTGTGAAAGAGGCTTCTCGATCGACTCCACCTTTGACTTTTCGAAACATCGGGCATCCTTCATACGGACATTGAGCAACTTGAGTTGACCAAGTAGAAGCGCGGCGCTACATCGTTGTAAATACTGGGAAACTGCTCAATTTCTAGAGAGGGGCGGATCCAGTTTCGGACGGGAGAAAGTCAACCATTTGACAACCGAGCAACAACCGGACTAAAACCTGTCTCCGCAGGGGCGGATTGGGGCAGTACCAGTGTTGCGCGAAATCTCGCCCTCGACCCAGGGTGCCCTGCCGTCACGACTGCCAGTTCTTGCAGCCTACTTGAGTCGTGTTGGAGCAGGTAAGTGTGGCGCGGCGTCGGCCGAGTGTTGTTTGACCTCACCGTTTGTTGTCGACGTAAGCCTACTCGGTGTCATCGTCGAAGGATTCGGCGATGGTGCGTCATATCTTCTGTCAACTTCGAGACCGTCCAATTTCGACGCGCAATTCTGGATAGTATCGATGGCAGGCGTTCACGCTCCGACATCTGCACTGAGCGAGCCGTCGCTTCTTCAAACGCTCGGTTCGTCGGACTTGCCCAGTTGGACGATTACCGAAGAGCCCGGGTCTTCTTGTTGAGCAAGACAATTGCACCGAAATGCAATCCAGTCACTTCGAAGTGAGGAACTTCGAATTGGTTGGAGCCATTTCGTCGAGGTCAAACGAAGCCTCAATCGCATCGTTGGGGGGAGTCTGAACTATGAAGCGAACTCTTAAGGCGATACTGCCGGCCTTAGTGATTGGTGCAGTCCTGACTCCACCTCGTTGGAGCGGGCATTGCAGCAGCGCACACTCCAAGTGCATTTACTACAAGTGCAGCTACGTCGGTTGGTACGACAACTGCGACTTTAAGTGGGTCGATCACTACTGGGAGTAGTCATACGTACGACCTATACTTCTGCTACTCGACCGTCTCCTCCCAAGTGGTAGCTGGAACGGTAGCCGGAAGTCTTTTGAATGGTTCGTGTGGTGGCACGACTGTCAATGCCACCCCGGCAACCGTGTCATCGAGCTCGGCGACGTCGCTAAGCGTTAGCCTGTCTGGACTTTCCTCGGGACAGACGTATTACTTCGAGGACTACGCACTAGACACGTTCGATGGAAACCACTACTACAGTTCGACAACGCCGGTGCGGAGTTCCACGACACTCATCACACCGACAATCACCTTCACCTTCGGCACGGGCTCGCCGCCGAGCCAGACCGCGTCGGTGACCTATCCGACCTCGACCTTCAACGCGGTGGCGACCTCGAGCGGCACCGGCACCGTCACGTACTTGGTGTCCAACGCCAACGGCACCGGCTGCGCCGTCAACTCCTCAGGCTCGGTGACGGGCATCAACAGCGTGGGCACCGGGCCCTGCGTCATCACGGCCAGCGTTGCCGCCAACGGCAACTACGCCGGCGGCTCCTCGACACTGTCGATCACCGTCGGTCGGGCCACTCCGACAATCACCTTCACCTTCGGCACGGGCTCGCCGCCGAGCCAGACCGCGTCGGTGACCTATCCGACCTCGACCTTCAACGCGGTGGCGACCTCGAGCGGCACCGGCACCGTCACGTACTTGGTGTCCAACGCCAACGGCACCGGCTGCGCCGTCAACTCCTCAGGCTCGGTGACGGGCATCAACAGCGTGGGCACCGGGCCCTGCGTCATCACGGCCAGCGTTGCCGCCAACGGCAACTACGCCGCGGGCTCCTCGACACTGTCGATCACCGTCGGTCGGGCCACTCCGACAATCACCTTCACCTTCGGCACGGGCTCGCCGCCGAGCCAGACCGCGTCGGTGACCTATCCGACCTCGACCTTCAACGCGGTGGCGACCTCGAGCGGCACCGGCACCGTCACGTACTTGGTGTCCAACGCCAACGGCACCGGCTGCGCCGTCAACTCCTCAGGCTCGGTGACGGGCATCAACAGCGTGGGCACCGGGCCCTGCGTCATCACGGCCAGCGTTGCCGCCAACGGCAACTACGCCGCGGGCTCCTCGACACTGTCGATCACCGTCGGTCGGGCCACTCCGACAATCACCTTCACCTTCGGCACGGGCTCGCCGCCGAGCCAGACCGCTAACGCTGTCAACGGCAGCACCTTCAACGCGGTGGCGACCTCGAGCGGCACCGGCACCGTCACGTACTTGGTGTCCAACGCCAACGGCACCGGCTGCGCCGTCAACTCCTCAGGCTCGGTGACGGGCATCAACAGCGTGGGCACCGGGCCCTGCGTCATCACGGCCAGCGTTGCCGCCAACGGCAACTACGCCGCGGGCTCCTCGACACTGTCGATTACGGTCACCCAGGACACGACCGCACCACGGCCACGTCCACCGACCTGGCGACCTACGTCAGCGGCCAGACGGTCACCATCTCGTTCACCGTCAGCGCCGACAGCCCCGGCTCGGGCACGCCCACCGGCACGGTCAGCGTCTCTGACGGCACCAACACCTGCGGCCCGGTGACCCTGGACGGCGCCGGCCACGGCAGTGCCTGCACGATCGTCGAGACCGCCCCGGGCGGCTACACCTTCACCGCGACCTACTCGGGCGACACCAACTTCGAGGGCTCGTCCGGCACCGCCGACGCCACGGTCACCCAGGACACGACCACCACGGCCACGTCCACCGACCTGGCGACCTACGTCAGCGGCCAGACGGTCACCATCTCGTTCACCGTCAGCGCCGACAGCCCCGGCTCGGGCACGCCCACCGGCACGGTCAGCGTCTCTGACGGCACCAACACCTGCGGCCCGGTGACCCTGGACGGCGCCGGCCACGGCAGCTGCACGATCGTCGAGACCGCCCCGGGCGGCTACACCTTCACCGCGACCTACTCGGGCGACACCAACTTCGAGGGCTCGTCCGGCACCGCCGACGCCACGGTCACCCAGGACACGACCACCACGGCCACGTCCACCGACCTGGCGACCTACGTCAGCGGCCAGACGGTCACCATCTCGTTCACCGTCAGCGCCGACAGCCCCGGCTCGGGCACGCCCACCGGCACGGTCAGCGTCTCTGACGGCACCAACACCTGCGGCCCGGTGACCCTGGACGGCGCCGGCCACGGCAGCTGCACGATCGTCGAGACCGCCCCGGGCGGCTACACCTTCACCGCGACCTACTCGGGCGACACCAACTTCGAGGGCTCGTCCGGCACCGCCGACGCCACGGTCACCCAGGACACGACCACCACGGCCACGTCCACCGACCTGGCGACCTACGTCAGCGGCCAGACGGTCACCATCTCGTTCACCGTCAGCGCCGACAGCCCCGGCTCGGGCACGCCCACCGGCACGGTCAGCGTCTCTGACGGCACCAACACCTGCGGCCCGGTGACCCTGGACGGCGCCGGCCACGGCAGCTGCACGATCGTCGAGACCGCCCCGGGCGGCTACACCTTCACCGCGACCTACTCGGGCGACACCAACTTCGAGGGCTCGTCCGGCACCGCCGACGCCACGGTCACCCAGGACACGACCACCACGGCCACGTCCACCGACCTGGCGACCTACGTCAGCGGCCAGACGGTCACCATCTCGTTCACCGTCAGCGCCGACAGCCCCGGCTCGGGCACGCCCACCGGCACGGTCAGCGTCTCTGACGGCACCAACACCTGCGGCCCGGTGACCCTGGACGGCGCCGGCCACGGCAGCTGCACGATCGTCGAGACCGCCCCGGGCGGCTACACCTTCACCGCGACCTACTCGGGCGACACCAACTTCGAGGGCTCGTCCGGCACCGCCGACGCCACGGTCACCCAGGACACGACCACCACGGCCACGTCCACCGACCTGGCGACCTACGTCAGCGGCCAGACGGTCACCATCTCGTTCACCGTCAGCGCCGACAGCCCCGGCTCGGGCACGCCCACCGGCACGGTCAGCGTCTCTGACGGCACCAACACCTGCGGCCCGGTGACCCTGGACGGCGCCGGCCACGGCAGACTGCACGATCGTCGAGACCGCCCCGGGCGGCTACACCTTCACCGCGACCTACTTGGGCGACACCAACTTCGAGGGCTCGTCCGGCACCGCCGACGCCACGGTCACCCAGGACACGACCACCACGGCCACGTCCACCGACCTGGCGACCTACGTCAGCGGCCAGACGGTCACCATCTCGTTCACCGTCAGCGCCGACAGCCCCGGCTCGGGCACGCCCACCGGCACGGTCAGCGTCTCTGACGGCACCAACACCTGCGGCCCGGTGACCCTGGACGGCGCCGGCCACGGCAGCTGCACGATCGTCGAGACCGCCCCGGGCGGCTACACCTTCACCGCGACCTACTCGGGCGACACCAACTTCGAGGGCTCGTCCGGCACCGCCGACGCCACGGTCACCCAGGACACGACCACCACGGCCACGTCCACCGACCTGGCGACCTACGTCAGCGGCCAGACGGTCACCATCTCGTTCACCGTCAGCGCCGACAGCCCCGGCTCGGGCACGCCCACCGGCACGGTCAGCGTCTCTGACGGCACCAACACCTGCGGCCCGGTGACCCTGGACGGCGCCGGCCACGGCAAGCTGCACGATCGTCGAGACCGCCCCGGGCGGCTACACCTTCACCGCGACCTACTCGGGCGACACCAACTTCGAGGGCTCGTCCGGCACCGCCGACGCCACGGTCACCCAGGACACGACCACCACGGCCACGTCCACCGACCTGGCGACCTACGTCAGCGGCCAGACGGTCACCATCTCGTTCACCGTCAGCGCCGACAGCCCCGGCTCGGGCACGCCCACCGGCACGGTCAGCGTCTCTGACGGCACCAACACCTGCGGCCCGGTGACCCTGGACGGCGCCGGCCACGGCAGCTGCACGATCGTCGAGACCGCCCCGGGCGGCTACACCTTCACCGCGACCTACTCGGGCGACACCAACTTCGAGGGCTCGTCCGGCACCGCCGACGCCACGGTCACCCAGGACACGACCACCACGGCCACGTCCACCGACCTGGCGACCTACGTCAGCGGCCAGACGGTCACCATCTCGTTCACCGTCAGCGCCGACAGCCCCGGCTCGGGCACGCCCACCGGCACGGTCAGCGTCTCTGACGGCACCAACACCTGCGGCCCGGTGACCCTGGACGGCGCCGGCCACGGCAGGCCTGCCGATCGTCGAGACCGCCCCGGGCGGCTACACCTTCACCGCGACCTACTCGGGCGACACCAACTTCGAGGGCTCGTCCGGCACCGCCGACGCCACGGTCACCCAGGACACGACCACCACGGCCACGTCCACCGACCTGGCGACCTACGTCAGCGGCCAGACGGTCACCATCTCGTTCACCGTCAGCGCCGACAGCCCCGGCTCGGGCACGCCCACCGGCACGGTCAGCGTCTCTGACGGCACCAACACCTGCGGCCCGGTGACCCTGGACGGCGCCGGCCACGGCAGCTGCACGATCGTCGAGACCGCCCCGGGCGGCTACACCTTCACCGCGACCTACTCGGGCGACACCAACTTCGAGGGCTCGTCCGGCACCGCCGACGCCACGGTCACCCAGGACACGACCACCACGGCCACGTCCACCGACCTGGCGACCTACGTCAGCGGCCAGACGGTCACCATCTCGTTCACCGTCAGCGCCGACAGCCCCGGCTCGGGCACGCCCACCGGCACGGTCAGCGTCTCTGACGGCACCAACACCTGCGGCCCGGTGACCCTGGACGGCGCCGGCCACGGCAGCTGCACGATCGTCGAGACCGCCCCGGGCGGCTACACCTTCACCGCGACCTACTCGGGCGACACCAACTTCGAGGGCTCGTCCGGCACCGCCGACGCCACGGTCACCCAGGACACGACCACCACGGCCACGTCCACCGACCTGGCGACCTACGTCAGCGGCCAGACGGTCACCATCTCGTTCACCGTCAGCGCCGACAGCCCCGGCTCGGGCACGCCCACCGGCACGGTCAGCGTCTCTGACGGCACCAACACCTGCGGCCCGGTGACCCTGGACGGCGCCGGCCACGGCAGCTGCACGATCGTCGAGACCGCCCCGGGCGGCTACACCTTCACCGCGACCTACTCGGGCGACACCAACTTCGAGGGCTCGTCCGGCACCGCCGACGCCACGGTCACCCAGGACACGACCACCACGGCCACGTCCACCGACCTGGCGACCTACGTCAGCGGCCAGACGGTCACCATCTCGTTCACCGTCAGCGCCGACAGCCCCGGCTCGGGCACGCCCACCGGCACGGTCAGCGTCTCTGACGGCACCAACACCTGCGGCCCGGTGACCCTGGACGGCGCCGGCCACGGCGACCTGCACGATCGTCGAGACCGCCCCGGGCGGCTACACCTTCACCGCGACCTACTCGGGCGACACCAACTTCGAGGGGCTCGTCCGGCACCGCCGACGCCACGGTCACCCAGGACACGACCACCACGGCCACGTCCACCGACCTGGCGACCTACGTCAGCGGCCAGACGGTCACCATCTCGTTCACCGTCAGCGCCGACAGCCCCGGCTCGGGCACGCCCACCGGCACGGTCAGCGTCTCTGACGGCACCAACACCTGCGGCCCGGTGACCCTGGACGGCGCCGGCCACGGCAAACCTGCACGATCGTCGAGACCGCCCCGGGCGGCTACACCTTCACCGCGACCTACTCGGGCGACACCAACTTCGAGGGCTCGTCCGGCACCGCCGACGCCACGGTCACCCAGGACACGACCACCACGGCCACGTCCACCGACCTGGCGACCTACGTCAGCGGCCAGACGGTCACCATCTCGTTCACCGTCAGCGCCGACAGCCCCGGCTCGGGCACGCCCACCGGCACGGTCAGCGTCTCTGACGGCACCAACACCTGCGGCCCGGTGACCCTGGACGGCGCCGGCCACGGCAGCGGCACGATCGTCAAGACCGCCCCGGGCGGCTACACCTTCACCGCGACCTACCTGGGCGACACCAACTTCGAGGGCTCGTCCGGCACCGCCGACGCCACGGTCACCCAGGACACGACCACCACGGCCACGTCCACCGACCTGGCGACCTACGTCAGCGGCCAGACGGTCACCATCTCGTTCACCGTCAGCGCCGACAGCCCCGGCTCGGGCACGCCCACCGGCACGGTCAGCGTCTCTGACGGCACCAACACCTGCGGCCCGGTGACCCTGGACGGCGCCGGCCACGGCAGTGCGGATCATCGTCGAGACCGCCCCGGGCGGCTACACCTTCACCGCGACCTACTGGGGCGACACCAACTTCGAGGGCTCGTCCGGCACCGCCGACGCCACGGTCACCCAGGACACGACCACCACGGCCACGTCCACCGACCTGGCGACCTACGTCAGCGGCCAGACGGTCACCATCTCGTTCACCGTCAGCGCCGACAGCCCCGGCTCGGGCACGCCCACCGGCACGGTCAGCGTCTCTGACGGCACCAACACCTGCGGCCCGGTGACCCTGGACGGCGCCGGCCACGGCAGCTGCACGATCGTCGAGACCGCCCCGGGCGGCTACACCTTCACCGCGACCTACTCGGGCGACACCAACTTCGAGGGCTCGTCCGGCACCGCCGACGCCACGGTCACCCAGGACACGACCACCACGGCCACGTCCACCGACCTGGCGACCTACGTCAGCGGCCAGACGGTCACCATCTCGTTCACCGTCAGCGCCGACAGCCCCGGCTCGGGCACGCCCACCGGCACGGTCAGCGTCTCTGACGGCACCAACACCTGCGGCCCGGTGACCCTGGACGGCGCCGGCCACGGCAATACCGGACGATCGTCGAGACCGCCCCGGGCGGCTACACCTTCACCGCGACCTACTCGGGCGACACCAACTTCGAGGGCTCGTCCGGCACCGCCGACGCCACGGTCACCCAGGACACGACCACCACGGCCACGTCCACCGACCTGGCGACCTACGTCAGCGGCCAGACGGTCACCATCTCGTTCACCGTCAGCGCCGACAGCCCCGGCTCGGGCACGCCCACCGGCACGGTCAGCGTCTCTGACGGCACCAACACCTGCGGCCCGGTGACCCTGGACGGCGCCGGCCACGGCATCTGCACGATCGTCGAGACCGCCCCGGGCGGCTACACCTTCACCGCGACCTACTCGGGCGACACCAACTTCGAGGGCTCGTCCGGCACCGCCGACGCCACGGTCACCCAGGACACGACCACCACGGCCACGTCCACCGACCTGGCGACCTACGTCAGCGGCCAGACGGTCACCATCTCGTTCACCGTCAGCGCCGACAGCCCCGGCTCGGGCACGCCCACCGGCACGGTCAGCGTCTCTGACGGCACCAACACCTGCGGCCCGGTGACCCTGGACGGCGCCGGCCACGGCAGTGCCGCACGATCGTCGAGACCGCCCCGGGCGGCTACACCTTCACCGCGACCTACTCGGGCGACACCAACTTCGAGGGCTCGTCCGGCACCGCCGACGCCACGGTCACCCAGGACACGACCACCACGGCCACGTCCACCGACCTGGCGACCTACGTCAGCGGCCAGACGGTCACCATCTCGTTCACCGTCAGCGCCGACAGCCCCGGCTCGGGCACGCCCACCGGCACGGTCAGCGTCTCTGACGGCACCAACACCTGCGGCCCGGTGACCCTGGACGGCGCCGGCCACGGCAGTGGACTGACCGCGTTGAGACCGCCCCGGGCGGCTACACCTTCACCGCGACCTACTCGGGCGACACCAACTTCGAGGGCTCGTCCGGCACCGCCGACGCCACGGTCAC
>CAWGBL010000004.1:0-617555 GCA_963820815.1 uncultured Actinomycetota bacterium | reverse complement strand
ATCGACCCGGGACGTGAATCAGCTCCCGGTCGCAATTCGACAGATCAGCCGCGCCGAACGCGGGCGAGTCGCCCTTGCCTGCCATGGTCATCGGTGTGGGGAATCGGATTCGGCGCCGGTTCGCTGCCGGCGTCGCATTGCCGGCCATCTTGTTCCAATCCCCGGGGTTGTCAAGGCGGACACGCTTGCGGCGCCGCACAATGACGCATAAATAGACATCGATGATTGTATCGATCGCCTGACACTCCTATACTCGCCGGATGCGCGCGTCAGGCCAGCGTCGCGGGCACCTGCCCCTTCGGGGCGCGCGCGGCCGCACGCCGTCGTCATCGGCAGCGGCTTCGGCGGGCTCGCGGCGGCGGTGCGGCTCGGGCGCGCGCGGGCTACCGCGTCACGGTGCTCGAGCAGCTCGACGCGCCCGGCGGCCGCGCCTACGTGCTACCGGCAGGACGGCTTCACCTTCGACGCCGGGCCGACGATCGTCACCGCGCCGTTCCTGTTCGAGGAGCTGTGGCAGCTGTGCGGCCGGCGGCTGCGCCGACGACGTCGAGCTGCGCCCGGTCGACGCCGTTCTACCGCATCCGCTTCGACGACGGCGAGACGCTTCGACTACAGCGGCGACGCCGACGGCGATGCGCGCGCGAGGTCGCGCGGCTCGCGCCCGGCGACGTCGCCGGCTACGAGCGCTTCATGCGCGCGAGCGAGGCGATCTACCGCGTCGGCTTCGAGCAGCTCGGCCACGTGCCGTTCGACTCGCTGGACCGACATGGCGCGCGTCGCTGCCCGACCTGGTGCGGCTGCGAGAGCTACCGCACGCGTCTACGGCCTGGTCGCCGCGCTACGTGCGCGATCCGCGCCTGCGCGTCGTGCTCAGCTTCCATCCGCTGCTGGTCGGCGGCAATCCGTTCCGCGACGACGTCGATCTACAGCCTGATCGCGCTACCTCGAGCGGCGCTGGGGCGTGCACTTCGCGATGGGCGGCACCGGGCGCCTCGTGCAGGGCCTGGTCGAGCTGATCGAGGGGCAGGGCGGCACGCGTGCGCTGCGACGCGCGAGGTCGCGGAGATCACCGTCGAGGGCGGCGCGCGCCACCGGCGTGCGCCTCGCGAGCGGCGAGACGCTCGCGCGCCGACGTCGTCGTCTCCAACGCCGATTCGCGCCTGGACCTACCGCCACCTGCTGCCGCCGCAGCGCGCGCCGCCGCTGGACCGACCGGCGCATCGACGCGCGCGCGCTACTCGATGAGCCTGTTCGTCTGGTACTTCGGCACGCGCCGGCAGTATCGCGGACGTCGCGCACCACACCATCCTGCTCGGGCCGCGCTACCGCGAGCTGCTCGACGACATCTTCGAGCGCAAGGTCCTCGCCGACGGACTTCAGCCTCTACCTGCACCGGCCCGACCGCGACCGACCCGTCGCTCGCGCCGCCGGGCTGCGACGCGTTCTACGTGCTCTCGCCGGTGCCGCACCTCGCGAGCGGCATCGACTGGGCGCGAGCAGGCCGAGCCGTATCGCGCGCGCGATCGCAGCGGCGCCTGGAGGCGACGCTGCTGCCGGGCCTCGAGCGCGCAGATCGTCACGTCGCGCGTGTGCACGCCGCTGGATTTCCAGGACCGGCTGTCGTCGTATCTGCGGCGCCGCCTTCGGCCTCGAGCCGGTGCTCACGCAGAGCGCCTGGTTCCGGCCGCACAACCGCAGCGAGGACGTCGAGCACCTCTACCTCGTCGGCGCCGGCACGCATCCCGGCGCCGGCCTGCCCGGCGTGCTGTCGTCGGCGCGACGTCCTCGACACGCGTGGTGCCCGATGCCGCCGCGTTCGCCTGACCCGCGACGCGCGCCGGCGACCTCGCCGCCTGCCGCGCGCTGCTGCGCGGCGGCTCGCGCACGCTTCCTCGCGGCGTCGCTGCTGCTGCCGCGCGCGCGTGCGCGAGCCGGCGCGCGCGCTCTACGCGTTCTGCCGCCTCGCCGACGACGCGGTCGACGCGCGGCGACGGCGCGCGCCGACGCGGTGCGCGCGGCTGCGCGAGCGGCTCGACGCGCGTCTACGCGGGCCGCCCGGCCGACGCCGGCCGACCGCGCGCTTCGCCGACGTCGTGGTCGCGCTTCGCGATCCCGCGCGCGCTGCCCGAGGCGCTGCTCGAGGGCTTCGCCTGGGACGCGCAGGGCCGCCGCTACGACGACCTCGACGGCGCTGCACGCCTACGCGGCGCGCGTCGCCGGCACGGTCGGCGCGATGATGGCGCTGCTGATGGGCGTGCGCGACGCGCGAGGCGCTCGCGCGCGCCTGCGACCTCGGCGTCGCCATGCAGCTCACCAACATCGCGCGCGACGTCGGCGAGGACGCGCGCAGCGGCCGGCTCTACCTGCCGCTCGACTGGCTGCGCGAGGCAGGCATCGACCCGAGGCCTGGCTGCGCGCGCCGGCACACTCGCCGGCGCTGGCGCGGCGTGGTGCAGCGCCTGCTCGGCGACGCCGACGCGCTCTACGGCGCGCGCGCGCGCGGGCATCGCGCACCTGCCCGCGGACTGCCGGCCGGGCATCGGCGTCGCGCGCTGCCTCTACGCGCGAGATCGGCCGCGAGGTCGCGCGCCGCGGCGGCGATGCGGTCGCGGCGCGCGCGGTCGTCTCGCCGGCGCGCAAGCCGTGGTCGCGGTCGCGCGCGCTCGCTCGCGTCCGGCGCTGCCGCGCGTCGCGCCGGCGACGCCGCCGCTGCCGGCGGCGCGCTTCCTCGTCGACGCCGCCGCGCGCGATGCGGTGCCGGCGCGCGCGGCGCCGCGACTGGCCGCGAGCCTCGCCTGGACGCTCGACCTGTTCCCGAGCTCGAGCGGCGCGAGCGCGAGCGCGCGCGCGGCACGGCGCGACTAGAGTCCGTCGGCAGTGGACGCCGTCGTTCGCTCGCGCAGTGGGAGTGGCTGCTGATCGCTGGGCGTCGTGCTCGGGCTCGCGGTGTGCGAGCTCGTCTCGCTGCGGCGCTCGCAGCGCCGCGACCGCGAGCGCGAGCGCGCGGAGTCGCGCGCAGCCCGACGCGCTAGCGGCGCGCGTGCGCGGCATCCGGAACGGCAGCAGCATGCGCACCCACGGCGCGCGGAAGCGGTCGAGCGACAGGCTCTCGTGCATCGGCGACCGCCGTGCGCGCCGCGCAGCCGCGACGCGACGAGCGAGCGCGCGTAGAACGGCGCGTCCTCGCAGCGTCGCGCACGACGCGCGCGGCGTCCGTCGTCGCGCGCGCGTCGCGCGCGCGATGCGCCAGCGCGAGCGCGGCAGCGCGCGACGCGGCGGCGGCGTCGACCGTCGCGACGCGCGCCGTCGCGCGTCGCAACGGCAGCGCGAGCGACAGCGGGCTCGCCGTCGCGCCGCGCGACGTCGTAGAGCGACGGCGCGTGCCGTCGCCGACGCGCGCGCGCGACCAGTGCCAGCGCGCGAACGCGTCCTCGAGCGGCGCGTCGCCGGCGTTGCGCGTCGAGATAGCCGGCGCCGCGCCAGCGCAGGCGCGGACGGTCGAGCGCGACCTCGACGCGCGCGCAGGGCGCGATCGGCTGCCAGCGATGGCGCCCGCGCGCGTCGAGCGCGAACGGCGTGCCGCGCATGGCGCCGGCGCGTCGACGGCGCACGGTGCCGCGGATGCGCGACGGCAACGGCGCGCCGCGCTTCGTCGAGGTCGATGGTCAGCGCGTCGTCGTCCCAGCGCGAGCGCGCTGCGGCCGATGCGCGAGCGATCGCGGCGTCGCGTCGCGACGTCGCGCGCGCGCCGCGCTCGGTCATCGTCCAGCGCGCCGCGGCGGCCGTACAGCGCGACGTTGATCGCGCAGTGCTCGCGCGGGTCGCCGCGCGCCGCGCGTCGCGCGCGCGCGCGTAGTACGGCGAGAACACGCTGCCGACGAAGGCGATCACGCGTGAGGCCGTGGCGGCCGTCGTCGGTCAGCGCGTCGACGTACCACCAGGCGTAGCCGCCGTGCGGCACCGGCCGCGTCGAAGCGAGGTCCGTCGAGCACGCTCGCCGCCGCCAGCCGGCCCGACAGCGCCGCCATCGGCACGCCCGGTCCCGGATGCGTGCTGCCGCCCGCCAGGTACAGGCCGCGGCATCCGCGTCCGCGCCCCCGGCCGCTGGAACGACGCCGTCCAGCCGTGCGTCGCCCGGCCGTACAGCGCTCCGCCGGTCGCCGGGAACAGCCGCGCGAAGTCCGCCGGCGTCGTCACCACCGTGCCGCCGGCTCGCGCGTGCAGCGTCAGGCCGCAGCGCGCCAGCGGCGCGAAGGTGCGCGCTCTCGCATCGCTGCGATCTCCCGTGGCGTCGAAGGCCGCGCGGTCGCCGCGTGGCCGGCGCGTTGACGAGGCAGAGCAGGCGCTCGGCGCCGCGTCGGCGCCGCGCGCGTCGTCGTCGCCGCGATCCTGCGCGCAGACGTAGACGGTCGGCGCGCGCGGCAGCGCGCCGCGGCCGGAACAGCGTCGTCGAACTCGGCCGCGTAGTCGCCGGAGAAGAACACGTTGTGGCGCGGCAGCGGGAAGCCGTCCGGCGCGCGCGCGCCAGCGCCCAGGTCACCGCCGACAGCGAGCGCGCGCGCGCGGCGCGCGCGCCGACGGCGCGCGCGCGACGGCGCTGCCCGAGCAGCCCGCGCGCCACGCGCCGCGACGTCGGCGTTGACGACCACCGCGTCGGCGTCGATGCGCTCGCCGCGACGCGAGCGCGCACGCCGGTCGCGCGCCCGCCGTCGCACGTCGATCTGCGTCGACCGTCGTCGCCGTAGCGGAAGCGCGCGCCGTGCGCTGCGGCGAGCCGCGGCGAGCGCGTCGGCCAGCCGCTGCATGCCGCCGTCGACGAGCCAGACGCCGTCCTGCTCGACGTGCGCGACCAGCATCAGCGTGGCCGGCGCCGCGAACGGCGACGAGCCGCAGTAGGTCGCGTAGCGGCCGAAGAGCTGGCGCAGGCGCGGGTCGTGGAAGTGCCGGCCCAGCGCGCGCCACAGCGTGGTGAACGGCGAGATGCGCCACAGGTGCCGGCAGGCCGCGCGAGGCCGGCGCGGCGCACGAGCGCGAGCGGGCCGCCGCGCGGCGCGCGCAGGAAGGGCCGCTCGAGCGTCGCGTAGATCGCGCCGCGCGCGCGGCGCAGAACGCGCAGGAAGCGGCGCGCCTCGCCGGCGCCGGCGAACGCGCCGATCGCGTCGGCCGAGCGCGCCGACGTCGGCGAACAGATCGAGCCGCTGCGTCGGCGGTCCAGGCGTGGCGCGCGAGGATGCGCGAGCGGGCGCAGCGCGACGTGCTCGCGCCAGCGACGGCGCCGGCGGCGGCGAAGATCTCGTCGAAGACCCAGCGCATGGTGAACACCGTCGGCCCGGCGTCGATGCCGGCGCCGCCGACCGCGACCTCGCGCATCTTGCCGCCGGGCGCTGCGGCGCGCTCGACCACGCATCACGCTCGACGCCGCGCGCGGCCAGCAGCACGGCGCGACACGAGCCCGCCGATGCCGGCGCCGACGACTGACGACGCGTGGATCCCCTGGCTCACGAAAGCGAATTGACGCGGCGTCGGCCGATGTGTCTACATTACATGACATTATAGATGTGTCAATTAAACGTTACAGGAGGGCACCATGGTCCGCGAGCCGCGCCGCGAACAGTCGCGTGCCGACGGCCGTCATCGAGCGCGCGCTCACGGTCGCCCTGGCGCGCTGGCGAGGCGTCCGGCGGCCCGCCGCGGCTGGCGGCGGCGATGCGCTACGCCGTCTTTCCCGGCGGCGCGCCGCATCCGGCCCCGCGCTGTGCCTCGGCGTGGCCGCGGCCTGCGGCGACGACGACCCGGCCGCGGCGGTCGGCGGCCGCGGCGGCGATCGAGCTGCTGCACTGCGCCTCGCTGGTCCACGACGACCTGCCCTGCTTCGACGACGCGCCACCCGGCGCGGCAAGCCGTCGGTCCACCGCGCCTTCGGCGAGCGGCTGGCGGTGCTGGCCGGCGACGCGCTGATCGTGCTCGCCTTCGAGACGCTGGCGCGCGGCTGCGCGCGCGCGTCCCGCAGCGGCTCGCGCCGCTCGCTGCTGATCCTCGGCGCGGGCGTCGGCATGCCCGGCGGCATCGTCGCCGGCCAGGCCTGGGAGTGCGAGCCGCACGTCGGCTGTCGCGACTACCAGCGCGCCAAGACCGGCGCGCTGTTCGCCGCCGCCACGATGGCCGGCGCCGCGGCCGCCGGCGCCGATCCCGCGCCGTGGCGCGCGCTCGGCGAGCGGCTGGGCGAGGCCTACCAGGTCGCCGACGACATGCGCGACGCGGCGGCCAGCGCCGAAGAGCTCGGCAAGCCGATCGGGCCGCGACGCCGCGCTCGGCCGGCCGAGCGCGGTCGCGCGAGCTCGGCGTCGCCGGCGCGATCGCGCCGCCTCGAGCACTCGTGGTCGAGACGCGATCGCGTCGATCCCGCCGTGCCCCGGCGCGGCCGAGCTGCGCGACGCGATGCGCGTCGAGACGGCGAGGCTGCGTGCCCAAGGAGCTGGCGCGCCGGGCGGCGTGAAGCTCGCGGCTTCGATCGCGGCGCTCGACCGCCTGGTACGCCGCTGCGCGACCGCGCTGCTCGGCAGCGCCCGCTTCCGGCGGCTGGGCGGCGCGGCTTCCCGCTGACGCGGCCGTCGCGCGCCGCCGCGCCGGCAGCGCGTTCGACCTGTGCGCCGGCTTCGTCTACTCGCAGGTCCTGCTCGCCTGCGTGCGGCTGCGCCTGTTCGACATCCTGGCCGAGCGGCCCGCAGACGCTGCCCGCCCTGGCGCGGCGCATCGGGCTGCCCGACGCCGGCGCCGAGCGGCTGCTGGGCGCGGCGGTGTCGCTGGGCCTCGTCGCGCGGCGCTCGGGCGAGCGCTACGGCCTCGGCGCGCTCGGGCGCCGCGATCGGCGGCGATGGCGCGGTGCGCGCCATGGTCGAGCACCACGCGCTCCTCTACGCCGACCTCGCCGATCCGGTGGCGCTGCTGCGCGGCGACGAGCGCGACACCGCGCTGCGGCGCTACTGGGCCTACGCCGCAGGCGCCGGCCCGGCGGCGCTGGCTGCCGACGCGCGTCGCGCGCCTACTCCGCGCTGATGTCGGCCTCGCAGCCGCTGGTCGCGGGCGAGGTGCTCGCCGCCTATCCGACTTCGCGCGGCACCGCTGCCTGCTCGACGTCGGCGGCGGCGAAGGCGCGTTCCTCGGCCGCGGTCGCGCGCGCGTTTCCGCACCTGCGCTTCATCGCTGTTCGACCTGCCGCCGGTGGCGGAGCGGGCGCGGGCCCGGCTCGCCAGCGCGCGGCCTCGCGCGGCCGCGTCCGCGGTCAGCGGGCGGCGACTTCCTGCGCGACCCGCTGCCGCGCGGCGCCGACGTCGTCTCGCTCGTGCGCGTGCTCCACGACCACGACGACGACGAGCGCGGCGGCGATCCTGCGCGACGTGCGCCGCGCGCTCGCGCCCGGCGGCGCGCTGCTGGTCGCCGAGCCGATGGCCGGGACGCCGGGCGCCGAGCCGTCGGGGACGCCTACTTCGGCTTCTACCTGCTGGCGATGGGCAGCGGCCGCGCGCGCACGTTCGCCGAGCTGTCGCGCGATGCTGCGGCGACGCCGGCTTCCGCCGGGTGCGCAGACGAGTCACCGACGCATGCCGCTGCTGACCAGCCTGGTCGTCGGCGCAGGCGGCTTGACGGTTGCGATAGTGTTAGTTTGTATTGACATATGATCAAAGTAAGGTTAGACTGACACATACGGACAGGCGTCCCACGACAGATGCGGACGCACGAGGAGGATCGCATGAACACCCTCGCCGTGGTGCTGGAGGAACCCGAGCGCCTGGTGGTGCGGCAGCTCGAGCTCTCGCCGCCGGGCGACGACGACGTCGTCGTCGACATCGAGTGGAGCGGCATCAGCACCGGCACCGAGCGCCTGCTCTGGTCCGGGCGGATGCCGGCCTTCCCCGGCATGGGCTATCCGCTGGTGCCCGGCTACGAGTCGGTCGGCCGCGTGGCGAGCGCGGCGAGGCGCGCCGCGGTGCGTCGCGTCGGCGAGCGCGTGTTCGTGCCCGGCGCGCGCTGCTTCGGCGATGTGCGCGGACTGTTCGGCGGCGCTGCGCGGCGCGTGGTCGTTCCCGGCGCAGCGCGTGGCGCCGATCGGCGACGCGCTGGGCGAGCGAGGCGGTCCTGCTCGCGCTGGCCGCGACGGCGTACCACGCGCTGCCGGCCGACCCGGCGGCCGTTCCCGATCTCATCGTCGGTCACGGCGTGCTCGGCCGGCTGCTCGCGCGCCTCGCCGTCGCTGCGCGGCGCGCCGCGACCTCCGGTGTGGGAGCGCAACCCGCCGCGCGCGCGGGCGCCGACGGCTACCGCGTGGTCGATCCCGGCCGACGACGCGCGCCGCGACTACCGCGCGATCTACGACGTCAGCGGCGACGCGGCGCTGCTCGACACGCTGATCGCGCGCCTGGCGCCCGGCGGCGAGATCGTGCTCGCCGGCTTCTACGCGGAGCCGCTGTCGTTCGCGTTTCCGCCGGCCTTCATGCGCGAGGCGCGCATCCGCGTCGCCGCGCAGTGGCAGCCGCGCGACCTCGTGGCCGTGCGGCGCGCTGGCCGAGTCGGGTCAGCTGTCGCTCGACGGGCTCATCACGCACCGCGCAGCAGGCGCCGGCGGCGCGCCGCGCGTACCGCACCGCGTTCAGCGATCCCGTCGTGCCTCAAGATGGTCCTCGACTGGAGAGCGTGCTCATGAGCCATGCCTGCGATACCGCCGCGCCCACCGTGGCCAGATCGCGATGACCAAGCGCCTGCGCGAGGAGGCGGCGATCGAGCCCGATCGCCGTCGCGACCGCGCCGGTCGACCAAGGAGACGCAGATCATCGCGATCTACGGCAAGGGCGGCATCGGCAAGAGCTTCACGCTCGCCAACCTCTCGTACATGATGGCGCAGCAGGGCAAGAAGGTGCTGCTGATCGGCTGCGACCCGAAGAGCGACACCACGTCGCTGCTGTTCGGCGGCCGCGCGTGCCCGACGATCATCGAGACGTCGTCGAAGAAGAAGCTCGCCGGCGAGGCGGTGCAGATCGGCGACGTCTGCTTCAAGCGCGACGGCGTGTTCGCGATGGAGCTGGGCGGCCCCGAGGTCGGCCGCGGCTGCGGCGGGCGCGGCATCATCCACGGCTTCGAGACTGCTCGAGAAGCTCGGCTTCCACGACTGGGGCTTCGACTACGTGCTGCTCGACTTCCTGGGCGACGTCGTGTGCGGCGGCTTCGGCCTGCCGATCGCGCGCGACATGTGCCAGAAGGTGATCGTCGTCGGCAGCAACGACCTGCAGTCGCTGTACGTCGCCAACAACGTCTGCTCGCGCGGTCGAGTACTTCCGCAAGCTGGGCGGCAACGTCGGCGTGGCCGGCATGGTCATCAACAAGGACGACGGCACCGGCGAGGCGCGCGCGTTCGCCGAGCGCGCCGGCATTCCGGTGCTGGCGGCGATTCCGGCGCACGACGACATCCGGCGCAAGAGCGCGTCCTACGAAATCATCGGCCGCCCCGGCACGCAGTGGGCGCCGCTGTTCGAGAAGCTCGCGCAGAACGTCGCCGACGCGCCGCCGGTGCGGCCGACGCCGCTGACGCAGGACGAGCTGCTCGGCCTGTTCTCCGGCGATGCCGTCGGCCGCGACGTCGTGCTCGAGCCCGCGACGCAGTTCGACATGTGCGGCAAGCAGGAGATCGTCGAAGGCGTCGCTCGAAGTCGTCTACGACGCCGCCTGATGACATCAACCACCTCGCCTCATTTGCGTTCGGCGTCGCTGCCTACGTCAACGTTTTCATGCGTCGCGGACGTGCGCCGCACGGTGGAGCAACTAGGATGGATCAGCCTCGACGTACGCGATTTCCCCTCACCCGCCCTGTCGGACACCCTCTCCCCGCAAGCGGGGAGAGGGCTGGGGTGAGGGGCACCGACCTCGTCAATGTGATCAGTTTCATGCGTCGCGGGTGGCGCGCCGCGCCGATGGAGCCACTAGGATGAAACTCAACCTTTCATGCGGGCGTGACCTGCACGGCGTAGCCGATTTGTTGCAGCCGGCGGATGAGGCGTGTGGCGGTTTTCTTGGCGTCGGCGCGGTCGAAGTGGGCGGCGCCGAGCTCGCGCCATTCGGTGCCGTTGCGCAGCATGTGCCAGACGGCGGTGAGCATCGAGGCGGCCACGGCGATGATGGCTTTCTTGGCGCCGCGGCGAGCGCGCAGGCGATGGAACTGCGCTTGCAGATAGCTGCCTTTGACGCTTGACGGCGGCCCAGGCAGCTTGCACCAGGGTGGTTTTGAGCCACTTGCCGCCGCGGCGCAGGCGGGTGCTGCGGCGCTTGCCGGCGCTTTCGTCGTTGCGCGGGCACAGGCAGGCCCAGGACAGCAGATGGGCCGGGCGTGTGCGAAGCGCGACATGTCGATGCCGATTTCGGCGACCACGACGTGCGAGCGCTGACCTCGCTCATGCCCGGGCATGGTGCTCAGGCAGTTTGGCGGCGTCGCGAAAGGGCTCGAGGCCGGCGCCCACCTCCTGTTCGATGGTGGCGATGGCGTGGTCCAGCGCATCGATGTGGTCGCAGGTGCAGCTTGAGCATGAAGCGATGATGGCTGCTGACGTGGCCGCGCAGCGCTTCGCGCATCTCGGCGCGGCTGGCCTTGACGCGCAAGCTGACGCAGCGAGAGCAGACACTTCGGGGTCGTCATGGCCGTCGATGATGGCTTGCAGCACGGCGCGCCCGCTCTTGCCCATGATGTCGCTGAGCACGACGCCGAGCTTGAGGTTGGCGTCTTCCAGCACCTTCTCGATGCGCTGCACGTGGGCGGCGCGCTCGCGCACGAACTGCTTGCGCGTGCGGGTCAGCGCGCGCAGTTCCTGCACCGCCACCGGCGGCACGAAGCTGGCGCGGATCAGGCCGTGCGCCAGCAGGTCGGCCAGCCACGTGGCGTCGTTGACGTCGGTCTTGCGGCCGGGCACGTTCTTGACATGGGCGGCGTTGGCCAGCACCAGCTCGAAGTGGCCTTCGAGCACGTGCCACACCGGCTTCCAGTACACGCCGGTGGCCTCCATCGCGACCATGCGTCGACGCCGATGTCGAGTCGAGCCAGTCGGCCAGCGCCAGCAGGCCCGACGTGGTGGTGGCGAAGGTGCGCACTTCCTGCATCGGGCGCCCCGTCTGCCGGCGATGCGTACGCAAGCCACCACCGTCTGCTTGTGCACGTCGAGTCCCGCGCAGCGCGGGTAGATGACTTCCATGATCGCCTCCGTAGTCGCGGCGACATCGGCGTGCGGCCCTCGTCATCGAAGTCTAGGATGCGTGCTCACGGGACGCGAAGCCCCGGGCGACAGTACGGGGTGCTCGTGGGGCCGCGGGTCCAACTGACATACGGGCTCGAAGCACCAAGTACGAACCGACCTCTGTGCCGGACGCCGCACCGCTATTTACACGCCCGTTTCATGCGTCGCGGGTCGCGCGCCGCGCGATGGAGCCACTGACATGGAGCCCGCGACCGTGCCAACCCCGCCGCCCTCGAGGGCGACGGCCTCGGCTGCCATTCGGGCAAGGACGCGCTCGCCGCGGCCGCGCGCGCGGCCGGCAAGAGCGAGATGCTCGAGCGCTACGCGCAGGACTATCCGCAAGGGCCCGCACGACCAGCCGCAATCGATGTGCCCGGCGTTCGGCTCGCTGCGCGTCGGCCTGCGCATGCGGCGCACCGCGACGGTGCTCTCCGGCTCGGCGTGCTGCGTCTACGGCCTGACCTTCACGTCGCACTTCTACGGCGCGCGCCGCACCGTCGGCTACGTGCCGTTCAACTCCGAGACGCTGGTCACCGGCAAGCTGTTCGAGGACATCCGCGAGGCCGTGCACAAGCTCGCCGATCCGGCGAACTACGACGCCATCGTCGTCACCAACCTGTGCGTGCCGACGGCGAGCGGCGTGCCGCTGCGAGCTGCTGCCGAAGGAGATCAACGGCGTGCGCATCATCGGCATCGACGTGCCGGGCTTCGGCGTGCCGACGCACGCGGAAGCGAAGGACGTGCTGGCCGGCGCGATGCTCGCGCTACGCGCGCAACGAGGCCGAGCAGGGGCCGGTGCAGCGCCGCGCGGCGGCACGCGGCCGAGCGCAAGCCGACCGTCACGCTGCTGGGCGAGATGTTCCCGGCCGATCCGGTCGGCATCGGCATGATGCTCGAGCCGCTGGGCCTCGCCGCCGGCCCCGTGGTGCCGACGCGCGAATGGCGCGAGCTCTACGCGGCGCTCGACTGCGTCGTCGTCGCGGCGATCCATCCGTTCTACACCGCGAGCGTGCGCGAGTTCGAGGCGGCCGGCCGGCCGATCGTCGGCTCGGCGCCGGTCGGGCACGACGGCACCGACAGCCTGGCTCGCAGGCGATCGGCGACGCCGCGGGCGTCGCGCAGGAGCGCATCGACGCCGCCAAGAACCGCATCCTGCCGGCGATCCGCGGCGCGCTCGCGAAGCACGCCGATCAAGGGCCGCATCACGCTGTCCGGCTACGAAGGCTCGGAGCTGCTGGTCGCGCGGCTGCTGGTCGAGAGCGGCGCCGACGTGCGCTACGTCGGCACCGCCTGCCCGCGCACGCCGTGGAGCGACGCCGACCGCGAGTGGCTCGAGGCGAAGGGCGTGCACGTGCAGTACCGCGCGTCGCTCGAGCAGGACCTCGCGGCGATGCGCGAGTTCGCAGCCGGACCTCGCGATCGGCACGACGCCGGTCGTGCAGGCGGCGAAGGAGGCGGCGATCCCGGCGCTCTACTTCACCAACCTCATCTCGGCGCGCCCGCTGATGGGGCCGGCGGGCGCCGGCTCGCTCGCGCCCGTGGTCAACGCGGCGCTGGCGAACAAGGCGCGCTTCGACCGCGATGAAGGCGTTCTTCGACGGCGTCGGCGAGGGCCACGCCGCCGGCGTCTGGGAAGACGTGCCGCGCGACCGGCCCGAGTTCCGCGAGCACTACAAGCGGCAGCGTGATCAAGCTCGTCAAGAAGCGCAAGGCCGAGGAGATGATCTGATGCTGGTCCTCGACCACGATCGCGCCGGCGGCTACTGGGGCGCGGTCTACGTCTTCACCGCGATCAAGGGCCTGCAGGTCGTCATCGACGGCCCGGTCGGCTGCGAGAACCTGCCGGTGACCTCGGTGCTGCACTACACCGACGCGCTGCCGCCGCACGAGCTGCCGATCGTCGTCACCGGGCTCGGCGAGGAGCAACTCGGGCGCGAGGGCACCGAAGGCGCGATGAAGCGCGCGCACGCGACGCTCGATCCGGACCTGCCGGCGGTCGTCGTCACCGGCTCGATCGCCGAGATGATCGGCGGCGGCGTGACGCCCGAGGGCACCAACATCCAGCGCTTCCTGCCGCGCACGATCGACGAGGACCAGTGGCAGTGCGCCAACCGCGCGATGTACTGGCTGTGGACCGAGTACGGCAGCAAGAGCGGCCCGACGCCCGCGGCAAGCCGCGCGCGCCGACGCCGACGGCGTCGAAGCCCGCGCGTCAACATCATCGGGCCGATCTACGGCACCTTCAACACGCCGTCGCGATCTCGCCGAGATCCGGCGCCTGGTCGAGGGCATCGGCGCCGAGGTCAACATGGTGTTCCCGCTCGGCAGCCACCTCGCCGACGTGCGCAACCTCGCCGACGCCGACGTCAACGTCTGCATGTACCGCGAGTTCGGCCGCATGCTGTGCGAGGCGCTCGACCGGCCCTACCTGCAGGCGCCGATCGGCCTGCACAGCACCACGCAAGTTCCTGCGCACGCTGGGCGAGCTGCTCGGGCCTCGATCCCGAGCCCTTCATCGAGCGCGAGAAGCACACCACGATCAAGCCGATCTGGGATCTGTGGCGCTCGGTGACGCAGGACTTCTTCGGCACCGCGAGCTTCGCGATCGTCGCCAACGAGACCTACGCGCGCGGCGTGCGCGCATTTCCTCGAGGACGAGCTGGGCCTGCCCTGCACCTTCGCGGTCTCGCGCAAGGCCGGGCGTCAAGCCCGACAACGACGCGGTGCGCAGGCTCGTGCGCGAGAAGCCGCCGCTGGTGATGTTCGGCAGCTACAACGAGCGCATGTATCTGGCCGAGTGCGGCGCGCGCGCGACCTACATCCCGGCGTCGTTTCCCGGGCGCGATCATCCGCCGGCACACCGGCACGCCGTTCATGGGCTACGCCGGCGCGACCTACCTCGTGCAGGAAGTCTGCAACGCGCTGTTCGACGCGCTGTTCCACATCCTGCCGCTCGGCACCGAGATGGACCGGGTCGAGGCGACGCCGGCGCGGCTGCACCAGCGAGCTGCCGTGGGACGACGAGGCGAAGGCGCTGCTCGACGAGCTGGTCGAGGCGCAGCCGGTGCTGGTCCGCATCTCGGCCGCCAAGCGCCTGCGCGACGCGGCCGAGCGCGACGCGCGCGCGGCCGGCGAGGCGCGTGACGAAGCCGCGCGCGCAGTCGACGCAGGGCATCGCATGACGGAGGCACGATAGCGCATGACCGCAAGCGATGCGAGCGCGACCGGCGCGACACTGCACGACTGGATCGTCCGCTCGCTGCATGTTCCCGCCGCTGTTCGTGGCCGGCGTCGTCGTCGCGCCTGCGCGGCGCGACGGCCGAGCGCTCGGATCGTCCGCGACGCCGCCGCCGACGCGCGCATCGCGATCGCGATCGCGCTGACGGACGCGTGACGCGCGAACCGATTTCGCCCGGCGGTCCGGGCGGACGTCGGCGTGGCGACGCCACGGCGACGATCCCCGCCGCGCGGGATGTGCGCGGTAACGGCCGCAAGGCTCATCCGGAGGTTGCCTCATGGCTGAAGAAAGACGAGTGGCTCGCTGTCGGGGCTGACGGAAGCGGAAGCGAAGGAGTTTCACGGCATCTTCATGACGAGCTTCATCATCTTCACGGTGATCGCCATCGTCGCGCACATCCTGGCGTGGCAGTGGCGTCCCTGGCTGCCCGGCGCGAAGGGCTACACGTCGCTGGTCGACGGCGTGAACGTCGCCGTGAGCACCGTGCTGCCGTTCGTGGGATAGGAGGAGAAGACATGTGGCGCATGTGGCTTCTGTTCGATCCGCGGAGAACGCTGATCGCGCTGTTCACCTTCCTGTTCGCGCTGGCGCTGGTGATCCACTTCATCCTGCTCAGCACCGACCGCTTCAACTGGCTGGAAGGCCCGAAGGCGCAGGCGCGCGGCGGCTCGCAGATGGCGCCCGTGCCGGCACGCACCGGCGCAGAAGTAGCGCTGCACGCGCAGGGCACGCGGGCGCGGCCGGGCAGCTCGCCGGCCCCGTCCGCCGCCGGATTGCCGTACGGAGAGCGGAGCGATCGCATGCGCTTCCGACGGGAGGATCGACGATGGCGATGCTCAGCTTTGAAAGAAAGTACCGCGTCCGCGGCGGCACGCTGATCGGCGGCGACCTGTTCGACTTCTGGGTCGGGCCGTTCTACTGTCGGCTTCTTCGGCGTCACGACGATCTTCTTCGCGATCGCTCGGCACCGCGCTGATCGTCTGGGGCGCGGCGCATCGGGCCGACCTGGAACCTCTGGCAGATCAGCATCGCGCCGCCCGACCTGCAGCTACGGGCTGGCGCTCGCGCCGCTGCAGGAAGGCGGGCTCTGGCAGCTCATCACCGTCTGCGCGCTCGGCGCGTTCGTCTCCTGGGCGCTGCGCGAGGTCGAGATCTGCCGCAAGCTCGGCATCGGCTACCACGTGCCGTTCGCCTTCGGCGTCGCGATCTTCGCCTACGTCACGCTGGTGGTGATCCGGCCGCTGCTGCTGGGCGCCTGGGGCCACGGCTTCCCCTACGGCATCATCAGCCACCTCGACTGGGTGTCGAACATCGGCTACCAGTACCTGCACTTCCACTACAACCCGGCGCACATGATCGCGGTGACTTCTTCTTCACGACCGCGCTCGCGCTGGCGCTGCACGGCTCGCTGATCCTGTCGGCGACCAACCCGAAGAAGGGCGAGCCGGTCAAGACGCGCCGAGCACGAGAACACCTTCTTCCGCGACACCATCGGCTACTCGATCGGCACGCTCGGCATCCACCGGCTCGGGCTCTTCCTCGCGCTGTCGGCCGGCGTTCTGGAGCGCGGTCTGCATCATCATCAGCGGCCCGTTCTGGACGCGCGGCTGGCCGGAGTGGTGGAGCTGGTGGCTCAACCTGCCGATCTGGCGCTAGCGGAGGGGACACGACGATGGCCGAATATCAGAACATCTTCACCCGGGTGCAGGTCCGCGCGCCGGCCTATGCCGGCGTGCCGCTGCCGCGCGGCAGCTGGGCGCGCGCAGGGCAAGCCGTGCTTCGTCCTACTGGCTCGGGCAAGATCGGCGATGCGCAGATCGGGCCGATCTATCTCGGGCTGCGACCGGCGTCGCGTCGCTGATCTGCGGCTTCATCGCGATCGAGATCATCGGGCTCAACATGTGGGCCTCGGTGAACTGGGATCCGATCCAGTTCGTCCGGCAGCTGCCCTGGCTCGCGCTCGAGCCGCCGCCGCCCGCCTACGGGCTGCAGCATCCCGCCGCTGAACGAGGGCGGCTGGTGGCTGATGGCCGGCTTCTTCCTGACCGCGTCGATCCTGCTCTGGTGGGTGCGCATCTACCGGCGCGCGCGCGCGCTCGGCCTGGGCACGCACGTCGCGTGGGCGTTCGCCTCGGCGATCTGGCTCTACCTCGTGCTGGGCTTCATCCGGCCGCTGCTGATGGGCAGCTGGGGCGAGGCGGTGCCGTTCGGCATCTTCCCGCACCTCGACTGGACCGCGGCGTTCTCGATCCGCTACGGCAACCTCTTCTACAACCCGTTCCACATGCTCTCGATCGCGTTCCTGTACGGCTCGACGCTGCTGTTCGCGATGCACGGCGCGACGATCCTCGCGGTCAGCCGCTTCGGCGGCGAGCGCGAGATCGAGCAGATCGTCGATCGCGGCACGGCGGCCGAGCGCGCGGCGCTGTTCTGGCGCTGGACGATGGGCTTCAACGCGACGATGGAATCGATCCATCGCTGGGCCTGGTGGTTCGCGGTGCTGTCGCCCGCTGACCGGCGGCATCGGCATCCTGCTCACCGGCACCGTCGTCGACAACTGGTACCTGTGGGCGGTGAAGCACGGCGTGGCGCCGTCCTATCCGCAGGTGTTCCCGCCCGTCGTCGATCCGGCCACGCTGCCGGGAGCGCCGCAATGAACTGCGCACTCGAATGGCCGTCGCTGATCGCTCGCTGCGGCCTCGGCGCGTGCTCGTCGGCCGGCTGCGAGCGGCCGCCGGTCGAGACGCGTGCAGCGCGGCTATCGCGGCCTCGGCATGGTGCAGGTCTACAATCCGCGCGCCGTCGCGGCCGAGCGCACGCCGCGAACCAGGTGCCGGCGCCTGCCGCCGGCGGCCGCGCGGGCGGCCCGCCGGCGTCGGCGGTCTACAAGAACGTGCAGGTGCTGGGCGACCTGTCGCGTCGGCGAGTTCACGCGGCTGATGGTCGCGATGACCGACTGGGTCGCGCCGGAGCAGGGCTGCGCCTACTGCCACGCGGAGGGCGAGGACCTCGTCGTCGGACACGCTCTACACCAAGGTCGTCGCGCGGCGCATGCTGCAGATGACGCGCCACATCAACAGCGACTGGAAGACGCACGTCGCCGACACCGGCGTCACCTGCTACACCTGCCATCGCGGCCAGCCGGTGCCGCGCCGACGTCTGGTTCACGCGATCCCGGCCCGGCGACGCGCGCCGGGCATGGCCGGCAACCGCGCCGGGCAGAACGCGCCGGCGCCGCAGGTCGGCCTGACGTCGCTGCCGTACGATCCGTTCACGCCGTTCCTCGACCAGCGCGAACGAGATCCGCGTGGTCGTCGACGACGGCGCTGCCGGACGGCAACCGCCACTCGATCAAGCAGACCGAGTGGACCTACGCGCTGATGATGCACATGTCGCAGGCGCTCGGCGTCAACTGCACCTTCTGCCACAACAGCCGCTCGTTCTGTCGCTGGGACGAGAGCACGCCGCAGCGCGCGACCGCGTGGTACGGCATCCGCATGGTGCGCGACCTCAACACGAACTACCTCGAGCCGCTGCGCCGCGACGCTGCCCGCCGAGCCGCCTCGGCCCGCTGGGCGACGGGCCGAAGGTCAACTGCGCGACCTGCCACCAGGGCGTCTACAAGCCGCTGTTCGGCGCGGCGATGCTGAAGGACTATCCGGCGCTCCGCCGGCGCCGAAGTAGGCCGCCATGTCGCTGTGCGCCATCGGCATCAGCCACGCGACGGCCCCCCTCGACGTGCGCGCGAAGGTCGCGTTCGCGGCCGACACGCTGCAGGACGCGCTGCGCGACCTCGCGCGCGAAAGGCGGGTGAAGGAAGGGGCCATCCTGTCGACCTGCAACCGCACCGAGGTGTACTTCGCCGGCGGCGACGCCGCGCAGGTCGCGTCCTGGCTCGAGTCCTTCCACGGCGTGCCGCGGGCCTCGCTTGCGCCCTACGTCTACACGCTGCCGCGGGACAAGGCGGTGGCGCACGCGTTCCGGGTCGCGAGCGGTCTCGAGTCGATGGTGCTGGGCGAGCCGCAGATCCTGGGCCAGATGAAGCAGGCGGTACGCTCCGCCGAGAGCGCGGGCTCGCTCGGCCTCGTGCTCAACCGGCTCTTCCAGCGGACGTTCTCGGTGGCGAAGGAAGTCCGGACGCGGACCGACATCGGCAATGCGTCGATCTCGATGGCCGCCGCCAGCGTCAAGCTCGCGGAGCGGATCTTCCCGTCGCTCGCGAGCCAGCGCGTCCTGCTGGTCGGTGCCGGAGAAGATGATCGACCTGTGCGGCGAGCCACTTCGGGGGCCGCATGCCGAAGTCGGTGACCGTCGCCAACCGCACGCTGGAGCGCGGCGCGCGGCTTGCGCAGCGCATCGGCGCGGACACGATGACGCTGCACGAGCTCGCCGGCCGGCTGCACGAATTCGACATCGTAGTCACGTGCACCGCGAGCACGTTGCCCATCATCGGCAAGGGCCTGCTGGAGCGCGTCATGGTTCGGCGCCGGCACCGGCCCTTGTTCATCGCCGACCTCGGCGTGCCGCGCGACGTGGAGGCCGAGGCCGCGGGACTCGACGACGTCTTCCTGTACTCGGTCGACGACCTGCAGTCGATCGTGCGCGAGAACCTCGCGCTGCGGCGCGAGGCGGTGCAGCATGCGGAGCAGCTGATCGCTGATCAGGCAGGTCCATCACGCCCAGCGCGGTCGAGGCCGACGACGCGCCGCGCCTCCAGGTCGAGGTGGCCGACCCGGCAGTGCCGCGCCGGTCCCTGCGCCTCGACGCCTTCGTGTCCGTCCTGCGGGCCGTCGGCGGCACGTCGACGCTTCACGACGTGGCCTCGCTCTTGACCGCTCCGTCGCTGCGCCAGGGACTCGGCCTGGGCGCCGACGAGGTCGAGCGCGTGGTGCGCCTGGGCGCGCAGGGCCGCGTCGGGGTGGGCCTCGACGCCGACGACGACGCGCGCGCCGGGGTCTTCGAGCCCGGCAGCGACGCGGGCACTTGGCGCCGGCTGCTGGACCGCGTCGCCCTGGCCACCTGCTTCGACCCCGGGGGCGGCGGGGAGGTCGCGCCCCTGGGCTCGGCCGAGGACCTCGCCGCCGCCGCCTCGGCGGCACCCCTGATTGGCGCCCTGGCCGCGGTGGCGCGCCGCGCGCGCGGCGCGCGGCCGCTCGACGAGTGGGTCGGGGACCTGAGGGCGCTGGCCGCGCTGATCGAGCGCGACGAGAGCGTGCGCGACCCCAGCCTCGACCGGCTCGTCGCGACCCTCGACCGGCTCGCGCCGTCGTCGGCGCGCGACGTCACCCTCGAGGAGGTGCGCGACCTGGTCGACGCCCTGTGCGCGGGCGGCGGCGGCGCGTCGCTGCTCGGGCGCGGCGGCGCGTCGATGGTGGGGCTCGCCGCGGGCGCGGCGATCCCCTTCGCGCTGAGCGCGGTCGTCGGCCTCGACGACGAGACCATGCCCGACGCGCGGCGCCGGGTGGGCGAGCTCGGCGAGTCGCGGCCGACCGACCCCGACCCGCGCGCCGAGCTGCGCGCCGGGCTGCTGCTCACGCTCGCGTCGACGTCCGAGCGCGTCCTGCTCTTCACCAGCGACCGGCGCGCGGTCGACGGCGTCGACCTGGACCCGGCGCTCGTGCTCGACGAGCTCGACGAGGCGCTGGCCGCGGGCGACCCCGCGCTGCGCGCGACGCGCCGGCGCCACCCGCGCCACGGCTTCTCGACCTCGCCCGACGCGAACGGCGACGTGGCCGAGCCGGGCGGGGTCGCCTTCAGCCTCGACCCCGCGCACGCCGTCGCGGCCTCGCGCCTGGCGCGCGCGCCCGCGCTCGACGACGACCTGCCACTCTTCGAGGTCGCCGGCGCGCCCCCGGACCCCGGGCCGGTCGACGTCGAGCAGCTCGTGCGATTCCTGCGCCGGCCTCAGAGGGTCTTCCTGCACGACGCCTTCGCCTCGGCGCGGCTGCCCGAGGCGGCGGCCGAGCGCGCCGACGCCCCGCCGGTCGCGGCCGGGACCCCGCTCGACCTCTACCCCTGGCGCGAGGGCGAGCTCGCCGCGGCGGTCGAGACCGGGGACGACCCCGTGGCGCCGGCGGGCCCGGACTCGGTCGTCGGCACCGTCGCCGCCGGCTGGCGCGCCCGCGCGCTCGAGGAGCTCGACGTGGCCGGGCTCGCGTCGTTCGCGCGCGCCCTGCGCGACGGGTTCGCCGTGGCCGGGGCGACGCGCTCGCCGGGGTTCGCCGCCCCGGCGGTGGTCGCCGGGGCGTCGCGCGACGTTGAGCGCGGGCCGCTGGGCGTGTACGACACCGCGCGCGGCCCGGTCCTCGTCGAGTTCACGCCGGCGCGCCGGTACGGCGCCCGGCTCGTCGGTCTGATCGCGCGCGCCGCCGTCGCCACCCTCGAGGCGCGACGCGCGGTCCCGGGCGTGCTGCTGCGCGCCCAGACCCCGGACGAGGCGCGGCGCCACCCGTCGCGCCGGCCGGTGCTGGTGGTGCGCTGGCGCCCGGGCGACGCCGCCGCCGACGCGGCGGGCCTGCTCGACGGGCTGATCGCGCTCTACGACGCCCGTCTCGAGCGGCTGCCCCTGCACGCGATGGCGACCGCGCTGGCCACCGACGAGCGGTTCGGCCCGCGCGGCGAGGCCGTCGTCGACGCGCCCGACCAGGAGTGGCTCACGAGGGGGTTCCGCGGCCGCGACGACCGGGGGGAGTCGCTCAGCCCCGAGTGCCGCCTGCTCCTGCCGCTGACCTACCGCGAACTGCGCGAGGCGCGCGGCGGCGAGTTCGTCGCCCAGTCGCGCGCGCTGACCCGAGCCCTGGCCGCGGTCGAGGTCGAGGCGACCGGGACCGACGGCCCCTGGCTCGACCTGGCGGAGGCCGGCGGTGGCTGAGTTCGACGTCGTGACCTCCGCGCTGCGCGCCGGCGCGGCCGACGCGGTGCCACGTCCGCTGGTCGTCGAGGCCGGCGCGGGCACCGGCAAGACGTGGACCCTGGCCCACCTGGCGACGCGCTTCATGATCGAGGACGGCGTCGAGCCCGACGAGGTCCTGATGGTCACCTTCACGCGCGACGCCGCGCGCGAGCTGCGCGGCCGGGTGCGCGCGCGCCTGGCCGAGGTGCGCGACTTCCTCGTCGCCGAGCGCGCTCCGCGCGACGCCGTCGAGTCGCACCTCGCGTCGCGCTGGGGCGCGGGCGCGGACCGCGCCGGCGACGCCCGGCGCGCGCGGCACTGCCTGGCCGGCCTCGACGGCCTGCACGCGCGCACGATCCATTCCTTCGCCGCGGTCAGCGTCGCGGGCGCCGCCGGCCGGGCCGGGGAGGACGCGCGGCTGTGGCGCCACGCGACCAACCTCGCGACGTCGCGCTGGGCCCTGGAGGAGCCGGGGCGCTTCGGCGCGTGGCGCGACGCGGGCGGCGAGCCGGTGCTCGACGCGGTCGTCCACGCGCTCTACGACGCCGGCGTGCGCCCGGGAGCGCCGGCGCCGACGGTGCGCGTCCTGCCCGAGGTCGACGGCGACGGGCCGGACGACGCGCTCGCCGCGACCCAGCGCGACCTGGCCCTCGAGGTCGTCGAGCGCTACGTGGAGCTCGCGCGGCGCGCCGGCCGGACGTCGTTCGCCGACCTGCTGGTCGCGCTGGCCGGCCGAATCGACCAGCGCGACGCGGCGCGCTTCCGCGACGAGCTGCGCTCGAGCTACCGGGTCGTGATGATCGACGAGTTCCAGGACACCGACCCGCTGCAGTGGCACGTGTTCCGCTGGCTATTCGCCGACGCGCCCGACACCCGGCTGGTGGTCGTCGGCGACCCCAAGCAGGCGATCTACGGCTTCCGTTCGGGGTCGGTCGAGACGTTCCTCGACGTGGCGGCGGCCGCGCGCGGCGCCGGCCAGGCGACGGCCACGCTCTCGACGAGCTACCGGTCGACCCCGGGGCTGGTCGACGCGCTCAACCGCCTCTTCGCCGGCGCCGACTTCCACTACCGCCCCGGCGACGCGGCGGGCGGGCCGCGGATCGCCTTCAGCGCGGCCGACGCCGCGCGCGACGACGCCCCCAGCCCGCTCGGAGCGATCGACCCCGCCGCGCTGCACCTGCGCGTCGCGCCGTACTCGGGCGACGCGCAGCGCAAGGTCCTCGACGAGGTGGCCGACTACGTCGAAGTCGCTCGCGCGGCCGGCGTGGCGTACCACGAGATCGCGGTGCTGTGCCGGTCCAACGCCGAGTGCGACTCGGTCCAGCGCCACCTGGTGCGACGGCGCCTGCCGGCCGTCACGTCGAGCGGGCCGTCGATCTTCGAGTGCGAGGCCGCGGCCCAGCTGCGGACCCTGCTGGTGGCCGTGGAGTCGCCCGAGGACGCCGGGCTGACCGAGGGCCTGCGGGCCACGTGGTTCCGCGGGCCGGCCGCCGCCGACCCGGCGAGCGCCGAGCTCGGTGCGGCGCTCGCCGCGCTGGCGCGCGAGCTCTCGGCCGGCGGGGTCGCGGCGGTCGCGCGCTTCTGCCGCAGCGCCCGGGTCGTCGACGCGGTGCTGGGCGCGCGCGACGGCGAGCGCCACCTGACCGACCTGGGCCACCTCTGCGAGCTGATGGGCGCGGAGTGCCACGGGCTGCGCTCGGCGACCCCGGTCATCGACTGGCTCGACGGGACGTCGCGGGCCGAGGCGGCCGACGAGGCGACGTCGAGCCGGCGCCTGGAGACCGAGAGCGACGCGGTGCGGGTGCTCACCGTCCACAAGTCCAAGGGCCAGCAGTGGCGCGTCGTCCTGCTGCCCTTCGTGCGATCGGGCTTCAGCGCGGTGCGCCGCGACACGCTGGTGCGCTGGCTCGAGGGGGGCGCGACGCACGTCGACGCGGGGTCGGGGTTCAACTGGGGCGACGAGGCGTCGGTGCGCGACCGCGTCGACCGTGCCGAGGCGGCCAGCGCCGGCGAGGGCCGGCGACTGGCCTACGTCGCGGCCACGCGCGCGCGCGACGCGGTCGTGCTGTGGTTCACGATGCCCAACCGGACCCCGCTCGAGGGCGAGCTGGCCCGGCTCCTCTTCGACCGCGAGGGCGACCCGTCGCGCGTCGTCAACCGCACGCTGGCCGAGGTGCGCCACCGCTACGTCGGCGCCGGGTGGGCCGCGAAGCGCGAGGCCGCCGTCGCGGCGGCGCTGCGCGACCCGGTCGACGCGCTGCGCGCGAGCCTCGCCGGCGCGGCCACGATCGCGGTGATGGCCGTGGGCGACGAGGTCGCGCCCGCCGGGACCGGCGCCCCCGAGCCCGCGGGCGAGCCGGCGCGCTGGGTGGCCGGCGCGGCGCCGCGCGCCGCGCTCGAGCGCCGTCGCTGGTCCTACAGCGCGGTGGCCGCCGCGCTGCGCGCCCACGACGTGGACGTCGACGAGGCGCCGGGCGCCGACGAGTCGGGCGAGGACGAGGCGGACGACGCCGTGCGCGACGACGTGGCCGGCGCCTTCGGCGGCCTGGCTGGCACGCGCCTCGGCGTGCTCGTGCACGAGGTGCTCGAGGCCGTGGTGGGCCACGGCGCGACGCTCGACGCCGCGCTGGAGAGGGCCTGGGCCGCCGGCGGCTGGGGCGACGCGCCCTCGGCGGACGTCGCGCGCAGCGTGCGCTCGGCGCTGGCGCGCCCGGTCCCGGCGTGGGGCGGGGCGAGCCTCGACGACCTCGCGGGGACCGACGTCGCGGCCGAGCTGCGCTTCACCCTGGCGCTGGGCGAGCGCCCGGGCGACCGGCTGGTCGCCGCGGCGCGCGAGGTGTCGCGCCTCGACCGCTCGGGGGAGGGCGACGGGCTCTTCGCCGACTACTTCGCCGCGCCCGAGGCCCTCGCCGACCTGGCCACCGAGGGGTTCCTCGTCGGCAGCCTCGACCTCACGCTGCGCGCGGGCGGACGGTACCGGGTGGTCGACTACAAGACCGACCGCCTGCCCGGCGCGACGCGGCCCCACGAGCCGGCGAGGCTGCGCCGCCACATGGCCGGGGCCCACTACCCCCTCCAGGCGCTCTTCTACGCCGTCGCCCTCCACCGGCTGCTGCGCTCGCGCCTGGCCGGCTACGTCCCCGACGCGCACCTGGGCGGGGTCGACTACTTCTTCGTGCGCGCCGCCGACGACGCGAGTGCCGAGCCGGGCGACGGCGTCCTCACGTGGGCGATCACCCCGGCCGCGGTGGTCGCGGCCTCGGACGCGCTGGGCCGCGATGGCTGAGCGCCACGCCCCCGAGGAGTTCCTGGCCGAGGTCCTCGCGCGCCGCTTCGCCCCGTCGGGCGGGGCCGACGCGACGATCGCACGCCTCGCGCGCGCGCTCGCCCTCGACCACGTCGCGCTCGTCCTCGACGACGCCGACCGCGCGGCGCTGGCGGGCGAGCCGAGGCTGTGCGAGCCGGTGGGCGTCGACGACGCGGTCGCGGGCGCCGGGCCGCCGCTGGTGAGCGTCGGGGGCCGCTACCTCTACCCGCGCCGGCTGGCCGCGGCCGAGCAGCGCGTCGCCACGGCGATCCTCTCGGCGCGTTCGGGCGGGCTCGACGCGCTGCCCGGGCTCGGCCCCGAGGCCGTCGCCGACGCGGCGCGCGCCGTCGGAGCGGAGCTGGCCGCGGCCGGCACCCCGGCGCCCGCGCTCGCCGACGCCGCCGGCCGCGCGCTCGCCCGGCGCGTCTCCTTCGTCACCGGCGGGCCCGGCACGGGCAAGACCTGGCTGGCGGCGCGCGTGCTGCGAGTGCTCGACCGGGCCCTGGCCGAGTCCGGGGCGACGGCCACGGTCGCCCTGGTCGCGCCGACCGGCAAGGCGGCCCGGCGCCTCGGCGAGGTCGTCGACGCGCTCGAGGCCGAGGCGCCGTTCGCGCGCCTGCGGCGCGATCGGCCCCGCGAGGGCTCGCTGCACCGGCTGCTCGGCGCGTCGCCCCACGCCCCGGGGCGGTTCGCGCCGATCCACCACGACGTGGTCGTCGTCGACGAGGTCTCCATGGCCGACCTGCCGATGCTCGACCTCCTCGTGCGCGCGAGCGAGTCGCGGCCGTCGCGCCTCGTGCTCGTGGGTGACCCGGACCAGCTCGTGTCGGTCACGGTCGGCGCGGTCCTGGCCGACGTCGTGCGCGACGAGGCGCGCGACGACGCGCTGGTCACCCGGCTGACCCAGGTCCACCGGACCGATCGGCCGGCGGTGCTCGCGCTGGCCGACGCGGTGCGACGCGGCGACGCCCCGGCCGCGCGCGCGGCGCTCGCCGGCCCCGGCGCGGCGCTGGTGGGACCGGCGCGCGTCGAGGCGGTGCTGGCCGAGGCCGACGCGGCCTGGGCGGTCGTGGGCGGCGCGGCCGCGCGCGGCGACGCGCCGGCCGCCCTCGAGGCGTCGCGCGCCCTGGCGGTCCTGTGCGCGCACCGTGAGGGCCCCGGGTCGGTGCAGTGGTGGAACGCCGCGCTGCGCTCGCGCGCGCGCCGTCGCGCGCCCGCGCCGCCCGGCGAGGCGCACGCCGCGGGCGACCCGGTCCTCGTCACCCGCAACCAGCCGGCGCTGGGCCTGGCCAACGGCGACCTGGGCGTCGTGGTCGACGTGGACGGCCGGCGGCGCCTCTGCTTCGAGGGCGGGCGGTCGTTCCCGGTCGGCGCGGTCGGCTTCACCGAGCCGGCCTGGGCGCTCACCATCCACAAGTCCCAGGGCAGCGAGTTCGACCGCGTCGTCGTCGTGCTGCCCGACGCGTCGTCCCCGCTGCTCAGCCGCCAGCTCCTCTACACCGGGGTGACCCGGGCCCGCTCCTCGGTCGCGGTCGTCGCCGACGAGCGCGCGCTTGACGCCGCGGTGGCCACCGAGGTCGAGCGGGTCTCCGGGCTGACCTGGCGCCTGGGCCGCTAGGCGAGGCGCTCGGTCAGCAGCCGGGTGAGCGACCTGGCCGCGCCCGGCGTGATGATCCGGCGCGAGCGCAGGACGTAGAGCGGCTCGACCCAGTCGGGCTCGAACTTCGAGCGGAACCGGTTGATGTTGCTGAAGTGGTAGCGGTGGTCGAAGTAGCGGACCACGAGGTCGCCGAGCACGCCGAGGGGGTGATCGGGTCGGGTCGTGCCGTCGGGGTGGTGGAAGGCGAGCGGGCCGTTGGTCGCGTACTCGTAGCCCTCGTCGCGGAAGGTGTCGAGCGCCAGGGCCATCGCGCCCTCGAGCGCGCCGCGCGGCGCGTCGGGCTCGCGCACCGGGTCCTGGAGGTACCACGCGCGCGCGTTGATCGGCGTGCAGGTCACCGAGGCGACGACGCCGCGCTCGCCCTCGCACACGAAGTACCGCCGGTCGGCCATGAGCTCGGTGAAGTCGTTGCGCAGGAACGAATCGGTGCGCCGCACCGGGCGCTCGGCCTTCCACGCCGCCTCGACCGTGGCGAGCGCCGCCCAGTCGTCGACGCGCTCGAGCGGCCGGGCCTCGCGCCAGGCGTGGCCGAGGCGCACCGCGTGGCTGCGCGCCCAGCGCACCTTCTGGCGCCGGCCACCGGAGATCGACCAGGCGCGCAGGTCGAAGAAGCACTCGGTCCCGGCCCACGCCGGGCGCAGGCCGAGCGCCGCGCCCACGCGCATCGACGACTCGTCGACGACCGCGGCGATGAGGGTCCGCCGGGACCGCCGGGCGAGGTCGGCGACGGCGGCGAGCAGCGCGGCCCGCTCGGGCTCGGGCCCGACGGGGGTGCGCCACAGGAAGATCACGTGGCGGGTCTCCAAGTACGACACGAAGGCGGTGCGCGCCTCGTTCCACAGGGTGCGCCAGGGGTCGGGACCGAGCGTGGACCAGTGGCCGGCCTCGGCCCCGTGGCGCTCGAGGACGGCCCGGCGCTCGGCCCGGTCGCCGGTCTCGGGCGCGCCGGGCGGCGGGCCGGCCGCTCGCAGGTCCATGGGTGTCCTGGTTAGCACGGCGGGCGCGGCGGCGACGCCACCGGGCCTCGTCGCTCGAGGGCCGCGCCAGACGCCCGTGGTAGGTTGCCGGGAATTCTGCGTGACGCGACCCGGGGGGGCAGCCGATGGCCGTAGTCAACGAGAGCCGCGAGCACACGCTCAAGTCCGGCGCGCTGAGCCTGTTCGACTCCGCGGTCATGGGCGTCGCCGGTTCGGCGCCGGCGTACTCGATAGCGGCCACCACGACCGCGCTCTTCGGGACCGTCCTCTACGGCGGCGCGGCCGCGCTGCTGTACTGCGGATTCTTCATGTTCGGCATCGTGTTCGCGTTCAACTTCCTGTCCAAGTCCGACGCCCACGCCGGCGCCGCCTACTCCTGGGTCCGCCGGGCGCTCCACCCGATCCTCGGCTACCTCTCGGGCTGGGCGCTGATCGTCTCGGCGCTCATCTTCATGGTGGTGGCGACCTTCCCGGCGGGGTCCAGCGTGATCAGCCTGTTCTCCCAGCACGAGGCGTCGAACACGACGCTCGTGACCATCCTCGGCGCGGCCTTCTTCCTGCTCATGATCGCCGCGGTCGCCGCCGGCGTGACCGTCACGGTCAAGGTCCAGATCATCATGTCGAGCGTCGAGGTCGCGCTCCTGCTCCTCTTCGCGATGCTGGCGTTCTTCCACGCGCCCCACGTCACCCACTTCTCGTGGCACTGGTTCTCGCCGTCGATCTTCCACGCCCACGGCTCGGGCGGGTTCGTCGCCGGGGCGCTGCTGGCCGCCTTCTACTACTGGGGCTGGGACGTCACGGCGAACCTCAACGAGGAGACCAAGAACGCCCACTGGGTCTCGGGGGTCGGCGGCATCGTCGGCGCGTTCGTGGTCTTCCTGCTCTACGAGGTCTTCACGATCGGGTCGTCGATCGTCCTCACCCCGGCCCAGCTCACCAACCCCCACAACGCCGCCGACATCCTCCAGGTCCTGGGACAGGCGGTGTGGCACGGCACCGGCGGCAAGCTGATCGTCGTGGCCGTCCTGCTCTCGACGGTCGCCACCCTCGAGACCACGATCATCCAGGTGACGCGCACCCTCTACACCATGGGGCGCGACAAGACGCTGCCGGCCGGCCTGGGGCGCACCCACGAGCGGCGCCAGACGCCCGTTGTCGCGACGCTCGTGGTGGCGGGGCTCTCGCTGCTGCTCTTCGTGGGGAGCCAGTACGTGGGGTCGGTCGCGAACATCCTGACCGACGGCTTCAACGCGATCGGCCTGCAGATCTGCATCTACTACGGCCTGGCCGGCCTCGCCGTCGTCATCTTGTACCGGCGCCAGCTCTTCAAGTCGGTGTCGAACTTCATCTTCATGGGCCTGTGGCCGCTGGCCGGGGCGGTCTTCATGGGGTTCATCTTCACCAAGGTCATCCCCGGGCTCAACACGACGACCCTGGTGGTCGGGCTCGGCGCGATGGCGCTGGGCCTGTTCCCGATGGCGTACTACTGGATGAAGGGCGCGCCGTACTTCGAGATGCCCTCGCGCGAGGACCGGCACGCGGTCATCCGAGAGTTCGAGCAGAACCTCTAGCGCCGACGCGAGCGTCGCGCCCGGGCCGCCGACAGCCCGAGGGTGAGGACGCAGAGCACGACGATCGCGACGTAGGCGACGGCGTTGGCGTGCGCGACCTCGCGCAGCACCGCGACCACGCCGACGATCACGACCACGGCCGCGGTGATCTCGGGGGTGTCGCCGATGAGGAAGTCCCACCAGAAGCGGCCGAACCCCGTGACCAGGCGGACGGCGAGCGGGCGGTCCTCGTCGGGGAAGGGGTTCACGGCGTCGCCTCGACCACGGCGGGGCCCGCGGCTCGCAGGAGTCGGATGACGGCGGCGGTCGCCGCGCCGTAGAGGCCGACGAGGGCGAGGAGCATCACGTCGCCGCCGGGCCACGCGACGCTGAGGCCCTCGCCGGTCCAGAAGGACCCGTAGCTCACGAGCATGATCCCCACCGCCATCTTCATCGCGTTCTCGGGCACGGCCGAGAGCTGGCGCGCCAGCGCCGCGCCCGCGCCGGCGACCAGCACGACCGCGACCCCCGCGGTGGCCGTCGCCAGTCCGAGACGGTGCGACGACGCACCCAGGGTGAGGACCGCGATGACGATCTCGAGGCCCTCGAGGAAGGTCCCCTTGAACGCGACGACGAGCGCGACGCGGTCGCGCGGAGGCCGCTCGCCCGAGAGCGCCAGCCTCGCCGCGGTCGCGGCGTAGACCGCGTCCTCGTCGTGGAGCGCGACGATCCCGCTCGCGCGCAGCACCGCCTTGCGCAGCCACTGGAGGCCGAAGATCAGCAAGACGACCCCGACCACGAGGCGCAGAGTGTCGAGAGGGACGCGCGAGAGCGCAGGGCCGAGCGCGGCGACCAACGCGGCGAGTGCGACGAGGGCCGCGGCGGTGCCCTCGAGGGCCGTGCGCCAGCCGCGGGTGTGGCCGACCGCCACGACGATGGTCAGCGCCTCGACCATCTCGACGACGGTGGTGAGGAAGACCGCACCGACGAGGACGACCGCGGTCGTCGACCCGTTGACCGCCGCTAGCACCGTGCCTCCATCGTGCCCGAGTCCACCACGGCGGCGCGCCCCCGGCGGTTCACGGCCCTAGACCGGGCCCGATGACCGGGCCCGGGGCTCAGCGGGGGAGCCGGGCGCGCCGGGTGCGCTCGGCCGCGCGCGGGCGCGCGACCACCGGGCGGACGTTGCGGGCCTCGCGGCCCTTGGGGCCGCGGACCTCCTCGAAGAGGATGCGGTCGCCGTCGGCGAGCGTGCGGTACCCGTCGCCGACGATCTGGGAGTAGTGGACGAAGATGTCGCCGTCGCCCCCGTCGGTCGCGAAGCCGAAGCCCCGCGACTCGTTGAAGAACGTGACCACGGCCTCGTCGGACCGGGCCGGGCGAACCGCGGGCGTGTCGCGCGGGTGGCGGGCCGGCCGGTCCTCGCGGGGCCGCACGCGCGGCCGCCGGTCGCGCTCGAGCCGCGGCGCGCCGGCGCGGGCGCCGGCGGCCGAGCGGGGGGTCGACGGCGCGGCGGCCGGCGTCGCGGCCTCGACGCGCTGGGCCGCGGGGGCGCCGCGCTGGACGACGACGGGGTCGAAGCCCAGGGCGCGCTGGAGCTTGCGCACGGGGGCGGCGGTCTCCTCGGTGACCAGGGTGATGACGGTGCCGGTCTCGCCCGCGCGGCCCGTGCGCCCGGAGCGGTGCAGGTAGTCCGTGGCCTCGGTCGGCGGGTCGAAGTGGACGACGACGGGCAGCGCCTCGATGTGGATCCCGCGCGCGGCGACGTCGGTGGCGACGAGGGCGCGCACGCGCCCCTCGGACATCTGGCGCAGTGCCCGCTCGCGCTGGGCCTGGGAGCGGTCGCCGTGCAGGGCGGCGGCGCTGACGCCGCGGTCGCCGAGCTGGCGCGCGAGGCGGTCGGCGCCGTGCTTGGTGCGCGTGAAGATGAGGGCGCTGTCGTGGTCGTCGAGGATCTCGGCGGTCATGGCGACGCGCTCGTCGCGCGCGACGCGCCAGAAGTGGTGGTCCACGTCGCTCGGAGCTGAGTGGTCGATGACGTCGTGGGTCGCGGCGTCGCGGGTGAAGCCCGACACCAGCGCCGAGACCGCGGGCGCCATCGTGGCCGAGAACAGCATCGTGTGGCGCTCGGTCGAGGTCTGGGCGAGGATGCGCCGCACCGCGGGCAGGAACCCCATGTCGGCCATGCGGTCGGCCTCGTCGACGACGACGGTCGTGACGTCGCCGAGGTCGAGCGCTCCCTGGGCCAGGAGGTCCTCGAGGCGCCCGGGGCAGGCGACGACGACGTCGACGCCCTCGTTGAGGGCCTTGCGGGCCTTGGAGTACGGGGTGCCGCCGTAGATGCTGATGATCCGGCGGGGGCTGGCGCTGAGGGCGGACAGCTCGCGCTGGATCTGGGCGGCCAGCTCGCGCGTGGGGGTGAGGACGAGGGCCCGCGGGCGGCGCGGCCGGGCGCGCTCGAGGCGCGCCATGAGCGCGAGGCCGAAGGCCAGGGTCTTGCCCGAGCCGGTGGCGGCCTGGCCGACGACGTCGCGGCCGGCGAGGGCGTCGGGCAGGGCGGCCGCCTGGATGGCGAAGGGCTCGGTGATGCCCTGGTCGGCGAGGCGGCGCACGAGGTCGGACGGCACGCCGAGTTCGGCGAAGGTGGGGGGCACGGTACTCCTTGGGTTGGTGAAACCAACTCGAAGGATCGCCGAATCAGTCTCCGCCGCAGGTGCGGCGTTGGGGAACCCGTCCACTCTAGTCGCCGCGCCGGCCGGTGCCGCACGGGGCGGTCGTAACGTGGCGGCGGGGCGCGAGACCAGTAGTCGGGAGGACGCCGTGGACCCATCGTCGACCACGGGGCCCGCCGCCACCGCGGCGCAGGCCGAGTGGGACGGGACCGACGCCGAGCTCGCCGAGCTCGCGCTCGCGGCCGATCCCGACGCGCCCCTCTCGCCCGGCGCGGTGCCGTGGCGCGCGCCGAGCGGCGCCCTGGGCGGGTTCCTCCCGGAGTGGTACATGCCGGCGCCGACGGCCCGGCGCCGGCCGAGGAGCACCGCGGTCGTGATCGCGGTGGTCGTCGTGGGCTTCTTGGTGATCGACGCCTGCGGCCTGTGCATCACGTCGGGCTTCCTGTCGTGGGCCTGAGTCGCCTCCGCGCGGGGGCCGACGAGCGCTCGCGCCGCCGCGACGACGCCTGATCCGGGCCGTAGTCTGAGGCAAGCCGCGGGGGATCCGCGGCGGGGAGAGCGGGACGTGCGCGCGACCAACGAAGGCGTCGAGATCCACTACGAGGTCGTCGGCGAGGGTCGCCCGGTGGTTCTGCTGCACGGGTTCCCCGACACCGGGGACCTCTGGCGTCACCAGGTGGCGGCGCTCAGCGCGGCCGGGTTCACGACGATCACGCCGGACCTGCGCGGCTTCGGAGGGTCCGACAAGCCCGTCGACGTCGACGCCTACAACCTGTTGAACCTCGCGGGCGACGTGGTCGCGGTGCTCGACGACGCGGGGGTCGATCGCGCCCACGTCGTCGGCCACGACTGGGGGGCCGCGCTGTCCTGGGCGCTGGCGTCGTTCTTGCCCGCGCGGGTCGACCACCTCGCCGTCCTCTCGGTCGGCCACCCGAGGACGTTCCGCGGCGAGGGTTTCGAGCAGCTCGAGAAGTCCTGGTACATGCTCCTCTTCCAGTTCGCGGGGGTCGCCGAGCAGTGGCTGAGCGACGACGACTGGGCCAACTTCCGCCGATGGTCGCGTCACCCCGAGGCCGACGCGGCGATCGCCGCGCTGAGCGCGAACGGGTCGCTCACCCCCGCGCTCAACTACTACCGCGCCAACCTCGCGCCCGCGTCCTACGTCGCCCCCCCGATCGACTTCCCGCCCGTGGAGGCTCCGACCATGGGCGTGTGGAGCACGGGCGACATCGCGCTGACCGAGGGCCAGATGGTGCGGTCCTCGTCCCAGGTCTCGGGACCGTGGCGCTACGAGCGCCTGGAGGGTCCGGGCCACTGGATGCAGCTCGAGGCGCCGGACGCCGTCAACGGCCTCCTGCTCGACTTCCTGCCTCGCTAGGGACCAGCCTTCGCGCGAGGTCGCTGGTACTCTCCTGGCGCTGAAGGGGGTTCGATGGCGCGAGCGGTCGTGATCGGGGCGGGACCGACCGGACTCACGACGGCGATGCTCTTCGCCGCGACGGGGATGGACGTCGTCGTCCTCGACCGCGACGATCCGGCGCCGGACGAGGCGTCGGCGGCGTGGGAGAACTGGGAGCGCCAGAGCGTCGCGCAGTTCCATCAGGTCCACGTGCTCCAGCCCGGCGGGCGGGCTCTTTTGGAGGCGCGCCTGCCGAGCGTCCTCGACGCGATGGCCGCGGCGGGCGTGCCCCAGCTGAACCTCGCCGAGCTGCGAGCGCGGCACCTCGACCTGGACGGGGACGCGGACCTCTCGCCGTTCGTGACGCGGACCACGTGCCGGCGCCCGGTGCTGGAATACGGGTTCACCAGCGCCGCGCGAGCGACGCCCGGCGTCGAGATCCGCAACAACTCGGCGGTGACCGAGCTCGTCACCGGGACCGAGACGATCCCCGGCGTCCCCCACGTCGTGGGCGTGCGCACCAAGTCCGGCGAGGTCGTGCGGGGCGACGTCGTCGTCGACGCCGCGGGACGCCGCACGCCGGTCCCGGGGCTGATCGAGGCCGCGGGCGGCACCCGGCCCGTGGAGCACGCGGTCGACCTCGGCTTCACCTACAACAGCCGCTACTACCGGGGCGAGACGCTGCCGGAGTACCTCGAGGACGTGCTCAGCGAGGTCGGGTCGATCTCGGTGCTGACGCTCCCCGGCGACGACGGCTACTGGAGCGTGACGCTCTACCACTCCTCGAAGGACAAGGCCATGCGCCAGGTCCGCGACCCCGACGTCTTCGAACGGGTGCTCCGCGCGCTGCCGCGCCACGCCCACTGGGCTGACGGCGCTGCGATGAGCGACGTGATCACCATGGTGAGCACGGCCAACACGACCCGGCAGTTCGTCGCCGACGGGCGGCCCTGCGCCACCGGGCTGGTGCCCGTCGGCGACGCGTGGGGGTTCACCAACCCGTCGATTGGACGCGGCGTCAGCCTCGGCGTGATGCACGCCGTGGCGGTCGTGGATGCCGCGGCCGCGGTCGTCGACCGGCCGGTCGAGCTCTCCGAGCGATGGGACGAGGTGACTCAGGCCACCGCGGTCCCCTGGCACGCGTCGACGGTGGCCTTCGACGAGATGCGCGGCCCCGAGGTCGAAGCGCTGCGCCAGGGCCTGGCCGACCCGCTGGACGCCAACGACCCGTCGGTCGCGATGTCCCGGGCCTTCGGCTCCGCGCTGCACTACGACCGCCAGGTGTTCTCCTGGGGCCAGGAGATCGGCGGGTGCCTGGCGCTCCCCGACGAGGTCTTCGCCCGCCCGGGGGCCTTCGAGCGCGTGATCGACGTCGCGATGGCCCACCCGAGCTACGACGTGCCGGGTCCGAGCCGGGCCGACCTCGAGGCGCTGCTCGCCGGGTAGGCGCGCCGGCCGGCGCGGGTGAGCGCGGAGGCGTCGACGCGGCGGACCCGGTCGGAGAGAGCGCCGGCCACCAGAGCGACGGCCCCTCGGGCCATGACGTCCCCGGAGCGCGAGCCACCGTGGTGGGCGAGGCGGTCTGAGGTTCCAGAGTTTCTGGGACACCGACTATCACAGTTTCTGGGACACTTCCGCCTCGGGGGGTGCCCATGGATCTGGCCAAGTATGCGGTGACCGCGGTTCTGGTCGAGGGCCGGTCGCTGCGCTCGGTCGCCGCCTCGACCGGGCGCTCAAAGTCCTGGGTGGCCCGACACGTCGCGCTCTATCGCGAGGGCGGCGACGAGGCGCTCACGCCGCGCAAGCGCGGGCCGGCCGTCGGCCCCAGGCGCACCAGCCCCGAGCCGGGACTATCAGCCGGTCTGGTTGGATACCCTCTGAGGGTTCAAACGTCCCAGAAATACTGCGACATCACATGGTGGGCGAGGCGGGACTTGAACCCGCACGTCCTTTCGAACACAGGCACCTGAAGCCTGCGCGTCTGCCAATTTCGCCACTCGCCCGAGGCTCGGCAACTTTAGTCGCACTAAGGAACGCCTGGTATCGGTGCCTTTTCGACGCGTCGGGCGACCGGTACCATTGGATGGCTATGCCCCTCAAGAAGGTGGAGAACCGCCTGGAGCGGCTGTTCGAGCGAAGCTTCTCGAAGCCCTTCCGCAACTCACTGCAGCCGATCGAGATCGGCGCGCGCATCGTGCGCGAGGTCGACCTCACGCGCCGGCTCTCGAGCCAGGGCCCGATCAGCCCCAACTCGATCACGCTCTGGCTCGGCCCGGTCGACGCCGACCGCTTCGAGGGGTTCCAGAAGGCCCTGGTCAGCGAGCTCGAGGAGACGGTGCGCCAGCACGCGCTGACCGAGGGATACAACTTCGTCGGCCCCGTGCGCGTCGAGGTCTTCGTCGACGACGACATCAAGGTCGGCGATCTCGCGGTCAAGGCCGAGTTCGTGGGCGGCGAGGTCCAGCCGAGGATCATCGGCGGGGACGGCCGATCATTCGCCGTGGGCGACCGGCCCCTGGTCGCCGGGCGCAGCCCCGACGCGGACATCGTCATCAGCGACCCCAACGTCTCGCGCCGCCACGCGGAGTTCTGGCGCACGACCGAGGGCGTCGCGGTGCGCGACCTCGGGTCGACCAACGGGACGTACGTCAACGGCCACCGGATCACCGCGGTCTCGCTGTCGCCGCGCGACGACGTCACGGTCGGCGCGCTGCACCTGCGGATCGAGCTCGCTTGAGCCCTGGCTCCGTGGCGACCAACTACGCGGCCGTCATCCGGCCGCTGCAGGTCCTGGTCATCGTGGTGGCCGGCCTCTTCTTCCTCTGGGTGCTGCGCGTCGCGTCGACGCAGTCGCGCGCCGCCGCCGAGACCGCGGGAACCAAGCGTCGGCGCGGCGGTCCGCTGGCGATCGAGTTCATCGAGCCCGACGAGCGCGCCGGCGAGCGCGTGGACGTCGACAACGCGGTCACCATCGGGCGCGGGGGCGACTGCGACCTCCAGGTCAACGACACCTACCTGTCGTCGCGTCACGCGAGGTTCTCGAACGACGCCGGGGACCTCATGGTCGAGGACCTCGGCTCGACGAACGGCACCTATGTGAACCAGGAGCTCGTCAACGGCCGGCTCCTGCTCGAGAAGGGTGACATCGTCCAGGTGGGCGGTGTCCTCTTCGAGGTGGTGCGGTGACGCGATGGCGCTACGCCGCGGCCACGGACACCGGCCTGGTCCGTGACCTCAACGAGGACGACTACTTCGTCGACGGCGCGCTCGCGGTCATCGCCGACGGCATGGGCGGCCACGCGGCCGGCGAGGTCGCCGCGAGGCTCACCACGCGCACCGTGGCCGACGTCTTCCACTCCGACTCGACAGTCGACGGCCTCAACCGCGCGATCGAGGAGGCCAACCGCGCGGTCCTGACCGACGCGCGCGAGCACCCGGAACGCTTCGGGATGGGCACCACCGTGATCGCCGTCGGGCTGACCCACGACGAGTCCGGCGTCGTCTTCCCGACCCTCTTCAACGTCGGCGACAGCCGCGCCTACCAGCTGCGCGACGGCGCGATGCGCCAGCTGAGCGAGGACCACAGCGTGGCCGAGGAGTGGGTCCGGATGGGCCGCCTCACCCCGGAGGAGGCGCTGACCCACCCGCGGCGCCACCAGCTCACCCGCGCCCTCGGGGTCGAGGACGAGGTCGACGTCGACGTCGTGACGCTCGTCGCGCGCCCCGGCGACCGGATCCTGCTCTGCTCCGACGGCCTCTCCAACGAGCTGAGCGACGACGCGCTCAGCGAGCTGGCCAGCGCCGAGGCCCCGCTCGAGGAGGTCGCCGCGGCGCTGGTGGCCGCGGCGCGCGACGCGGGGGGCCGCGACAACATCACCGCGGTGCTCCTCGAGTTCGACGACGTCGAGGTGGCGCCCGCGCCGATCCGGCGCACCGTCTCGACGCGCCCGCCGCCGCGCACGCCGTCGTCGGCCCAGGTCGCGTCCCACCACGTCTCGCGGCGCTTCACCTGGCGGGTGGTCGCCGCGGTGACGCTGCTCGGCGCGGTCGGGGCGGCGTTCGTGCTGGTCATGCACTGGTTCGCCTACTCGAGCTACTACCTGGCCGACGACGCCGGGGTCGTCGCCGTCTACCAGGGCCAGCCCGGCGGGGTGATGTGGTACCCGCCGCTCAAGGTCCTGGACACGCGCTACGCGGTCAGCGGGCTGATCCCGGTCGACCAGGCGGACCTGTCGGCGACCATCACCGAGCCCTCGCTCGACGACGCCCTCACCTACGCGCAGTCGATGGCGACGCACCACGGGGTGCTGGCCCGGCCGAAGCTGGTCTCCACGGCGACGACTACGACGACGACGGCCAAGCGGGCGACCACGACCACGACGGCGAAGCGGGCCGGCTGATGTCGCGGCGGCTCTGGGTCTTCGCGACGGGCATCCTCGTGCTCTTCCTCGTCGCCGCCGGCCAGTCGCTCAACATCCAGTTCTTCAAGTCCAAGCAACTCAACGCGTCGACCGAGAACCCGCGCAACAACGTCGGCACCGCGCTCTACCAGCGCGGCCGGATCTACGCGGCCGACGGCACGATCCTGGCCGAGTCGCTCCCGACCACCAACGGCTACTCACCGTGGCAGCGGGTCTACCCGCTCGGCTCGCTCACGAGCTCGGTCGTCGGGTTCTCCTCGCCCTCGTACGGCAACTGGGCGCTCGAGGCGGAGTACAACAAGTACCTCACCGCGCACGCCCAGACGCCCCAGAGCTTCGCCCAGCTCCTCGCGCCCACGACCGCGGCCGACTCGGTGACCCTGACGATCTACCCGCAGCTCCAGGCGATCGCCCGGGCCAACATGAAGGGCCAGCTGGGCGCCGAGGTCATCCTCGACCCGCGCACCGGCGCGGTTCTCTCGATGTACTCGAACCCCAACTACGACCCGGCGCCACTCGAGTCGAACACCTTCCTGGTGGCCGAGGCCGCGTGGAAGCGCTACACGACGCGCGACAGCCACGGCTTCGAGCCGCTGGCCAACCTGGCCACCCAGGCGGACTTCTTCCCCGGCTCGTCGTTCAAGGTCATCACGACCGCGGCGGTCATCGCCGGCAAGCCCCAGCTGCTGCTCAAGACGTACCCGAACATCGTCACGACCAAGCTGCCCAACACGAACAAGACGCTGTCGAACTTCGGCTTCGGCCGGTGCGGCGGGACGATCGCCGAGATGCTGCCGCCGTCGTGCGACACCGGCTTCGCGCTGGTGGGCCTCGACCTGGGCGCGCCGCTGCTCAGCCAGACGGCCCAGGCGTTCGGCTTCAACAAGGCGCCGCCGCTCGACCTGCCCGGGGTGCAGCCGGCCAACTTCCCGCCGGCGTCGTCGTTCAAGTACAACCTGCCGGGCCTCGCCTACAGCGCGATCGGCCAGGAGAACGTGCAGGAGACCGCGCTGCAGAACGCGCTGGTGGCGGCGACGATCGCCAACGGCGGGGTCCAGATGACCCCGCACCTGCTCTCGTACGTCGCGGCCCCCGACGGCACGGTCGTCTACCGCTACCGGCCGCACGCGTACCTGACCGCGATCACCCCGAGCCAGGACGCCCAGATCGTCCCGCTGATGCAGAAGGTGGTCTCCCAGGGCACCGCCTACGGCCTCTTTCCGTCCTGGCTCGACGCGGCGGCCAAGACCGGCACCGCCCAGATCGGCAACGCCGCCCACCAGCTCGACGACTGGCTGATCGCCTTCGCCCCGGCCAGCAACCCGACCATCGCGGTCGCCGTCGTGATGCCCTACCAGCCGGTGACGACCGAGGGCGCGACCGTGGCCGGGCCGATCGTCGCGTGCCTCGCGCTCGGCGCCTACGCCATCCAGCACGGCCAGCGCCCCACGGGGACGTCGACGACGTGCGCGCGCTGAGGCCCGGCGGGGCCGGCCGCGTAGGCTAGGCGCACTTATGGAGCCGGTGACCGAGCCTCGCGTCTACCAGCACCGCTACCAGGTGACGCACCTGATCGCCCGCGGCGGCATGGCCGTCGTCTACCGGGCCCAGGACCTGCTGCTCAACCGACCGGTCGCGCTCAAGATCCTCTACGACGAGCTGAGCCAGGACCCCAACTTCGTCGAGCGGTTCCGGCGCGAGGCCCAGGCCGCCGCCAACCTCAGCCACCCCAACATCGTCCCGGTCTTCGACTGGGGCGAGGACAACGGCACGTACTTCATCGTCATGGAGCTCGTCGAGGGCACCTCGCTGGCCGACCTGCTGCGCGGCGGGCGCTCGCTCAGCCCGCAGCGCTCGGCGGTGCTGGCCGCGCAGGTCGCGGCCGCGCTGGGCTACGCGAACCGCAACGGCGTGGTCCACCGCGACGTCAAGCCCGGCAACATCCTCATCACCGCCGAGGGCCAGGTGAAGGTCACGGACTTCGGCATCGCCCAGGCGGTCGCGGTCGAGGACCACCTCGCCGAGGAGGGCTCGGTGATGGGCACCGCGACGTACTTCTCGCCCGAGCAGGCCGAGGGTTCGGCGGTCGACGGCCGCAGCGACGTCTACTCCCTGGGCGTCGTCCTCTACCAGATGCTCGCCGGGCGCCCGCCGTTCATCGGCGACACGCCGGTCGAGGTCTCGCACATGCACGTGCGCGCCGCCGTGCCGCCGATGACCGACTTCACCGAGTCGGTGCCCCACGACATGGAGGCGATCGTCGACCAGGCGCTGGCCAAGTCGCCGGGCCAGCGCTACCAGAGCGCCGACGAGTTCCGCGCCGACCTGATCCGCTTCTCCGAGGGCCGGCCGGTCCTGGCCGCGACCAAGGACCCGAGCTACTACCTCAACGACGCGACCCGGACGGTCGCCGCCGTCTCGCCGGGCGAGCGGACCCAGTCGGTGCCCACGATGTCCGGGCCGCGCACCGACGTGCGCCGGCGGCGCTCGGTGCCCTCGGGCGCCATCGCCGCGATCGTCGTGGTCGCCCTGGTGGCCGCGGGGGCGATCGCCTACTTCGCGTCCAAGGGGTCGGGCGGGGTCACGTCGATGCCCGACCTGGTGGGCCAGCCGATCGCCACGGCCGTGGCCACGGTGCGCGCCGACGGGCTCACGCCGGGCACGACGACGCAGGTCTCGTCGGCCAAGGCCAAGGGGACGGTCGTGGCCACGACGCCCAAGGCCGGCGCCAGCGTCTCCAAGAACGAGGTGGTCAACTTCCAGGTCAGCCTCGGCGTCGTCATCGTCCCGGTGACGGTGCCCGACGTGACCGGCCAGGCGCTGAGCGACGCCGAGAACACCCTGTCCAACAAGGGCCTCAACTACAAGCTGAACTTCACCACGGTCAGCCCGGTGGGCAATCCCAAGCCCGACACGGTCCTGGCCCAGAGCCCGAGCGGCGGCGCCAACGCCCATTCGGGCGACACGGTGACCCTCACGCTGCTGAGCCCCAACGCGCCGATCCTGGTGCCTCCGGTCGCCGGGCCAGAACCCGGTCGAGGCCTCCAACGTGCTGGGCGCCGACGGCCTGGTCGTCGCCGCGGCGCGGCCGCGCCAGTGCTCGAACACGGTCAAGGGCGGCCTCGTCGTCGCGACCAACCCCGGCAGCGGCGCGTCGGTCCCGCCCGGGTCGTCGGTCACGCTCATCATCTCGTCGGGCTTCTGCCCGGTGATCGTGCGCACCGTGATCGGCGACACCGCGGGCACCGCCCAGACCACGCTCCAGGGCCAGGGGCTCGTCGTGGGCACGGTGACCCAGTCGACGTCGCTCGACTGCTCGACCGCCAACTCGGGCACCGTGGACTCCCAGAGCGTTCCCGGCGGGTCGACCGTGCCCTACGGCTCGAGCGTCGACCTCACGGTCTGCCCGTAGGGCGGCGGTAGGCTCGCGGCTCGTGGCCACCGCCCGGCGCAAGCCGCCCAAGACCGTCGGGCGCTACGTCGACCCGCTCGCGCGCGGCCGGGTGACCGCGGCCAAGCCGCCCAGCGCCGACCACAGCCCGGCCTGGTACGGCTGGCTCCTGCTGGACCTGCTGCTCTTCGGCGTGCTGGTCATCATCCTCAACTACCTGCAGGTCCTGCCCGGCTCGGTCTCGCCGTGGTACCTGGCGACCGGCCTGGCGACGATGTTCGCCGCGTTCTACCTGGCGACGCGCTACCGCTAGTCCGGCGCGCGCGACAGCCCCGACGGCTCGCGCCCGGCCAGCAGCCAGCCGCCGAGCGCGGCGACCAGGGGCAGGCCGACGAAGACCGCCAGCAGGTTGGCCGCTGGGACCTGGGTGAGGTCGCCGATGACGCTGCCGGTCATGGGCTGCTTGGCGAAGACCGCCGCGCCGGCCACGTAGGCGCCGAGCGCGCCGAGCAGCGCGCCGGACAGCGCGATGGCCCCGGCCGACCACGCGGTCACCGTGCGCAGGGTCGAGGGGCGCGCCCCGGTCGCCGCGAGGGTCCGGCGGTCGCCGGCCGACTCGGCGCGGATCAGCCCGATCGACATGGCCAGCACGGCGAGCGCCATGGCGAAGGCGGCCAGCGTCGCCCAGAAGGAGACCTGGTTGGAGGTGGGCATCTCGTTCTTGGACTCGACGCTCATGCCGGCCAGCGCGGCCGCCTGGCGCGCCGCGGCGACCTGGGCCGTGGTGATCGGCGAGGCGGTCGTGATCATCCACGCGGCGAGGCCCGCCTGGCCGGCGAGCCCGATGGCGGCCAGGCCGTGCTCGGTGATCACGGTGTTGGGCACCGAGGTGCCCGACGGCAGCCCGCTCACCTCCTGGATCACCGGGTTGGCGAGGCACTCGTGGGGCGGGCAGGCGGCCGCGGTGATGGTCGGGCCGGTGTCGAAGGGCCGGCCGCCGCCCCGGCCGCCCTTGCCCGGCTGGAAGTACTTCCCGTAGACGAGCATCATCTTGGACTGCGAGTCGAGCCCCGGCCGGACCGTGAGGATGTCGGCCCCGGGGTCGATCGACGACGCGCTGACGTGGAGGGCGCGGATCAGCGCCGGCGTCGCGACGTAGAGCTGCCCGGACCAGTTGCGCCCGTTCGCGTCGTGCAGCAGGGTCGCGCCGGTCTGGTAGAGGCCGACCTGGCTCGTCGCGTGGAGCTGGTCGGCGATCTGGCGCTCGGCCGCCGCGGCGGCCGACGCCGAGGCGGGCGAGCTCACCGACGGGTTCGGCCCCCGTGCCTGGGTGTAGACGACGAGCTGGTTGGCCGTCATGTTGGGGCCGACGTAGTCAAGGACGTTCGCGTAGCGCGCGGTCGTCGCGAGCATCACGATCATGGCGATCATCACCCCGATGCTGACCGCGGACATGGTCGACGCCGAGCGCGCCCGGTAGCGGCCGAGGTCGCGCAGCGCGAGCCGCGCGGCCAGCGGGGCGCGGCGGCCCAGGCGCCCGATGAGCGCGACCAGGGTCGGCGACAGGAGGACCACGCCGATGATGAGGGCGACGAGCCCGAAGAGGACCAGGCCGGCCGACGAGCTGCGCGACGCGGCGGCGTCGCCGAGCAGCACGACCGCGATGACGCCGATCGCGACGCCCGGGATGGCCGACCGCGTGACGTTCTTGGGGGGCGCGGGGCGCGCGGCGAGGGAGTCGAGGACGCTGAGGCGCGCGACGGCGCGCCCGGGCCGCGCCGAGGCGAGCACCGGGGTGACGAGCGCCAGGGCGAGCGCGCCGAGCACCGGCGCGGCCGGCAGTGCGCTCAGGGCGATCACGTGGTGGCTGCTCGACACGAGGCGCGGGCGGTAGGCCGCCCACGCGGCGAGGCCGAGCAGCGCGCCGAGGACCGTCCCGGCCAGGCCGACGAGGGCGCCGTTGGTTCGCACGACCTGGCGCACGTTGCGGTCCGTCGCCCCGAGGGCGCGCAGCAGGCCGAGCGAGCGCAGGCGCCGCTGGGCGATCACCGTGAAGCCGGCGATCGAGACGAGGCCGATCAGCGAGAGGCCGAGCGCCGCGGCGCCGTCGACGATGACGCCCGGGCCGAACGTGCCGTTCGACGACCTCCGCGACAGGACGATGAGGTTGGACAGGCCCAGGTGGGTGGGGTGCGGCACGGCGCCGTCGAACAGGACCGTGACGCTGCTCGGCCGTGGCACCTGCCCCGGGGCGACGAGGGCGAACGCGTCGAGCAGGCTCAGCGGGTCCTCGACCAGGCCCACGACGCGCCAGTGCCGCGCGCCGGCCGTCAGCGTCGAGCCCACCCGCAGGCCGAGGGCGCTGGCGACCGGCGGCGACACCGCGGCCTGCCCGGGCCCGGTCGGGTACTGGCCCGCCGTCAGGCGCACCAGCGCCGAGCCGTAGCGGCCGTGCGGGTCCTGGCTCCGCAGGTCGAACGTCGACGTGAGTCCCGGGACGTTGAGTCCCTCGTTGACGATGACGTCGACGGGCCGGTGCAGGATCGCGGTGACCGAGGCGACCTGGGCGGCGCCGGCGCCGGTGGGGGTGAAGGTCACTCCCGACGTCGCGTTGCCCACGTCGATGTTGTCGGGGGACGGGGCGTTGACCGCGGCCGCGGCGCCGACGATCGTCGCGCCCAGCGCGAGCGCGATGAGGAGCACGATCAGCGTCTGCTGGCGCCACTCGCGCGCGAAGAGCCGCCAGGTCCATCGCCGGACCGCCCGGCGCGCCGGGGCGCTCATCAGCCGGCCGCTGCGTCGACGACGCGGCCGTCGAGCAGGCGGACCACCCGGTCGGCCATGGCCGCCAGGTGGGCGTCGTGGGTGACCACGACGGCGGCCACCCCGGCGTGGCAGGCCGCGCGGATCTGGCCCATCACGGCCTCGGCGTTGGCCTGGTCGAGCGACCCGGACGGCTCGTCGGCCAGCAGCAGGTGGCGCCCGCCGGTGACCGCGCGCGCGATGGCGACGCGCTGGCGCTCGCCGCCGGAGAGCTGGTCGGGGTAGAAGTCGACGCGCTCGGCCAGACCCACGGTCGCCATCGACTCGGCCGCGCTCTCGCGCGCCCGGCCCGCGCGCACCCCGTCGAGCTCGAGGGGCAGGGCCACGTTCTCGATCGCGCTCAGGCCCGGCAGCAGGTTGAGGTCCTGGAACACGAAGCCGATGGCGCGCCGGCGCAGGCGGGCGACCTCGGCCCGCCCCAGCGTGGCGACGTCCGCGCCGTCGATGAGCACGAGCCCGTCGGACGGGCGCTCGAGCGTCCCGGCCATGGCCAGCAGGGTCGACTTGCCCGACCCCGAGGGCCCCATGACGGCCACCATCTCGCCGGACGCCACGCGGAGGCTCACGTCGGCCAGCGCGTGGACCTCGGTCTCGCCGGCTCCGAAGGTCCGGCTCACGCGTCGAAGCTCGAGGATGGGGGTGTCGGTCACGCCCCGAACCTACGGAGGTCCGGGCGCCGTTCCTATTGGGGATGACCCCGGGGGCGGCCCCGAGGCCTCAGGGTTGCCCCTAGAGCCGCTCGATCACCGTCGCGTTGGCCAGGCCGCCGCCCTCGCACATGGTGAGCAGGCCGCAGCGGCCACCGGTGCGCTCGAGCTCGTTGACCAGGGTCGCCATGAGCTTGCGCCCCCGAGGCCCCCAGCGGGTGGCCGAGCGCGATGGCCCCGCCGTTCGACGTTGACCTTGGACAGGTCGGCGCCGTGCTCCTTGGCCCAGGCGAGCACGACCGGCGCGAAGGCCTCGTTGATCTCGACCAGGTCGATGTCGTCCAGGGTGAGCTTCGCGCGCTCGAGGACCTTGGCGGTCGCCGGGATCGGCGCCGGTGAGCATCGTGACCGGGTCGACGCCGGCCAGGGCGAAGGCGTGGAAGCGCGCGCGGGCCGCGGTAGCCGAGCTCGTCGGCGCGCTCGGCCGACATCACCAGCACCGCCGACGCGCCGTCGGTGATCTGGCTGGAGTTGCCGGCGGTGATCTTGCCGTCCTCCTTGAACGCCGGCTTGAGGTTGCCCAGCGTCTCGACCGTGGAGTCGGCGCGGATCCCCTCGTCGGCGGTCATCACCTCGTCGGTCGGCGTCGCCCTGGGCGTCGCGCACGGCCACCGGCACGATCTCGTTCTCGAACCGGCCCTCGGCGGTGGCGCGGGCCGCGCGCTGGTGGCTCTGCGGCGCTGAAGCGCGTCGAGGTCCTCGCGGCTGAGCCCCCACTGGTCGGCGATCATCTCGGCGCCGAGGCCCTGGTTGACCAGCCCGCCGCGGGCCTCGTAGCGCTCGCGAACCCGGGGCCCGAAGGGGAAGCCGGCGTCAGCGCCGATGGAGGCGCCCATCGTCACGCGCGTCATGACCTCGACCCCGGCGGCGACGACGACGTCGTAGGCGCCGGCCATCACGCCCTGGGCGGCGAAGTGGATCGCCTGCTGGCTCGACCCGCACTGGCGGTCGACGCTGGTCGCCGGCACCGACTCGGGCCAGCCGGCCGCCAGCACCGCCGATGCGGCCCACGTTGAAGGCCTGCTCGCCGACCTGGCTGACGCAGCCCATGATGACGTCCTCGACCAGCGCCGGGTCGAGGTCGTTGCGCTCCTCGAGCGCGCGCAGCGCCTCGCTGGCCAGGTCGACGGCGTGCCAGCCGCCGAGCTTGCCGTTGCGCTTGCCCCCGGGCGTGCGCACCGCGTCCACGATCACCGCGTCCCTCATGCGACCTCCTCGACGAAGAGACTACGTGGCCGCCGGGGGTAGGGTCGCGGGCGTGGCGCGCCGCGACATGGACCGGTGGCTCGGCGACGGCGGCATGGCGATCATCGGCGCGCTCGGCGCGTCGCTCACGTCCTACGGCGTCGACGGCGAGGACCTCGGCTGGGTCGAGGGCGGCTTCGAGCCGACCGCCCTGGCCGGCCAACCCCCACGGCGCGGTCCAGGCCGGCGTGCACGCGGTGCTGCTCGACGCGGCGATGAACTTCGCGATCAACGCGGCGCTCTCGGGCAAGGACCGCACCGCGGCGACGGTCGAGCTCTCGACGTCGCTGGTGCGCGCGGCCAAGACCGGCGAGGCCTACCGGGTGCGCGGCGAGGTCGTGCGCGTCGCGCGCGACGTGGCGCACGCCGAGGCGACGCTGTCGAGCGCGGCCGGGGACGTCGTCAGCCGCGGCGCGGGGACGTTCCTGCTGCACCGTGAGGCCGACGGGGCCTAGATGTGGTCGGCCGGGATCTGGCCGAGGCGCCCGGCCTGGTAGTCCTCGAAGGCCTGGGCCAGCTCGGCGCGGGTGTTCATGACGAAGGGGCCGTAGGCGGCGACCGGCTCGCCGATCGGCTCGCCGCCGAGGACGAGGACCTCGAAGGCGTCGGTGCGCGAGTCCTGGGACTCGTCGGCGGCCAGCACCAGGTAGTCGCCGTCGGCGTGGACGGCCATCTGGCCCTCGGCCAGGTCGGCCCGCTCCTCGCCGGCGGTCCCGCGCCCGGCCAGCGCGTAGGTGAGCGCGTTGTAGCGCCGCTCCCAGGGCAGGCGCAGGGTGGCGCCCGGGAAGAGGGTCGCGTGCACCAGCGAGATCGGCGTGTGCGTGACCCCGGGGCCGCGCGCGTCGCCCAGGCCGCCGGCGATCACGCGCAGGATCGTGTCGCCGCCCTCGCTGGTGAGCAGCGTCACCTGCCCGGCCTCGAGGTCCTGGTAGCGCGGGTGGGTCATCTTGAGGCGCGCCGGCAGGTTGACCCAGAGCTGCACCCCGTGGAAGAGCCCGCCCGAGTCGATGAGCGCGTCGGGCGGGCGCTCGATGTGCAGGATCCCCGCGCCGGCCGTCATCCACTGGGTGGCGCCGTTCTGGATCGTGCCGCCGCCGCCGATGGAGTCCTGGTGCAGGAAGGTCCCCTCCATCATGTAGGTGACCGTCTCGAAGCCGCGGTGGGGGTGCCAGGGCGTGCCCTTGGGCTCGCCCGGCCCGTAGTCGACCTCGCCCATCTGGTCCATGTGGACGAAGGGGTCGAGGTCGGCCAGGTCGATCCCGTAGAAGGCGCGCCGCACCGGGAAGCCCTCGCCCTCGAGGCCGCGCGGCGCGGTGGTGACCGTCGTGACCCGGCGCGCGCGCGCTCCCTCGGCCGGCGACGCGGCGCGCGGCAGCTCGAGCGGGTTGTCGACGGTGACCGCGGGCATCAGGCGAATGGTACCGGCCGCGCCGGCCGGCGCGACCGGGCGGCCGGGGCCGCGCGCCCCGCCACGACGGCCACGATGAGCGCGGCGAAGCCGAGCGCGACCCAGCCGGCGCCCCAGCCGAGCCCGCCGTCCGCCCTGGCCTTGCCGAGGTAGTCGGCGACCGACGCGCCCAGGGGCCGGGTGAGGACGTAGGCGGCCCAGAAGCACGCCACGGAGTTGACGTGGAACGCGGCGTAGGCGACGGCCGGGATCAGGATCGCCAGGGCGAAGACCGCGGCCGAGCGCAGGTAGCCCAGGCCGAACGTGTAGGCCGACAGGTCGCCGGCCGCGGTGCCCAGGGCGAAGGTCGCGACCACCGCGGCCCAGTAGTAGAGCTCCCTCGCGCGCGTCGTGACGTCGTGGATCGAGAGCGTGGCCTGCGTGCGCGACCACGTGAGAAAGACCGCGCCCAGCGCGAGCGCGAAGCCGGTCGCGGACGCGCCGTAGGGCACGTGAAGCGCGACGTGGGCCACGTCCGCGCACATCGTGCCGAAGACCCCGACCAGCGCGACCGCCGACCAGTAGGCGCCGACGAGGTAGCGCGGGGCGGCGAGCTGGTTGGCCAGGACGACGACGAAGACGACCGCGACGGCCAGGACCGCGAGCTCGGGGTTGAAGCGGTGGACCAGGTAGTCCGACGTCGACTCGCCCATCGCGGTCGAGAGGAGCTTGGCGGTCCAGAAGGTCGGGTCGGGGTCGGCGACCTTGGCCGACCGGAACCGCCGGCGCGCCCAGGGCATCGCGCCCGGGCCGCTACCGCGCGTAGTGCGCGTCGGCCGCGGCCAGCGCGCGGTCGAGCCGGGCCAACCCCTCGCGCGCCTCGTCGGGGGTGATCGTGCACGGCGGCACGACGTGCAGGCGGTGGAAGTTGGTGAAGGTCAGAAGCCGTTCGGCCTTGGCCGCGGCGACGAGGTCGGCCATCGCGCTCGACGTCCCCCCGTAGGGGGCGAGCGGCTCGCGCGTCGCGCGGTCCCTCACCAGGTCGAGGGCCCAGAAGACCCCGGTCCCGCGGACCTCGCCGATGACCGGGTGGCGCTGCGCCAGCTCGGCCAGTCCCGGGCCGAGGACCTCGGCGCCGATCGCCCTCGCGTTCTCGACGATCCCCTCGGCCTCCATTGCCTCGATCGTCGCGACCGCCGCGGCGCAGGCCAGCGGGTGGCCGGAGTAGGTGAGCCCGCCGGGGTAGACCCGGTCGGCGAACGAGGCGGCGATCGCCTCGGAGATCACGACGCCGCCCAGGGGGACGTAGCCGCTGTTCACGCCCTTGGCGAAGGTCACCAGGTCGGGGGCCACGTCGTAGAGCTGGTAGGCGAACCACGCGCCGGCGCGCCCGAAGCCGCACATCACCTCGTCGAGCACCATCACGATCCCGTGGCGGTCGCACAGCGCGCGCACCCCGGCCAGGTAGCCGGGCGGCGGGAGCATGATCCCGGCCGTGCCCGGGATCGTCTCGAGCACGATGGCGGCGATCGTGCCCGGCCCCTCGAAGTCGACCACCGCGGCCAGGTGCTCGAGCGCGCGCTCGCACTCGGCCGCCTCGTCGGACGCGTGGAACGCCGATCGGTAGAGGAAGGGGCCGAAGAAGTGGACGACGCCCGCCGAGGCGGTGTCGCTCGGCCAGCGCCGCGGGTCGCCGGTCAGGTTGATCGAGGTCGCGGTCGCGCCGTGGTAGCTGCGGTAGGCCGAGAGCACCTTGGCCCGGCCGGTGTGCAGGCGGGCCATGCGCGTCGCGTGCTCGACCGCCTCGGTGCCGCCGTTGGTGAAGAAGACCTTGGCCGCGCCGGCGAATGACCGGTCGAGGATGAGCTCGGCGGCGTGGTAGCGCGCCTCGTAGCCGTGCTGGGGCGCGATGGTGCAGAGGCGCTGCGCCTGCTCGACGATCCCGGCGACGACGGCGGGGTGCTGGTGTCCGACGTTGGTGTTGACCAGCTGGCTCGAGAGGTCGAGGTAGGTGACGCCGGCCTCGTCGGTGACGTAGACACCGTGCGCGCTCGCGACCATCATCGGTCGCAGCTGGCTCTGGGCCGACCAGGAGTGGAAGACCGACGCCCGCTCTCGCTCGACGCTCGACATGGAACTGCGGTCCTCGGCCACGTCGCCTCCCTGCCGGTGTCGACGCTAACCCAGTCGCGGGCGGCCCTTGGCCCCCGGGTGTAAGTCGCCCCCCCGGGCGGACAGGGCGGAGTCAAGAACCAAAGGGGTGTCCATGCGAGTCCTCAAGTCCACCATCGCGGCCGTGGCGCTGCTCGGCGGCGTCACGCTGCTCTCGAGCTCACCGGCGCTCGCCGCGGCGCCCAACTGCACGTCGTCGCAGATCAAGCTGACGGTCGGCCAGTCCAACGGGGCCGCCGGGACCATCTACTACCCGATCATCTTCACCAACAAGGGCGGCACGTGCGTGATCTGGGGCGTGCCGGCCGTCCAGCCGGTCGCCGGCGCGTCGCACGCCAAGGTCGGCCCGGCCGCGCGCAACAACTCGATGGGCCAGATGCCCGCGCGCCACACGCTCAAGAAGGGCCAGTCGGTCAACGACCCCTACGGCGTGGGCGAGACCGCGAACTACTCGGCGTCGACCTGCGGGCCGAAGAACGCCAGCGGCGTGAAGGTCTCGCTGGCCGGGTTCGTCAACCCGCGCTACCTCGCGCTCAAGATCTCGGTCTGCACCAAGCTCGCGAGCACGCACACCCAGCTGCTCTCCCCGGGCACCGGGGCGTAGCTACCCGCCGCCGTGGCGGTGGTCGTTGTAGAGGACGCGCCCGTCCGCGCCGGAGCGCTTGGCGTCTCCCAGCGCGGCCTGGGCCGCGGCCATGATCGACTCGGCCGAGGTCGCTGATCCCGAGCTGACGACGATGCCGACGCCGGCGGTGAGGCTGACGCGCTCGCCCTCGGCGTCGATGGGCAGGCGCAGCGAGTCGGCCAGGCGGCCGGCGATCCCCTCGACCGACTCGGAGTCGTCGACCTCGTCGAGCAGGATCAGGAACTCGTCGGCCGCGACGCGCGCCGCCGTGTCGCCGCGCCGCAGCAGGCTGCGGATCCTCGAGCCGGCCTCGATGAGCACGTGGTCGCTGGCCCGGCGCCCGACCCGCTCGACGACCGCGGCGAAGCCGTCCAGGTCTAGAAGGATGACGGCGAAGTGCGCCGGGCGACGATCGGCCGTCGCCACCCGGTGGCTGACGCGCTCCTCGGCCAGGAAGCGGTTGCCCAGGCCGGTCAGGGGGTCGGCCAGGGCCGGCCGGTCCGCGGCCCCGGCCGCGCCCAGCTGGGAGGTCGCGTCCTCGAGCCGGCGCTGGAGGTCCGAGAAGGTCGCGGTGAGCTCCTCGCCCAGGAAGTTGACGCTCGCGGCGAGAGCGTCGACCACGTCGCCGCGGCCGGCGTCGGGCGCGCGCGCGTCGAAGCGCAGCGCCGCGAACATCTGCACCGCGGTGGCGATCTCGGCCAGGCGGCCGTCGTCGACGGCCTCGCTCACCGGAGGCCGCCCGCGTCCGAACGCCGGGCCGCCGTCCCACTCCTCGCCCGGGGGTCCACCGCTCGCCAGAGTACCCAAGGACCCGAGCCCTTCCCGGGACGCGCCTACCAGGGCTCTAAGTCGACGCGCGCGGGCGCCGGGCCGCGCCCGGTGAGCCAGACCACCAGGTCGCGCGCCTGGTCGGCCGAGGCCACGCGCCCGGCCAGCCCGGCCAGCACCCGGGCGAGCTCCCAGCGCGCGTAGTCGTCGTCCCACTGAGCGCTCGAGTACCCGCGGCCCAGGTCGAGGTGGTGGACCTCGACCTCTCGCAGGCGGCGAACCGGGCTCGAGGTGGTCGGCCAGTCGTCGGACCCGAGGAGGGTCGCGTTCGGCCACCCGGCGGCGACGCACTCGTCCCACACCGCCTCGAGCCGCGTCTGGGTTGCGACGACGTCGGCGGCCAGCGCGGCGGCCGGCCGGGCCGCGCCCTCGGCGATCTCTCGGGCGCGCTGCCCGGAGCCCCCGGGGTAGCGAGGGGCGTCCTCGCCGCGCAGCGCCGCCTCGAGCCGGTGGGCGTGCCCGTCGGCGTTGCGCGCCACGTGCGTCAGGACGTGGCCGACGCTCCAATCGGGCAGGCGGCTCGGTGCGCGCGCGTCGTCGTCGGTGAGCGGCACCACGTCGCGGGCCAGGCGCTGGTGCGCGGCGCGGCAGAGGTCGATGGCGCGGGCGGGGTCGGCGTCGAGGTCGGCGGTCACCGCCCCACCCTGGCACGCGGGTCCAGCGCCCGGGCGGGTCTCACGAGCCGAGAGCCACCACGACCCAGGTGCGGCCGCCGTCGGAAGTGCGCTCGAGGACCGGCCGCGACGAGCCCGACGTGGGCGAGAGGCAGAGCGCGATCCCCGAGTTCGCCGATTCGAAGTCCATGGTGCCGGCGTCGAAGCACTCGAACCGCCCGACGGGGGTGGAGTGGCCGTCCGCGCCGACCCTGAAGAGGTCGGCCCCAGACGTCTTCTCCGCCGACCCGTAGTCGAGGAAGGCGAGCGACGATGACACAGGGTCGAACGTGCCGCCGCCCGTGCCGTAGAACTGGTACTTCGAGACCGCGCGCCACGTGCGCCCTCCGTCGCCCGACACGAGGAACGAGACCATCATCCCGGTCGGGCACTCGGCCCAGAGGTGCGTCGGCGACGTGGGCGTCAGGCTGCAGGCCGCGACCGACCCCAGCTGGCTGGCCGACCAGTGCGTGAACGGCGCCCGGCCCGTGGGCGAGTGGTAGAGGGTGATTCCCTGGAAGTGCAGGTCGTAGATCCATAGCGCGTCGCCGAAGCGCGCGTGCGCCACCCCCCCTTGCGTCTCGGGGACGGGGAGGGGCGTCGCGAGCCACGACGTCGACGACCACGACGAGGACTCGAGGGTGAAGTCACGGCACCAGTAGTCCGTCGAGCAGCGGGTCGTCAGGTAGGAGATCCCGCGCGGCGTGACGGAGAAGTCGCGCGCCGAGCCGGAGGTCGCAGCGTCCACGAGGGGCCGAGCGCGCCACGACCGGCCGCCGTCGGTCGTGGAGTAGAGCCTCGGGAGGTCGGCCGGCGAGTACTCCAGGACGATGCCGTCATCGACGGTCGCGAAGGCGATGGAGCCGATCGTCCCGGTCGGCTGGCAGTGATAGGGGTCATAGGGAGGGAGGGTCCTCGCGGCTCCGACGGCGCCGGTGACGGCGACCGGGACCAGGCGAAGCCGCGGCGGTCCCGAGCACGGTGACCGACGCCCCTCGAGCAGGTAGGCGTGCGGCGACCCGTGGACGGGGGCGAGGAGCTCGGGCTCCCAGCCCACTGGCGACGCCGTGCGCGGGGAGGGACGGCCGGCGCCAGGGCTCGCTCCGGCGACGGACGCGACTCCGATCGCGACGACCAGCGCCATCGCACTCGCTCGGCTCGCGCGGCGCACCATCGCCTCACATTAGGGACGGGCGTCGCAGCGGCCGAGTCCGGGCGGGCGGGCGTCCGTCGCCGGTCGTAGTGGCGCGTGGTGGGGCTAGTAAGAATCGAACTTACGACCTCGTCATTATCAGTGACGCGCTCTAACCGACTGAGCTATAGCCCCGCAGGGGGTCAACTCTACCGCAGGGTCCCCGGACGCTCGAAGTCCTGTCCCTCGCGCAGTCGGGCGGCGAAGGACTGGCTCGCGGTCGCGAGCAGCGTTCCGCGCTCGCTCCAGAGCCACGCGGTCCCCTGGCCGAACCCGTCGACGAGCGCGTGCATCACGATCTCGCAGAGCACCCACTCGGTGGGCTCGAGGGTCGCGACGCGCAGCGTGTTGTCGAGGCTCGTGCCGAAGGTCATGCGCCCGAGCGGCTCCATCGCCCCGCCCGACACGTAGTCGCCGAAGATGGCCAGGGTGGCCGCCGACGGCTCGAGGTGGCCGGGCAGGCGGATCCACACCGCCGAGCGGGGGCTGCCCGGGGTGCCGTCGAGCTGGTCCCAGCTGCGCCCGAGCGCGATGCGGCTCTCGAGGTGCTCGAAGAGGTTGGCGCCGAGCGAGCGCGGGACGTGGCGCGCGGGGCAGTCGCCCGGCGCCGGGACGTCGGGCATCGCCGCCCACGGCTCGACCGCCGAGAGCTCGCCGGTGCCGAGCGCCGCGGTGACGGTCAGGACCTCGCGGCCCTCGGCGCTCGCCGTCGCGCGCGCCTGGGTGATGCGCTTTCCCACGGCGACGAGCTCGGCCGTCAGCTCGACGCGCGCCCCCGTTCGGGCGTGGCTGAGGTACTGGGCCGTGCCCCACACGGTCGGCCGCCCGGTCGCCTCCTCGAGCGCGGTGAGTCCCGCGGCCAGGCCGGCGCCGCCGTAGAGGAAGTGGCCCGGGGTGATGAGGCGCTCGGTGACCGTGAACGACCAGCGGCGGTCCGCGTCGCGCTCTAGGCCCAGGAACTCGCGCGCGTCCACCGCGCGACACTACCGGTGGGCGCCGGCGGCCCCGGGCGGCAGACTGAGGGGGTGATCGACCCGCGGTTCGTCTACCTCGCGGCCGCGCTCGCGCTCTACGGCGTCTACGACTACGTGCGCGCGACGCTGCGCGGCGAGACCCAGCCCAACCGAGTGTCGTGGGGGCTCTGGGGCGTCGCCGGCGTGCTGGCCTTCGTCGTCGAGGTCCAGAGCCACGTCGGGCTGGCCGCGGTGATGACGCTGATGTTCGGCGTGGTGCCCCTGATCGTCGTCGCCGCCTCGTTCTGGAACCCGAAGTCGGTGTGGCGCGTCGGCCCCTTCGACCTCGCCTGCGGCTGCGTCTCGGTCGTCGGGATCGTCTTCTGGGCCGTCATCCACGAGCCGACGGTCGCGCTGGTGGCGTTCATCAGCGCCGACCAGGTGGCCGCGCTCCCGACCGTGCGCAAGTCGTGGCTGGCGCCCGAGACCGAGTCGCCCAAGGTCTTCGTCACCGGCGCGGTCAACTGCGCGATCACCCTGCTCACCCTGCGCCACTTCACGACCGAGGGCGCGGTCTTCCCCGGGGCGATCCTCGTCTGCGACGCGGTGATCTCCGCGCTGGTCGTCGGCCGGCTCGGCCCGCGCTGGCGCGCGGCGCGCGCTCGCGTCGCGGTGGGGGCGCCGTGAGCGTCGGCGAGCGCCGCGAGGCCGGCCGCGCGGTGCGCGCGGCCGTGCCGCGCCGCGCGCTCAGCGAGGTCGCCGACCGGCCCGCCGGCTACGACCCGGTCGGGCGGCTGCTCGACCAGGGGGAGGCCCGGGTGGCCGCGCTGGCCCCGCTGCGCTACTCGCGCATGGCGGTCGGGCCGTTCGCCTTCCTGCGCGGAGCGGCCCTGGTGATGGCCGACGACCTGGTGGCCGGGGCGGCCACCGGGATCGACGTGACCCTCTGCGGCGACGCGCACGCGGCCAACTTCGGGGTCTTCACCTCACCCGAGCGCCGCCTGGTCTTCGACGTCAACGACTTCGACGAGGCCGACCGCGGCCCCTTCGAGTTCGACGTCAAGCGCCTCGTCGCGTCGCTGGCGATCGTCGGCGACGAGGTCGGGCTCGCCGAGGCCGACCAGCGCGCCGCGGTCGAGGCCGCGGCCAGCGAGTACCAGCGCTCGATCGGGCGGTTCGCGCTCTGGAGCCGGCTCGCCGTGTGGTACTCGGCGCTCGACGTCGAGCAGGACTTGGCCGACCTGCGCGGGTTCTTCACGGTGGGCGCGGCGCGCGCCGCCGACCGCGTGATCCGCCGGGCGCGCACGGACGACGCGCGCCACTTCGCCCAGCTCGTCGACTACGAGGGCGAGTCGGCGCGGTTCCGCCCCGCGCCGCCGCTGGTGACCGAGCTCGACGAGGACCCGGCGCGCGTGTCGCGCGCGCAGCTCGACGCCGCGCTCGCGCGCTACCCCGTGTCGCTGGCCTCGGACCGGCGCGCCCTGCTCGAGCAGTTCACGCTGGCCGACACGGCGCGCCTGGTGCGCGGGGTCGGCTCGGTGGGGCTCGAGTGCTTCGGCGCGCTCTACCTGGGGCGCGACGACGACGACGCGCTCGTGCTGCAGGTCAAGGAGGCGACCCGCTCGGCGCTGGCGGTCGCGCGCGGCGACGGGGCGTCGACCGAGGAGGCCCGCCGCGTCGTCGAGGGCCAGCGCCTCCTGCAGGCCACCCCCGACGACCTGCTCGGCTGGGCGCCCGGGGATGACGGCCGGTCGTTCTACGTGCGCCAGCTCTACGACGACCGCGCGTCGGTCGACCTGGCGCGGCTGTCGGCCAAGTCGCTCGCGGCCTACGGCCGGGTCTGCGCGTGGACGCTGGCGCGCGCGCACGCGCGCGGCGGCGCGGCCGCCGGGGTCGCCGGCTACGTCGGCGAGGGCCGCCAGTTCGCCCGGTGCCTCGGGGAGTTCGCCCTCGGCTACCGCGACCGCAACCGCGCCGACCACCGGGCCTTCGTCGCCGCGGTCAAGGGCCACCGGGTGCCGACGGCCCCGTGACGGGCCTGCCGTTCCGCTGGCACCTGGTCGAGATCGCCGTCATCGTGGCCGCCGGCGCCGCCCACCACGCCGCGGTGCGCGACCCGCGGCTGCGACGGCGCCTCGAGCTCGCGCTCGTCGTCCTCCTCGCGGTCGTTGCCTGGCCGGTCGGGGACCTGGCGGCGTCGGTGTCGCTCACCGTGGCCACGCTCCAGCGCCTCGTCGTGATGCTGGTGGCGGCGCCCCTCATCCTGCGCGCGACGCCGACCGAGGTCTTCGACCGGCTCACCCGGCCGGCGCCGTTCGACCGGGCCGCGCGCGTGCTCGGTCACCCCGGCGCCGCGCTGGCGGTCGTCACGGTCGTCTCGACGCTCACCCTGATCACCCCGGTGGTCGACTGGGGCGCGCGCTCGTCGCTGGGCCGCGGCGCGGTGGTCGCGGCCACCCTCGCGGCCGGGTTGCTGCTCTGGCTGCCGGTCATCCACGTGGTGCCCGGGACGCGGGTGCTCTCGCCGATCGCGCGCGCCGGCTACCTCGTCGCGTCGAGCGTCGTCGTCACGAGCCTGTCGATCGTGTGGATCTTCGCTCGCCACCCGCTGTACCCGGCCCTGCACGGCCAGCGCGCGCTGGTTCACCTGAGCCCGCTGCTCGACCAGCAGGTCGCGGGCTTCGTCGCCAAGCTCGGCGCCTACGGGCCGATGTGGGCGGTCGCGTTCGTCGTCTTCTCGCGCGCCGACCGCGCGCCGGCCCCCGTCGAGGAGACCCCGCTCTACTGGGCCGACGTGCAGCGCGCGCTGCTGCGCGCCGACCGCGAGCGCGCCCGGGCGCTGCGCCGCGGGCGGGGTGCGACTGAGCACCCCGGGTAGAATCGAGGTGGCGGGGACGTAGCTCAGTTGGCAGAGCGCGGGCTTTGCAAGCCTGAGGTCGTGGGTTCGACTCCCATCGTCTCCACGAAGCCGAGCGCCACCGGGCCGGCGCTCGCCATCGGCCCGGGCGTCGCGCCCGAGTCAGCGCGACGGCTGCCGCGCCGCCCCCGCCGCCCGATGGTCGTGGAGCGACTCCGGACTGGCGGAGTCGCTCCGATCAGAACTGGTCGGGCGTCTCGAGGGCCTCGACGATCAGGACCTCCGGCGCTCCCTGGACCCCGGAGTCCTGCATGACCGCCGCGATCGCGGGGTCCGAGAAGAACTGCTGGAACGCCTCGGCGCTGCTCCACTCGTCGAGGATCAGGACGGTCCCGTCGTTGCCCATCCCAAATCGGTGGTGGAGCGCGCCGGCGGCCCGGCCCCTCGACGAGATCTCTCTCATCTCGTCGCCCCGCTCGGCGACGAGCCGCTCGAACGCGGCCTTGTCGGCCTTGATCTTGACGATGACGAGGACTGACATCACGACCCCCCGAGTCCCGCTGGCCGCCGGCCAGCCGACGCATCGTACAGAAAGAGCGCCGCGGCCGCTCGCGCGGCGCCCGCGCGGCGTCGCGCCCCGTCGGTAGCATCCCGGCCGTGGCCTACTCCGTCCGCTCGCTCGACGCCTCGACCTGGGGGGCCTTCGCCGAGCTGGTCGAGCGCAACAACGGGATCTACGGGGGCTGCTGGTGCGCCCCGAACCACGTCGAGTACGAGCGAGGGGTGAGCGACCCGCGCACGCTCAAGGAGCGGCTGGTGCGCGCGGGCCGGGCCCACGCCGCGCTGGTCGTCGACGACGAGGGCCTCGCCCAGGGGTGGTGCCAGTACGGCGAGTCCGACACGCTGGACCTAAAGCACCGGCGCGCCTACGAGAAGGAGCCGCCGGAGCCGGCGCGCTGGCGCATCGCCTGCGTCTTCGTCGACCGGCGCCACCGGCACCGCGGCGTCGCGCGCGCGGCGGTCGAGGGCGCGCTCGACCAGATCGCCGCGGCCGGCGGAGGGCTGGTCGAGGCGATCTCGGAGGTAACCGACGGGCGCGCCGCCCAGGACCGCTTCCTCTTCAGCGCGACCGTCGAGCTCTTCGAGGAGCTGGGCTTCGCGAAGGTGCGTCAGGTCGGGATGCACGCGTGGATCGTGAACCGGGCCGTGACGCCCGGGTGACGGGCGTCGAGACCGGACCCGCCCGCAGGCACTCCCTAGACTCCCGGTGACCCGACCGCGGAGGACCCCGTGAGCGAACCCACCACTTCGTCGCCCATCTTCGACTTCGCCGAACGCTACGTCGTCGCCGAGGCGGCGCGTGACCCGATGCTCGCGACCTACATCGGCGAGCCCGGCTACGACGACCAGCTCAGCGACTTCTCGGTCCCGGCCGGGCGCGAGCGCCTCGAGGCGACGCGTCGCGCGCTCAGCGACGTCGGGGCCCTGAGCCCGCAGAACGACGACGAGCGCGTCGCCGTCGCCGTCATGGCCGAGCGCCTCGGCGCGGGGATCCGCGTCGCCGAGCGACTCGAGGACTACCGGTCGGCCTCGGTGATCTCCTCGCCGGTCTCGTCGATCCGCCAGGTCTTCGAGCTGATGTCGGCGTCCTCGCCCGAGGACGCGGCGACCATCCGCGCCCGGCTCGAGGCGGTCGACGGCGCGCTGGCGACGTGGCGCTCGGGGCTGTCCGAGGCGGCCGACCTGGGCGCCGTGGCGCCGCGCCGGCACATCCTGGGCGTGGCCGAGCAGGCCGCCCTCCACGCCAACGGCAGCTACCGGGCCTTCGCCGAGCGCGCCGCCGAGTCCTGCGGCGTCGACGGCGAGTCCAGCGGGCTCGCCGCGGCGGCGGCCGCCGCCGAGGCGGCGGTCGGCGCGACGGGCGAGTGGCTGCGCGACGAGTTCGCCGCGCGCGCGACGGCGCCCGACATGGCCGGAGCCGAGCGCTACGCCGTCATGAGCTCGTACTACAGCGGCATCGACGTCGACTTCGCCGAGCTCTACGAGTGGGGCGTCGAGGACCTGCGGGCCCTGCACGAGCGCATGGTCTCGCTCGGCCGGCGCCTGGCCCCGGACGCGCCCAGCGTGGTGGCGGTCGCCGACGCGCTCGACGCCGACGACGCCGGCGCGGTCGACGGCGAGGAGGCGCTGGTCGCGCGGCTGCTCGCCTTCACCGAGGTGGCGGTCGAGGAGCTCGACGGCGCACACTTCGACATCGACCCGCGGGTCCAGTTCTGCGACGCGAGAATCGCGCCGCCCGGCTCGGCGCTCGCGCCGTACTACATCGGCCCGAGCGAGGACCTGTCGCGGCCGGGCACGACCTGGTACCCGACCAACGGCGAGACGCGCTTCCCGTGGTGGCGGATCCCCTCGACCTGGTACCACGAGTCGGTCCCGGGCCACCACCTCCAGGAGGCGATGATCGTCCTGCGCCGCGCCGAGCTCACCCGGTTCCAACGCCAGATGGCGTGGACCAGCGGGGTCGGCGAGGGCTGGGCCCTCTACGCCGAGCGCTTCATGGACGAGCTCGGCGCCTTCGCGCCGGCCGAGGAGTTCGGCTACCTGGCCAACCAGGCGCTGCGCGCCGCGCGCATCGTCGTCGACATCGGCATGCACCTGGGGATGCCGGTGCCCGAGGGCCTCGACGACGCGCTGGGCGAGACCGGCACCGCGGGCTCGGCCTGGACGCCCGAGCGCGCGGTCGCGCTGATCGACGCCTGGGCCATCCAGCCGCACGCGATGTCGGTCAGCGAGGTCGAGCGCTACCTGGGCATCCCGGGCCAGGCGATCAGTTACAAGCTCGGCGAGCGGACCTGGATCGAGACCCGCGAGGCCGCCCGCGCGCGCCTGGGCGGCTCGTTCAGCGTGAAGGCCTTCCACCAGCGCGCGCTCTCGATGGGCCCGATGGGGCTGCGTCCCTTCGTCGACACGCTGGCCGCCTGGGACGGCCGCTAGGCCCGTCGGGCGTGCGCGCGGGCGTCACCGGGCCCGTGCGGTGCTCGGTGGTGGCAGGAGCGGGGCGCTAGGCGCCCGAGCGGTAGTGCTCGCGCCAGATGACCCGGTACAGCCTGGACTTGCGCGGGATGGAGCGCACCCCGGGCAGGAACGGCACGAGGATCAGACCGACCGAGAGCACCATCATGACCCCCCAGACCAGCGCGTCGGCGTTGCCCGAGGAGTTGAACGGCGGGACCTGGTACCAGAAGCGTGTAGAGCCACAGCCACGCCTGGCCCGGGTAGCTGCTCGTCTCGTTCATCATGCCCCACTGCTCGCCGCCGAGGTGCTGGTGGTCGGCCGATGTTGCCCAGGTACGCGCCGTCCGCGAGGAACAGGAGGGCCTTGGTGTAGTCGGTCGTGTAGAAGCCGCCCTTGCCGGTGACGAGCGCCTGGTCGAGCGCCCCGGACCGCGCGATCGTGGTCTGCGAGTCGCATCATCGTCGGACCGGCCCGTCGTTGGCCGCGGGCATGACCTGACGTGCCCCTCGACGAAGGTCATGCTGTGGTGGCTGACCTTCGTGTAGTTGGCCACCCACGCCCGGCGACGTGGCTGCGCTCGCGGAGTTCCGACCGCGCGAGCGTCGGAGGCGAGCGGTTGCGCTCGCCGGGTAGCGACTCCAGCGGGTCGACCACGAAGTCCTTGGTCGTGTCGATCGGGATGCGCACGCCGACCATGTGGGCAGCTGGAGCGGCCCGAGCTGTCTGGCCGGTCGATGGCGTTGTTGTAGGGCGGGCCGTACCCGGCGATGCCCGCGTGCCGTTCATCTCGCTGAGCGCCGTCGTGGCGAAGTCGACCGGTCATGTTGGTCGACCAGGTCTTGATCGTGACCGCTTGCTCGTCGGGCGAGCCGAAGACGGTCGCCAGGACGACGACCAGCAGGCCCACGACGATCAGGGCGATCGTGCCCTCCTTGACGATGTCGTAGGGGCTGTGGCCGCCGCGTCCACTCCGGCGCGTCGACGTCGGGGCGGAAGCGCTTGCTCACGACGCCACCTCCGCCTTGGCGCCCTCCTCAAACGGGGGGCACCACGCCCTTGATCCGCACCATGAGCACGTGGATCGCGGTCAGCGACCACGGCGGCGATCGGCATGAGCACGATGTGCCACATGAGCATCTGGCCGAAGTTCAGGACGTTGAAGTAGGCCCCGGCCCCGGTCGCGTTGATGCCGTCCTTGGCCTGGGTGGAGATCCACTGGGAGTCGAAGTTCGTCTGGCTGACGTAGCCGGTGAAGGCCGTCACGATCGAGCGTGAGGAAGGGACCGCGCCGAGTCACCCAGGTCAGCGAGCGCCCGCCGCGCCAGGCGGCCATGAAGAACTTGCCCCAGAGGTGGATGACCATCGCGAAGAAGAAGATCTCGACGCTCCACAGGTGCAGGGAGTTGACGTAGTGGCCGACGTCGCTCTCGTGCCACCACTGCGGGCCGCGGATCGCCAGGATGCACCCCGTGCCGATCACGACGGCCAGCGCGGCCATCGTCGTCACGCCGAAGACGTAGATCCACGACGAGACGTAGGTCGGTTGGGTGTCGGGCAGGAGCTTCTCGGGCGGCAGCTTGCCGGCGACGCGCTTGCGCAGCCGGGTCGTCCACTGGCGGTCGATGTCGGTCGTCATCGCCCGTCCCTGCGTGACTTGCGCCCGGGGAAGGGCGCGAGGAGGGCCGTCACGAACACGACCACCATCAGCCCGATCACCGCGAGGTTGGCGAAGCTGATGAAGATCCAGTGCCAGTGGAAGTAGTGGCCCAGGTTGTCGAGGGGCACGAGCGCCCCGAGATTCACCACGTTGTCCCCCCTTGGGTCAGGGCTTTAGCCCGACGGTAGTCTCCTCGCCCCGCGCGCGGTCCCAATAGGGCCCAAAGGCCCGCTAGGCGGGCTGGTGCTCGGGCGAGGGCGCCGGGGTACGCCGGGTGCCGGGCTCGCGGTCGTGGGCGCTCTGCTTGAGGTGGAACTGGGTGACGCCGATGGTGAGCGATACCGCGCCGGCGACGTGCAGCTCGACGAGCGCGGCGGGCAGGTGGGTCGCGTACTGGGTGACGCCGATCGCGGCCTGGGCGAGGCTGACGAGCAACCAGCCGGCGCACCCCGTTCTTGAGCGGGGTCGGCACGTCGGCGCGCCAGATCGCGAAGGCGATGCCGGTGACGATACCGATGAAGAGGACCGCCGCGGCCGAGTGGACCCACGCCGCGTCGATGAGCGCGAAGGGCAGGCGCCGTGCGACGAGCTGGCCCTGAGCTCGACCCGGCGTGCGGGCCGGAGCCGGTCGTCACCGTGCCCGGCGAGCAGCGTCGCGGCGAACGGGACCCACAGCAGCCGCGCGACGGGGCGACAGTGCGCGGTCGCGCACGTCGGCGCGCGCGTCGGGTCCGTAGACGTACTTGGATCGGTGGTAGAGCACGGCCGCCGAGGACGACCATGGCCGAGGCTGAGCGACCATGTGCAGCGAGACGAGCCACGGGTTGAGCTTGGTGTAGACGACGAGCGCGCCGAGCAGCGCGTCGGCGACGACCCCGCCGACGAGGGCCGCGGACAGCCACGACGCAGGTCGGTGCGACGCGGCGCGCGCCGCCACGCGGCGACGAGGGTCGCGACGACGAGAGCACGAGCAGCAGGACCGTCACGAAGCGGTTGGCGTACTCGATGAGCGGGTGGACCTGGCCACGAGCCGGTGACCCGGTGCGGAAGCAGGTCGGCCAGTCGGGGCAGCCGAGGCCCGAGCCGGTGAGGCGGACGGCCGCGCCGGTCAGCGACGATGAGGATCATCGACAGCGAAGCTGGCGCAGCGCGAACCTGCGGAAGGCGCGAGGCGCGATCGACACGGCGGCGTTCCTGAGCCACTCGCTCAGCCTACGTAAGCGGCCGGACCCTAGAATCCGCGCATGATGACCGCGGCTCGCCGCGTCGCGCACGTCCGCGGCGAAGTGTCGCGGGGTACGTCGCGCTCACCAAGCCGCGGATCATCGAGCTGCTGCTCGTCACGACCGTCCCGACGATGATCGTCGCGGCGAAGCGGGATCCCGCGCCTCTGGCTGATCGTCGCGACGCTCGTCGGCGGCACCCTGGCCGCCGGCGGCGCCAACGCGCTTCAACATGGTGATCGACCGCGACATCGACGCGGTCATGAAGCGCACGCAGCGCCGCCCGCTCGTCACCGGGGTCATGACGCCCCGCGCGGCGACCGTCTTCGCCGTCGTGCTCGAGGTCGTCGCCTTCGTGGTCCTCGGCGGCGTTCGGTCAACCCGCTGTCGGCGGTGCTCGCGCTGTCGGCGACGGCCTTCTACGTCTTCGTGTACACGATGTGGCTCAAGCGACGCAGTCCAAGCAGAACATCGTGATCGGCGGCGCGGCGGGCGCGGTGCCGGTGCTCGTCGGGCTGGTCCGCGGTCACCAACTCGCTGTCGTGGACGCCGGTGCTGCTCTTCGTCGTCATCTTCATCTGGACCCCGCCGCACTTCTGGGCGCTGGCCGTGCGCTACCGCGACGACTACGAGGCCGCGCAACGTCCCGATGATGCCGGTCGTCGCGTCGCTGCGCCGCACGACGCTCGAGATCCTCGTCTACTCGGTCGTCCTGTGGGCCGTCACGGTGCTCATCGGCCCGATCGCTCACCTGGGCTCGGTCTACGCGGTGTCGGCGACGGCGCTCGGCGCGACTGTTCTCCTTCTACGCGCGCGCCTCTACCGACACGCGGTCTCGGGCCGCGCCGACGTCGGCGAGGCGATGCGGCTGTTCCACTTCTCCATCACCTACCTCACCGCGCTCTTCGTCCTCATGGCGGTCGATGTCCTTGTCCGATACCACTGAGGGCGCCGGCCCGGCGCCCCGGCCCCGGCTGGGCCGGCGCGCCAAGGCCTGGGTCGTCGCCGGCGCGGTTGCGGCGGCCGCGGCGATCGTGGTCGCCTCGGTGCTGACCGGCGGGTCGACCGGCAAGAACCCGCCGCGGTCGTCGCTCATCGGCCAGCACGTCGGCTCCTTCTCGCTGGCGGGTCTCTCCGGCGGCGTCGACATCGACCCGTGGTCGACGGGGCACCCCAGCGTCATCATCTTCTTCGCCAGCTGGTGCACGCCGTGCCAGCGCGAGATGGCGCGCCTGGCCGCCTACGTGGCGACCCACGTGCGCGCCCCGGTCGAGGTCCTGGGCGTCGACGCGCTCGACTCGGCCGGCTCGGCCAAGGCCTTCGTGGCCCGGGACCACGTGAGGTTCCCCGTCGCGTCGGACCCCAACGGCTCGGTGACCGACGGCGTCTTCGGCTTCGCGACCCTGCCCGAGACGGTGTTCGTGAGCGCTCGCGGCGTCGTCACCGACGTCCACTTCGGCGCGATCAGCAACGCGCGCTTCGCCCAGGGCGTGGCGACGCTGGGCGCGTCGTCCTAGTCCAGGGAGAAGCTGCGCGCCGCCAGCAGCGGCGCCGCGACGGCCCAGAGGGCGAGGGCCAGCCAGTCGCCGCCGGTCGGCGCGAGGCCGTGGATCGTCGCGCGGTCGAGGGCCTGGGCCATCGCCCCGGGGGGCAGCGCGGTGGCCACGCGCGCGACCCACGACGGGAACGAGGTGAGGGGCACGACGAAGCCCGACGCGAGGAGCAGTGCGACGTAGAGGCCGTTGGTCGCGGCCAGGTTGACCTCGGCGCGCAGCCGCCCGGCGAGGTACAGGCCGATGCCCGCGGCGCCGAGCGAGCCGAGCACCAGGACCGCGGCGCCGGCGGCGACGCTGCCCGCCCCCCCGTGGGGCCGCCAGCCGAGGGCGAGCGCGACCCCGGCGAGCACGGCGACCTGGATCGCCTCGGTGACCAGGACCCCCGCGCACTTGGCCCCCACCAGGCGGCCGGTCGAGAGGGGGGTGACCCGCAGGCGCCGCAGCACCCCGGCGGCGCGCTCGAAGCCGGTCGAGATCGAGAGCGCGGTCAGCGAGGTCGAGAGGACCGCGAGGGCCAGCACGCCGGGCGCGACGAAGTCGACGCGCGAGCGCGTCGGGCTCGACGCGATGGCCACCTTCGAGAACACGACGAGCAGCCCGACGGGCAGGCCGAGGGTCACGAGCAGCGTCTCGCCCCGGCGCAGCGTCATCTCGACCTCGGCCCGGGTCTGGGCCCACCACGCCCTCACGGCGCGCCCCCGACGAGCTCGAGGTAGCGCTCCTCGAGCGTGGCGCGCGTGCGCAGGGCGACGAGAGTGACGCCGGACTCGCGCAGGAATCCGGTGACGACCGCCACGCGCTCGGGCGTCGCCTCGAGCGCGCAGCGCAGCGTCGCTCCCTCGGCGACGACCGGCGCGCCGAGGCGCGCGGCGAGCCCCGCGGGGTCGACGGGCGCCGATGCCTCGACGACCATGGCCGGGGCGCCGGCGATCTCGTCGAGCGTGCCCGACGCGACCACCCGGCCCCGCGCGAGCACGACGACGCGGTCGCTGACGCGCTCGGCCTCGACCAGCTCGTGCGTCGTCACGAGCAGCGCCGCGCCGCGCTCGCGCTCGGCGGCCAGGATCTCGCGGATGATCGCGCGGCCCTCGGGGTCGACGGCGGTCGTCGGCTCGTCCAGCGCGAGCACCTTGGGCCGCCCGAGCAGGGCGAGGGCGAGCAGCGTGCGCTGCTGCTCGCCGCCCGAGAGGCGCCGCCACGGCGTCGACGCGCACGCCTCGAGGTCCAGGAGCTCGATGAGCTCTGCGGGCGCGCGCGGCGCGTCGTAGTAGCGCGCGGTGAGCGCGATCACCGCGCGCGGGGTCATCGGCGCCCAGACCCCGCCGCGCTGGAGCAGCGCCCCGGTGCGCGCGACGACCTCGGCGCGGTCGCGCCGCGGGTCGAGCCCGTGCAGGCGCACGGCGCCGGACGTCGGCGCGCGGAACCCGAGCAGCGTCTCGACCAGCGTCGTCTTGCCCGCGCCGTTGGGGCCGAGGAGCGACACCACCTCGCCGAAGTCCACGACGAGCGACGCGCCATCGAGCGCGACCGTCGCGCCGAAGGCGACCCGCAGGTCGGCGACCTCGACGGCGTGGCTCACGCCCCGAGACGCTAGAGGCCCCCCGAGTCGAAACGGGGCGCCTCGGTAGGCTGGACCGGTGATCGACCTCGCCCAGCTTCGTCGCGAGCCCGACGCCGTCGCCGACGCGCTGGCCCGCCGCGGGGTCGACCGGGCCGAGGTCGACGCCCTGGTCGAGGCCGACGCCGAGCACCGGCGGGCGCTCCAGGGCGCCGAGGAGACCCGCGCGCGAGTCAAGGCCCTGTCGCGCGAGGTGGCCGACGCCCGGCGCGCCGGCGACGCCGCGCGCGCCGACGCGCTGACCGGCGAGAGCCGCGCGCTGGGCGAGGACGAGCGCGCGGCGCGCGCCGCGGCCGGCGCCTGGAGGAGCGGCTGCGCGAGCGGCTGCTCCTGATCCCCAACCTGCCCGACCCCGAGGCGCCCGACGGCCTGGACGAGGGCGACAACGTCGAGCTGCGCCGGTGGTGGCCGGGGGTCGACGAGGGCGCGCCCGCTCCGGCCTACGACGAGTACCAGCGCGTCCCGCACTGGGAGATCGGCGAGGACCTGGGCGTCTTGGACCTCGAGTCCGGGGCGAAGATCGCCGGGACCATGTTCCCGCTCTTGCGCGGCGACGGCGCGCGGCTGATGCGCGCGCTCGGCGCGATGAGCCTCGCGCGCAACTCCGACGCCTACGAGGAGATCCGCCCGCCGACGTTCGCGCTGACCGAGACGATGATGTCGACCGGCCACCTGCCCAAGTCCGCCGACGACATGTACGGCATCGAGCGCGACGGGCTCTGGGCGATCCCGACGGCCGAGGTCCCGCTCACCTCGATGCACCGCGGCGAGATCCTCGACGAGCCGATCGCCTGCCGATCCGCTGACCGCGCTCGACCCCGTGCTTCCGGCGCGAGGCCGGCGCGGCCGGGCGCGACACGCGCGGGCTGCTGCGCGTGCACGAGTTCGACAAGAGCGAGCTCTTCGCCTACTGCACCCCGACGACCACCAGGCCGCCTTCGACGACATCCTGGCGCGCGCCGAGGCGATGCTGCGCGGGCTCGGGCTGGCCTACCGGCTGCTCGACCTGTGCTGCGGGGACCTGGGCACCTCGAGCGCGCGCACGATCGACCTCGAGGTCTACAGCCCGGGCGTCGACCGGTGGCTCGAGGTCTCCTCGGTCAGCTGGTTCCGCGACTACCAGGCGCGCCGCGCCAACGTCCGCTACCGCACGCGCCGACGGCGGCACCGCGCTGGTGCACACGGTCAACGGCTCGGTGCTCGGCTGGGCTCGCGGCCTGGGCGGCCATCGTCGAGACCTACCGGCAGCGCCGACGGGTCGGTCGAGCTGCCCGACGTGCTGGCGCCGCTACATGGGCGGGCGGACCCGCCTGGGCGCCTAGCGCCTTCGAGCCTCGAAGCGGTAGCCGACGCCGCGCACCGTCGTGATGTGCTCGGGCGCCTTCGGGTCGTCCTCGATCGAGGCGCGCAGGCGCTTGACGTGCACGTCGAGCGTCTTGGTGTCGCCGACGTAGTCGGTGCCCCACACCCGGTCGATGAGCACCTCGCGGGTCAGCACCAGCCCGGGGTTCTCGAGCAGCAGGCGCAGCAGCGCGAACTCCTTCTTGCGCAGCTTGACCTCGCGCGCCCTCGACGTAGCAGCGCCGCGTCTCGAGGTCGAGGCGGACCGGGCCCTGCTCGAGATGCTCGTCGTCGACCCGGGTGCTCGTGGCCGTCGCGACGGCGCAGCACCGCGCGCATGCGCGCGACGAGCTCGCGCAGCCGATAGGGCTTCGTGACGTAGTCGTCGGCGCCGATCTCGAGCAGCAGCACCATGTCGACCTCCTCGCCCTTGGCCGACACGACGATGATCGGCACCTCGCGGCGCGCGCGGATCTGGCGGCAGACGTCGAGCCCGGAGACCTTGGGCAGCATGAGGTCGAGCAGGACGAGGTCGAAGGTGTCGTTGGTCGAAGAGCGCCATGGCGTCTGCCGCCGTCGCGCGCGACGACGACGTCGAAGCCCTCGCGGTCGAGCCCGATCGCGCAGCGCGTCGATGAAGGACTCCTCGTCCTCGACGAGCAGGACCTGGATGCGCTCCTCGGTCGACGACTTGCTTGGCTCAGTGCGTGCAGCGGCAGCCGAGCGTGAACGTCGAGCCCTCGCCCTCGCGAGACTCCACCTGGACGCTGCCGCCGTGGTTCTGCGCGACGTGGCGCACGATGGACAGGCCGAGCCCGGTCCCGCCGGTCTCGCGCGCGCGGCCCGGGTCGACGCGGTAGAAGCGCTCGAAGATCCGCTCGAGGTCCTTGGTGGGGATGCCCGACGCCCTTGTCGGAGATCGCGACGCGCACGATCGGGCCGACGCGGCTCGGCGTCGTCGGTCTCGACGGGCGCGTCGGCGCGCGTCGATCGTGATGCGCGACCGTACGTGCCGCCCCGCGGGCGAGTACACGACGGCGTTCTCGAGCAGCGCGTGCACCGCGCCGAGATCGAGCTGGCGGCGGTCGCCGACCACGAGGTAGTTGGCGTCGGGCTCGTCGAAGTCGAGGTCGATGTCGTGCTGGTCGGCCGCGGTGCGGATCCGCTCGATGGCGTCGGCGACGACGAGGACGACGGGCGACCGGCTCGCGCGTCGGCGAGCCCTCCGCCTCGATGCGCGACAGGTCGAGCAGGTCGTCGATGATCCGGTTGACCCGGAACGCCTCGAAGTTGATCCGCTCGGCCAGGCGCTGGGCGACCGACGGGGTCGCTGCTCGAACTGAGAGGGTCTCGGCGAGCAGCCCGAGCGCGCCCATCGGCGTCTTGAGCTCGTGGCTCGACGTTGGCGATGAAGTCGCGCCGGATCTCCTCGAGGCGGCGGCGCTCCGAGACGTCCTCGATCATCGCGAGCACGCCCGAGGGGGCGGCGGCCGTCGTCGATGACGCGCGGCGCGGATCGTCAGCGTGCGCCGCGGCGGGCCGTAGATGTCGATCGTCCGCTCGGCGCCGCCGCTCGCCCAGCCCTCGGCGAGGACCTCGGTGACGGCCTGGGCGGCGATCGCGTCGCCGTAGCGGACTGGTCATCAGCGGTCTCGGCCTGCTCGTTGCGGTACAGGACGCCGCCGGACTCGTCGCAGAGCACGAGCCCGAGCGGCAGCGTGTCGAGCGAGCGGCGCAGGCGGATCGCCTCGGCGCTGGTCTCGCGACGACCGCCGTCAGTCGCGGCGACCCCGGTGACCTCCTCGAGGTAGCTGAGCGCGGTCTCGACCTTGCCGTCGTCGTCGGGCGGCTCGACGCCGAGGCGCGAGCCGAGCGCGCGGAGCCGCTGGGCGATCGCCGCGGTGTCCGCGCCGGCGGTCGAAGAGGATCGCCGATCAGCGACGCCGACGCCCGCGGCACCACCGGCCGCCGGCGTAGACCGCGTACGCCGGCCAGCGCACCACGGGGTCGAGCGACGGCCAGCACGCTCGCCAGTCTCGCAGACGGCGCGGCGCCGATCGCGCCGCGACCGTTGTGGCGGCCCACGTGAAGGAGGCGTCATGATCGCCGATGTCAGCCTCAACCCCTCGACCTCCGCCCTGCCGGGCAGCGCGGCGCTCCAGCAGATCGCCAACGGCATGGCGGCGTGGGCCCTGATCGGCGCCCTGGTGGCCCTGCTGATCGGCGCGGCGCTGTGGGCCGTCGGCAGCCACACGCAGAACGTCCACCACTCGATGGCCGGTCGCCGCGCGGTGCTGGCGTCGCTGGCCGCCGCCGTCCTCATCGGCGGCGCCCCGGCGCTGATCAACTTCTTCTTCTCGACCGGCCAGGGCATCCACTAGTGGGGCACGTCCTCTGCCTGCTCTCGCCGGTGAGCTGCGCGGCCAAGACGGTCACCAAGGCGACCCTGGGCGACCTCTTCGGGGCCCTGGTGTCGTGGGTCGTGGGCAGCGTGACGTGGCTGCTGGGCGCCGCGGGCTCGGCGCTCGACGGCCCGGGCAGCCCGCGGTCGGTGGCGACCGCGGCCTCGGGCGAGTTCGGCGCCCTCCTCGTCGTCGCCCCGATCCTCCTGCTCCTCGGCCTGCTCGCCGCCACCCTGGCCGCGCTGCGCCACGGGGACTCGGGCACGCTGTGGCGCACCTACCTCGGCGTCGCCCCGGCGTGCGTCGCGGGGGTCTTCCTCGCCCGCCCCCTGGCGTCGCTCGTGCTCGCCGGCGTCGACCAGCTCTCGGGGGTCGCCGGCGCCGGGGTCGGCGCGCGCGCGGCGACGCTCGGCCGGGACCTCGTCTCCATGCCCTCGACCATCCCGGGCTTCGGGCTGCTGCTCATGGCGCTGGCCGTGATCGTCGGCTCGGTCGTGCTGTGGTGCGAGCTCGTCGTGCGCGGGGTCGTCCTCGCGCTGCTGCTCGTCCTGGTCCCGGTCGTCGTCCCGCTCTCGGCCTTCCCGTCGCTTCGACGCGCCGGGTGGAGGCTCGCCGAGACGTTCCTCGCCGTCGCGGCGAGCAAGTTCCTGATCGTCATCGTGCTCGCCCTCGGCCTGCGCGAGCTCACCGCGGGCGGCGCGACGGACGTGATCACGGGGGCCGTCACCCTCCTGCTGGCGACGGCGACCCCGTTCGTCCTGCTGCGCCTCATCCCGGTCGTCGAGGCGTCGGCGCTCCACTCGCTCGAGGGGCTGCGCCAGCGCGCCTCGCGCGCGGTGACGTCGGCGCCGTCGTCGGCGCCGGTGCGCGCGGCGATGGCCCTCGCTCCCGACGCGCCGCTGCCCGGGCCCCCCGAGCGCCCCGAGGACCTCGGCATACCGACGGCGCTCGGTGACGGGGACATCCCCCTGCCGCCGACCGGGGGGGCGCGCCCGCGCCCCCCGGTCGGCGCGCGCGCGCCGCGCCCGGGCCACGTCGTCTACGGCGAGGACGAGGGTGGGCCGTTCGTCGGCTGGAAGTTTGACGAGTGACCCCGCCCTCGGCGCGGCCGACGCCGACGGGCGCTGGATCGGGGTGCGCCGCCACCAGGCGGTCCTCGTGCTCGCGGGCGTCGGCCTCGGCTTCGACGCGCTCGTGCGCGCCGGCGCGTCGCCGGGCGAGGCGGTGGGCGCCGCCGTGGCCCTGGCGGCCGCGGCGCCCGGTCCCGAGGGACTGACGCTCGGCGCGTGGGCGGCCGTCGCGGTCGCCTACGCGCTGCGCGCGCGGGTCGCGGGCGTCGCGGTCGCGCCGGCGGCCGGCGCGGTGGCGGTCGTCGAGCGCGCCCGGGCGGCCGTGCGGGCCTACCGCCTCGACTTCCGCGGGCGCCTCGACCTCGCCGGGCGCGACGTCGACCTCGCCCGGGGCCTGGCGGGCTTCCTCGACGCGGTATCCGTGGCCGGCGGCGGCGCGCACGCGTCGCTGCACGTGCGCGCCGACGCCGCCGGGGCGCTGACCGTCCTCGCGCTCACGTGCGCGGCGCCCCCGCCCTCGCCGTGGGTCCGCGACGACGGGGCCGTCGAGGCCGTCGTCGACGTGGGTGGCCCGCGCGCGGCGACCCTCGAGCGCTGGGCGTACGTGCGCGTGCCTACTGGCGTGCGCGCGGTGCTGCGCGTGCGCGACTTCACGGGCGCGGCCCGCGGGCCGAGCGCCCTCGAGCGGGTCCTGCTCGGGTCGGACCGGGTCGCGGTCGCGGTCCACGCCGACGTCGTCGACGCCGCGCGCGGCCGCCGGCTCGCCGAGCGGGCCGTGCACCGGGTCCGCAGCGACGGGGCGACCGCGACGGCGGCCGGCTTCCGCCGCACGGCGCGGGCCGGCCGCGCGGTCGACCGTGCGCGCGGGCGCGAGGTCGAGGTCGCCGACGGCCGGGCGCTGCTGCGCCTCGCGGTCTTCGTGACGGTGCGCGCCGAGTCGCGCGCCGAGCTGCGCGAGGAGCGCACGCGCGTCGCGCGCCTGCTCGTCGAGTCCGGGCTCGTCGCCGACGGCGGCCTCGGCCGTCAGCGCCGGTGGTTCGCGGCCCAGCTCCCCGGGGGTCCGGGCTGGTGAGCCGGGCCTTCACCCACTGGGCGACCAGCGCCGACCTGGTCGGCCTGCGCGCCCCGGTCCACGACGCGGGCACCGGGCTGGCCGGGCGCCCGCTCGGGACGGCGGCGCGCGGCGGCGCGTTCGTCCTCGACCCGTTCGACGCTTACGCCGCCGGGCTCATCACGAACCCGAACGTCGTCGTCGCCGGGTCGATCGGCGCGGGCAAGAGCACGGTCGTCAAGATGGTCCTCGACCGGGCGCTCGAGCGCGGGCGGCGCGCGGTCGTCGTCGACCCCAAGGGCGAGTACGGCGACCTCGCGCGCGCCTACGGCGTGGCGCCGGTCGCGCTGGGTCGCGACGGCTGGTGCGACCCGCTCTCGGCCGACGACGACTCCCTCGCCCTCCTGCGCTCGGTGCTCTCGAGCGCGCTCGGCGCCCCGCTCGGCGCCGAGGAGCACTACGAGCTCGAGCGCGCGTGGTCGGGGCTCGCCGGGCGACCCGCGCGGGTGGTGGCTGCGCTGGCCGACTCCCTCGCCCCGGCGCTCGACGGCCCGCCCGGGGGTGCGCGCACCCTGGCTCTGACATTGCGGCGCCTGACGGTCGGCGACCTCGCGGGGCTCTTCGACGGTCCTGGCGACCCCCTCGACCTGGCCGGCGCGCTGGTCGTGGTCGACCTGTCGGCGCAGTGGTCGTCGCACAGCCTCCCGCTGGCCGCGCTGAGCGCCGTCGCCGCGGCCCAGCGCGTCGCCGGGCTCGGCGCTCTGGGGTACCTCGTCCTCGACGAGTCCTGGGTGCTCCTCCAGGACGCCGCGGCGATGGCCTGGCTCCAGGGCAGCTGGAAGCTCGCCCGGGCGCGGGGGCTGAGCCACGTCCTCGTCCTTCACCGCTTCAGCGACGCGCTGGCCGCCGGTGAGCGCGACAGCGCCCAGCGCGAGCGGGCCCGCGGGCTGCTGCGCGAGTGCGAGACGGCCTGGCTGTTCCGCCAGCCGCCGCCGGAGGCGGCCGAGATCGCCGCGGCACTGGGGCTGGGCGCGGCCGAGGAGCGCGCACTGCGCGCGCTGCCGCGCGGCGCCGCGCTCGTTCGCTACGGCCCGCACCGCTCGGTCGTGCGCGTCGAGCCCGACGAGCGCGACGCCGGGTTCGTCGACACCGACTCCGCGATGCGCGGTGAGTGACCGGCCGCGCCTGGGCCGGCGCGTGGTCGCCGGCGTCGGGCTGGGCCCGTCGGTGCGGCTGCGCGTCGGCGAGTCGCTGCTCGTCGTCGGCCCGAGCCAGTCGGGCAAGACGTCGTCGCTGGTCGTCCCCGCGCTGCTGGAGTGGCCGGGGCCGGCGGTCGTCACCAGCGTGAAGCGCGACGTGCTCGCCGCGACGCGCCCGTGGCGCGCCGCGCTCGGCGACGTCCAGGTCCTCGAGCCCGGTCGCGACGACGGGCTCACCTGGGACCCGCTCGAGGGCGTGCGCACGATGCGCCACGCGCTGCGCGTGGCCCGCGAGCTGGCCGGCCCGGGCGGCGGGCGCGGCGACACCGAGTTCTGGAACTCGCTGGCGTCCAAGCTCGTCGCGGCCCTCATGGTCCGGGCCGTCGAGGAGGGCCGGACCATCTTCGACGTCGCCACGGTCGTCGAGGACCGCCGGTTCGAGCCGTGGGCCGAGGCGCCGGGCGAGGCGGCGCGGGTGATCCGCTCGTTCCTCGACCACGCGCCCCGGACCCTCGACGGCGTCGCGACGACCGCCGAGACGATGCTGCTCGCCTGGCGGTTCCCCCAGCCGCGCGCCGCCGTCCGTGGGGTCGTCGACGGCGCGAACACCCTGTACCTGTGCGCGCCGCGCGCCGAGATCGCCCACTTCGAGGGCCTCCTGCGCGGCGCGCTGCGCGCGGTCCTCGAAGAGCAACAGGCGCGCGTCGACGCGGGGTCGGCGCGGCCTCTCCTGCTGGCCCTCGACGAGGCCGTCGCCGTCGCGCCGCTCGACGACCTCGACCACCTCGCCGCGACGCTGGCGGGCCTGCGCGTCACGCTCGTCACCGTCGCCCAGGACTTCGCCCAGCTCGCCGCGCGCTTCGGCGAGCGCGCGGCGACGATCGTCAACAACCACGCCGCGCGCGCCGTCCTCGCCGGCCTCGCCGACCCCACCGCGCGGCGCTACCTGCCCGAGGCCGAGAGCGAGTCGGCGCCGTTGCGCCTGCGCCGGCCGGGCACCGCGGTGGTCGTCGCGGGCGCGCGGCCACCGGTGGTCGTCGTCCTGCGACCGTGGTGGCGAACGCGGCGTCTGCGCCGTCGAGGCTCACGGGGGCCTCACTAGCATTGGCCGATGGCCGCGGGCGCGACGGACTCGGTCCTGGCCGTCGACATCGGCGCCACCACCATCAAGTCCTGCGTGATGTCGCGCGCCGGCGAGCAGCTCGAGGTCCCGCGCCGGCGCGCCACGCCCTACCCCTGCACCCCGGCGCGCCTCGTCGAGGTGGTGTCGGCGCGCATCCTCGAGAGCGACAACCAGCTGGTGGGCGTGGGCTTCCCCGGCGACTTCGCCGACGGCGTCGTCTGCGGGGCGGGGAACCTCAACCGCCCCGGCGGCACCGGCACCGAGGTCGACCCCGAGCTCACGGCCCAGTGGATCGGGTTCCACTTCCAGGACGCGCTGCGCGCGACGACGGGGCGCGACGTCCGGGTCGTCAATGACGCGACGCTCGCCGCGATGGGCTGCTGCGACGGCGTCGGGGTGGAGCTCGTCGTCACGCTGGGCACCGGCGTCGGCCTCGCCATGCAGCGCGACGGGCAGATGGTCCGCGTCCGCGACGTCGGCCAGGCGCCGTTCCTCGGCGGCAAGACGTACGACCAGAACCTCGGCGAGCGCGCGCGCGCCGAGGACCCCGACGGCTGGTTCGACAAGCTCGAGGTGGCGCTGCGCGGGTTCGCCGACGAGTTCGGCGCGCGGGTGATCCACCTGGCCGGCGGCAACGCTCGGCGGGTGCCGCCCGGGCGCTACGCCGACCTGCCCGTCGCGGTCGAGGTCAGCGGGAACGACGCGCCGCTGCGCGGCGCGGCGAAGCTCTTCGTCCAGGGCTGACGGTGGCCCATCGCGCGGGCCGCTGGCAAGCCCACGATGAGGTCCAGCGCGCCGACGTCGGCGAAGGTGTCGGGCGAGTGGTGCATCCCGCTCGGGCCGACGATCGGCTCACAGAACGTTGGCGAACTTTGCCAGGCTCGTGTTCAGCTGGGCCTTCCAGAGGTAGTACGTGCTGTTGTAGCCGCCCTGGAAGAAGATGCGACCGGTCTTGAGAACGTTGTTGAAGGTGGTGAGCGCCGGGTTGAAGAAGCCCGCGGTCACGGAGAGGTCGGGGCCGAACACCGCGAGGGCCTCGCCGCCGGGGATCGCGTCGGCCAGAATCTTGGCTTTGGCCTGGAAGATCATCTCCCCGTACAAGATCCACGACGGCGTCTCGCCGTGCTCGATGCCGATGATGTCCGAGAGGTATTCGTAGACCTTGGCTCGTTGAGCGGCGTCGAGGATGTTGCCGTTCGGCGTGAGGATGGCCATCATGTCGACGTCCTGGGTGACCGGGACCAGGCGGGTGCCGGGTACGGCCTTGCCGTTGACCAGCGGCTTGTTGCCGACGGTGATCTGCTGGTACGTGCGGTCCTTCATCGCGGGGTACTTGCTCACCGGAACCGGGCTGGGCTGGTTCTGGAGGCCGAAGGACCGGGTCTGCTCGATGAGCGTGTTCGCGCCGTTGCCCGACCCGTCGAGGTTCCACGGGATCGTCCCCGACGACCGCGCGTCGTCGATCACGTGCGTGATCTTGGGATTCACCCACTCCGCCTCGCGCAGGTAGAAGCGCTGAAGGACGATGTCGCGCTGCAGCGCGCTGGCGCCCTCGGCCCTCAGCTTGTCCAGCACGTATTCGATGGGTACGGGCTCGGCCCATACCATCGTGTTGAGGTCGGCCGACGAGTACCCGAGGTACTGAACGTCAAGCTCGCTGACGTTCTTGATCTTGAGGATCTCGTTCTTGCCGACCGCCAGACCGTCGCGGATGAGCTCGGCCGCCTTTCGCGACCGGCTGCGCACCGCGATGATGAGCTGGTTGGTCTCGCAGAACGCCTGGAGGGCCTTGATCTGGCTGCGCGTGAGGCCGTAGATGTTGATGAGCGCTGAGGCGCCGTCCGCCAGGAGGTTCTGCCCAGCCACGATGCCCTCGAGCCCCTTGCCCAGGCTCTGGGTGATCTTGGCCTCGCGCAGCTTGGCCGCCAGGGAGATGTCGTTGGCGAACTGGCTCTTGACCGCGCTGCGCACGGAGGTCACGGCGTCGGTCACCGCGGAGCCGACGCGCCCGGTCGCCGCGGGGATGGACCGGATCGCGCTCGGCAGCTGGCCCAGGCCGACGAGGAACTTCTGGAAGATGATGTCCGAGACCAGCAGGTCGCCGGTCGTGGTGAGGCCGGCGCCGAAGCCCTGGCCGGCCAGCGTCGCGATCGTGTTGTAGTCGCCGGTCTGCAGGGCGTTCTGGAAGGGCACGAAGGCGTCGTAGGCGGCGTGGTCGACGGAGGCGTAGATTGCCTGGGCCTTGTCGGCGGCGATCTTGAGGTGCGACGCTTTGAAGTCCGCCACGATCTGGTCCGCCCAGGCCTGGCGCTCCTCGGGGGTGAGCGAGTCGCCGACTGCACCCAGGAGGTAGATCGAGCCGAGCATCTCGCTGGTCTCGGCGACGGTGTAGCCCGTGGCCACGATGGCCGACTTGATCCCGGTCGCGGTCTTGGTCAGCGTGGCGCTGGGGTTCTCGAGCATCTCGGCCACGCCCTTGAAGGCCAGGTAGCTGTACTTCGCGGTGTAGTAGAAGGTCGCGTTGGTGAAGTTGTCGCCGATGGTCTCCAGGGTGCTGGGCGGCACCGGTGGGTCGCTCACGTCGAGGTGGATGTCGATCGGCGTCGAACCCTTGGTCGACCCCACGTCTTTGGGGTCCAGGTCCCGACTCGTGCCGTCGGCCTCGGTCACGGTCCCGGTGGGCGCGTAGGACACCTCGGCCCGGCTGCCCGGGATGAGCGACGTGCCGACTTCGCCGATGACGTCGATCGTGTCGCCGGGCGCGATCTCGCCGGCGAAGGGCAGGTCCACGCCGTCGGGCTGGGGCGGGTCCTTCTGGTCCACCAGGTCACCGCCGCCCGCGTTGCCCGTCAACGTCGCGAGGAGCGGGTCGAGGTCCAGCGTCTGGGTGAGGGAGCGGTTGGTCACCGTGCCCCCGATGAGGACCGGGGTGCCGGCCTTGACGAGCCCGGTCTCCAGTGGGTGCAGGTCCAGCCAGAGGAGCTTGGTCGGCCAGACCGTGAGCAGTGAGGTGGCCTCGCTGACGTTGGTCCCGGTGGAGCCGGCCGAAGAGGAGAGGACCTGGGGGGTGAAGTTGAACGTGCCGTTGTTGGTCACGTGTACGCCGTAGGTCACGTACTTCGAGGCCCCCGGCGCCAGCGTGCCGATCTTGGCGCCCGGCGTCGGACCCGACGAGACCGAGACCGGCAGGGCCCGCACCGCTTGGGCCTTGGTCGCGAAGGAGAAGGGCGGGACGCCGTTGATTGAGACGTTCTCCTGGGCCACGGTGGAGACGTTCTTCACGATGACCTTGGCCGTGACGTCGGCGGGGACTTCCGCCTGGTCGCCGTCGGCCAGTTGGAGCGTGTCGGAGTACACCTTGGCGCCGACCGTTGTCGTCAGGTTCTGGCCGTTCTGTAGCCACTTGACGGTGATGGAGAGCGGCTGGCCGAGGCGCACCGTGGTCGAGTCCGTGGCCTGCTGGGCGCTCCCGCCCGGTCCCGTGCCGGTCGCCTTCACTGAGAGCAGCGCCCTGCCCAGCGAGGCCACCACGTAGTTCATCGTGTAGGTCGCCGAAGACCCCGGGCCGATGGAGAGGCCCCCACCCGGGAACGGCGGAGACGGACCCGACCCCGCGGTCAGGACGTTGGAGGGGGAGACGGTGACGGGCGGTGAGGCGCGGATGCCCGTGACCGGCCCGGTGGCCGAGGCGTCGACCGACAGCGTGACCGTGGCGACCAGCTTGGACCCCACCGTCACCGATGAGCCCGTGACGGCGCCCCCGGTGGCCGTCGTGAGCTTGATCTTCGCGTTCAGGACGTTGGGCGACGTCTTCTTGACGGGACCCTTGGTGAGGGTGATCTGGAGATAGCCCTGCCACACCGGGAAGCCGGAGATCCCCTCGCTGACCTTTATGAGCACGGTGCTCAGCGACGGGAACGTCGAGACGTAGTTGGACGCGAGGACGACGTACTGCGGCGCGCTCGTCTCGTCCTCCGCCGTGCACGAGTTGTTCCCCGACGCGCACCACTCGCCGGTGTACACGCGGGCGCCGGTCTCCTGACCGTTGGCGAGCACGAAGGCGGTGAAGGCGGGGGGCCAGAGGCACGTCGCACAGTTGTTGCCGCCGTGGACGCTGAGGTGAAGCGTGAACATCTGTGAGCACCAGGTACCGGTGCCCGAGTTCGGCGGGCAGTTGGTCGAGAGCGAGAGGTGCGACGGTCCGGTGAGGGTGGCGCCACAAGAGATGTTTTTGAGCGAGTCGGCGCCGGCCTGCGCGGGGCTGCACCCGGTGGAGTCCGACGCGTCGCGGGCCGTCAGCTGCGTGTTCGTCATCGAAGAACGTGTGGTCGACGAGCTGGCGACGTCCGGCAGGATGACGACGAGGACAACAACGACGCTCGCCAGAGTCGATGCCAGGGCCGGCCACCGTGAGTGACGCCTCGGCACGCTCACGCGGCAGTGACGCCGGGCTGGGCCGCCGGCGTCGCAAGGGCGGCACTCACGAAGACCGACCCTACGAGGTCTTCGGGGCTGAAGGTGAACGAGATCAGTCCCCCGAGGTCGGGGCTGGCGTCAGCAGCGACAACGCGCTGGGGCGCCGCCTGGGCATCGTGGGGCCCGAAGTCGTTTGGATCCTCGGTCACCGCGCGGTGGCCACCTAGATCGCCATCCTGGGTGACGGCGTCAGCGTCGAGTCCCGAGTTGTCGGACCGTGCGCGGCCGTGGAGAGGCCTCCCAGAGGAATGCGTTGAAGCTCTTCGCCTAGCGCTCCGCGAGGGCCATCGCCCCGGCGGCCAGGAGCCGCGCGGCCACCGCGAGGGCGCCGTCGTCGACGAAGAAGTCGGGCGAGTGGTGCATCCCGCCCGACCCGTCGGCCGCGCCCCCGCCGACGAAGAGGTAGCAGCCCGGCACGCGGTCGAGGAACTCGGCCACGTCGTCGCTCGGGGTGACCGGCGGGATCTCCACGGCCAGGTCGCCGACCAGGGATCGGGCGACCCCCATCATCCGGTCGGTCACCGCGGGGTCGTTGCGCACGACGCCCACCCCCTCGCCCCAGGCGAGGACGGCGTCGACGCCGTGGGCTCGCGCGACGTCGCTGACGACCCCCTGGAGCCGCGCGCGCGCCGCGTCGCGCTGCTCGTTGGTGAAGGTCCGCAGCGTCCCCTCGAGGCGCGCGCGCCGCGGCACGACGTTGTTGGCGGTCCCGACGTCGATCACGTTGATGGAGCAGGCCGCGCCGACCCCCTCGAAGGAAAGCCCGTCGACCGCCTCGGCAGCGCGAGGGGCGAGCGCGCTGGCGGCGAGCACGACGTTGCCGTCGGCCGACGCCATCGCGCCGTGGCCGCCGGCGCCGCGCAGCTCAACCGTGAACAGGTCGGCGGCGCTCATCACCACGCCGGCGCGCGTCCCGATGAGACCGACGGGCGCGAGCGACGTGACGTGGACGCCGATGGCGGCGTCGGCCGGGTGGCTCTCCAGCAGGCCGCCCTCGATCATGCGGGCGGCTCCCCCCGCCGACTCCTCGGCCGGCTGGAACACGAGCGTCACCTCACCGGCGAGGTCGGCGCGGGCGGCGGCGAGGACCTCGGCGACCCCGAGGAGCGCCGCGGTGTGCACGTCGTGGCCGCAGGCGTGCATCACTCCCGGCACGGTGGAGCGCCACGCGATGTCGCGCTCCTCGTCGACGGGCAGCGCGTCGATGTCGGCGCGGACGAGGACCCGGCGCCCGGGGCGTCCACCGACGAGGGTGGCGACGGCGCCGGTCGGCGTCGGGCAGGGCTGGAGCGCCCAGCCGAGGTCGCTCAGGCGGCGCGCGACGACGTCGGAGGTCCGGCGCTCGGCGAAGGCGAGTTCGGGGTGGGCGTGCAGGTCGTGGCGCAGCTCGACCATCGACGGCGTCGCCGCCGCGACCAGCGCGGCGAGGTCGACGTCGGTCACGCACGGATGGTAGGCCCGGGGAGGCGACGGGGCCCGCGACTACAATGGTCCCCCAGCGTCACTGCGGCTGTAGCTCAGCGGATTAGAGCATCGGTCTACGGAACCGAGGGTCGGGGGTTCGAATCCCTCCAGCCGCACTCATCGAACCCCGCGCCGGCCCTAGCCGTCGGTGAAGCCGATCTCCTCGTGGGTGCCGTCGCACAGCGGCTTGTTCTTCGAGTGCCCGCACCGGCAGAGCGTGACGCGGTTGCGCACCTCGAGGGTCCGCCCGTCGGGCAGCGTCACGGTGATCCCGCCGGTCACCCAGTAGGGGCCGTCCTTGATGACCCCGATCTCCACCGGGAGGTCGGCCTCGTGGACCCCGTCGGCGAGCTCGTAGACGAGGCGCCCCGACGGGCACGAGTGGACGCGGTGCATGAGCTCGAAGCGCGCGTCGGTGTCCTCGGACTGCCCGACCAGCGTCCAGACGTCGGTCTGGCGGCTGTGGCAGAAGGCGGCGCTGATGCACAGCGGCTCGTCGTCGGTCAGCGTGATGGCGGGGCTCGTGAAGCGCTTGCGCCGCTCGGCGCTCGGCTGGTCCGGCGCCGTCTCGGTCCCGTCGAAGCCGACCCGGGCGTGGGTCCCGTCGCAGAAGGGCTTGTGCGACGACTGCCCGCACCGGCAGAGCCGGTACGACGACTCCGTCGCCACGGCGGCGTCGCGGCGCCACGCCATCGACTCGCCGTACTCCGACACGATCTTGGTCTTGCGAACCAGGGGCGGGCCACCCTCCACGACGTACGGGCCGTTGCGGCGCACCCCGATCCTGACGGCGTCGCGCGTCGCGGCCCCGCTTCGCTCCTCGACGTACTCGAAGACCGGCCCCGCGTTCGTCGAGCCGTCCCCGATCGGGGTCCGCGCGAGGTCCTGGGCACGGTCGCGCAGCTCCATCATCTGAGAGATCGAGTCGTTGATCCTGGCCGGCTCGCCGTTGAAGGCCCGCTGGAGCGATCGGAGGGTCTCCGAGTAGAGGCGCGCGAACTCCTCGGCCTTGTCGCGCGCGGGGCTCCCCGGCGCGAAGTCGGCGAGCCGGGCATTGTCGACCACGGGGTACACCGAGCCCCAGTCGACCTCGATGGCGTCGCCCGATGGCCCGGTCTGGGGCGTGTCGCCGCGCTGGTAGCGGCGGCCGCGCAGGAGCTGCTCGAAGCGGAAGTAGTGCGCGACCTCGTCGCGCTCGGGGTGAAACATGTCCCGGTCGCCGTCCCAGATCTCGGCGTGCTTGAGACCCTCGCCCTGCTCCTCGATCTCGTCGACCGCGGCGAGCGCGGACGCCAGGTCGCGCACCTCCACGACCCGGCCGCCGCCGCGGTACTCGAACGTCTCGCCGGTGACCTGGCGCGCGGGGTCGCCGCTGAAGACGGCGGCCTCGCCCAGGGACCCGCACAGCTGCGTCAGCGCGCCCTCGATGGCGCGGTAGAACTGCCCGATCGTCTCGAACCGGTCGGACTCGGCCGGCGCGTCGGCCGCCTCGGGCCGCTCGATCCTCATGAAGGTCGCCACCGAGTCCGGGGAGAACCTCGCCAGGGGGACGAGGAACGACTCGTCGCTGTGGGGCAGCGGCGCCGGGTAGGCCGGGACGCACGCCGCGTCGGCGAGCACGGGGGACCCCCCGACGGCGTTGAGGAGGTTGGCCGCCAGCGCCATGTGCAGCATCTCCTCGACGACGACCGAGGCCAGGACGTCGACGGCGTCCTCGTTGGTCCCGGGGACGATCGAGTAGAGCGCGTAGAGGTAGGGGGCCAGGGTGGCGTGCTCCAGGGTGATCGCGCCCTGGAGGTGGACCCGCAGGTCGTCGAGCGTCCCTATCGTTGGCTGACCCATTCGCGCCTACCCCCGTGAGCGCGGTCCCCCGCGTCGGCAGACGGTACTCCACGCGGGCGCGCCCCGCCCGGGTCGCGCCCCGGCTCGGGGGACCGCCGCCTCAGCGGCGATCGAACAGGGCCCCGCCGAACACGTAGAAGAGCGCGGTGGCCGCGAAGATCCCGAGCGCCACGTAGGGGAGCCACAGCGCGAGGAGCGTCACCGCGGCGTTCGCGGGCACCCCGGTGCGCACGTCGCGCGAGTGTCGTACGAGGACCCGCTCGTCTGTGCCGTCGACGATGAGGCGACGCCCGCGCACGGAGTGGAGCCAGATGAACGACATGGCGCCGGCCGTCCCCGTCATCGTCAGTCCCAACAGGAAGGTGGCGGTGCGCAGTCCGCCGTCGTGGAAGTGCTCGGCCACGAGGCTCGTCGGGAAGGGAGTGAAGGCGATGCAGACGAGGAAGAAGATGTGCGCGAGCAGGAGCGTCCGGTCGACGTGGTCGATGACCATCATGTACGCGTGGTGGTTGACCCACCAGATGCCGATCATGACGAACGCCAGGGCGTAGGCGGCGTACTGGGGCCAGGCGTGCGTGAGCGCCCGGCCGAGCCTCGCGCCGGGGGCGTCGGCGGTCACGTGCAGGATGAGCAGGGTGGCCGCGATGGCGAAGACGCCGTCGGTGAACGCCTCGAGGCGAGCCTTGCTCACGACCCTGCGCCGCCGGGGCCATCGCGTCGACGCTGCGTCACTGGCGACTCAATGTACTGCTCCGGCGCCGTTCTCCCCCGGGTCTCGCGGCGCCCGACGTCGGCCCGAGGGGCGCCGCGGCCTAGCGGGCCGGGGCCCTCAGCCCGTCGAGGATCATGCCGATCAGCCGGTCGCACTGCTCCTTGGTGAGCGTGGCGCTGATGCACATCGGCCCGACCAGCCCCAGGACGTCCTCGCCGGTGAGGTCGTTGCGGACCACGCCGGCCGCCTGGCCGCGGTCGATCACCAGGTGCATCGCCACGTCGAGGCGCTCGCGCGCCGAGCTCTTGAGCTCCGGGTTCTTCTCGAAGGCCTCGCGCAGCTCGGTGAGGAACCGGCGCTTGCCCAGCGCGTAGGAGACGAAGGCGCGAAGGAACGCGTCGACCGCCTCCCAGGGGCCGAGGGTCGCGACCGCGGTCTCGGCGACGGAGACGACCTGCTCGACGTCGTCGCGGTAGACGGCCTCGACCACGTCGATGCGCTTGGGGAAGTGGCGGTAGAGGGTCCCGATGCCCACGCCGGCCCGCTTCGCGATCGCCTCCATGGACGTGTCGCCCTCCTCGTCGAAGAGGTCGCGCGCGGCCTCGAGGAGCCGCTCGTAGTTGCGCCGCGCGTCCGCGCGCTGGGGCTTGGGGTCAGCGGGCGCGGCCGCGCGCTCGCTCTGGATGGTCATCGCCATCGCCTCCCACAAAGTTTTCTCGATTCCGGTGTTGCTATCCGGAGGGACCCTCCGTATACTAGCGGAGGAACCTTCCGGTTACAGAGTACCACCAGAAAGGCCGATGTCAATGCCCCAGACCCTCGCCCCCCAGCCGACCACCCGCCCGGCCCGCGCCCGTCGCGGCGCCCTGGGCCACCCCACCGTCTACCTGCTCGTGATCCTGGCCGCCCAGCTGATGGTGGTCCTGGACGGGACCATCGTCAACGTCGCGCTGCCGCACATCCAGCGCAGCCTCGGCTTCTCGGGCTCGGGGCTGTCGTGGGTGCTCAACATCTACGTGCTCGCCTTCGGCGGCTTCCTCCTGCTCGGCGCCCGCTCGGGCGACCTGCTCGGGCGCCGCCGGGTCTTCCTGCTCGGGCCTGGGCGTCTTCACGCTGAGCTCGATGCTCGGCGGCCTGGCCGCGGACCCGGCGATGCTGCTCGTCGCGCGGGCGCTGCAGGGCCTCGGCGGGGCGATGATGGCGCCCTCGGCGCTCTCGCTGCTGACCGCGGCCTTCCCCGAGGGCGCGGCCCGGACGCGCGCCCTCGCCATGTACACCGCGGTCTCGGCCGCGGGCGGGGCGATCGGACTGATCACGGGCGGCCTGCTCACCGAGCTCGTGTCGTGGCGGTGGGTCATGTTCGTGAACGTCCCCATCGGCGTCGTGGTCGCCGTCCTCGCGCGGCTCGTCGTCGCCGAGACCCCCGTGCGCGACGGCCACTTCGACGCGCTCGGCGCGGTCACCTCGACGCTGGGGATGACCGGCCTGGTGCTGGGCCTGGTCGAGGCCGGGTCGCGGGGCTGGACGAGCCCGCTGTCGGCCGGCCCGCTGCTCGCCGGCGCGGCCCTGCTGGCGGCGTTCGTGCGCGTCGAGGCGCGCGCGGTCGAGCCGATCGTGCCGCTGCGGCTCCTGCGCGGCGCGACGCGCTCGAGCGCCAACGTCACGCGCGGGCTCGTCTACGCGGGGATGTTCGGGGTCTTCTTCTTCCTGACCCAGTTCCTCCAGGACGTCCAGGGCTACTCGCCGCTGCGCGCCGGGCTGTCCTTCCTGCCCCTGCCGGTGTCGATCTTCGCCGCGTCCCAGCTGACCAGCCGGGTGCTCATGCGCCGCTACTCGCACCGGGCGGTCGTGCTGGCCGGCGTGGCGCTGGTCGGCGGGAGCCTGGTCGCCGCGTCGCGCATCGGGGTGGGCTCGACGTACATCAGCATCGTGCCGATCCTCGTGGCGATCGGCGTGGGGGCGGGGCTGTCCTTCGTGACCCTCACGACGCTGTCGCTCCAGGGGGTCGACCCGGCCGACGCCGGCGCCGCGTCGGGCCTGGTCAACGTCTCCCAGCAGCTGGGCGCCGCGCTCGGCCTGGCCGTGCTGGTCAACGTCTTCGGCGTGGCCACGCACCACGCGCAGTTCACCGCGGCGCGCGGCGCGGCCGCCCAGCGGGCCCTCGACACGCTCGTCCACGGGATGCACGTGGCGTTCTCCGTCGGGTCGCTCTTCGCGGTGGCCGCGTTCGCGCTGGTCGCGCTGACCGGCCGGGCCCGGCGCGAGCCGACCGACCTCGGCGGGTACCGCGGCGACGAGCTGGCGCTCGAGGCCGCCTAGGGGCGCCGCGCGCGCCCGAGGAAGAGCCGCTCGAGGTGCCGGCAGTGCGAGCGCTCGTGCCCGGCGAGCCGGTGGGCGTAGAAGAGGACGTTGCGCGGGTACTGCTGGCCCCAGGTGAGCACGGTGATCGTGCGGGTCCACTCCTCGCGCGCGAGCGGCTCGAGGACGCTGAGCAGCTCGGCGCGCTGGCGCGCGAGCGCGCGCAGCGAGCCCGCGAAGGAGAGGCGCAGGTAGTCCGCTCGCTTCGGCCACGACTCGGGGTCGGTGGTGCGGATGTCGCCGTCGCGGCCCCGCGCCATCGACACGGCGTTGGCGCCCCAGAGGTCGGCGCAGGCGCGCAGGTGGGCGAGGATCTCGACCCCCGACCACTCGCCGGGCGCTAGCGGCGCGGCGAGAGCGGCCGCGTCGACGCCGCGCGTCGCCGCGGCCAGGCGCGACGGGGTCTCGGCCAGGGCCGTCAGGGTCTCGTCGACCGGGAGGAGGCGGCTAGCCATGGGCGCGCGCCGCGCCGCGGCGAAGGACGGTCACGGCTGTGAACCTACCCAGGCCCCGTGACGGCCGGACGGTCGGGCGGCGGCTGGGTAGCGTCGGGGCGTGCGAGGAGGGCGCGGGGCGGTCGTCGTCGCGGCCCTCGCCGTCGCCCTGGCGACGGGCGGGGCGCTCGCCGGCCCCGGCTCGGCCGAGGGGACCTCCACGACCGTGGCCGCGACCACCACGACCGCGCCGCCGGCCACGACCCCGCTGCCCTGGCCGGCCGGCGCGCTCGCCGCGGCGGCCATCCCGACGCTCCGCGTCGCGGCGGCCTCCCCGCACCAGCACCGCAAGCCGATCGCCAGCCTCACCAAGATGATGACGGCGTGGGTGGTGCTGCACGCGCTGCCGATCTCCCCGGGCCAGAACGGCAGGTGCCTGCGGGTCACCGCGGCCGACATGACCATCTACGACAACGACCAGGCCGAGGGCCAGTCCTCGGTGCCGGTCAAGGCCGGGGTGCGCATGTGCGAGCTCACGCTGCTCACCGGGATGCTCGTGCACTCGGCCGGCAACTACGCGGTGATGCTCGAGCGCCTCGTCGGGCTCTCGGGGACGGCCTTCGTCGCGGCGATGAACGCCGACGCCCGAGCGCTCGGGCTGACCAAGACGCACTACGTCGACGCGACCGGCCTGAACGCGGGCGACGTCTCGACCGCGCTCGACCAGGTGACGCTGGCCGGCGACCTGATGGACGCCGAGCCCGTCGTGCGTACCATCGTGCGCCAGCCGGAGGTCACCCTGCCGGTCGCCGGTGTCGAGATCTCGTACACGCCCTTCGTCGGCCAGGGCGGGGTGATCGGCGTCAAGTCGGGCTACACGATCCCGGCGGGGGGCTGTGACGCGATGGCCGTCGCGTTCAGGGTCTCGGGCCACGCGCTCGTCGTCTACGCCGTCGTGCTCGGCGTCCAGGGCGGCGAGTCGATCAACCGCGCCGGCGACGGCGCGATGGCCCTGGCCCAGGCGCTTCGCCGACACGTGGCGCTGGACCGGTCGGGGACCGACGCGCGACTGGTGTGGACCGGCGCGCCCGGCGACGTGGTGGCGACGACCACCACCACGGTCGCGCAGACGACGACGACCGGCTAGGGCGTCAGAACTCGCCGCGCGCGAAGCGACGGCAGCGCTCGCAAGTGGCCTCGAGGGTCACGGCGGACCCGTTCACCTTGAGCCCGCAGAGGGTCTCCTCGCGCCCGGCGCGGCGCAGGTGGACGTCGCCGTAGTAGTCGGACGCGGCCTTGACGTTCTCCACGGTCTCCACGGGGCGAACTCTACCGAGGCCGACCGCGAGGCGCCGGCGGCGGGGTTAGGGTCGCGCCGTGCGGCGCCTGCTCCCCCTGGCCCTCGTCGCGCTGCTGGCCGGCGCGCCGGCCGCGGCGTCGACCACGACCACCACGACGGCGGCGCCGGCCCGGCCGGTCGCGCCGCTGACCGGCCGGCCCGACGTGGCGCGCGTCACGAGGCACCGCCCGGCGGTGACGGTGAAGATCGACAACACCCCCGAGGCCCACCCCCAGTACGGGCTGCGCCAGGCCGACGTCGTCTACGAGGAGATCGTCGAGGGCGGGATCACCCGCCTGGCCGCGGTCTTCAACTCCGCGGCCCCGGCGCGCGTCGGCCCAGTGCGCTCGGTGCGTCGCACCGACCGCGAGGTCGTCTACCCGATCGGCGGGATCTTCGTCTTCTCGGGCGGCGCCACCTACGCCGTCGACTCGATCAAGACCGCGCCGGTCACCCTCTACGACGAGGCCAACGCCGGGGCGATGATGTACCGCGCGGCGAACCGCCCGCCGCCGCACAACCTCTTCGCCGACGTCGCGCAGTTCATGCACCGCGGCGGGCACCCGCGCCCGCCGCGCCCCCTCTTCGTCTACGGCCCGGGGCCCGGGGTCAGGCTGCGCCCGGCGCGCGCGATGACCGTCGGCTTCCCGTCCGGCTACGCCGTCACCTACGCCTGGGACCAGCGCACCGGCTCGTGGGACCGGTCGATCTTCGGCGCGCCCGACCGCGACGCGACCGGCCGGCGGGTCTCGCCGACGAACGTGATCGTGATGTGGGTCCGCTACCTCGGCGGGGTGGGCGTCGAGGGCGCCGAGGCCCGGCTCACGGGCTCGGGCACCGCCGAGGTCTTCACCCGCCACGGCGCGGTGATGGCCGAGTGGACCCGGTCGTCCCTGGGCGTTCCGGTCCACTACCGCTCGAGGACCACCGGCGCGACGATCCGCCTCGCGCCCGGCCAGACCTTCGTCGAGCTGGCCGCCGTCGGCGAGACGGTCTCGGTCACCAAGTGACGCGCCGCGCGCGGTAGTAGAACGGTCCGGGCGAGCCGGGGAGGCGACTGAGTGGCAACGGGGCCGCGGCGTGGCCGAGACTGACCCGTCCCTCGATGCGCTGGCCGACGCCGCGGCGCGGCGCGCGCTCGGCCTCATCGCCGAGGCCCGCCACCACCTGACCCGCGGCGAGCGGCGCGACCGCCGGCGCGTCGCCGGGCTGCTCGCCGACCCCGACGCGCTGGTGGCCACGGTCGCCCTCACCGACGAGGTGATGCGCTACCCCGACGTCGCCGACGCCGCGCGGGCCCTTCGGGCCACGGCGCGCGGCGCGCGAGCGAGGGGCTTCGGCGCGGCGAACGCGGCCCTGCTGCGCGCAGCCGGGCCGGCATCGGCCGGCGCGCCGGGCGCGGTCGTCGGACTCGTGCGCCGGCGCCTGCGCGCGGCGACGTCGCGGCTGATCGTCGACTCCGGGGGCCGGCGCCTGGGCGCCCACCTGGCGCGCCGGCGCGCCGACGGCCTGACCCCGATCGTCAACGCGCTCGGCGAGGCGGTGCTCGGCGAGCGCGAGGCGGCCGACCGCCTGGGCCGGGTGCTCGAGGCCATCGCCCGGCCCGACGTCGACGAGGTGTCGGTCAAGCTCTCCTCGGTCGTGAGCCCGCTGGTGACGCTGGACCACGCCGGGTCGGTCGACCGGGTGGCGGCGCGCCTGCGCGAGGTCTACCGCGCGGCGCGCGAGCACCGCGTGCGCGTGAACCTCGACATGGAGGAGTACCGGGACCTGCGCCTCACCCTCGACGCCTTCACGACGGTGCTGGACGAGCCGCGAGTTCGCCGGCCTCGACGCCGGGATCGTGCTGCAGGCCTACCTGCCCGAGTCCCACGCCGCGCTCGAGCGCCTCGGCCAGTGGGCGGCCGACCGCGGCGGCGCGCGGCGGCGCGCCGGCCAAGGTCCGCCTGGTCAAGGGCGCCAACCTGGCCATGGAGCACGTCGAGGCGCGAGCTGCACGGCTGGACCGCCGCCCCCTACGCGACCAAGGCCGAGGTCGACGCGAGCTACGAGCGCCTGCTCGACGCCGCGCTGTCGCCCCGGACCGCCGACGCGCTGCGCGTCGGGGTCGCCAGCCACAACCTCTTCGACGTCGCCTGGGCGCTCGAGGTCGCGACGGCGCGGGGGATCGCCCACTGCGTCGACGTCGAGATGCTCGAGGGGATGGCCAACGGCGAGGCCCGCGCGCTCGCGGCGTCGGGCGTGCCGGTGCTGCTCTACACGCCGGTCACGCGCGCCGACGACTTCGTGGCCGCGGTGAGCTACCTCGTGCGCCGCCTCGACGAGAACACCGCGCCGGAGAACTACCTCGCCGCCGCGCTCGACCTGGCCGGCGACCCGGCGCGCTCCGACGAGCAGCGCGCGCGCTTCGCCGCGTCGCTGGCCGGGCGCCACGCCGTGTCCACGGCGTCGCGGCGCCACGCGGGCTTCGCCGCGTCGCTCGTCGCGTCGCGAGACGAGTTCGCCAACGTCCCCGACGGCGACCCGACCGACGACGCCTACGTCAGCGAGGTCGCGGGGTCGATCGGCCACGTCACCGGCCTGCGCGGCGTCACCGTCGGGCCGCCGGGGCGCGACCACGAGGTCGGGGTCGACCCGAGCGACCACGGCGCGCCGTGGTACCGGTACGCGGTGGCCGACGCGCTCGGCGTCGACGCGGCGGTCGCGCGCGCGCGCGCGGCCGCGCCGGGCTGGGAGTCGCGCGGGGCGGGCGAGCGCGCGCGGGTGCTTCGCGCCGCGGCCGACGCGATGCAGCGCCGTCGGGCGATGGCCGTCGCGGTGATGGCCGCGCGACGCGGGCAAGACCGTCGCCGAGGCCGACCCCGAGGTCTCCGAGGCCGTCGACTACGCGCGCTACTACGCCCAGGCGCTCGACCTCGCGGGCCTCGCCGGGTCGGCGCCGCTCGGCGTCGTCGTCGGTCGCGCCGCCGTGGAACTTCCCCTACGCGATCCCGGCCGGCGGGGTCGCGGCCGCGCTGGCCGCGGGCAACGCGGTGATCCTCAAGCCCGCGCCCGAGACGGTCGCCGTCGCGGCTGGCTCGTCGCGCGCTGCCGCGAGGCGCGGGTGCCCCGCGACGTCCTGCAGTTCCTGGCCACCCGCGACGACGACGTCGGGCGGCGCCTCGTCACCCACCCGGACGTCGACGCCGTGGTCCTCACCGGCAGCTACGACACCGCCCGGCTCTTCGGCGCGTGGCGGCCCGACATGACGCTGCTCGCCGAGACCAGCGGCAAGAACGCCATCGTCGTGACCGCCTGCGCCGACGTCGACCTGGCGGTCAAGCGACCTCGTCCGCTCGCGCCTTCGGCCACGCCGGCCAGAAGTGCTCGGCCGCCTGCGCTCGCGATCGTCGACGCGCCGGCTGCTCGACCGACGGGCGATTCCTGCGCCAGCTGGCCGACGCCGTCGAGCAGCCTGGCCGTCGGCCCGGCGACCGAGCGCGGCGACCGAGTCGTCGGCCCGCTGATCCGCCCGCCCGACGGGCCACCTGGCCGCGGCGCTGACCGGGCTGCGACGTGGGCGAGCGCTGGCTCGTCGAGCCCGAGCGGCTCGACGACGAGGGCTACCTCTGGCGCCCCGGGGTCAGCTCGGCGTGCGCCCGGGCTCGTGAGTCCACCGCCACCGAGTGGTTCGGCCCGGTCCTCGGGGTGATGGCCGCGCCGCGACCTCGACACGCGCGATCGACTGGCAGAACGGCACCGACTACGGGCTCACCGGCCGGGCTGCACTCGCTCGACGACGGGCGAGTGCGAGCGGTGGCTCGAGCGCGTCGAGGCCGGCAACCTCTACGTCAACCGCGCCACGACCGGGGCCGATCGTGCGCCGCCAGCCCTTCGGCGGCTGGAAGCGCAGTCGCGGTCGGCCCGACGGCCAAGGCCGGCGGCCCCCACTACGTCGAGTGCCTGCGGCGCTGGGGCCGCGTCGAGGACGTCGGCGCCGCGCTCGACGGCGTGCGCGACTGGTGGGCCGAGGCGGGGTCGCGCGCGCTCGACGCGAGCGGGCTCGGCGTCGAGCGCAACCTGCACCGGTACCGCCGGCCCGAGGCGGGGCGGGCGCTCGTGCGCGTCGACGCGTCGGTCACCGACGCCGAGCTCGCCTACCTGGCCGGAATCGCTGAGGTCACGGGCGTCACCGTGACGCCGGTCGCCGCCCGGGGGGCCGCTCGCGGGGGCGTCGACGAGGTCGTCCTCGACGGCGTCGCGGCGTCGGTCCCCGTCAACTCGCGGCTGCGCTGGCTGAGCGCCGAAGAGCCGCCGGTCGAGGCGCTGGCGGAGCGCGGCGTCTCGCTCGACCGGCGGCCGCTCGCCCAGGCGGGCCACGTCGAGGCCCCGCGCTGGCTGCTCGAGCAGAGCGTCGCGGTGACCGCGCACCGCTACGGCAACACGCGCGCCGGCCCGAGGCCCGCCGTGCCCGGGCTGGGCGAACGGGTGGGGTAGCGTGGAGCGCCGCTTCCGGGGCTCCCCGGGGTATTTCCTACCAATGAGGTAGGTTATTCGGCGGGCCGGGGGGCGAGACAAGGAGAGTGCGGTGAAGGTTCTGGTGCTCGGCGGCGACGGGTTCTGCGGGTGGCCGACCGCGCTGCACCTGTCGGACAACGGCGACGACGTGACGATCGTCGACAACCTGAGCCGGCGCGCGATCGACGTCGAGCTCGAGGTCGAGTCCCTCACCCCGATCCGGCCGATCGGCGAGCGCCGGCGGGTCTGGAAGGAGCTGACCGGCCGCGACATCGGCTTCGTCCACCTCGACCTGGCCACCGAGTACGACCGGTTCGAGCAGCTCCTGCGCGACACCCAGCCCGACGCGATCGTGCACTTCGGCGAGCAGCGCGCCGCGCCCTACTCCATGCGCTCGACCGCGGCCAAGCGCTACACGGTCGACAACAACGTGCGCGGCACCCACAACGTGCTCTGCGCCATCGTGGCCTCCGGCCAGGACATCGCGCTGGTGCACCTGGGCACGATGGGCGTCTACGGCTACGGCTGGTCGGGCTCGGCGCCGATCCCCGAGGGCTACCTCACGGTCAAGGTCCCCACGCCCGACGGCGAGATCGACCGCGAGATCCTGCACCCGGCCAACCCCGGCTCGGTGTACCACATGACCAAGACGCTCGACCAGCTGCTCTTCGCCTTCTACGCCAAGAACGACCAGCTGCGCGTCACCGACCTGCACCAGGGGATCGTCTGGGGGACCCAGACGCCCCAGACCGCGCGCGACGAGCGGTTGATCAACCGCTTCGACTACGACGGCGACTACGGCACGGTGCTCAACCGCTTCCTCATGCAGGCGGCCATCGGCCACCCGCTCACCGTGCACGGCACCGGCGGGCAGACCCGCGCGTTCATCCACATCCGCGACACCGTGCGCTGCGTGCAGATCGCGCTGGAGAACCCGCCCAAGGCCGGCGACCGCGTGAGCGTCTTCAACCAGGTGACCGAGACCCACCGGGTCCGCGACCTGGCCGAGATGATCGCCGCGATGACCGGCGTGGCGGTGGCCAACCTGCCCAACCCGCGCCGCGAGGCGGTCGAGAACGAGCTCAACGTCAGCCGCGAGCGGTTCCTCGCCCTGGGGCTCAACCCGACGACGCTCTCGGAGGGGCTGCTCGAGGAGGTCCGCGACGTCGCCCAGCGGTACCGCGAGCGCGCCGACGTGACCAAGATCATCGCGCGCAGCGTCTGGCGCGCCGGCATGGAGACCTCGCCCGACCTGGTCACCCCCTAGGCGCCGTCCGACGGCGCGCCACCCGCCCGGGCCGCGCCCGCGTCGGCGAGACTGAGCGAGTGGGGTGGCTCGTCGCGGTCAACGTGCACGCCGGGAGCCCCCTGCCGGCCGCGCGCGCCGTCGTGCTGGGGGTGCCCCTCGTGGCGCTCTTCGTGTGGTGGTTCCTGACCCGGCGACGCAAGCAGCGATGAGCGAGTACCTCCCGGTCGACGCGCGCGGCTGGCGCCTCGCGATGGGGCTGCGCCCGCTCGACCTGGCCCAGTGGCTCGAGGTCGACGACCGGCGCGACGCCGAGCTGGCCGAGAAGGCCGCGCTGCTCGCGACGCGACGCGACGCCGTGGTGGCGACGCGCCCGGCCGGCGACGCCGGCTCGGCCGAGCTCCTCGCCGCGGTCGTCGACTGGCTCGGCGCCCAGCACCCGGGGCTGGCGCGCGGCGTGGACGCTGGCGAGCACCCGGTCGTCGCGGCGAGCCGCCTGGTCCAAGAGGACCTGTGCGTCCTGGTGCGCGCCGACGCCTGGCGCCTCGAGGCGGCGTGCGTCTGCTTCCCGAGCCGGTGGCGCCTCGCCGACAAGATCGGCACGACGCTCGACGAGATCCACTCGCCGGTCCCCGGCTACGACGCCGAGCTCGCGCGCCCGACCGCGTCGGTCTTCGACCGCCTCAAGCCGGACCGGTCGTTCTGGCGCCTCAACTGGACGCTGCTCGACGCCCCGGACCTGCACCAGCCCGACTCGGCGCGCGCCGCGGCCGCGTCCGACCCGACGCGCTGGTGGTTCCGCGTCGAGCGCCAGACGATCCGCGCGCTGCCCGCGAGCGCCGCGGTCGTCTTCACGATCCGCACGTACGTCACGCAGCTCACCGACCTGCTCGCGCGCCACGAGGGCCTGGGCGCGGACCTCGTGTCCGCGCTCGAGGGCGCGCCCGAGGCCACCCAGTCCTACAAGGGGTGGGTCGGCGTGGCCGAGCGCCTGCGCGAGGCGCTGCGCGCGTGACGGCCGCGCGCCACACTGTCGGCGTGCGACGACTGGCGGTCCTCACGGTCGCGACGGCGGTCGTCGTCGGGACGGGCGCCGCGGCGGCGGCGCGAAACCCGGGCCTGCCCAACCCGCGGCTCACCCCGGGCGCGACCAACCCGGCGGTGACGCCCGCGAACATCCACTCGACGATCTGCGTCCCGGGCTACTCGAGCTCGGTGCGCCCGCCGGAGTCCTACACCGAGGCCCTCAAGTACCGCGAGCTCGACTCGGGCTACAACCTCCACGGCGACACCCACGCCGGGGACTACGAGGAGGACCACCTCATCCCGCTCGAGGTCGGCGGCAGCCCGACCAGCGTGAAGAACCTCTGGCCCGAGCCGTGGAACGTGACCTGGAACGCCGGGCGCAAGGACCGCCTCGAGAACGCGATGCACGAGCTCGTCTGCTCGGGACGGATCGGCCTGCGCGCCGCCCAGCGGGTCTTCGCCACCAACTGGATCGCCGGGTACGAGAAGTACGTGGGCTAGAGCGCGACGGCTCGCCGTAGCACGTTGCGGTCGGTGTGCAGGACCATCGACGGGGTGCGGGTGTCCTCGATGGTGGTGGTCTGGTCGTAGGAGAAGGTGTCGGCGCCGATCACGACGGTGAGGTCGAAGCGGGTGGCGTGGGCCGTGCGGTCCTGGATCGGGTTGGCCAGGATCCCGTAGGTGTTCGACCCGCGCGTCGCGGTGAGCCGGAGTGTGGTGGCGCCGGGCTCGGCCGTACCGCCGGACAGCGTGCACTGGGCGCGCGAGATCACGACGAGGCGCATCACCTGGCTCTCGGCGCCGTCCCACATCCAGTAGCCGACCTCGGTGTGGAAGGGCCGGACCTCGTCGCGACGGAAGATCGCCGTGCGGTAGTCGAGGCCGTAGAGGCTGCGCGGCCCGCTGCCCACCGGGCCGAAGGGCGCGAAGGAGGCCTCCTCGCGGTAGGCGGTCTCGGCGAGGACGCCCGCGTCGGAGTGGTACGAGACGTCGCGGCCGTCGTAGCCCGACGCCCAGCCGCCCACCAGCGCGGCGAGTGGCCCCCACTCCTCGTAGGCCACGGGCGCGGTCAGGGCGCGGGGGGCGCGGCGCCCCCGGCGTCGAGGCGCGAGAGCGAGAGCGCGAGGTCGGCGGCGACCAGCGCGGGCACGAGCGCCAGGACGGGGTAGTCGCGGTAGAGCAGGACGTAGGCCGTGGCCGCCACGACGTCGATGAGCGCGCGGCGCCCCGGGCCGGGGTCGCCGAGGCGGCGCGCCACCAGTGACGAGACCGCGGCGACGTTGACCCCCGGCACCACCAGGGGCCAGACCCAGCGCCCGAGCAGGTCGCGGCCGCACAGCGCGTAGCTCGCGGTGCCCACCGCCAGCAGCGCGATGGCCAGGGCCATCAGCGCGGTGGCGGCGGTCGCGTTCATCGGGTGGGCGGTGCCGGGCCAGTGCGCGGCCACGCTCACCGCGAGGCCGAGCCCGGCGCAGACCCCGCCGACGCCGTAGCGCTCGAGGCGGTGCGCGGCCAGCGCCTCGACGACGCGCGCGGTCGGCGTCTCGCCCGACACGTCGAACGGTCGCGTCGTCGTCGACCACATCGACCCGGTCCAGACCCGCCACTGGTGCTCGCCGTTGGGGTCGGGGTACCAGCCCGGTGGCACGCGGTTCGGCTCGGCCATCGAACTAGTCTCCCATACGGCCGAGCGGAGGTGGACTCGTGAGTGCACTGCGGGGCGCGGCGGCGCCCATGTCGGGGACCCAGGACCGAGTCGAGCTCGACGCGGACGCGCTCGACCAGGCGGTGGGCGAGGTCGCGGGCCACGCGCTCGACTGGGCCGGCGTCGCGCCGGCGCGGCGCGCCGAGATCCTCTCGCGCGTCATCGCCGACACGCTGGCCGTGGCCGAGGAGTGGAACGCCGCGGCGTGCGCGGCCAAGGGGCTCGACCCGGACGGGGTCGACGGCGCCGAGGAGCTCTTCAGCGGCGTGGGCGTGTTCGTGCGCATGGCCGAGTGCCTGCGCCGGTCGATGCTCGACATCGCGCGCGCGGGGCGGCCGCGCTACCCGGGGCCGGCGCGCCACGTCCCGGGCGACCGGATCGCCGTGCGCGTCGTGCCGGCCAACGCCTTCGAGCGGGTCCTCTACGCCGGGGTCAGCGCCGAGGTCTGGATGGAGCCGGGGGTCACCGAGGACGAGGTCCGCGCGACCCAGGCGGCCGCGTACCGCGACCCGCCGGCCCACGCCGGGGTCTCGCTGGTGCTCGGCGCGGGCAACGTGGCGTCGCTCGGGCCGCGCGACGTGCTCACCAAGATGTTCGCCGAGGGCAAGGTGGTCGTCCTCAAGGCCAATCCGGTCAACGACTACCTCGTCCCGTTCTGGGAGCGCGCCCTGGCCGCGCTGGTCGAGCCGGGCTACCTGGCCATCGTGCGCGGCGGCGCGCAGGTCGGCTCCTACCTGACGGCCCACGCGCTGGTCACCGACGTGCACGTCACGGGCTCGGACAAGACCCACGACGCGATCGTCTACGGGACCGGCGACGAGGGCGCCCGGCGCAAGGCGGCCGACGAGAGGGTCATGACCAAGCCGATCAGCTGCGAGCTGGGCAACGTCTCGCCGGTCGTCGTGGTGCCCGGGCGCTGGACCGACGCCGAGGTCGCCTACCAGGCTCGCCACGTCGCGACGATGATCGTCAACAACGCCGGCTTCAACTGCCTCACGCCGCGGGTCATCGTCACGCACGCCGGCTGGGACCAGCGCGACGCGTTCCTCGACGCGCTGGCCTCGGTGCTCGCGTCGATCCCGACGCGGCCGGCCTACTACCCGGGCGCCCACGCTCGCCGCGACAGCTTCCTCGCCGCGCACCCCGACGCCCTGCAGGTCGGCGACGGCACGGGCGACCTCATGCCGTGGACGCTCATCCGCGGGGTCGACCCGAGAGACCGCGACGCGATGTGCCTCAACGTCGAGGCCTTCTGCGCGCTCACCAGCGAGGCGGCGCTGGAGGCGGCGACCCCGGCCGACTTCGTGCGCGCCGCGGTCGAGTTCTGCAACGACGTCGTGTGGGGGACGCTCTCGATGACGATCCTGGCCGACCCGCGCACGCTCAAGGACCCCGCGACCGGCGCGGCGCTCGAGCAGGCGGTCGCCGACCTGCGCTACGGGTCGATCGGGGTCAACCTCTGGCACGCGCTGGCCTTCGCGCTGGGCACGACGACCTGGGGCGCCTACCCGGGCCACCCGTCGACCGACATCCAGTCGGGATCGGGCGTGGTGGGCAACGCCTACCTCTTCTCTCGGGCCCAGAAGTCCGTCGTGCGTGGTCCGTTCGTCGCCCGGCCGGAGCCGGCGTGGTTCGCCACCAACGCCAACGCCCCGGTCGTCATGCGCAAGCTGCTGGCCTTCGAGGCGGCCCCGTCGTGGCCCAAGCTGCCCGGCCTGGTCGTCGCGGCCATGAAGCGGGGCTAGGGGCGAAGCGCGGTCACGGTGCTGCTGTTGACCAGCGCGCAGGTCGTCGCGCCGCAGGCCGCGGCGGTCAGCGGGGCCGGCACGTAGCGCAGTCGAGCCCGGCGCAGCGCCGAGCCGTCGGTCGTGGCGGCCCACGGCCCGGCCCTCGTCGCGCCGACGAGGACGCACCGGCCGCTCGTCGTGCAGGCCATCGACGTCGCGCTCGCGCCCACCGGGCGTGACGACCAGCCGGCGCCGTCACCCCCCGAGCGCGCCCACAGGGTGCCGCGCGCCGTCGACGCCAGCGCGTCGCAGCGGCCGGGTCCGCACGACAGAGACGAGACGCCGTACCACGCGGGGGGGAGGGCGCGGACGCTCCACGTCGCGCCGCCGTCGCTCGTCGCGAGCAGTGCCGGCCCGCCCGGCGCCCCGGGCGCGACGGACTCGGCCGCGAGGGCGAGGAGGCACTCGGTGGCGCTCGGGCAGCTCAGCGCGGTCGCGCGCCAGCCCGCGGTCCCCGGGATCTCGGCCGGCGCCGACCACGTGGTCCCGACGTCGGTGGTCCAGGCGAGCCGCAGCGGGCCGCTCGACCCCGCGGAGTCGACGAGCGCGCAGGCCGCGCGAGCGCACGCGAGGGCCTCGACCTGCGTCCCGCCGGGCGGCGCGCCCACCGGGCCGACCGACGGGGGCGAGGCGCGGAAGCGCCAGGCGAGGTCGCCGGCGCTCGCGCCGCCGCCGATGAGGCACGCCGTCGCGGTGCACGCCGCCGTCGCGACGTAGGAGCCGTTCGCCGTCGGTGTGCGCAGTGGCGCCCAGGCCCCCGACGCGCGCCGGAACTCTCCCGTCGACGTCGGGCCGACGCCGAGCAGGGACGTGCCGAAGGCCGCGCAGACGTCACGGGTCGTGCAGGCCACGACCTGCAGCGGCACGTTGATCGACGTCGACGGCTGCCCCACGACGCGGGCCGGGGCGGCGACGGCGCCGCAGCCGGCGAGCGCGAGCGCCGCGACGACGAGGGCCGGCGTGACGCGCGCCGCTCGCGCGCGCACGGCGCCGAGCCTCAGCTCGCCGCGCGAACCGCCGCGGCGAGCACGCCGAGGCCGTCGGCGAGCTGCTCGTCGGTGATGACCAGCGGGGGCAGCAGGCGGATCACGTTGCCCCAGGTGCCGCACGAGAGCGCGACGACGCCCTGCTGGTTGCAGTAGCCGACGATCGACTTGGCGGCGGCCGCGTTGGGGGTGAGCGTGCCGGGCTCGACGAGCTCGACGGCGACCATCGCCCCGCGGCCGCGCACGTCGCCGACGATCGCGCACTCGGCCTGGAGCTCGCGCAGCGCGGGCAGCATCACGTCGCCGAGGGCGCGCGCCCGCGCGGCCAGGCCGCGGTCGCGCAGGACGCCGATGGTGGCCAGGGACGCCGCCGCGGCGACGGGATTGCCCCCGTAGGTGCCGCCCAGCCCGCCCTCGTGGACCGCGTTCATCAGCTCGGCGCGCCCGGTCACGCCGGCCAGCGGCATCCCGCCGGCCAGCCCCTTGGCGGTGGCCACCAGGTCGGGCACGACGCCCTCGTGCTCGAGCGCGAACCAGTACCCCGTGCGGCAGAAGCCGCTCTGGATCTCGTCGGCGACGAAGACGACGCCGTTGGCGCTCGCCCACTGGCGCAGCGCCGGCAGGAACCCGTCGGCCGGGGTCACGAAGCCGCCCTCGCCCTGGATCGGCTCGATGAGCAGCGCGGCGACGTTGTGCGCGCCGACCTGGCTCTCGACCTGGGCGATCGCGCGCGACGCGGCCTCGGCGCCCGAGAGCCCGCCGTCGCGGAACGGGTAGCTCATCGGCGCGCGGTAGACCTCGGGGGCGAAGGGCCCGAAGCGGTCCTTGTAGGGCATGTTCTTGGACGTCAGGGCCATCGTGAGGTTGGTGCGGCCGTGGTAGGCGTGGTCGAAGGCGACGACCGCGGGGCGCCCGGTGGCCAGGCGCGCGACCTTGACGGCGTTCTCGACGGCCTCGGCGCCGGAGTTGAACAGCGCCGACGTCTTGTCGAAGTCGCCCGGGGTCAGGCGCGCGAGCTCCTCGCAGACCTCGACGTAGTTCTCGTAGGGCGTGACCATGAAGCAGGTGTGCGTGAAGTTGGCCACCGCGCGGCTGACCGCCTCGACGACCTCGGGCACCGCGTGGCCGATCGACGTGACGGCGATGCCCGAGCCCAGGTCCAGCAGGCGGTTGCCGTCGACGTCCTCGAGGATCGCGCCCTCGCCGCGCTCGATGTAGACCGGGAAGCCCCGGGTCAGGCCGGCGCTGACGACCCTGGTGCGGCGCTCGTGGAGCTCGCGCGACTTGGGGCCGGGCAGCTCGGTCAGGAGCTTGCGCTCGGTGCCCAGGGGGGTGAGGGTCGACGTCATGGCGCTCCTTTGTACGCGCGCCCGAGCGTAGTTCTCGTGGTCGCCGCCCCCGCCGGGCGCGCGGCGTCCCGTCGGGCGCCGCGGTGGCGGAGGAGGTGGGATTTGAACCCACGGTGCCCAATGGACACAGCAGTTTTCGAGACTGCCCGATTCGGCCGCTCTCGCACCCCTCCGGGGCGAAGTCTACCGGAGGCGTCGGCTGCCCCCCGAGGGCGTTCGTAGGGTGGGGCGGTGGACGACGAGGGGTTCATGCGCGTCGCGCTCGACGCCGCGCGCGCCGCGGCCGCGCACGACGACGTGCCGGTCGGCTGCGCCCTGGTGGCCGGCGGCGCGGTGCTCGCCGTCGGCGAGAACCGCCGCGAGGCCGACGCCGACCCGACGGCCCACGCCGAGGTCGTCGCGCTGCGCGCCGCGGCCGCGGCCCGCGGGCGCTGGCGCATGGACGGGGTCACCGCCTACGTCACGCTCGAGCCGTGCGTGATGTGCGCGGGCGCGCTGCTCAACGCGCGCGTGGAGCGCGTCGTGATCGGGGCGATGGACGACAAGGCCGGCGCGGTGGGCACCCGCTACAACGTGCTGTCCGACCCGCGCCTGCTCTACGAGGCCGCGCTCACCTACGACGTCCTGGCCGGCGAGTCGGCCGCCCTCCTCGCCGAGTTCTTCGCGGGTCGCCGCTAGACCCCGGCCGGGGCCATGGCGTCGAGGAAGTAGCGGATCTGGATGGCCACGGCCGCGCCCTCGCCGACCGCCGAGGCGAGCTGCTTGGTCGAGCCCGCGCGCACGTCGCCGGCCGCGAAGACCCCCGGCAGGCTGGTGGCGAAGTCGCGGTCGGTGGTGAGGAAGCCGCGCTCGTCGGTGGCCAGCGCCCCGTTGAGGAACGCCGTGTTGGGGTCGAGGCCGATGAAGACGAAGGCGCCGGTCGTCGCGAGCGTCTCGGTGGCGCCGTCGCGCTCGACCGTGATCGAGGCGAGGCGCCCCGCGTCGTCGGCGTTGAACGAGGCGACGCGCGCGTCGAGCTCGACCGACATCCGCGGGTGGGCGAGGACCTTGTCCTGCAGGAGCCGGCTCGCGGTCAGGTGGTCGAGGGCCTGCAGGACGGTGACGTGCTGGGCGAACTGGGTCAGGAAGAGCCCCTCCTCGAGCCCGCTGTTGCCCCCGCCCACGACCGTGACCTCCGGCGCGCCCCGGTAGAAGGGCCCGTCGCAGGTCGCGCAGAAGTGGATGCCCGCGCCGATGAGGTCGGACTCGCCCTGCGCCCCGGTGCGCCGGTAGGTCGACCCGGTGGCCACCAGCACCGCCGGCGCCTCGACGACGTCGCCGGTCGAGAGCGCGACGCGCACCATCGAGCCGTCGCGGGAGACCCCGGTGACCGCGACCGCCTGGAGGATCTCGACGCCGTAGCGCCGGGCCTGCTCGGTCATCCGGTCGGCCAGCTCGGCGCCGCCGACGCCGTCGGGGAAGCCGGGGTAGTTGTCGAAGCGCTCGGTGACGCCGGCCTGCCCGCCGGGGGCCGAGCGCTCGACGATGAGGACCGAGAGGTTCTCGCGCGCGCCGTAGATGGCGGTCGTGAGCCCCGTCGGCCCGCCGCCGACGATGACCAGGTCGTACTCGCGCATGCGCGCCTCGCGCACCAGCCCGACCTTGTCGGCGAGCTCGTCGTTGGACGGCTCGGCGAGGAAGGTGCCGTCGGGGAAGACGATCGTCGGGATGATCCGCTTGCCGGAGTTGCGGGCCTCGACCTCGGCCGTCGCCTCGGGGTGGGCCTCGAGGTCGACCCAGGTGAAGGGCACCCGGTGGGTGGTGAGGAAGGACTTGGCGCGCCGGCAGTCCGGGCACCAGGTGGCGCCGTAGACGACGAGCGGGTCGGTCGCGGTCATGTGTCCTCCTGGGTTCGCCCCTCGGCGCGGAATCGGCGGAAGACCTCGGTCAGCGCGTCGAGCGCCGCCGGGTCGAGGTCCTCGGGCCCGACGCGGCCGCTCGCGGCGATGGTCGCGCGCAGCTGGTCGAGGTAGAGCGTGCAGGCGTCGCAGCCCGCGAGGTGGCGCTCGAGGCGCCGGCGGTCGCGGCGCGACAGGGCGCCCTCGACGTAGTCGCTCATGAGCTCGACGGCGTCGCGGCAGACCAGGGGCACCGATGTCAGCCTCATGTCGTCGCCTCCCGGTTCACGGCCTCCACCGCCGCGCGCACCCGCGCCCGGCCGCGGTGCAGGATCACCCTCACGTTGCCGGGGGTCAGGCCGGTCAGCCCCGCCACCTCCTCGGTGGACAGTCCCTGGACGTCGCGCAGCGTTACGACGGTCGCCTGGGGCTCGGGCAGCGCGGCGATCGCCGCGCGCACGGCCGCGACGAGAGGGGCGGAGTCGGCCCGCGACTCGACGGCGTCGGTGAAGGGGACCGGCGGGTCGCGCCACACGCCCTCGGTGTCGAACCTCGACGACGCGACCGATCGCTCGTCGCCGACCGCCGTCGGGACCGCGCGCGCGAGGCGGGTCGCCGTCGTGCGGGCGCGGTTCGCGCAGATGTGCATGAGCCACGTCTTGACCGAGCTCCGGCCCTCGAAGCGGCCGGCGCCGCGCAGCACCGCCAGCCAGGTGTCCTGGGCGACGTCCTGGGCCGTCGCGTCGTCGCCGACGTAGTAGCGCGCGAGGCGGATCACCGCGACGTGGTAGCGGCGCACGAGCTCGGTGAACGCCGGCTCGTCGCCGTCGGCGATCGCGCGAAGGAGCCCGGCGTCGTCCACGCGACGACCCTAGCCAGGGCGGTGCGCGTAACGCCGCGCGACGCGCGTGGACGGTGACTGCGAACCCCCCACGAAGGAGAACCCCCATGACCCATCGACTGACCCGTCTCTTCGCGGCGGCCGGCCTCGTCGCCGGCGTCGCGCTCGGCGCCGCCGCGTCGGCGACCGCCGCCGGCGCGGACCCCGGCGGGGCCCACGCGGTCTTCGCCCTGACCGACGCGACGAGCAACTCGGTGCTGAGCTACGCGCGCGCCGCCGACGGCACGCTCAGCGCCGCCGGCACTTACTCCACCGGCGGAGCGGGCGCCTCGGCGGCCGGGGCCGCGGCCGACCCGCTGGCCAGCCAGGGCGGCCTCACGCTGGCCGAGGGCGGCCGCGTCCTGCTCGCGGTGAACCCGGGCAGCGACACCGTCTCGGTCTTTCGCGTCGACGGCACCCACCTCACGCTGACCCAGCAGGTGGCGTCGGGCGGGGACTTCCCGAACTCGATCGCCGTGCACGGCCCGTTCGTCGCGGTCCTCAACGCCGGTGGCACGGGATCGGTGGCCGAGTTCTTCCTCTTCGGGCCATTCCTCGTCCCGCTGCCCGGCCAGGTCCGCTCCCTCGGGCTGTCGAACACGACGCCGCCGTTCTTCCTCGACGGCGCGGGCCAGGTGGGCTACAGCCCCGACGGCCGGTACCTCGTCGTGACGACCAAGCTGTCGTCGAACGCCTACGAGGTCTTCGGAGTGCGCGCCTTCGGCGCGCTGTCGGCGACGCCCACGGTCACGCCGGCCGCGAACGCGGTGCCCTTCGCCTTCACCTTCGACCCGCAGGGCCGCCTGGTGGCGGTCGAGGCGTCGACCAGCTCGCTCAGCGTCTACTCCTTCGGCCCGGGCGGCGCGCTGACGCTCAACGGCACGGTCAGTGACGGCGGGGCGGCGCTCTGCTGGATCAGCGCGGCGCGCGGCTACTACTTCGGCTCCAACGCCGGCAGCGCGACGGTGAGCTCGTTCAGCGTCTCGGCCGCGGGCTCCCCGAGCCTCGTGTCGGCGACCGCGGGCAGCGCCTACCCCGGCACCACCGACTCGGCGGCGAGCCCCGACGGGCGCTTCCTGTACGTCGAGAGCGGCGGCAGCGGCGACCTGTCGGCCTACGCCGTCGGCGCCGGCGGATCCCTCTCGCCCCTCCAGACGCTGACCGGACTGCCCGTGCCCGTCGAGGGCATCGCCGTCAGCTGACGCTGCGCCCGCGCCGGCCCCGACGAGGGGCCGGCGCGGGCTCATCGCCGACCGCGCGGCGGACCCCCCGTAGCATGACGCCATCTCGGGGGACCTGACCACGGCGCCGGGGGAGACGGCGGGCGCGGCGCAGTCCGCCGCGCGCCTCGCCGAGCGCTTCAACCCCTTCGACCCGTCGTTCGCCGCCGACCCCGAGGCGACCGTCGGGGTGGCGCGCGCCGAGGCGCCGGTCTTCTTCAGCCCGGCGGTCAACGCCTGGGTGATCACCCGCTTCGCCGACGCCGAGGCCGTGCTGCGCGACCCCGTGCGCTTCACCTCCAAGGACATCCTGTCGATCACCGACCTGCTCAGCCCGGAGGTCCGCTCCCTGGTCGAGGGCCGGGTCCCGATGGAGGGGACGCTCTCGGGCCTCGACGGCGAGGTTCACGCGCGCCTGCGCCGCGTGCTCAACCACGCCTTCGCCACCCCGCGGATCGCCGAGCTCGAGGTCGACGTCACCGAGCTCGTCGAGCGCCTCGTTGCGCCGCTGCGCGAGCGCCACGGCGCCGAGCTGGTCGCCGACCTCTGCTACCCGCTGCCGCTGTGGACGATCACGCGGCTCATCGGGATCCCCGACGACGAGATGCCGCGGTTCCGCCAGGGGGTCGAGGACTGGGCGGCGTTGACCGTGGCCTACGTCAGCGGCGTCGACCTCGAGCTCCAGCTGGCGATGGCCGAGCGCATCATCGGGCTCCACGACCGCATCGAGGAGCTCTTCGACGCGCGCCGGGCCGCGCCGCGCTCGGACCTGCTCAGCGCGATCGTCGCGCGCGAGGGCTCCGACCGGCTCACGCCGCGCGAGATGCTCAGCCTGGTGCCCGGCCTCTTCCTGGCCGGTCACGAGACGATCGCCCAGGCCCTGGCGATGGGGCTCTACCACCTGCTCAGCACGCGCGAGCGCTGGGAGGCCCTCGTCGCGGCGCCCGAGACTGTCGAGTCGGTGGTCGAGGAGGCGCTGCGCCTGGACGGACCAGTCTTCGGCATGTGGCGCAACGCCGTTGTCGACGTCGAGCTCGGCGGCGTCACCGTGCCGGCCGGGAGCCGCGTCTACGTCTCGTACTGGGCGGCCAACCTCGACGCCGAGCGCTACCGCGACCCGGCCGGCTTCGACCCGGAGCGCGCGAGCCGTCGGCACCTCGCCTTCGGGCGCGGGATCCACTACTGCATCGGCGCGCCGCTCGCGCGCATGGAGCTGCGCGTCGCGCTCACGACGCTCGCGCGCGAGTTCCCCGGGCTGCGCCTGGCCGACGGCTTCGCCCCCGCCTACACGCCGCACTTCTTCCTGCGCGGGATCCGCGAGCTGCGCGTCGCGCTGACGTGAGCTCGCCGAGGCGCTGGCCGCCGGCCCTGCGCTTCGTGGTGCTCGTGGGGGTGGGGAGCTTCTTCGCCGACTTCGTCTACGAGGGGTCGCGCAGCGTCGTCGGCCCCTACCTGGCAACGCTCGGTGCCGGGGCGCTCGCGATCAGCGTGACCGCCGGGCTCGGCGAGTTCCTCGGCTACGGGCTGCGCCTCGTCTCGGGGCCGTGGGCCGACCGCACCGGGCGCCACTGGGCGATCGCCATCGCCGGCTACGTCCTGCAGATGACCGTCGTTCCGCTGCTGGCGCTCGCGCGCACCTGGCCGGTCGCGGCGCTGCTGGTCGTGCTCGAGCGCGTCGGCAAGGCGACGCGCAACCCGCCGCGCGACGCGATGCTCAGCCACGCCGGCGACGAGATCGGCCAGGGCTGGGCATTCGGCCTGCACGAGGCGCTCGACCAGGCGGGGGCGACCCTCGGTCCGCTCGCCGTGGCGCTCGTTCTCCTCGTCGACCACCACCACTACCGCGTCGCCTTCGCGCTGCTCGCCATCCCGGCCGCGGTCCAGCTGGCGTTCGTCGCCGCGGCGCGCGTCACGTACCCGCGCCCGGCCGAGCTCTCGAGCGCGAGCGCGCGGCTGGCGGCGCCCGAGGGCGTGCCGAGGACCTTCTGGGTGTACCTCGGGGCGGCGGCGCTGATCGGCGCGGGCTTCGCCGACTTCCCGCTCATCGCGTACCGCTTCGAGCGCGCCGGGGTCGTCGCGCCCGACATGGTGCCGGTCTTCTACGCGGTGGCGATGGCCGTCGGCGGGGTCGGCTCGCTCCTGGTGGGCCGCCTCGTGGACCGCCGGGGCTTCCGGGTCCTCCTGCCACTCACCGTCGTGGGCGCGGCCTACGCGCCCCTGGTCTTCCTGGGCCGCTTCTGGGCGGGTCTGGCCGGAGCCGTGCTCTGGGGTCTCGGCACCGGGGTCCAGGAGTCGGTGATCCCGGCCCTGGTCGGCCGGATGGTCGCGCCGGACCGGCGCTCGAGCGCCTTCGGCCTGTTCACCGGCGTCTACGGCGTCGCCTGGTTCGCGGGAAGCATCGTGATCGGCCTCGCCGCCGGCGTCTCGTTCGGTTTGGTCGTGGCCTTCTGCCTGGTGAGCGAGGCGGCGTCGCTGCCCCTGCTCGTCGCGGCGGTGCGGCGCGCGTCCTCCGCCTCCGGGCGCGACGCCGCGAGCGCGTGACGAAACCTTGAAGCCGGGTAAGCGCGGTCCCGGCGCCGACAGGGACCGGGTGATGGCACGGTGGTGGCGGGCGTGGGCGGTGATCGTCGTGGCCAGCGCCGTGGCGGTGCCCGCCGCGCAGGCGTCGATGCTGTCGGTCCCGCGCGCCTACGCCGCGAGCCTCCTCGCGACGGTCCCCGTCCCGGGGTCGGCGACGCCGACCGCATCGCTGCGCGTGGGGCTGTCCGGGGTGCCGACGTCGCTCGGGAGCGGCCCCGACGTCGTCGGCGCGACCCGCGACTACCTCGTGCCGGCGTCAGTGGACCTGACGTCGTTCTTCGGCGCGCACCCTGCTCCGGGCGCCAGCGGGCGAGGCACCGGGTGGACGACCGACGGGGGGCGCACGATCCACGAGCTGACCTGGACGCTCGCGTGCGCCAACCGGCACACGCCCGAGTGCGACCTCTTCGCGGAGTTCACCACCGTCGGCTCGTACCAGGAGCTGAGCGTCGGGGTGAGGCTGGTGTGGCGCCCGATCACCGTGGTCCACCTTCCGACGACGGGCGTGGCCACCCTCACCGGCTACGGCGTGACGTCGCTCACGAGCCCGTCGAGCCACCCCGTGACGGTCACGTTGACGCGCGCCCAGCGCGACCACCTCGCCGCGGTCATCGCGGGCCTCAAGGGCGCCCCGGGGGGCATGTGCATGGAGGACTCCGGCCTCTTCGTGATCACCGTGCGCCGCCAGGGCTCCGAGGGCGCTCTGATCTGGCGCGCCAGCGCCGACGAGTGCCCGGGCACCCTCACGATCACGTGGCCGGGGCACCACGCCGCGCTCGACGCGCGGGCCTGCCCGCTGGCGCACGCCGTGCGCGCCCTGCTCCCGGCGGGCGCGCGCGCGACGCGCGCCGCGCTCTCGACCTGCCTCTGACCCCGACCCCAGGAGACCCCGTGACCACCCGCACGACCATCGCCCGCGCCGGCCTCGCGCTGACCCTCCTCCTCGGGGCCGCCGTCGCCGCGACGGCGCCCGCGGCCGCGCCGGCGCTGGCGGCGGCCTCGCGCGGGTTCGACTGCGCGACGATCCCCACCCAGCCCGTCGCCGCGGGTGCGAGCGTGTCGGTCAGCGCGCGCCTCGGCGCGTACACGGCGCGCTACAGCGCCACGCGCACGTCGCCCACCACCGTGCCGGTCCCGAGTGACGGCCTGCCGTACCCGGGCACGCTCAGCGTGACCGGCCCCGGGACGCGCGCGACCCTGTCGCGCCCGGCCGGGTTCGCGGGGTCGTCGGTCGTGCAGCTGTGCGCGGTGCGCGACGGTTCGGGCGCGCCGGCAGTGCTCGTGAGCGCCTACACCGGCGGGGCGCACTGCTGCGTCATCACCTCGCTCTACGCGCCGACGGCCTCGGGCGGCTACGAGGTCGCGCTCAGCGCGACGCTCCACGCGTTCCGGCCCGCCATCGCCTACGACCTCAACCAGGGGCTGGTCCCCAAGTCCGTCGACGGCGCGACGCTGCTCGAGAGCGCCGACGGCGACTTCGCCTACCGCTTCGGCTGCTACGCCTGCACGCCGACGCCGGTCCACCTGCTGGCGCTCTCGGGGACGCGCCTGACCGACGTCTCGTCCGCGCACCCGTCGTTCGTCGAGGCCAACGCCTCCCTGCTGTGGTCGGCCGTGCGCCAGAACGAGACCCCGGCGTCGCAGTACAGCGGGCTCTTCGGCGCGCTGGCCGCGTGGACGGCCGAGGAGTGCGAGGTCGGCCACGGCCTGGCCGCCTGGACCCAGGTCGAGTCCCTGGCCCAGCGCGGGCTGCTCAGCGACGCGCGCTACCACGCCGCGGCCTTCGTGACGACCGGCTCCTACGTGCCATCCCTCAGGTCGTTCCTCGCGGACCACGGGTACTGCCGCAACCAGATACCGGCGGGCTGACGCCACCATTGACACGCGACCGCGGCGTCGCTACAACGGCGGGGGGCGAGGGGGTGCGATGACGCGACGGTGGCGGCGGATCGGTGCGGCCGGGGCGCTGGCCACGCTCGCGGCCGTCGTGCCGGCCGGCGGTGGCGCGCCGGCGCTCGCCGCGGGCGCCACGGCGTGCCTCTCCGGTGGTTCGGGTGGGCCCTTCCTGCGGGTCTGCTCCGCGCCGGCCGCCTTCGCCGGGTCGACCAAGGGGATCGGCGCGAGCGTGCTGGTCACGGCGCCGTGCACGACGTCGGACTTCGTCGAGCGCGCGTACGCGACCGGCGGCGGAACGACCGACGAGGGCTACGCCTACCTCGCGTTCTACGCCCCCGGCGACGAGCTCGAGGTCGGCCTCGCCCACAACTTCCGCCTCGGGTACAACGGGTACTCGCTCTACGTTCGCCACGGCCACGCCAACACGAGCTTCTGGAACATCGACCCGTCGAGGGCGGCGGCATGCGGCAAGACGGTCGAGATCAGCGCGCTGCTGAGCTTCGCCAAGCCCGGGCAGGTCGGCATCGAGGTGGTGTACCACGTCGAGGGCGCGAAGACCGGCGACATCTTCGTCTTCGAGCGCCACCCGGGGCAGTCGCAGGAGCGGCCCAACATGGTGCCGGTGAACCGGGCCAGCACCCCGGCCGGCCAGGCCGTGTACCCCGCGGGCAAGGGGTCGATCGCGCCGCTCGACCCCGCGAACTGGTCGGGTGGCTGCACGACCTGCGCGGTGGCGATGATCACCGCGATCGCCCAGAACGGCCCGACGCACGAGCCGACGCTGCCGCTCGAGGACGGCGCGACCTTCGGCCCGGTGAGCTGGGGCGACGCCTACCTCCTCGTCAACGGCACGCCGACCCCGTGGACGCCCGCGCGCACCGGCCAGGTGGTCCTCTGGAAGAAGGGCCTGGCCACCGAGACCCACCACGGCGACCCGCCCAGCTACACCGTGACCGACGTGACCGTGCCGTGCACGGCGCCCAAGGCCGACGACGTCGACCAGTGGTCGTGCTCGACGATCCGCCACGCGAGCCCGTGACCGGGCCGGGCACGCGCGCCGACGCCTAAGTTGAGGGTCCCCGGCGCCCCGACGAGGCGCGGGCGAGCCCAAGGAGACGGCGACCATGGCGAGCGACAACACGGGTGAGGCCCTCGGCGGCGCCGAGGGCGGGCGGTCCAACCGCGACTGGTGGCCCAACCGGCTGAGGGTGGACCTGCTGCGGCGCCACAGCCCGGCGTCGAACCCCTACGGCGGCGATTTCAGCTACGCCGAGGAGTTCGAGACCGTCGACCTGTCCGAGCTCAAGAAGGACGTCCTCGCGGTCATGACGTCGTCGCAGGCGTGGTGGCCGGCCGACTACGGCCACTACGGCCCGCTCTTCATCCGCATGGCCTGGCACTCGGCGGGCACCTACCGCGTGGCCGACGGCCGAGGCGGCGCCGGCGGTGGCGCCCAGCGCTTCGCCCCGCTCAACAGCTGGCCCGACAACGCGAACCTCGACAAGGCCCGCCGCCTGCTCTGGCCGGTCAAGCAGAAGTACGGCCGCGCGGTCTCCTGGGCCGACCTGATGGTCTTCGCCGGCAACTGCGCGCTCGAGTCGATGGGCTTTTCCACCTTCGGCTTCGGCGGCGGGCGCGCGGACACCTGGGAGCCCGAGGACATCAACTGGGGCCTGGAGGGCACCTGGCTCGGCGACGAGCGCTACCACGGCGACCGCCAGCTCGGCGGGCCGTTCGGCGCGGTGCAGATGGGCCTCATCTACGTGAACCCCGAGGGCCCCAACGGCGTCCCCGACCCCCTGGCCGCCGCGCGCGACATCCGCGAGACCTTCGCGCGCATGGCCATGAACGACGAGGAGACCGTCGCGCTGATCGCCGGCGGCCACACCTTCGGCAAGACCCACGGCGCGGCCGACGCGGCGAAGTACGTCGGGCGCGAGCCCGAGGCCGCGCCGCTGGCCGCCCAGGGCCTGGGCTGGGCCAACTCCTTCGGCACCGGCAGCGGCGACGACGCGATCACCAGCGGGCTCGAGGGCGCGTGGACGCCGACGCCCACCACGTGGGACAACAGCTTCTTCGAGACGCTGTTCGCCTACGAGTGGGAGCAGGTCAAGAGCCCGGCCGGCGCGACCCAGTGGGTGCCCGCGGGCGGCGTGGCGGCCGGCGAGGTGCCCGACCCCCACGACCCGACGAAGCGCCACGCGCCGACGATGCTGACCACCGACCTCGCGCTGCGCGTCGACCCGGCCTACGAGCCGATCTCGCGCCGCTTCCTCGAGCACCCCGACCAGCTCGCCGACGCGTTCGCGCGCGCGTGGTTCAAGCTCACCCACCGCGACATGGGCCCGCGCTCGCGCTACCTGGGGGCCCTCGTCCCGGCCGAGGCGCTCATCTGGCAGGACCCGGTCCCCGAGGTCGACTTCGAGCTCATCGGCGCGAAGAAGGCGGCCGAGCTCAAGGCGACGATCCTCGCCTCCGGGCTCACGACCGCCCAGCTGGTCGGCACGGCCTGGGCGTCGGCGTCGACGTTCCGCGGCACGGACAAGCGCGGCGGGGCCAACGGCGCGCGCGTGCGCCTGGCGCCCCAGCGCGACTGGGAGGCCAACGAGCCGGCCCAGCTCGCGGCGGTGCTCTCGACCCTCGAGGGGATCCAGCGCGGGTTCAACGACGCCCAGTCGGGCGACAAGCGGGTCAGCCTGGCCGACCTCATCGTGCTGGGCGGGTGCGCGGCGATCGAGTCGGCCGCCGCCGACGCCGGCTACGACGTCGAGGTCCCGTTCGCGCCCGGGCGAACCGACGCGACCGCCGAGATGACCGACGCCGCGTCCTTCGCCGTGCTCGAGCCGGTGGCCGACGGCTTCCGCAACTACGCGCGAGCCGGGCTCGCGCGCCCGGCCGAGGCGCTCCTCATCGACCGCGCCGAGATGCTCACCCTGAGCGCCCCGGAGATGACGGCGCTGGTCGGGGGCCTACGCGCCCTCGGCGTCACCCACGGCGGGACGCTGACCGGCGTGCTCACGCGCCGGCCCGGGGTGCTGACCAACGACTTCTTCGTGAACCTGCTCGACATGGGCACGGAGTGGCGCGCGACGTCCGACGCCGAGGAGGCGTTCGAGGGACGCAGCCGCGCCACCGGCGAGGTCCAGTGGACGGCGAGCCGGGTCGACCTCGCCTTCGGGTCCAACTCCGAGCTGCGCGCGATCGCCGAGGTCTACGCCAGCGACGACGCGCAGGACGCCTTCGTCGAGGACTTCGTCGCGGCGTGGGCCAAGGTCATGGAGCTCGACCGGTTCGATCTCGACTGACCCGTCTGGGCGGTCCGCTGACGCGGTCGTGGCGGAGGAGGTGGGATTTGAACCCACGGAAGGTCTCCCTTCACACGATTTCCAATCGTGCCGATTCGGCCGCTCTCGCACTCCTCCACGGTGCCAACGACACCGGCGAGCCAGGCTACCCGAGGCCGTTTGGCCGACCCTCGGGTAGCGTTGTGACGCCGAGGTCCGCAGCGGCGGTCGGGTCCCGTGCGACGGTCGTCCGTGAACCGAGTCAGGGGTGGAAGCCAGCAGCTCTCAGCGGGAGAGGCCGGGTGCCACGGTCCGCCTGACCGTCGCTGCGGACCTCGGCCTGCGACTAGTGACCGTTAGCATCGGGCGGTGACCGCCCCGACGTCGTCGCCCGCCACCCCGGCGCGAGGCCGCGGCCCTCTATCGGCGGTTCCGGCCCGGGCGATTCGCGGACCTGCGCGGCCAGGACCACGTGGTGCGCGCGCTGCAGGGCGCCGTCGCGTCGGGCCGCGTCGTCCACGCCTACCTCTTCTCCGGTCCCCGCGGAACGGGCAAGACGACCGCCGCGCGCATCCTGGCCAAGGCGCTCAACTGCGAGCGGCCGGTCGACGGTGACGCCTGCGACGAGTGCGCCAGCTGCCGCGCGATCACCACCGGCGCGTCGCTCGACGTCACCGAGCTCGACGCCGCCTCCAACAACGGCGTCGACGACGTCCGCGAGATCACCGCCGGGGCGTGGCACAACACCCCGGGGCGCTGGCGGGTCTACATCGTCGACGAGGTCCACCAGCTCAGCCGAGCCGCGTCGGCCGCGCTGCTCAAGACGCTCGAGGAGCCGCCGGCCCACGTCATCTTCGTGCTGGCGACGACCGACCCGCACAAGGTGCTGCCCACCATCCGGTCGCGGACCCAGCACCTGGAGTTCCGGCTCATGGGCGGCGAGACCCTCGGGACCCTGCTGCGCGACGTTCGCGACGCGGCGCACCTCGACGCTGACGAGTCGACGATCGAGGCGGCGGTGCGCCTGGCGCGCGGGAGCGCCCGTGACGCGCTGAGCGCCCTCGACCAGCTCGTCGCCACCGGGCCGCTCGGCGAGGGCCGCCCGTCGCTCGACGCGCTGCTCGGCGCGATCGCCGGCGGCGACGCCCCGGGCGCGCTGACCGAGGTGGCACGGTTGTCGGCCGACGGATGGGACGTCGAGCAGCTGGCCGAGTCGCTCGCCGCCGAGGTCCGTCAGGCCTTCCTCATCCAGGTGGCGCCCGACGTCGCCGACGCCCTCGACACCGAGCGGGCCCGCCTGGGCGAGTGGGGGGCACGCGTCGGGCTCGCGCGCACCGTGCGGGTCCTCGAGTCGCTGGGCCGCGCCATCCGCGAGATGCGCGGCGCGCCCGACAAGCTCGTCGTGCTCGAGGTGACGCTCGCGCGCCTGACCCGGCCCGACCTCGACGCCTCGCTCGAGGCGCTCGCCGACCGCGTCGACCGGCTCGAGCGCCAGGGCCCGCCGGCGAGCGCGCCGGCCCCGGCCGCGCCGCGCGCGCCGATCGGCTCGAGCGCCCCGGCGCGCTCGGTCACGGCGCCGGCGCCGAGCCCCGCGATCGCGCGCGAGGCCCCGTCGCCCGAGTCGCCGCCCGACGCCCCGGCCCCCGAGCCGCCGCGTCCCGCTGCGGCGCCCGCGCCCAGCCTCGACCTCGAGGACGTGCGCGAGCGGTTCAGCTCGCGCGTCATCGCGCGCACCTCGCGCTCGGCCCAGATGCTCCTGCGCGGCGCCCGGGTCACCGCGCTGTCCGGCACCCGCCTCACCGTCGCCGTGCCCAGCGAGGAGGCGCGCAAGAGCGCGGCCGACTACGCGCCGGCCATCGCGCGAGCGCTCGACCACGAGTTCGGCGCCCCGCTGACCCTGGAGTGGACCGTCGACCCGGCGCTCGCGGTCGCGCCGGCGCCCGAGAGTCGCCGGGCCGCGCGACGCGTGGAGGTGCCCGACGACGCCGACGACTCCGACGCCGGCGGGGTCGTCGTGGAGTCCGCGGCCGAGCACCTCATCACCGAGATGTTCCCGGGCGCCGAGGAGATCGGGTGAGCTACCCGCCAGCCCTCCAGTCCGTCGTCGACGAGCTCGGGCGCTTCCCCGGCGTCGGGCCGAAGTCGGCCCAGCGCATCGCGTTCTGGCTGATGCGCCAGCCGGGCGAGGACGTGGCGCGCCTGTCCGAGGCGCTGACCGACATGAAGACGAAGCTCTCGCTGTGCGAGCGGTGCTGCAACGTCGCCGAGGCCGGAGGCCTCTGCCCGATCTGCGCCGACGACCGCCGTGACCAGGGCGTGATCTGCGTCGTCGAGAGCCCGCCCGACGTCGCGGCGGTCGAGCGCAGCCGCTCGTTCGCCGGGACCTACCACGTCCTGCACGGCGTGCTCAGCCCGCTCGAGGGCGTGACCCCCGAGCGCCTCAAGATCACCGAGCTGGTCGTGCGCCTCAAGGGGCCGGTGCGCGAGGTGATCCTCTGCTTCAACTCCAACGTCGAGGGCGAGGCCACCGCGATGTACCTCGCGCGCCTGCTGCGCGCGCCGGGCCTGGTGATCTCCCAGCCGGCCAGCGGCCTGCCGGTCGGCGCCGACCTGGAGTACGCCGACGACCTCACGCTCGGTCGCGCCATCGACGGGCGGCACCCGCTTTCCGAGTGACTAGGTTGGCGCCGTGCAGTTCTCCTGCGCGGGGTGCGGGTGCGTCGTGGACGGCGGCGTGAGGGTCATCGTCTGCGCCGACGCCGGCTGCTGCTGCGCGCACCTGCCGGCCTGCGACATGGCGCCGATCCGCGAGGCCTAGGCGAAGCGCACCACGCAGGCCAGCCCGGCCACCAGGCTGTAGACGCCGAAGGGCGTGAGCGTGCGCGTCGTGAAGTACTTGACGAGGAAGCGCACTGACAGGTAGGCGGTCGCCGCGGCGCACAGCGCGCCGACGAGCGTCTGGGTCCGCACGCCGTCGCCCAGCGGCCCGAAGAGGTCGGGGAGCTTCAGCACGCCGGCCGCGAGGATGACCGGGGTCGCCAGCAGGAACGAGAAGTTGGCGCTGTCCTCGTGGTCCATCCCGCTGGCCAGCCCGGAGACCATGGAGATCCCCGAGCGCGAGATCCCGGCGAAGAGCGCGCCGATCTGGCTGCAGCCGATGGCGAACGCGGCCCGGGGAGAGAGCGTCGCGAGCTCGCGGTGCGCGACGTGGCGCCCGCGAGCGCGCCGCAGCCGCTCGCCGATCAGGAGGACGACCCCGTTGATCGTGAGGAAGACCGCCGCAGCCAGGGGCTTGGCGAACAGGGTGCGGAACTTGTGCTCGAGCAGGACCCCGGTGAGGCCGACCGGGATCGTCGCGATGACGAGCAGCACCAGCAGCCGGTACTGCGGGTCGGTCGCGTCGTCGTCGAGCCGCGCCAGCGAGCCCAGCCCGCGAGTGCGCGTCGCGGCGACCTGGCGGCCCAGCCCGGCGAAGAGCCGGACCCAGGTCGCGCGGTAGTAGACGACCAGGGCGAGAGCCGTGCCCACGTGGAGCCCGACGATGAAGGCGAGGAAGAAGGACTCCGACGCCGACTGGGACCCGACGAGGTTGTGCCAGCCGAGCAGCGCCGGCACCAGCACCGAGTGCCCGAGGCTCGAGATCGGGAAGAGCTCGGAGGACCCCTGGAGCAGGCCCATCACGACCGCCTGGAAGAAGCTCAGGGTCGCGTGCACGCGCACCACGCTAAGCGACGGGGCGCGGCCTCCCCGAACCGGACAGAATTGCGGTCGTGCGGTTCCTCACCGTCGTGCGCCACGCCGAGTCCACCAAGGCCGTCACCGGCCAGCGCGACTTCGACCGGGGCCTCTCCGAGCGCGGGCGGGCCCAGTGCGAGCAGCTGCGCGCGTGGGCCAGCGACGACTCCGAGCTCGGGCGCTTCGGCCCGGCGACCGCGCTGGTCAGCGCGGCGGCGCGCACGCTCGAGACCTTCGAGCGCGCCTTCGACGGGCTTCCCCTGATCGCGTCGCTGGTGACGAGCGAGCTCATCTACAACGGCGCGCGCGAGGTCACCGCCGAGGACCTGCTCATCGACCTGGCCGGGGTCGACTCGTTGACGACCTCGCTGCTGGTGGTGGGGCACAACCCGACGGTGCTGGACCTGATGGGGCTGCTCGCGAGGAAGCTGCCGGGCAAGCTCCAGCGCGGGCGCTTCCCGACCGGGGCGGCCTACGTCCTGGGTCTGCCCGAGGACCGGCCGATCGGATCGGCGACCTACGACGTGGTCGCCAAGTACGTGCCCGACTAGGCGCGCAGGATCGCGGCGTCGCCCTGGCCGCCGCCCCCGCACAAGGCCACCGCGGCGCTTCCCCCGCCGCGCCGGCGCAGCTCGTACAGCGCGGTCAGCGCGAGGCGCGCGCCGGACATGCCGATCGGGTGGCCGAGCGCGATGGCGCCGCCGTGGACGTTGACGCGCGCCTCGTCGAGGCCGAGGTCGTCGATCGACGCGAGCGCCACCGCGGCGAAGGCCTCGTTGATCTCGTAGAGGTCGAAGCCGGTGGGCGAGAGGCCAGCGCGCGACGCGGCCTGGCGGATGGCGTTGGAGGGCTGGGTGAGCAGCGACGCGTCGGGACCGGCGACCTGGCCGTAGGCGACGAGCTCGCCGAGGGGCTCGACGCCGAGTTGGTTCGCGCGCTCCTCGCTCATGACCACGATCGCGGCGCCGCCGTCGGAGATCTGCGAGGCGTTGCCGGCGGTCACCGTGCCCTCCTTGTCGAACGCGGGGCGCAGGGCGGCGAGCGACTCGGCGGTGGTGTCGGCGCGCACGCCCTCGTCCGTCGCGACCGCGACCGGGTCGCCCTTTCGCTGGGGCACCGCGACCTCGACGATCTCGTCGGCGAACGCGCCGGCGGCCTGGGCCTTGGCGGCGAGCTGGTGGCTGCGCGCGCTGAACTCGTCCTGACGCTCTCGGCTCACGCGCCCGGCGAGGTGGCGCTCGGTCGAGAGCCCCATCGCACAGTGGTCGAAGGCGCAGTAGAGGCCGTCGTACATCATCGAGTCGACGACCGGCTGGTCGCCCAGTCGGTAGCCGGCGCGCGCGCCGGGCAGCAGGTAGGGCGCGCTCGTCATGGACTCCATGCCGCCGGCCACGACGAGGTCGGCCTCGCCGGCGCGCACCATGAGGTCGGCCAGGTAGAGCGCCTGGAGCCCCGAGAGGCAGACCTTGTTGATCGTCGTCGCGTGCACCGTCATGGGCACGCCGGCCTTGACCGCGGCCTGGCGCGCGGTGATCTGGCCCTGGCCGGCCTGGAGGACCTGGCCCATGAGGACGGCGTCGACGCTCGCCGGGTCGGCCCCGGCGCGCCGCAGCGCCTCGGCGATGGCGGCCCCGCCCAGGTCCATGGCCGAGAGCGAGGCGAACTGGCCGGCGAGCTTGCCGATGGCGGTGCGGGCGGCGGCGGCGATGACGGCGCGGGGCATGGTGCTCCTTTGTCGCGGACGTCGCCACGATAGACGCCGGGCGTCGGGGCGCCTCCCGGCGACCGGGCGGGGGGTTGGCGCACGAGGGCTACGGTCGTCCCCCTGTCCGAGGTCGGCGAGCCCGCCGACGTGGTCGTGCGAGGTCGGCCAGGGTCGCGCCGTCGTGCCCTGGGGCGGTGGCGCGGCGGTTCGCTAGCGTGTCGCGATGAGCGAGATCGTCGACGCGGTGCGCGCCGGCGCCGGCTCGACCGAGCTCGCCGCGACGCCCCTACCCGAGGCCTACCGCGCGGCCGTTGTGCTCCGCGACGAGGTCACAATGTTCGACGGTGTGGCCTCGGCCGACAAGGACCCCCGGCGCAGCCTGCATCTCCAGGACGTCGCGCTGCCCGAGATCGCCCCCGACGAGGCGGTCGTCGTCGTGATGGCGTCGTCCATCAACTTCAACACCGTGTGGACGAGCATCTTCGAGCCGCTGCCCACCTTCGGCTTCCTCGACCGGCTCGGTAAGGAGTCGGTGTGGGGCAGGCGCCACGCCCTCGACTACCACGTGGTCGGGTCCGACGGCGCCGGGGTCGTGGTCCGGGTCGGCTCGGCGGTGCGCCACTGGGCCGTCGGCGACTCAGTCACGATCCACTGCAACCACGTCGACGACCAGGACCCGAGCGCCCACGACGACTCGATGCTCGCCTCTAACCAGAGGATCTGGGGCTTCGAGACGAACTTCGGCGGGCTGGCCGACCTGGCGGTCGTCAAGGCCAACCAGCTCATGCCCAAGCCGACCCACCTGACATGGGAGGAGGCCGCGGTCAACGCACTGTGCAACTCGACCGCGTACCGCATGCTGGTCAGCCACAACGGCGCTCCGGTCACCCAGGGCCAGAAGGTCCTTATCTGGGGGGCGTCGGGCGGCCTCGGCTCTTTCGCCGTCCAGCACGTGCTCAACTCGGGCGGCGTGCCCATCGGCGTGGTGTCGAGCGCCAACAAGGTGGAGACCTTGAGGGAGCTGGGCTGCGAGCACGTCATCGACCGCGCCGAGCGCGGGTACCGCTTCTGGTCCGACGAGCGCACCCAGGACGAGTCCGAGTGGCGGCGCCTGGGGCGCGACATCCGCGACCTGGTCGGCGAGGACCCCGACATCGTCTTCGAGCACCCGGGGCGCTCGACCATGGGCGCGAGCGTCTTCGTGGCCAAGCGCGCCGGCACGATCGTCACCTGCGCGGCGACCAGCGGCTACATGATCGAGTACGACAACCGCCACCTCTGGATGAAGCTCAAGACCATCAAGGGGTCGCACTTCTCCAACTACCGCGAGGCCTGGGCGGCCAACCAGGCCATCATCGATGGCCGCGTCGTCCCCCCGCTCTCGGCGGTCTTCCCCCTCGAGGAGGTGGGCGAGGCGACCCGCCAGGTCCAGCACAACGCGCACGAGGGCAAGATCGGCGTGCTCTGCGCCGCGCCGGGCGAGGGGCTCGGGGTCACCGACCACGCGACGCGCGAGCGCCTGGGGTCGCGCCTCACCATCTTCCGGCGCCACGACCGGGAGGGCTGATGCTGACCGAGATCGACCACGTCGCCATCGCGGTGCGCGACCTCGACGCGGCGATCGCGTGGTACGAGGCGGCGCTGGGCGCGCGCGTCGTGCACCGCGAGCGCGTCGAGTCCGACGGCGTCGACGAGGCGCTGCTGGCCGTCGCCGACTCCTACATCCAGCTGCTCACGCCAACGCGGCCCGACTCGCCGGTCGCGCGGTTCCTCGAGCGCCGCGGCGAGGGGCTGCACCACGTGGGCTACCGCGTCGACGACTGCGCGGCGGCGCTGCACAGCGTGCGCGCGAGCGGCGCGCGGGTGATCGACGAGGCGCCGCGCCCGGGCTCGCGCGGGACGCTGGTCGCCTTCGTCCACCCCCAGGGCGCCTTCGGCACGCTGATCGAGCTCGTCCAGGAGGGTCCTACCGCGCGGTAGGCCCGATCGCGGCGGACTTCTTTGGCCGCGGGCGCGTCGCGTCAGTAGCCTTAGGCGCCGTGGAGCACTCGATGTAGGAGCGGCTGGCCCTGCTGGCGGCGCGCAAGCGCGAGGCGGCGATGGCTGGCGGCGAGAGGGCGATCGACCGCCACCACGCCAAGGGCAAGCTGACCGCGCGCGAGCGCATCGAGTACCTGCTCGACGAGGGCTCCTTCTCCGAGCTCGACATGCTCAACCGCCACAACTCCTCGGGCATGGGCCTCGAGGACTCGCGGCCCTACACCGACGGCGTCATCACCGGCTTCGGCACGATCGACGGGCGCAAGGTCTGCGTCTTCTCCCAGGACTTCACCGTCTTCGGCGGCGCGCTCGGCGAGACCCACGGCCGAGAAGATCCACAAGATCATGGACCTGGCCGACGACGATGGGCGCTGCCGATCATCGGCCTCAACGACGGCGCCGGGCGCGCGGATCCAAGAGGGCGTGGCCGGCCTGCACGCCTACGGCGGGATCTTCGTGCGCAACGCCCGGCCTCGGGCGTCGTGCCCCAGATCTCGGTGATCCTCGGGCCCTGCGCCGGCGGCGCGGTCTACTCCCCGGCGCTGACCGACTTCATCTTCATGGTCAAGGACACCAGCCACATGTTCATCACCGGGCCCGACGTGGTCAAGACCGTCACCGGCGAGGACGTGACCCTCGAAGCAGCTGGGCGGCGCGCTGACCCACGCCACGCAAGTCCGGCGTCGGCCAACTTCGTCATGCCCGACGAGAAGAGCGTCCTCGACGAGGTCCGCTACCTGCTGTCCTTCCTGCCGGCGAACAACCTCGAGGAGCCGCCGCGCATCATGACCGGCGACGACCCGGACCGGCTGTGCGACGAACCTGCGCGACCTCCTGCCGCCGTCGCCGAACCAGCCCTACGACATGAAGAAGGTCATCACCAGTCGTCGTCGACGGCGGCGACTACATGGAGGTCCACGCCACCTACGCCCAGCAGGTGACCTGCGGCTTCGCGCGCATCGACGGCCACACCGTCGGCATCGTGGCCAACCAGCCCGAGCATCCTCGCCGGGCGTGCTCGACATCGACTCCTCGGAGAAGGCCGCGCGCTTCGTGCGCACCTGCGACGCGTTCAACGTCCCGATCGTCACCTTCGTCGACGTGCCCGGCTTCATGCCCGGGATCGACCAGGAGTACGGCGGGATCATCCGCCACGGCGCGAAGCTCCTCTACGCCTTCTGCGAGGCGACCGTGCCGCGCATCTCGATCATCACGCGCAAGGCCTACGGCGGCGCCTACGTCGTCATGAACTCCAAGTCGATCGGCGCGGACCTCGCCTACGCGTGGCCGACCGCCGAGCTCGCGGTCATGGGCGCCGCCGGCGCGGTCGAGCATCGTCCACCGCCGGGACCTGGCGGACGCCGACGACCGCGGGGCCCTCCGCGACGAGCTCATCGAGGAGTACGAGGAGAACTACGCGACCCCCTACATCGCCGCCGAGCGCGGCTTCATCGACGACGTGATCGACCCGGCCGACACCCGGCGGGTCCTCGCCGGTCGCTCGACCTGCTGCGCGGCAAGCGCGAGGACCTGCCCAAGCGCAAGCACGGGAACATGCCGCTGTGAGCCACGGGCTCACGCCGCGTCCCACGCTGCCCGACGAGGAGATGGCCGCCCTGGTGGCCGCCGCCGAGCAGGTCGCCGCGACGATCGCGGCGCGCCCCGCCGCCGACGACGTCCCGGCGTGGCGCTTCTCGGGCCGGTGGTTCAACCGCGGCCCGCTGGCCGACCGCCGGCCGCGCCGGGGCTAGCGCGCCGGCGCCTCGACGAGGTCGAGGATCCCCCGACGATCCGCGCGAGCGCGAAGTCCTTGGGCGTGTAGACCGCCGACACGCCGGCGGCGCGCAGCGCCGCCGCGTCGGGGTCGCTGACGATCCCGCCGACCACGACCGGCGCGGACACCCCGGCGGCGCGCAGCCCGTCGACGATCCGGGGCACCAGGCTGAGGTGCGACCCCGAGAGGATCGAGACGCCCACGACGTCGACGTCCTCGTCGCGCGCCGTGGCCACGATCTGCTCGGGGGTCAGGCGGATCCCGGGGTAGACGACCTCGAAGCCGGCGTCGCGCGCGGCGACCGCGACCTGCTCGGCGCCGTTGGAGTGGCCGTCGAGGCCCGGCTTGGCGACGAGGAGCTTGGGCGGGCGCCCGCGCGCCGCGGAGAGCGCCCGGCTGCGCTCGACCAGCGCGGCGAAGGCCGGGCCGCGCGGCGCGGCGCCGGCGCGAACGCCGGTGGGCGCGCGGTAGTCGCCGTAGACCTCGCGCAGGGCGTTGGCCCACTCGCCGGTCGTGCCCCCGGCCGCGGCCAGCGCGATCGAGGGCGCCATGACGTTGTCGCGCGGGTCGTCGCTCTGCGCGACGCGCCGGAGCTCGTCGAGCGCCGCGGCGACCGCCGCGTCGTCGCGGCTCGAGCGCCAGGCGCGCAGCTCCGCGACCAGGCGCGCCTCGGACGCCTCGTCGACGGCGAGGGTCGACTCGCCCTGGGTGAGCGGCGAGGCGGCCGTCTCGGTGAAGCGGTTGACCCCGACGACGACCTGCTCGCCGCTCTCGATGCGCGCGACGCGCTGGGCCTGGCTGGCGACGAGGCGGGCCTTGAGCTCCTCGACCGCGGCGAAGGCGCCGCCGAGGGCGAGCACCTCGTCGAGCTCGGCGCGCGCGGCCTCGGCGAGGTCGCGCGTCAGCGAGTCCATCACCGTCGACCCCGCGAACAGGTCGGGGTACTCGAGCAGGTCGGTCTCGTAGGCGAGGACCTGCTGGGCGCGCAGGCTCCACTGCTGGTCCCACTCGCGCGGCAGGCCCAGCGCCTCGTTCCAGGCCGGCAGCTGGATGGCCCGCGCGCGCGCGTCGGCCGACAGGGTCACGCCGAGCATCTCCAGGACGATCCGCGTGACGTTGTTCTCGGGCTGCTGCTCGGTCAGTCCGAGGGAGTTGACCTGGACGCCGTAGCGGAACCGGCGCAGTGCCGGGTCGCTCACGCCGTAGCGGGTGCGACAGAGCTCGTCCCAGAGCGCGGTGAAGGCGCGGACCTTGGCCACCTCCTCGACGAAGCGGACCCCGGCGTTGAGGAAGAAGGAGATCCGCCCGACGACGCGCGGCATCGCCTCGGGGGCGACCTTGCCCGAGTCGCGCACCGCGTCGAGGACGTCGATCGCGGTCGCCAGGGCGTAGGCGACCTCCTGGACCGGGGTGGCCCCGGCCTCTTGGAGGTGGTAGCTGCAGACGTTGATCGGGTTCCAGGCCGGCGCGTGCACGACGCCCCAGGCGATCGTGTCGACGGTCAGGCGCTTGGACGGCCCGGGCGCGAAGACGTAGGTGCCGCGCGACAGGTACTCCTTGACGATGTCGTTCTGCGTCGTGCCGGTGAGGCGCGCCCAGTCGGCGCCCTGCTCGGCGGCGAGGGTGAGGTAGAGGGCCCAGAGCCACGGCGCCGTCGCGTTGATGGTCATCGAGGTGTTCATCTCGGCGAGCGGGATGCCCGCGAAGAGCGCGCGCAGGTCGCCGAGGTGAGCGACCGGCACGCCGACGCGGCCGACCTCGCCGGCGGCCTCGGGGGCGTCGGGGTCGTAACCGGTCTGGGTCGGCAGGTCGAAGGCGACCGAGAGCCCCGTCTGGCCCTTGGCCAGGTTGGCCCGGTAGAGGGCGTTGGAGGCCGCGGCGCTCGAGTGGCCCGAGTAGGTCCGCATCACCCAGGGCGCGCTGGCCATCGCGCTAGCGACCGTAGTCGTAGAAGCCGCGGCCGGCCTTGCGGCCCAGTCGCCCGGCGGCGACCATGCGGCGCAGCAGCGGCGCGGGCGCGTAGGCGGCGTCGGCGTACTCGGCGTGCAGCGCGCTCAGTATGGCGAGCGCCGTGTCGAGCCCGACCAGGTCCAAGAGGGCGAGCGGCCCCATCGGGAACCCGCAGCCGCCGACCATCGCCTGGTCGATGCCCTCGCGCGTGGCCACGCCGGCGTCGAGCAGCCGCACGGCGTGGTTGAGGTAGGGGAAGAGGAGGTCGTTGACGACGAAGCCCGCGCGGTCGGCCACGACGACCGGTTCCTTGCCGCAGGCGCGCGCGAAGCCGACCGCGGCGTCGATCGTGGCGTCCGACGCGCACAGGGGCCGGACCACCTCGACGAGCGGCATGACCGGGGCCGGGTTGAAGAAGTGCAGGCCGCAGACCCGGTCGGGCCGGCCGGTCTCCATGGCCAGGTCGATCACCGGCAGCGTCGAGGTGTTGGTGGCCAGGATCGCCGCGGGTTCGGCGACCCGGTCGAGCTCGTCGAAGATCTCGCGCTTGACCGACATCTCCTCGACGACCGACTCGATGACGAGCTGGCAGCCCGCGAGCTCGTCGAAGTGCGTCGTCGCGCGCACCCGCGAGCGCAGCGCGGCGGCGGCGTCGGGCTCTCGGCGGCCCTTGGCCACGGCGCGCCCGAGCGACGCGTCGAGCGCCGCCAGCAGCGACTCGGCGGCGGCGTCGGTGCGGCTGCGCACGGTGACGGCCGCGCCGGCGCCGGCGCAGACCTCGGCGACGCCGGCGGCCATGACGCCCGACCCGACCACGCCCACGGAGGTGAACTCCATTCGGGAACTCTACTGTGCGGCCCGAGCGGCCCCTTTTGGGAGACTGCGTCCGTGGTCACCGTCGTCGCCGGGTCGCTCGCCGCTCTCGCGTCGTCGCTCGACGGGCTCGACGCGACCGACGTCGTCGTCGTGCCGACCGCGGCGGCATTCACCGGGGCGGCCGAGGCGGCCATCGCCGCCGCCGCCGCGCTCGACGGCGTGGCCGGCCGCGTCGAGGCCCTCATGGTCACCGACCGCGCGTCGGCGGCCGAGCCCTACTTCGTCGATCGGGTCGCGCAAGCGACGCTCGTCGTTCTGGCCGACGGCTCGGCGCTGCACGCGCGCGCGGTCTGGCGCGACAGCCCCGTCGGCGACGCGCTGCGCGCGGCGCGCGCCCTGGTCGCGGTCGGGTCAGTGGCGACGGTGCTCTTCGACCCGATGATCGACCCGCGCGGCGGGGCCCCGACGACTGGCCTCGGCTGGCGGCGCGGCCCGGTCGTGACGGTCCCGTCGGCGCCCGATCAGCTCGCGCGCACGCGGCGCCTGCTCGAGGCGGGCCTCACGCTGGTTGTGGTCGGCCCCTCCGGCTCGCTGCGCGGAGAGGGGGGCGAGTGGACGCCGAGCGGCGACGTCGTCAGCCCGCCGGGCGGGCCGGGCCTCGCCTAGGCGTCGCGCTCGTCTATCGTGACCGACTCGATGACGACGCGCTCGCCCGGCGTGCCCGAGCGGCTGCCCACTGCGTCGATCGCCGCGACGACGTCGAGGCCCGTGACGGCCTTGCCGAAGAGCGAGTAGAGCGGCGGGAGCCGAACGCCGTCGGGGCCCGAGATGATGAAGAACTGCGAGCCGTTGGTGTGCGGGCCGGCGTTGGCCATGGCCAGCGAGCCGACCTCGTAGCGGCCGGCGGCCGGCAGCTCGTCGTCGAAGCGATAGCCCGGGCCGCCGGTGCCGGTGCCCGTGGGGTCGCCGCCCTGGCAGACGAACCCGGGGATCACCCGGTGGAAGGCGATCCCGTCGAAGTAGTGCCACCGGGCGAGGAACACGAAGCTGTTGACCGTCACTGGCGCGGCGGCCGCGTCCAGCGCGAAGACGATCTCGCCCTTGCTGGTGGCCATCGTCGCGCTGTAGCGCTTGGCCGGGTCGATGACCATCGGCGGCGCGGCGCCGAAGCGCTCGCGCCGCTCGCTCGAGCCGTCGGGGTTGGGCAGGTCGGTCACGGCGTGCTCGAGATCGTCACGGTCAGCATCCTTTGGATCACGGTGGGGGTCCCGGCCTGGTCGGTCGCCGGCGCGCCGAAGGCGTTGATGGCCTTGATGGTGGCCTGGCCCGACACCACCTGGCCGAAGAGCGAGTAGCTCGCGGGCAGGGACTCGCCCGAGGTGCCGGTCACGATGAAGAATTGGCTGCCGCCGGTGTTGGCGCCGGCGCTGGCCATCGCCACCGAGTAGAGCGGGTACTGCGGGCTGGCGGCGGCCGGCAGCTCGTCGGGGAGCGAGTAGCCAGGACCGCCGCTCCCGGTGCCGGTCGGGTCGCCGCCCTGGATCACGAAGTCCTTGATGATGCGGTGGAAGATCACGCAGTTGAAGTACTTGTGGTCGGCCAGGAACACGAAGCTGTTGACCGTGTGCAGCGCCTTGGCCGGGAGCAGCTGGATGACGAAGTCGCCGACCGTCGTCGTGACGTGGGCGTAGAGCGGCTGGGTCTTGGTGATCGAGATCGCCGGCTCCTTGGACCACTTGAGCGTGTTCACGCGCGTCGTGGGCGACGCGGGGCAGCCGGCCGACACCGCCTTGGCGTTGGCGGCCGTCTGGGCGGCCTTGACGGCCGGGCTGATCGTCGTGGTGGTCGTCGGCGGGACCGTCGACGTGCTCGAGGTCGTCGTGGTGGTCGGGGTCGACCCGCCCGAGAAGAGCAGCGCCGCGGTGGTGATGACGACCGCGCCGATCACCGCGATGATGACGCCGCGGCGCAGCGTGCGGCGCCGGCGCATCTCGCGCTCGCGTCGCGCCATCTTCTCCCGGCGCGCGGCCTTCTGACGCTCGCGCTTGCTCGTAGCCACGGGTAGCGAGACTAGTAGGTCCCCCAAGGGGCTCCGGAGCGGTCACGTAGGCTTTGGTGCGTGGCGCTCGTCGTCCAGAAGTACGGTGGCACGTCGGTCGGGGACGCCGAGCGGATCCGCGCCGTCGCCGACCACGTGGCGCGCACGCGCGCGTCCGGCGACGAGGTCGTGGCCGTCGTCTCGGCGATGGGCCAGCACACCGACGAGCTCCTTCGACTGGCCGACCAGGTCTCGCCGACGCGCCCGCCGCGCGAGATCGACATGCTGCTGACCGCCGGGGAGCGAATCTCCATGGCGCTGCTGTGCATGGCGCTGGCCGACCGCGGGGTGCAGAGCGCGTCGTTCACCGGGTCACAGGCCGGGATCATCACCGACACCGACCACACGCGCGCCAAGATCCTCGAGATGCGGCCCGACCGCATCCGCGAGGCCCTCGACGACGGGCTGGTCCCGGTCGTCGCGGGCTTCCAGGGCGTCTCGACCGACCACGACATCACGACGCTGGGGCGCGGGGGGTCCGACGTCACCGCGGTCGCCCTGGCCGCGGCTCTCAAGGCCGACGTCTGCGAGATCTACACCGACGTCACCGGCGTCTACTCGGCCGACCCGCGGGTCGCGCCGCGCGCGCGCCGGCTCGAGCACGTCTCGTTCGACGAGATGATGGAGATCGCCGCGACCGGCGGCCGGGTGCTGATGCTGCGGTCGGTGGAGTTCGCGCGGCGTCACCACGTGCCGCTGCACGTTCGCTCGAGCTTCACCTGGGAGCCGGGAACCTGGATCGTGGAGGAGGACCCCACCATGGAGCAAGCCGTCGTCACGGCGGTCACCGACGACACGTCGGAGGCCAAGGTCACCGTCGCCGGCGTGCCCGACCGGCCGGGCGTGGCCGCGCGGCTGTTCCGCGAGCTGGCCGATCGCGGCATCAACGTCGACATGATCGTCCAGAACACCGGCGCGCACGGGACGACCGATATCTCGTTCACGGTGGGCATGACCGACCTCGACGCCGCGCGCGCGGCCTGCGAGTCGGTCGCGCCCGAGATCGGCGCGTCGTCGGTGTCGGGCGACGACTCGATCGGGCGGGTATCGCTGGTCGGCGCGGGCATGAAGACGAGCCCCGGCGTCACGGCGACGATGTTCGAGACGCTCTTCGCCAACGACATCAACATCGAGATGATCTCGACGAGCTCGATCCGCATCTCGTGCGTCGTTCGCGCCGACCGGGTGGGCGACGCGGTTCGCGCGCTGCACTCGGCGTTCGGACTCGACGCCGAGCCCTCCTAGACTCCCTCCATGAAGATCGCCGTCGTCGGGGCGACCGGCCAGGTCGGGACCGTGATGCGCGCGATCCTGCGCGAGCGCTCCTTCCCGGTCGACGACATCCGGTTCTTCGCGTCCGCGCGCAGCGCCGGCACGACGCTCGAGTGGGACGGCGCGCCGGTCACCGTGGAGGACGCGGCGACCGCCGACTTCTCCGGGATCGACGTCGCGCTCGCGTCCTCGGGTGCGACCTCCTCGCGCGAGCTCTCCCCGCGGCTCGCCCAGGCCGGCGCGATCGTCGTCGACAACTCGTCGGCCTGGCGGATGGACCCCGAGGTGCCGCTCGTCGTGGCCGGGGTGAACGACCACGCGCTCGCCTCGATCCCCAAGGGGATCGTCGCGAACCCGAACTGCACGACCATGGCGGCGATGCCGGTGATGAAGGCGCTCGACACCCTGGCCGGCCTCGTGTCGATGTCGGTCTCGACCTACCAGGCGGTCAGCGGCGCCGGGCGCGAGGGCGTCGAGGAGCTCGCCGCCGAGCTCGGGGCGCCCGGCGACCCGCGGGCGCTCACCTTCGACGGGTCGGCCCTGCCGCTCGAACCCGGCGTCAAGTTCCCGATGACCGTCGCCCACAACGTGGTGCCGTTGGCCGGCGCGCTGCTCGACGACGGGTCGGGCGAGACGGTCGAGGAGCGCAAGCTGCGCGACGAGAGCCGCAAGATCCTCGAGCTCCCCGGCCTCTACGTGGACGGCACCTGCGTGCGCGTCCCGGTCTTCACCGGCCACTCGATGACGGTCACCGCCTCCTTCGCGCGAGAGGTGTCGGTCGACGAGGCGCTCGCCGCGCTGGCGGGCGCGCCCGGCGTCGTCGTGACCGAGCTGCCAACGCCGCGCCTGGCCGCGGGCCGCGACCCGACCTACGTCGGCCGGGTGCGCCCGGCGAAGTCGGTGCCCAACGGCCTCACGCTCTTCCTGACCGGCGACAACCTGCGCAAGGGCGCCGCGCTCAACACCGTGCAGATCGCCGAGCTGCTCGAGCGCCGGGGCTAGTCGCCCCCGTCGCGCCCGCCCGGGTGGCGAGCGAGGTTGACGCAGTGGTCGCCGAAGCGCTCGTAGAAGCGGCCGACCAGCGCGACCTCCACGGCGACCGGCAGGGCCATCGACCCCGAGGTCAGCTCGGCGGTGAGCGACACGTGGAGGTCGTCGAGCTCGTCGTCGACCTCCTCGAGGACCCCGGCCGCCTCGCGCTTGCCGTCGACGATGACGTCGGTCGCCTCGCGCCAGATCGCCGACGCGACCTCGCCCATGCGCTCGACCAGGCCGCGCGACCGCGGCGACATCTCGACGCCGAGGCCCCGCGCGGCGCGGCGCGCGATGTGCTCGGCCAGGTCGCCGTTGCGCTCGACCTCGGGGAGGATCCGCAGCAGCGTGAGCAGGGTCCGGCGCTCCTCGGGGCCGAGGGAGTCGTCGGTGACGAGCTCGGCCTCGGCCCGGTCGACGAGCAGGTCGACCAGGGCGTCGATCTCGGTGTCGGCGGCGACGACGCGCTTGGCCAGCTCCCGGTCGCCGGCCAGCAGCGCGTGGGTCGCCCCGGCGATGGCCTCGCCGACGAGGGCGAAGACGTGCACGACGTCGCCGCGCCACTCGTCGTCGCGCGCCGGGGCCGGGTCGGGCCCCGAGGTTGTCGACCGGCCGAGGCCGAAGTGTCGGAACACGCCGGTGAGGCTACCCCCGTGTCGCACGTTTTCCCTAGGGTGGGGCCAATGGTGGCGTTGGCGGCGGGGCTGGGGCTCGTGGTCGGCGCGCTGGCCGCCTACGCGCTGAGCGCGCGACGCGCGGCCGGCCTGCGCTCTGAGGCGGCCGACGCCCAGCGCGACCTCGCCGTGAGCTCGGCCCAGCTCAGCGACGCCCGCGACGTCCTCGAGCGCGAGCGCCTCGAGCGCTCCGACGCGATGCGCGGGCTCGAGACCGCGTTCAAGAGCCTCTCCCAGGACGTGCTCGACGAGACGATCGCGCGGTTCCGCGCCTCCCAGGAGGACGTGACCAAGGAGCGCGACGCGCGCCTCGACAAGACGCTCGAGCCGCTGGCCCAGGCGCTCGGCGAGTACCAGCGGGTCCTGGCCGACTACAACCGCGACCACACCGGCGCGCTGGCCGACGTCAAAAGCCGCACCGGCGAGCTGCTCGAGGCCCAGGGCCGCGTCCAGGAGGCGACCCAGCGGCTCAACCAGATCCTCGGGCGCGGCGACCAGCGCGGCCACTGGGGCGAGATCCAGCTGGCCAACGTGCTGGAGGCGTCGAGCCTGCGACGCGGCATCGACTTCGACTTGCAGGTGACCGAGACGACCGACGAGGGCCGGCGCCAGCGGCCCGACTGCGTCGTCAACCTGCCCAACGGCCACCGCGTGGCGATCGACGCCAAGTTCCCCTTCGACGCCTTCGAGGCGGCGGTGCGCGCCGACGACGAGGGCGAGCGCGCCCGGCTGTTCGCCGAGCACGCCGACGCGCTGCGCAAGCACGTCAAGGCCCTCAAGGACCGCGCCTACTGGGAGCAGGTCGAGCCCGCGCCGGAGTTCGTGGTCTGCTTCGTGCCGAGCGACGCGGCGATCACCGCGGCCTTCGGCGCCGACGCCGACCTGCTGCGCGACGCCGCGCGCGACCGGGTCCTCATCGCCGGCCCGACCAACCTGCTCTCGCTGCTGTGGTCGGTGGCGGCGATGCTCCAGCAGCACCAGGCCCTGGTCAACACCGAAGAGATCCTGCGCCAGAGCCAGGACATCGTGAACCGGATCCGCCTCGTGGCGGCGCCGGTGCAGCGCATGGGCCGGTCGCTCGACGACGCCGTCGCCCAGTACAACAAGATGGTCGCGTCCTTCGAGTCGCGGCTCGTGGTGGCCGCCCGGCGGATCCGCCAGCTCGGCGGCGCGCGCGCCGCGGGCGACGTGCCCGAGCTGGGCCCGGTGGAGTCGGCGCCGGCCACCCCGCGCGACGACCGGTGGGGCGTCGACGACGGAGAGCCGCTCGACGACGAGGCGGCCGACATCCTCGAGCTCGAGGCCGAGGAGGGCTAGCCGCCCCCCAGTATCTTCGGCGTGTGGCCCGGACCCGCGCCCAGCGCCGACGTCAGAACACGCTCCTGGTCATCGCGCTCGCCGTGACCCTGCTGGTCCTGGCCTTCGCCCGGGACGTGACGCGCGCGGCCCACTCGGCCGCCGGCGTGCGCCGCAGCGAGGACCGGAGCTTCGCCGCGCTGGCCGGAACCCTGCTGGCGAGCGAGCAGCAGTTCGGCCAACGCCTCCAGTACCTGCTGACCCACGCGCCGAGCCTGGGCCGGGCCGCCTTCGGCACGCGGCTCGACCAGCTAGCCGGCGGCCTGGGCGCGTGGTCGGACTCGGCGACGCTGCTGCGCCACCCGAACGTCGGCGACGGGCTGAGCGCCCAGCTAGCCCAGCTGACCGAGCAGCGCGTCGACGACTACCAGGTCGTCCTCGACGACGTCGCGCGCTCGCTGACCCTGCCCTGGACGCCGCTGGCCTCGAGCACGTTGACCCCGGGTCAGGCCCAGGCGTCCCTGGTGGCGACCGACCGCCAGTGGGACCGGGCCCGCACGGCCCTCAAGGGCCAGCCCGGCGGGTCGACGCTGGCCGCCACGGCGACGCCGAGCGCGGTCGTCACGCTCCCGACGACCCTCGGCGTGTTGTCCGGCGCGCCGGGCCTCGCCCTGCACCGCGGCGTGGGCATCGCCGCGGTCCAGGTCACGCCCTCGCCGCTGCCCGCGGCCCACGGGACCCTGCTGGTGCCGCCGGCGTCGCGCGTGCACGTCGGGGTCGTGGTGAGCAACGTGGCCTACGCGTCACAGCCCGTCAGCGTCACCGTCACGCTCAGCGCGCGCGGTGCGCCCACGCAGACCGAGACGATGACCGCGGTCATCGGGCCCCTCGCCGCCTTCGCCTTCGTGCCCCGGCTCCTCGACGTCACCGACGGCGAGCGCGGGCGCCTCACCGTCGTGGTGCGCGGCGCCCCGCAGGCGCCGACGATGCAGCGCTCGCGCGGCTACACCCTCGTGGTGTCGCCGTCGGGCGGCTGAGCGCGGCCTGGTTACCGGCCGGTTGGCGTAGGGTGGAGCCGCTCCATCGGCCGAAGGAAGGCACCGTGACGGACTCTGTAACCGTGACCGACAACCGCACCGGCGAGACCCTGGAGATCCCCATCGCCCACGGCGGCATCGCCGCCTCGGAGTTCTCCAAGGTCGTGCCCGGCGTGTGGTTCTACGACCCGGGGTTCATGGCCACGGCGCCGGCGCGAGTCGTCGATCACCTACCTCGACGGCGAGGCGGGCGTCCTGCGCTACCGCGGCTACCCCATCGAGCAGCTGGCCGAGAACTCGACCTACCTCGAGGTCGCCTACCTCCTGCTCTACGGCGAGCTCCCGACGGCCGAGCAGGCCGAGGCGTGGCAGCGACGAGGTCACGTACCACACGTACATCCACGAGAACGTCCGCAAGCGCTTCCTCGAGGGCTTCCACTACGACGCCCACCCGATGGGGATGCTCGTCTCGGCGATCGCCGCGCTCTCGACCTACTACCAGGACGCCAAGAGCATCGACGACCCGGCGACGCTCCACCGTCAGATCGTCCGGCTGATCGCCAAGATGCCGACGCTGGCCGCCGCGGCGCACCGCTTCAGCGTCGGGATGCCGTTCGTCTACCCCGACAACGCGCTCTCCTACGCCGAGAACTTCCTGTCGATGATGTGGAAGGTCGCCGAGCCGCGCTACCAGCCGGACCCGGCGCTCGCGCGCGCGCTCGACGTCCTGTTCATCCTGCACGCCGACCACGAGCAGAACTGCGGGACGACCGCGATGCGTACCGTCGCGTCGAGCCACGGCGACCCGTACGTCGGCGACCGCCGCGGCGACTGCGGCGCTCTACGGGCCGCGCCACGGCGGGGCCAACGAGGCCGTGCTCAAGATGCTCCCGACGATCGGCTCCTATCGAGAACATCCCGGCGTTCATGTCGCGAGGTCAAGCAGGGCCACGGCCGGCTCGAGGGGTTCGGCCACCGCGTCTACAAGAACTACGACCCGCGGGCCCAGATCATCAAGCGCACCGCCGACGTCGGTCTTCGCCGTCACCGGCAAGAACCCGCTGCTCGACATCGCGCTCAAGCTCGAGGAGATCGCCCTCAGCGACGAGTACTTCATCTCGCGCAAGCTCTACCCCAACGTCGACTTCTACTCCGGGCTCATCTACCAGGCGATGGGCTTCCCGCCCGAGATGTTCACGGTGCTGTTCGCGATCCCGCGCACGTCGGGCTGGCTGGCGCACTACAAGGAGCTGCTCGACCAGGACCTCAAGATCGCGCGGCCCCGCCAGCTCTACGTGGGCAGCGAGGTGCGCGACTACGTGCCGATGGCCAGGCGCTAGCCCGCCGTCGCCGCGAGCAACTGCGCGCGGTGGTCACGCGGGTGCGCGGTGTAGATGCGCAGCCAGTCGTCGAGGGTGTAGGGGCCGGACTCTGAGTGCACGCCGGCGCGCGCGAGGTCGGCCTCGGTGACCCGCGTGAGGAGCTCGTGGCTGGCCGCGCGCACCGCGGCGACGACGGCGACGCTGGTCGCGACCGGCCGTTCGTCGTAGCCGAGCACCGGGCTCTCGGCCCACCGCGCCTCGTCGTAGCCCTGGATCTGCGCCGGGGGAGCGTCGGCCAGCAGCCGGCGCAGGCGCAGGTAGGACTGGGTCTCGGAGTCGGCCAGGTGGTGCAGCACCTGGCGAGCGCTCCAGCCGTCGCCGACGCGCCGGTCCAGCAGCGCGTCGTCGACGGCGGCCGCCGCGAGGAGCTCGTCGGTCGCCGCGGCGTAGTCGGCGACCCGGGCCGCGAGGTCGCTCACGTCGCCGCCGCGCGCGCCGCGGGGTCGATCACCCGGGTCAGGCCCTCCTGGACCATCGAGACCATGAGGTCCCCGCCCTGGGCGAAGAGGAACCCGCGGGCGAGGCCCCGCGCGCCGTGGGCGATCGGCGACTCCGTGTCGTAGAGCAGCCACTCGTCGGCGCGCACCGGCCGGTGGAACCACATGCAGTGGTCGAGGCTCGCCCCCATGAACGACCCGTCGTCCCAGCGCACGCGGTGCGGCGCGAGGATCGCGTCGAAGAGGCTCATGTCCGAGGCGTACGTGACGACGCACGCGTGCAGCAGCGGGTCGTCGGGCAGGTCGCCGTCGGCGCGGATCCACAGCCGGCGCCGTGGCTCGAGGTCGCGGTTCGGGCTCCACGGCAGCTCGCCGAGGAACCGCTGGTCGATCGGGTGGAGTCGCTTGAACCACTCGTCGACGTCGCCCCACTCCTCGGAGATGCGCTCGTGGAGCGGTCGCACCGTGTCGGGGCCGGGCACGTCGGGCATCGCCACCTGGTGGTCGAGCGACGGCTCGTCGTTGTGGAAGCTCGCCTGCATGTTGTAGATCGCGCGTCCGCGCTGGATGGCGACAACGCGGCGCGTCGTGAAGCTGCGCCCGTCGCGGATGCGGTCGACCTCGTAGAGGATCGGGACCTTCGGGTCGCCCGGGCGCAGGAAGTACGAGTGGAGCGAGTGGACGCGACGCCCCTCGACGGTCCGGCCCGCGGCCATCAGGGCCTGGGCGGCGACCTGGCCGCCGAACGTGCGCTCGCGGGCCTCGACCGGGTGGCGGCCCCGGTAGACGTTGACCTCGATCGTCTCGAGGTCCAGCAGTTCGACCAGGAAGTCGAGGGCCTCGGACATCGGCCCATTCTGGCACCGGTCGGGTTCGCCAAGCCTCGGCCGGTAGACTGACCGGGATGCCCAGCCTCCTGCGACGGGTCGTCGACTGGTCGCGCACCCACAAGGGTCGCAAGCTCATCCGCTTCACGTCGGTGTCGGCCGTCACGACCGCGGTGTCGTTCACGTCGATCTCGGTCCTCTACGGGTTCCGGATCATCCACGGCGTCATGTGGGCGACGCTGGCCGGCAACCTGATCGCGACGCTGCCCTCGTACTACCTGAACCGCACCTGGACCTGGGGCAAGCACGGCCGCAGCCACCTGACCAAGGAGATCCTCCCGTTCTGGGGGATGTCCGGGCTGGGCATCGGGGTCTCGATGATCGGCGCGACCTGGGCCCGCCACGAGGTCCACAGCCACCACTGGTCGCACCTGGTCAACACCGGCCTGGTTTCGTTCACGAACGTCGTGAGCTTCGGGCTCTTCTGGATCCTCAAGCTGCTGGTCTTCAACCGCATCTTCCGCGTCCACCCCATCGCGGACATCGACGCCCACCTCAGCGAGGAGGAGAGCCACTCGCCGCGAGCGACCGCCTAGGCCCTAGTCGCGGAAGTTGGTGAACTGCAGGGGGACCGCGAGGTCCGCCGCCTTGAGGGCCGCGATCACGGCCTGGAGGTCGTCGCGCTTCTTGCCGGTGACCCGGACCTGGTCGCCCTGGACCGAGGACGAGAGGCTCTTCGCTCCCAGGTCCTTGACCAGCTTGTTGATCTGCTTGCCGACCTCCTGGGAGATCCCGGCGCTGCAGGCCGACGCGCTGGCGCGCCGTGCCGCCGCTGGCCTCCTCGACCTTGGCCGGGTCGAGCGCCTTGAGCGACACCCCGCGCTTGACGAGCTTCTCCTCGAGCACGGTGTACAGGGCGCGCAGCCGGTCCTCGGTCGACGCCTTGAGCGTGAGCTCCTTGTCGCGTGTACTCGACCACGGCGTCGGTGCCCTTGAAGTCGAAGCGCGTCGTCGCCTCGCGGTTCGCCTGGTCGACCGCGTTGCGGACCTCCTGGGCGTCGACCTCAGAGACGATGTCGAAGCTCGGCACGCGAGCAGCGTAGGGCGTTTTCGCGTCCCCGGCGGGCCGTTGGTAGGCTGCCCGACGGGTCGGTGCCCGAGTGGCCAATGGGATCTGGCTGTAAACCAGACGGCTTAGCCTACGGGGGTTCGAATCCCTCCCGGCCCACCAGTGAGGAGCGTGCGGCCGGACCGTCCGGGCGCGGCCTTTAGTACCGTGGCCGAGTCGGTGACGGAGGGAGCCGCGTGGGTCGGTTGAGTTCGTGGGCCGGCGGCGTGAGCCGCGCCTACGAGCGCACCGCGGCGGCGTTCGAGTCCGGGGTCCAGCTCCTCGAGCGCCGCTACACCCCCCTCGGGCGATTCAGCCCCGGGCCCTTCGAGGGCTGGGGCTTCCTCTGGCAGCCGGCGGCCCTGGGCTTCGTGGCGATGTGCCTGGTCGTGGGCGGCTGCTCGTTCACCAACTCGCCATTCAAGTGGAACCTGACGTCGACCTGGTTCTTCGGCGAGCCGGTCAGCGGCTACGCGGGGACCCCCAGCGAGACCAAGTACCTGCTCTCGATCGTGATGGTCTACAGCGGGCTGCTGCTGCTCATGCGGGTCTGGCTGCGCCTGGCCGAGGTGATGAAGCTCCACGCCGGCTCGCCGATCCCCCGGCTCTGGGTGATCCTGGCGCTCTGGGCGATCCCCATGGTCATCGCCCCGCCGCTCTTCAGCCGCGACGTCTTCTCCTACGCGGCCCAGGGCGAGATGACCAGCCACCACCTCGACCCCTACATCCTCGGGCCGTGCAGCCTGGGCTCGAGCCCCTACGTCAACCCGGTGGACCCGCTCTGGTGCAACACCCCCGCCCCCTACGGCCCCTTCTTCCTCTTCCTGGCCGGGTCGTTCGCGCGCCTCACCGGCCACCACCAGCTCGCGACGGTGGTCGCGCTGCGCGTGCTCGAGGTGGTCGCGGTGGCGCTCATCGGCTGGGGCGTCTCCCAGCTGGCCCGCGGGCTACGGCGCGACCCGGGCGAGGCGTTCGTCCTGGCGGCGATGAACCCGCTGATCCTGCTCACCATCATCGGCGGCGCGCACAACGACGCGATCATGGCCGGGCTCCTCGTCATCGGCGTCGCGCTGGCCATCCGCGACCGGCCCATCTGCGGCGCTCATCCTGTGCAGCTGCGCCGCCGCGATCAAGGCGCCGGCGGCCCTCGGGCTGGTCTACGTCGCGTGGACCTGGCACCGAGGCGGCGCGCCCTGGCGAGAACGGGTCCGCCCGGTCCTGGTGACCGGGGCCGTCGCCGGGGCGACGCTCGGGCTCTGGACGCTGCTCGCGGGGTTCGAACTTCGGCTGGGTGCGCAACCTGCTGTCCAACGGCACGGTGAGGTCGTGGGCGGCGCCGGCCACCGGGGTCGGCCTGGCCCTGTCGGACGTCATGCACGCGCTCGGGGTGAACGTGGCGACGGCGAGCGTGCTGTCGGTGACGCGCCTGGTGGGGCTGCTCACCTTCGCCGCGCTGGCGGCGTGGCTGCTCTGGCACTCCGAGCGGCGCGGCTGGGTCCACTCGCTCGGGGTGACGCTCATCCTGCTGGTCGAGCTCGGCCCGGTCGTCCAGCCGTGGTACCTGGCGTGGGGGCTCGTGCTGCTCGCGGCCAGCTACGTCGGCCGCGAGCACTTCTGGCTGCTCGCGCTGTCGATCACCGGGCCCTTCATCGGCATCCCCGGCGGGCGCGAGCTCCTCGCCGGCCTGGTGCACTCGAACCCGCTGCTGATCGCGGTGGCGGTCGCTCTGCTGGGCGGGGTCCTGCTCCTGCCGATGGGCCGCTGGACGCAGTGGAGCTGGCCCGAGCAGCCGGTCTCGGTCGAGGTCTAGGTCCGCCCCACCACGTACTGGTACTCCACGACGTCGAGCCAGACGCCGTGCTTTCGCCCGACCTCTATCTCGGTGCCGACCAGGGTGAACCCGCACTTCTCGTGCAGGCGGATGCTGCCCTCGTTCTCGCCCACGATCCGCGCGATCAGGGAGTGGAAGCCCAGCGCCGTGGCCGCGGCGATCAGCTCGCGCAGCAGGAGCTCTCCGACCCCGCGCCCGCGCGCCCCGCGGTGGACGTAGACCGAGCTCTCCACGGTCGTGGCGTAGGCCGGGCGGTCGCGGAACGGCGAGACGACCGCGTAGCCCAGCAGCGGCTCGCCCCGCGCGCCGGGCTCGCCGAGCGCGTCCTCCTCGTTGACCGCGACCAGGCACGGGTGGGCCGCGCGGTGGGCCCCGATCCAGGCGACCTGGGCGGCGTGGTCGCGCGCCACCAGGTCGAAGGTGACGCCGGTCTCGGCGACCTCGGGGTTGTAGATCGCCATGAGCGCGTCGGCGTCGCCGACCTCGACCAGTCGCGTCCTCACCGGCCCCACGATAGGAGAGGGGGTTGGCCGGTCCCGGTGAACGGCGGTAGACTCTCCCCTCGCGCCTCACGGCGCCGTGCCCTCTTAGCTCAGTGGTAGAGCACTTCCATGGTAAGGAAGGGGTCGTCGGTTCAATCCTGACAGAGGGCTCGCCAGGCGGCGTAGCTCAGGTGGTTAGAGCACACGGCTCATAATCGTGGTGTCGCGGGTTCGACTCCCGCCGCCGCTACCAGGCACCCGGCCGCGACCGGACCGAGGAGGAGAGATGGCCAAGAACGAGAAGCGCGTCCAGGTCACCCTGGCCTGCGAGGTCTGCAAGCGGCGCAACTACATCACGGTCAAGTCCAAGGTCAACGACCGCGAGCGCATCGAGATGTCCAAGTACTGCCGGTTCGACCGGCGCCACACCCTCCACAAGGAGACCCGCTAGGGACGCCCGACCCGACGGGTGGTAGGCTGGATGCTCCTGACGGCCCCGGGGTCGGGGCCGCAAAGGGCAGTGGCTCAATTGGCAGAGCACCGGTCTCCAAAACCGGGGGTTGGGGGTTCGAGTCCCTCCTGCCCTGCTACGGGACGACCAGAGACGTGAGATGAACCGCGAACAGAAGCGAATGATGCAGCGACAGGGCCAGGTGGGCGCCGACGGCGGCGCGCCGTCGAGGCGCGCCGCCACCGTCGACGACGTCCAGCGGCGCCGGACCCAGCGCGCCAAGCCGACCCAGTTCTTCCGCGAGGTCCGCGAGGAGATGCGCCAGGTCGCCTGGCCGACGCGGCCCGAGGTCGTGAACTACACGTCGATCGTGCTCGGGGTCCTCATCTTCATGACCTCGCTGATCTTCGGCCTCGGCTTCGGGTTCTCGAAGTTCGTGACCTTCATGTTCCACAAGTAGGCCCTTCGTGAGCGACCTGACCACCACCCCCGACACCGACGACGCCGAGGTCACCGACGCCGTGGTCACCGACGTCGAGGTCGTCGACGTCGAGGTGGCCGACGGCGACGTGACCGACGTCGAGGTGACGGACGTCGAGATCGTCGACGAGCCGGTCGCCGAGTCGGCCTACGACCGCCCGGGCCGCTGGTACATCGTCCACACCTTCGCCGGCCACGAGCAGAAGGTGATCGGCGCGCTCAACAACATCATCAAGAGCCGCGAGCTGGCCGACCAGATCTACGAGATCTACATGCCCGAAGAGGACGTCACCGAGTTCAAGAGCGGCAAGAAGGTCGACCGTCTCCAAGCGCATGTTCCCGAGCTACCTGCTGGTGCGCTGCGAGCCGGACCCCGAGATCTTCTACGTGATCGGCTCGACCCCGGGGGTCACCGGGTTCGTCGGCGCCGAGAAGACCCGCCCGACGGCGCTGACGCGCCGCGAGGTCGACAACATCATCCGGCCCCACGTCGAGGGTGTCGAGCCGCCGGTCGCCAAGCGCCGCATGCCGACGCACGAGTTCGAGGTCAACGACACCGTCCAGATCAAGTCCGGGCCGTTCGCGACCTTCTCGGGACACGTCGCCGAGATCAACGAGGACCAGCTCAAGGTCAAGGTGCTCGTCGACATCTTCGGACGCGAGACCCCGGTGGAGCTCGACTTCACCCAGGTCACGAAGCTCTAAGGGAGGAAGCCATGGCCAAGAAGGTCATCGCGATCGTCAAGATCCAGCTCGAGGCCGGCGCGGCCACGCCCGCGCCGCCGGTCGGCACCGCCCTCGGGCCGCACGGCATCCAGACGATGGAGTTCTGCAAGCAGTACAACGCCGCGACCGAGTCGATGCGCGGCACCGTGATCCCGGTCGAGATCTCGATCTACGAGGACCGGTCCTTCTCGTTCATCCTCAAGACCCCGCCGACGCCGGTGCTGCTGCGCCAGGCGGCCGGCGTCGAGAAGGGCGCGCACACTCGCCGGGCGCGAGACCGTCGCCCAGGTGACGACGACCAGGTCGCCGAGATCGCCGCAGACCAAGCTGAAGGACCTCAACACCGACGACCTCGAGATGGCGAAGCTCCAGGTGGCGGGCACCGCGCGCTCGATGGGCATCACGGTGGCGGGCTAGGAGCGACATGAAGCACGGCAAGAACTACCGCAACGCCCTCGGCCAGGTCGACCGCGAGCAGCTGCTCAGCGTCGGCGAGGCCGTCGACCAAGGTGAAGGCGCTCGCGACCGCCAAGTTCGACGAGACCGTCGAGCTGGCCGTTCGCCTGGGCGTCGACCCGCGCAAGGCCGAGCAGATCGTGCGCGGCACGATCTCGCTGCCCGCGGGGACCGGCAAGACCAACCGCGTGGCCGTCTTCGCCGCCGGCGAGGCGGCCCAGGCGGCGCGCGACGCCGGCGCCGACGTCGTCGGGGCCGACGACCTGGTCGCCAAGGTCCAGGGCGGCTTCCTCGACTTCGACGTGGCCATCGCGACCCCGGACCTGATGGGCAAGGTCGGCGGGCTCGGCCGCGTGCTCGGGCCCCGCGGCCTCATGCCCAACCCCAAGTCCGGCACGGTCACCGAGGACGTCGCCAAGGCGGTCACCGAGTTCAAGGGCGGTCGCGTCGAGTACCGCACCGACAAGGTCGGCAACGTCGCGCTGCGCGTGGGCAAGGTCTCCTTCAGCGCCGACGACCTGGCGCGCAACGTTCACGCGGTCATCGACGAGCTGGTCCGGTCCAAGCCGGCCAGCGCCAAGGGCCGCTACCTGCTGAGCGTGACCGTGAGCTCGACCATGGGCCCGGGGGTCAAGATCGACCCGGCGCGCGCCCGCGAGGCCGACGAGGCCCCGGTCGCCGCGTCGCTTTGACGCGTCGGCGCTCGCGCCGCTAGACTTCTCCCTTCGCAGCACAGCAGCACTGCCGAAGACATCCGGTGTGGGCGACCACCTAAGGGGCCACGGGCCCGCCCGGTGAGGCACGAGCGGGTTCGCCCGGCTCGCCCCGGATGTCGCCGGCCCGTCCCGGGCGGAATCCGGTGAGGAGAGCCATGAGCAAGGTCCGGTCCGACAAGGTCGCCGCGGTCACCGAGGTCGCCGAGCGCGTCGCGCGCACCACGACCGCCGTGGTCACCGAGTACCGCGGGCTGACCGTCGCCCAGATCTCGGCCGTCCGACGGGCGCTGCGCAGCCTGGGCGCCGACTACAAGGTCTTCAAGAACACCCTGGTGCGCCGCGCGATCGCCGGCACCTCGGTCGAGGGGCTCGGCGCGTACCTCGAGGGCCCGACCGCCATCGCCTTCATCGACGGCGACATCTCGGCGGTGGCCAAGGCGCTGCGCGACCTGGCCAAGGAGTCGCCCGCGCTCGTCGTCAAGGGCGGCGTCCTCGACGGCAAGGCGCTCAGCGCCAAGGAGCTGACCGCGCTGGCCGACCTGCCGAGCCGCGACGTCCTGCTGGCCCAGCTGGCCGGGCTCTTCGCGTCGCCGATGCGCACCATGGCCGGCCTGCTCAAGGCCGTGCCCCAGAACTTCGCCTACGGCCTCTCGGCCCTGATCGACGCGCGCGGCGGGGCCGCGGTGCCGGTCGAGCCCGAGGCCGCCGCGACTCCGGCCGGGGTCGAGGACGCCGCACCCGCGGCGAGCGACGACGCCGCGGCTCCGGCCGCGGACGTCGAGGCGCCGGAGAGCCCGGACGCCCCCGAGGCCGAGGCGACCGCCGAGGCCGAACCGGCCGAGTAGGACCGAAAGAAAGGAACCACCATGGCTGCCACCCTGACCAAGGAGCAGATCCTCGACGGCATCGCCGCGCTGTCGGTGATCGAGCTGTCCGAGCTCCTCAAGGAGTTCGAGGAGAAGTTCGGCGTGACCGCCGCCGCCCCCGTGGCGGTGGCCGCCGCGCCGGCCGGCGGCGGGGCCGCCGCCGACGAGGCCCCGGCCGAGGAGAAGAGCGAGTACGACGTCATCCTCACCGCCGGCGGCGACAAGAAGATCCAGGTCATCAAGGAGGTGCGCGCCCTGACCAGCCTCGGCCTGAAGGAGGCCAAGGACCTGGTCGACGGCGCGCCCAAGCCGGTGCTCGAGCGGGTCAGCAAGGCCGACGCCGACAAGGCCAAGGCCGCCCTCGAGGCCGCCGGCGCCACCGTCGAGGTCAAGTAACCGTCCCGGGCCCGGCGCCCTCCCTGGTCGGGGGGGTCGCCGGGCCCGGTACTTGACGGCCCCGCCGGGGCCACCTAGCCTTTGGCCACCGCCACGGCGGACGCGCTGCCCATAACGGGGAGCGCTAGTTGCGCGTCGGCCCGTAACGCCATTAGAGTGGAACAACCGTGTTCCTGCGCCTCCTTTTGCCGTCCCCGGACGACAGGTGGGCGCACGGGCGCATCCGCTAACCACCCACCACCGGAGGAGCGACCGTTGCCGTCTCGGTCCACCAGCCCTGAGCGCTTCAACTTCTCGGCCCTGGGCGAAGCGCACGCCCTGCCGAACCTCCTCGAGATCCAGCGCGACAGCTTCGACCTCTTCATGAAGCAGGGGCTGCGCGAGGCCTTCGAGGCGATCAGCCCCATCACCGACTTCACCGGGCGCCTCAGCCTGGAGCTCGAGTTCGACCCCGACGACCCGGACCTCAAGAGCCCGCCGAAGTTCACGGTCGAGGAGTGCCGCCAGCGCGCGACGACCTACAGCCAGCCGATCTTCGTGCGCGCGCGCTTCCTCAACTCCGAGACCGGCGAGATCAAGGAGCAGACGGTCTTCATGGGGGACTTCCCCATCATGACCGAGCAGGGTACGTTCATCATCAACGGCACCGAGCGCGTCGTCGTCTCCCAGCTCGTGCGCAGCCCCGGCGTGCTCTTCCAGCCGGGCAAGGACGAGAAGGTCGCCTTCGAGGGGACCATCCACCCGAGCCGCGGCGAGTGGCTCCAGGTCGACCTCGAGGAGAAGCGCAACAAGGCCGCCAACGCCGGAGCGCGCATCGCGCGCAAGCGCCGCGTGTCGATCTTCACGCTGCTGCGCGCGCTCGACACCGCGATGGACGAGGCGTTCTTCGAGAAGTTCGTCGCGCACTTCGACTTCCTCGAGGACCAGTTCCACGCCGACTGGAAGAAGGCGCTCACCGACATCGCGCGCCACATGGACAAGTACAACCTCGAGGACAGCCCCGAGAACTTCGCGCGCGCCTCCCAGGAGACCGCGTGGCTCGAGATCTACCGCCGCGCCCGCCCGGGCGAGGTGCAGACCGTCGAGGCGGCGCGCCAGTACTTCGAGGGCGCGTTCTTCTCCGACAAGCGCTACGACCTGTCGCGCGTGGGCCGCTACAAGCTCGACCGCAAGCTCGGCGGCGAGATCGACAAGAACGTCGCGCTGTTCGGCGACCTGCTCGAGCGCCCCACCGACGAGCCTGCACGTGCTCTCCAAGTCCGAGGTGCTGGCCACCGCGACCTACCTGCTCAACCTGGCGCGCGACCGCACCGCCAAGGAGACCACGTACCACATCGACGACCAGGACCACTTCGCCAACCGGCGCATCCGCAGCGTCGGCGAGCTGATCCAGAACGCGCTGCGCACCGGCCTCAGCCGCATGGAGCGCGTCGTGCGCGAGCGCATGAACACCCAGGACGTCGAGGCCATCGCGCCCCAGACGCTCATCAACATCCGCCCGGTCATGTCGGCGATCAAGGAGTTCTTCGCGACCTCCCAGCTCAGCCAGTTCATGGACCAGAACAACCCGCTGTCGGGCCTCACGCACAAGCGCCGCCTGTCGGCGCTGGGCCCGGGCGGCCTCAGCCGCGAGCGCGCCGGCCTCGAGGTCCGCGACGTGCACTCGAGCCACTACGGCCGCATGTGCCCGATCGAGACCCCCGAGGGTCCCGAACGTCGGGCTCATCGGCTACCTGGCCAACTACGCGCGGATCAACGAGTACGGCTTCATCGAGACCCCCTACCGCGTGGTCGAGGGCGGGCGCGTCACCGGCGAGATCAAGTACTTCACCGCCGACGAGGAGGAGCGCTACGTCATCGCCCAGGCCAACACCGAGGTCGACGAGGCCGGCGCGATCAAGGCCGACCGCGTCCTGGTGCGCCGCGGCCCGGTCGGCACCGGCCTGCGCGTGGGCGCGTCCTCGCGCTCGTCCTCGACGACCAGCGAGATCGACTTCGTCAAGGCCGACGAGGTCGAGCTCATGGACGTCTCGACCAAGCAGATCATCTCGGTCGCGACCTCGCTGATCCCCTTCGTCGAGCACGACGACGCCCAGCGCGCGCTGATGGGCGCGAACATGCAGAAGCAGGCCGTGCCGCTGATCATGCCCGAGGCCCCCTACGTGGGCACCGGCATGGAGGGCCGCGCCGCGCTCGACTCCGGCGACGTCCTCGTCGCCGAGGGCGAGGGCGTCGTCAAGCTCGTCTCGGGCGACCGCATCGTCGTGGAGTACGAGAAGTCCGTCGCCGACCGCTACGGCAAGCCCCTGGGCAAGAAGCAGTACAACCTCAACAAGTTCCGCCGGTCCAACCAGGACACCTCGATCAACCAGAAGCCGCTGGTCTTCGGAGGCGAGAGCGTGGTCGAGGGCGACCTGCTGGCCGACGGCACCGAGCACCAGCCACGGCGAGCTGGCCCTGGGCAAGAACCTGCTGGTCGCCTACATGCCGTGGGAGGGCTACAACTTCGAGGACGCGATCATCCTCTCCGAGCGCCTGGTGCGCGACGACGTGCTGACCTCGATCCACGTCAAGGAGTACGAGATCGACGCGCGCGACACCAAGCTCGGCGCCGAGGAGATCACCCGGGACATCCCGAACCTGCCCGACGACATCCTGGCCGACCTCGACGACCGCGGCATCGTGCGCATCGGCGCCGAGGTCGGGCCCGGCGACATCCTGGTCGGCAAGGTCACGCCCAAGGGCGAGACCGAGCAGTCGCCCGAGGAGCGCCTGCTGCGCGCGATCTTCGGCGAGAAGGCCCGCGAGGTCCGCGACACCTCGCTCAAGGTGCCCCACGGCGAAGAGGGCAAGGTGATCGACGTCAAGGTGTACAGCCGCGACGAGGACCACGAGATGCAGCCCGGCGTCAACGAGCTGGTCAAGGTCTACGTGGCCCAGAAGCGCAAGATCACCGAGGGCGACAAGCTCGCCGGGCGCCACGGCAACAAGGGCGTCATCTCCAAGATCCTGCCGGTCGAGGACATGCCCTACCTGGCCGACGGCACCCCGGTCGACATCATCCTGTCGCCCCTGGGCGTGCCGAGCCGCATGAACGTCGGCCAGGTGCTCGAGAGCCACCTGGGCTACGCCGCACGCCACGGCTGGGACGGCCTCGAGGTCAACCCGCTCGTGGGCACCTCGGGCCACGCCGACCAGGCCGGGGCGGTCCGCCCGTTCCGCAAGACCCGACCGCGCACCGAGCCGGCGGTCTACGTCACGACGCCGCCGTTCGACGGCGCGCACTGGGACGAGAGGGACCGGGCCAAGGACAAGCCGACCATCCAGGAGACCTTCGCCACCCTCAACGTCGACGGCGCCAACGGCCAGCGGCTGCTGGCCGGCGACAGCGACGGCAAGGTCACCCTCTACAACGGCCGCACCGGCGTGGCGTACGACAAGCCGATCTCGGTCGGCTACGCCTACATCCTGAAGCTGGCCCACATGGTCGACGACAAGATCCACGCCCGATCGACCGGCCCGTACTCGATGATCACGGCCCAGCCCCTCGGCGGAAAGGCGCAGTTCGGCGGACAGCGCTTCGGCGAGATGGAGGTCTGGGCCCTGGAGGCCTACGGCGCGGCGTTCGCGCTCCAGGAGCTCCTCACGGTCAAGTCCGACGACATGCGCGGGCGCGAGCGCGCCTACGAGTCGATCGTCAAGGGCCAGAACCTGCCCGAGCCGGGGATCCCCGAGTCGTTCAAGGTCCTCATCAAGGAGATGCAGTCGCTCTGCCTCAACGTCGAGGTCCGCGACAAGAACCGCCAGCACGTCGACCTGGCCGACACCGAGGAGGACTTCTTCTCGGTGACGCGCGAGCTGGGCATCGACATCAGCCGTCCCGAGCGCGGCAGCGACGAAGAGGACGCCCGTCGCGCCGCGGAGAGGAAGTTGTCATGAGCCCCCTGGACGTCAACCAGTTCGACGAGCTGTCGATCGGCCTGGCCACGGCCCAGAACATCCGCAGCTGGTCCTCGGGCGAGGTCAAGAAGCCCGAGACGATCAACTACCGGACGCTTCGCCCGGAGAAGGACGGGCTCTTCTGCGAGAAGATCTTCGGCCCGCAGAAGGCCTGGGAGTGCGCCTGCGGCAAGTACAAGCGGGTGCGCTTCAAGGGCATCGTCTGCGAGCGCTGCGGCGTCGAGGTCACCAGCGACAAGGTCCGGCGCGAGCGCATGGGCCACATCGCGCTGTCGGCCCCGGTCGTGCACATCTGGTACCTGCGCGGGACCCGCTCGTGGCTGGCCTACCTCCTCATGGGCACCGCGCCCAAGGAGGAGCTCAAGGCCAAGCAGCTCGAGAAGGTCATCTACTTCGCCGCCCACATGGTCACCGCGGTCGAGGTCGAGAAGCGCCACGGCGACCTGGCCGAGCTGCGCCAGGGCCTGGCCGAGGAGATCGAGGAGATCGCCGACCGCGAGGCCAAGGCGATCGACGCCAAGCTCAAGGAGATCGAGGCCCGGGCCGAGAAGCTCGAGGCCGACGGCGCCAAGGAGTCCGAGCTGCGCGCCCTGCAGCGCGGGACCGAGAAGGAGCTCGAGGCGGTGCGCGCGCGCTTCGCCGAGGAGCGCGACATGGCCCGCCAGGCCTTCGACACCTTCGAGTCGCTCCACAGCCGCCAGATCATCGAGGACGAGGTCCTCTACCGCGAGATGGAGTTCCGCTACGGCGACTACTTCCACGGCGGCATGGGCGCCGACGCCATCCTCCAGCTCATCGACCTGATGGACCTGGACGAGGAAGAGCGCGTCATGCGCGAGATGATCGACGCGAAGGACGGCCGCAAGCCGCTGAGCGCCCAGCGCCACGCCAAGTTCCTCAAGCGCCTGGCCATCGTCCAGTCGTTCAACCGCCGCGACGACAACGGCCGGCGCCTGAACGACCCGCGGGCGATGATCCTCGAGGCGGTCCCGGTCATCCCGCCGGACCTGCGCCCGATGGTCCAGCTCGACGGCGGCCGGTTCGCCACCAGCGACCTCAACGACCTCTACCGGCGCGTCATCAACCGCAACAACCGCCTCAAGCGGCTGCTCGACCTGGGCGCGCCCGACATCATCGTCAACAACGAGAAGCGCATGCTCCAGGAGGCCGTCGACGCGCTGTTCGACAACGGCCGGCGCGGCCGGCCGGTGGCCGGCCAGAGCGGCCGCCCGCTCAAGTCGCTCTCGGACATGCTCAAGGGCAAGCAGGGCCGGTTCCGCCAGAACCTGCTCGGCAAGCGCGTGGACTACTCGGGGCGGTCGGTCATCGTCGTCGGCCCGCAGCTCAAGCTGCACCAGTGCGGCCTGCCCAAGATGATGGCGCTCGAGCTGTTCAAGCCCTTCGTCATGAAGCGCCTGATCGAGACCCAGGTCGCCCAGAACATCAAGTCGGCCAAGCGGATGGTCGAGCGGCGCAAGACGGTCGGTCTGGGACGTGCTCGAGGAGGTCATCCGCGAGCACCCGGTGCTGCTCAACCGCGCCCCGACGCTCCACCGCCTGGGCATCCAGGCCTTCGAGCCGATCCTGGTCGACGGCAAGGCGATCCAGATCCACCCGCTGGTGTGCAAGGCCTTCAACGCCGACTTCGACGGCGACCAGATGGCGGTCCACGTGCCCCTGTCGGCCGAGGCCCAGGCCGAGGCCCGGGTGCTCATGCTCTCGACGAACAACATCTTCACCCCGGCGACCGGGCGCCCGATCACCGAGCCGAGCCAGGACATGGTGTTCGGCGCCTACTACCTCACGCTGCCGGCCGAAGCCGGCGCCGAGGCGCCGCGCGCCTTCCGCCACGTCTACGAGCTCGAGCGCGCCGTCGAGGACGGCGTGGTCGGGCTTCGCACGCCGATCGAGGTCCGCCCGCCCGCGGGCACCTCGCTCGACATGCGCCTGGCCGACGCCGGCGTCGCCGACGAGGGCCAGGGGCGCGCGCCGTGGTCACGACGCCGGGCCGGGTGCTCTTCAACGAGGCGCTGCCGGAGGGGTTCCGCTACGTCAACGAGCTCGATCGGCAGACACGCGACGCCGATCGGGACGATCGTCGAGGAGATCTCGGGCGGCTACAGCCGCGCGAGGTCGCCGAGAGCCTCGACGCGATCAAGTCGCTGGGCTTCCGCTACGCGAGCCAGTCGGGCCTCACGATCTCGATCGACGACGTCGTCACGACGTCCGAGAAGGCAGGAGATCCTCGAGCGCTACGAGGAGCGAGGCCGACAAGGTCGAGACCCAGTACCGGCGCGGCATCATCATCGACGACGAGCGCCGCCAGAAGGAGATCGAGATCTGGACCTCGGCGAACTCGGAGGTCGGCCGCGCGCTCGACCGGACGCTGAACGCGAGCGTCGACAACCCGATCGACATGATGGTCGACTCCGGCGCGCGGGGGAACACCCAGCAGATCCGCCAGATCGCGGCGATGAAGGGCCTCGTCTCCAACCCGCGCGGCGAGATGATCCCGCGACCGATCAAGTCCTCGTTCCGCGAGGGCCTGTCGGTGCTGGAGTACTTCATCTCGACCCACGGCACCCGCAAGGGCCTCGGCGACACCGCGCTGCGCACCGCCGACTCGGGCTACCTGACCCGCCGGCTCGTCGACGTCGCCCAGGAGCTCATCGTCAAGGAGGACGACTGCGGCACGAGCCGCGGCATCTGGCTCGAGCGACGTCGTCCCCGACACCCGCGCGCCAGCGCGCCTACCTGGAGACCAGAGCGCTACGGCCGCGTGCTCGCCGAGCCCGTCGAGCCTCTCCGACGGCTCGACGATCGAGGCCGGGCACGATGCTGATGTCGACGACCTCGTAGCGCGCATCCGCGACGACGCGCCGGTCGACCGCATCCGGGTGCGCTCGACGCTCACCTGCGAGGCGAGTCCGGCGTCTGCGCGCCTGCTACGGCCAGTCGCTCGCCACGGGCCGGCTGATCGAGCTCGGCGAGGCCGTCGGCGTCATCGCCGCCCAGTCGATCGGCGAGCCCGGCACCCAGCTGACGATGCGGACCTTCCACGCCGGCGGCGTCGCCGAGTCCGACATCACCCACGGCCTGCCGCGCGTCGTCGAGCTGTTCGAGGCCCGCACGCCCAAGGGCGCCGCCGGCTCGCGCGGCACTCCGGCGTCGTGCGCATCGAGGACGTCGAGGCGCGAGCGCAAGGTCACGGTCGTCGTCGACGACGGCACCCGCCAGGAGGAGGACATCCCGACGCGCGCGCACCTCCTGGTCGCAGGACGGCCAGGAGGTCGAGGTCGGCGACGCCGCTGCATCGACGGCCCGAAGGACCCGAAGGAGCTGCTCGACGTACAGGGGCTGCGCGAGACCCAGCAGTACCTCGTCGAGGAGGTCCAGAAGGTCTACCGCGACCAGGGCGTGTCGATCCACGACAAGCACATCGAGCTGATCGTGCGCCAGATGCTGCGGCGCTACCTGGTCGTCGACGCCGGCGACTCGCCGTACCTGCCGGGCCGCAGGTCGACGTGCAGCGGTTCGACGAGGCCAACGACAGCTGGAGGCCGAGGGCAGGCGGCCCGCCGAGGCCGCGCCCGATGCTCATGGGGATCACCAAGGCGTCGCTCGCGACCGACAGCTGGCTCTCGGCCGCCTCCTTCCAGGAGACGACCCGGGTGCTCACCGAGGCGGCGATCGACGGCAAGAAGCGACGACCTGGTCGGCCTCAAGGAGAACATCATCATCGGCAAGCTCATCCCGGCCGGCTCGGGCATGGACTACTACCGCGCGATCCGCCTCGACATGCCCGACGCCGTCACGGCTCCCGACTGGGCGTCGTTCCGGCCGGCGACGAGGACCTCGACCTCGCGGCGTGGCTGCGCGACTCGTCCAGCGAGGGCACTCAGCGACGACGCCGCCTTCCAGCACATCGGGGCCAGCTACGGCGAGTCGGCGCTGCCCGAGGAGGACGGCGTCGGTGGCGACCCCGAGGACGAGATCGGCGGGGCGGCCCTGTAGGGCCCGGCTGGACGCTTCTGGCCGTGCGCGCCTAAGCATCGAACGGTCCGTGCGCGCGCGTTCTCCGCGCGCGACCCTTGCTCCGACTCGAGAAGGTAGCGCGTGCCCACGATCGCCCAGCTGGTCCGCAAGGGCCGCCAGGACAAGATCTCCAAGACCAAGACCCCCGCCCTCAAGGGCGCGCCCCAGCGGCGCGGCGTCTGCACGCGCGTCCACACGGTCACGCCCAAGAAGCCGAACTCCGCGCTGCGCAAGGTCGCGCGCGTGCGCCTCACGTGCGGCGTCGAGATCACCGCCTACATCCCCGGCGTCGGCCACAACCTCCAGGAGCACTCGATCGTGCTCGTGCGCGGCGGCCGCGTCCGGACCTGCCGGGCGTGCGCTACAAGATCATCCGCGGCGCGCTCGACACCTCCGGGCGTCCGCGACCGCAAGCAGGCGCGCAGCCGCTACGGCGCGAAGAAGGAGTCCTGAGTGCCTCGCAACGGCCCCGCCCACCGTCGCGAGCTGATGCCCGGACCCGATCTACCGTCGGTGCTCGTGACCCAGGTCATCAACAAGGTGCTCGCAGCGCGGCAAGCGCACCGTGGCCGAGCGCATCGTCTACACCGCGCTCGAGCAGGTCGAGCGAGAAGACCGACGTCGGACCCCGTCGCGGTGCTCAAGCGCGCCGTCGAGAACGTGCGTCCCGAGCTCGAGGTGCGGCCCCGCCGCGTCGGCGGCGCGACCTACCAGGTCCCGGTCGACGTGCGCCCGCGGCGCGCCACCACGCTCGCCATCCGCTGGCTCACCGACTTCGCGCAAGGCGCGCCGCGAGAAGACGATGGCCGACCGCCTGGCCAACGAGATCCTCGACGCGTCCAACGGCATCGGCGCCGCGGTCAAGCGCCGCGAGGACATGCACAAGATGGCCGAGTCCAACAAGGCCTTCGCGCACTACCGCTGGTAAGCGAGAGAGCATGGCTCGACCCATGACCGCCCGCGACAGTCCCGCTCGACAAGATCCGCAACATCGGGATCATGGCGCACATCGACGCCGGCAAGACCACGACGACCGAGCGCATCCTGTACTACACGGGCAGCAACTACAAGATCGGCGAGGTCCACGAGGGCGCCGCGACCATGGACTGGATGGTCCAGGAGCAGGAGCGCGGCATCACCATCACGTCGGCCGCGACGACGTGCCACTGGAACGACCACCGGATCAACATCATCGACACGCCCGGCCACGTCGACTTCACCGTCGAGGTCGAGCGCTCGCTGCGCGTGCTCGACGGCGCGGTCGCGGTCTTCGACGCCGTCGCCGGCGTCGAGCCCCAGACCGAGACGGTGTGGCGCCAGGCCAACAAGTACGGCGTGCCGCGCATCTGCTTCGTGAACAAGATGGACCGCGTCGGCGCCGACTTCTAGCGGTGCGTCGACATGATCGAGGACCGCCTGGACTGCCTGCCGGCGGTCATCCAGCTGCCGATCGGGGCCGAGTCCGAGTTCCGCGGCGTCGATCGACCTGCTCGAGATGAAGGCCCTCATCTGGGAGGACGAGCATGGGCGAGGAGCTGGCGACGTCATCGAGATCCCCGACGACGCTGCCGCGACCGGCCGAGGACGTACGCACCAGCTCTGCTCGACGTGCTGACCATCTTCGACGACCACCGTGATGGAGAAGTACCTCGACGACGAGGAGATCACCGCCGCGGACCTCCGGCGCGCGCTGCGCATCGGGACGCTCGCGAGCGCACTGCATCCCGATCCTGACGGCTCGCGCGTTCAAGAACAAGGGCGTCCAGCCGATGCTCGACGCGGTCGTCGACTTCCTGCCGAGCCCGCTCGACCTGCCGCCGACCCAGGGCACCAAGCCCGGCAAGGACGAGGTCGTCGAGCGCAAGGCGAGCGACGACGAGCCGTTCAGCGCGCTCGCGTTCAAGATCATGACCGACCCCTACGTCGGCAAGCTCACCTACCTGCGCGTCTACTCGGGCACCCTCGAGAAGGGCGACACGGTCACCAACACGACCAAGGGCAGCCGCAAGGAGCGCCTCGGCCGGCTCCTGCAGATGCACGCGAACAACCGCGAGGACCTCGACACGATCCGCACCGGCGACATCATCGCGGCGGTCGGCCTCAAGCAGACACGCACGGGCGACACGCTGTCGACCCCGACCAGCGGATCCAGCTCGAGACGCTCGTCTTCCCCGAGCCGGTCATCCACGTGGCCGTCGAGCCGAAGACCAAGGCCGACCAGGAGAAGCTCGGCAAGGCGCTGTTCGCGCTGTCCGAGGAGGACCCGACCTTCCGCGTGCGCACCGACGAGGAGACCGGCCAGACCGTCATCTCGGGGATGGGCGAGCTGCACCTCGAGGTGCTCGTCGACCGGATGCTGCGCGAGTTCAGCGTCGACGCCAACGTCGGCAAGCCCCAGGTCGCCTACCGCGAGACCGTGCGCAAGAAGGTCGACAAGGTCGAGGAGACGCTACGTCCGCCAGACCGGCGGCCACGGCCAGTACGGCCACGTCGTCATCTCGCTCGAGCCGACCGGGCCCGGGCGGCGGCTACGAGTTCGTCGACGAGATCACGCGGCGGCGTCATCCCGCAAGGAGTACATCCCGGCCGTCGACCGGGCATCCAGGAGGCGCTCACCGCGCGGCGTGCTGGCCGGGTACCCGATCGTCGACGTGCGCGTGCGCCTCACCTACGGCTCGTACCACGACGTCGACTCCTCGGAGATGGCGTTCAAGATCGCCGGGTCGATGGCCGTCAAGAAGGCCGCGCGCGCCGGCCAGCCCGGTGCTGCTCGAGCCGGTCATGGCCGTCGAGGTCGTCACCCCCGAGGACTACATGGGCGACGTGATCGGCGACCTGTCGTCGCGGCGCGGCCGCGTCGAGGGGATGGACCAGCGGGGCAACAGCCAGGTCATCAGGGCGCTTGTGCCCCTGGCCGACATGTTCGGCTACGCTACCGACCTGCGTTCGCGCACCCAGGGGCGCGCGACGTACACGATGCAGTTCCATTCGTACGCGGAGGTGCCCGACGCGATCGCGAAGGAGATCGTCGCGAAGGCCACCGGCGCGTAGCAGCGGGGAGACCACGCGAACACAGGTCCGAACCGTAGTCGGGGAGGGCCGAGCACACAGAGGCGGGAGCGGAGTCCCGCCCGAGCCAGGAGAAGTTAGTCCCCGACAATGGCAAAGCAGAAGTTCGAGCGCACCAAGCCGCACGTCAACGTCGGCACGATGGGTCACATCGACCACGGCAAGACGACGCTCACCGCGGCCATCACCAAGGTCCTCTCGGAGCGCGTGCCGGGACCGTCGTTCACGCCGTTCGACCAGATCGACAAGGCGCCCGAGGAGAAGCAGCGCGGGATCACGATCTCGATCGCCCACGTCGAGTACGAGACGGCCAACCGCCACTACGCCCACGTCGACATGCCCGGCCACGCCGACTACATCAAGAACATGATCACCGGCGCCGCCCAGGTCGACGGCGCGATCCTCGTCGTCTCGGCGACCGACGGCCCGATGCCCCAGACCCGCGAGCACGTGCTGCTCGCGCGCCAGGTCGGCGTGCCCGTACATCGTGGTCGCGCTCAACAAGGCCGACCTGGTCGACGACGAGGAGCTCCTCGACCTCGTCGAGCTCGAGGTCCGCGAGCTGCTCAACGAGTACGACTTCCCGGGCGACGACACGCCGATCGTGCGCGTCTCGGCGCTCAAGGCGCTCGAGGGCGACGCGGCCTGGTCCGACAAGATCGTCGAGCTCATGGACGCGGTCGACGCCTACATCCCCGAGCCCGTGCGCGACACCGACAAGCCGTTCCTGATGTCGATCGAGGACGTCATGTCCATCACCGGCCGCGGCACCGTCGTGACCGGCAAGGTCGAGCAGGGCATCGTCAAGGTCGGCGACGAGGTCGAGATCGTCGGGCTGCGCGACACGCAGAAGACCGTCGTGCACCGGCGTCGAGATGTTCCGCAAGCTCCTCGACCAGGGCCAGGCCGGCGACAACGTCGGCGCGCTGCTGCGCGGCACGAAGAAGGAGGAGGTCGAGCGCGGCCAGGTGCTCTGCAAGCCCGGCTCGATCACCCCGCACACGAACTTCGAGGCCAACGTCTACGTGCTGACCAAGGAGGAGGGCGGCCGCCACAAGCCGTTCTTCGCCAACTACCGGCCGCAGTTCTACTTCCGCACCACCGACGTGACCGGCATCGATCGAGCTGCCCGTCGGGCACCGAGATGGTCATGCCCGGCGACAACACCGAGATGACCGTCGAGCTCGGCAAGCCGATCGCCATGGACGAGGGCCTCCGCTTCGCGATCCGCGAGGGTGGCCGCACCGTCGGCGCCGGCCGCGTCACGAAGATCCTGAAGTAGCGGGATGGCCGACAACCGACAGATGATCCGGATCCGGCTCAAGGCCTTCGACCACGAGCGTCCTCGACCAGTCCACGGCGAAGATCGTCCAGACGGTCGAGCGCACCAACGCGCGCGTCCAGGGGCCCGTGCCCCTGCCGACCGAGAAGCACCGCTACACGGTGATCCGCTGGCCCGCACAAGCACAAGGACTCGCCGCGAGCACTTCGAGATGCGGGTGCACAAGCGCCTCCTCGACATCGTGGACCACACCGCCAAGACGGTCGACTCGCTCCAGCGGCTCGACCTGCCGGCCGGCGTCGACATCGAGATCAAGATCCGCCAGGGCTAGGGCCGAGGCCCTGGGCCGTCGCGCTCGGCGGGGAGCCCCTCGTGGCGCCGCAGGCTCCGAGGAGACCGAATGGGCGACCTGACGCCTGACGCCGCGAGCGCGGGCACGTGGACGCTGGGCGGGCGCCGCGTGAGGCGGATGGGCCTGGGCGCGATGCGCCTGACCGGCAGCGCCGCCTTCCACGCCGGGGCGCCGCGCGACCCCTCGCTGTCCCGTCGCCACGCTGCGCCGCGCGGTCGAGCTCGGCGTAAACCACATCGACACCGCGGCCTTCTACTTCTCGGCCCATGGCTCGGCCAACGCGCTCATCCGGAGCGCGCTGGCGCCTTACCCCGATGACCTCGTGATCGTCACGAAGGTGGGCCCCAGCCGGGACCCCACGGGCGAGTGGCTCGACCCGGCGCGGCCCGACCAGCTGCGCGGCCAGGTCGAGGAGAACCTCCGCCAGCTCGGACTGGAGCGACTCGAGGTGGTCGAACCTGCGCGTGCAGGGTCCGGGCCCCGTGGCCGAGCGCGTCGGCGCCCTGGCGGACCTCGTCGCCGAAGGGCTGGTCGGCCACCTGGGCGTGTCGGGCGTGACGCTCGGCCAGCTCGCGGAGGCGCAGGCGGCCGCCCCCGTGGTGTGCGTCCAGAACCGGCTCAGCGTCGAGCACCGTGACAGGCCCGGGCGCCGAGGTCTTCGCGGCCTGCGCCGCCCAGGGGATCGCGTTCGTGCCCTTCTTCACAGTCGTCGGCGCGGGCATCCACGGCACGGTCCCCGCCGACGAGCTCGACGCCGTCCGCGAGGTCGCCGCGCGCCACGGCGCCACATTCGCCCAGGTCCGCCTCGCCTGGACGCTGGCGCTGGGCGACAACGTGCTCGCCATCCCCGGGACCGGCGACCCGCGCCACCTCGAGGAGAACGTCGCCGCGGGGTCCCTCCGGCTGTCCGGCGCCGACATCGCGCGCCTCGGGGCCCCGGCCTGACGGGCGGCTTTGCGCGTCCCGGCCGCGACGCGTAGTCTGTAAGGCCCCCTCAAATGGGGCAGGCTGCCTCGGCGGCCAACAAGGACGTGTCCGGAAGGCCCACGGGGACCCCGGACCGAACCAGTCGAGCGCTCCGTTCGGGTCCCGCGACCCGACGGAGCGTCTGTGTGTCGGCCAGCCGGCACCGAAGAGAGGGATACGTGGCGACCAAGGCCATCGTCGGCGAGAAGGTGGGGATGACCCAGGTCTGGGACGACCAGCACCGGGCGATCCCGGTGACGGTCGTGCGCGTCAGCCCGGCTCGCGTCGTCCAGGTCAAGACCCCGGAGAAGGAGGGCTACTCGGCCGCTCCAGGTCACCTGGGGCACGCGGCGCCCCTCGACGCTCTCCAAGCCCGAGCTCGGCCACTTCGAGAAGGCCGGGCGTCGACGCCCGGGTCGCAAGCTCGTCGAGCTGCGCCTCGACGACGTCACCGGCTACGAGGTCGGCCAGGAGATCGCGCGTCGACGTCTTCGAGCGCGGGCGAGCAGATCGACGCGACCGCCATCGCCAAGGGCAAGGGCTTCGCCGGCGGCATGAAGCGCCACAACTTCAAGGGCCAGGGCGCGGCCCACGGCAACCACAAGCACCACCGCGCCCCCGGGCTCGATCGGCGCCTGCGCGACGCCCGGACGCGTCTTCAAGGGCACGAAGATGGCCGGGCGCATGGGCGGCGGCCAGGTCACGACGACGAACCTCGAGGTCGTCGCGGTCGACGCTCGAGCGCCAGCTCGTCCTGGTCAAGGGCGCGGTGCCCGGGCCCGCGCGGTGGCGTCGTCGTCCTGCGCACGACGCGTGAAGAACCCGATGGCCGCCGGAGGCGTGCGATGAGCGAGCCACGACCCTGCGCGGACCGGTCAAGAAGGAGCGACCCGCGCCCGCGCAGCGCACGGTGTCGCGCCGCAGCCTCGACCGGCGCGGTGCTCGGCGAGCGTCGACCTCGAGCCGACGATCTTCGGCATCGAGCCCAACGTCGCGGTCCTGCACCAGGTGATCACGGCCCAGCTCGCGGCGAAGCGCTCCGGCACCCAGTCGACCAAGACCCGCGCCGAGGTGCGCGGCGGCGGCGCGCAAGCCCTTCCGCCAGAAGGGCACCGGCAACGCGCGCCAGGGCACGACCCGCGCGCCGCACTACCCGGGCGGCGGCGTCGCGCTCGGGCCCAAGCCCCGCGGCTACGCCCAGCGCACGCCCAAGAAGATGATCCGCCTGGCCCTGGCCTCGGCGCTGTCGGACCGCGCCGGCGACGGCAAGGTCGCCCTCGTCGACTCGCTTCGCCGCCTGGACCGAGCCCAAGACCAAGGACGCCGTCGGCCGCCCTGGCCGCGCTCGGGCTCGACGGCAAGGTGCTCGTCGTCCTCGGCCAGCGACGACCACGTCGCCGCGCGCAGCTTCCGCAACCTCGACGTGCGTGACGACCGTCGACGCCGGCGAGCTCAACGCCCACGACGTCCTCGACGCCGACTGGGTCCTCTTCACCGACGAGCACCGCTGCCCGACCGCCGAAGGAGATCGAGCTGATGCGCGAGGCCATGAGCGTCCTGTATCCGCCCCGGTCGTCTCCGAGAAGACCTACGCGCTGCATGGACGCCGGGACCTACGTCTTCGTCGTCGACACCGGCGCGACCAAGATCGACGTGCGCCACGCCGTCGAGCAGGCCTTCGGCGTCAAGGTCGACAAGGTCAACACCCTGAACCGCAAGGGCAAGTCCGACGCGCAACCGCCGCACCGGGCGTCGTCGGCCAGCGCCCGAGCACCAAGCGGGCCATCGTGACGCTCGCAGTCGGGCGACACGATCAACCTCTTCGAGAGCTGAGGACTGCCATGGCACTACGCTCGCGCAAACCGACCAGCCCCGGGCGCCGCTTCCAGACCGTCTCGGACTTCGCCGAGGTCACCGCGGACGCGCCCGGAGAAGTCGCTGCTCGAGCCCAAGCCCAAGACCGGCGGGCGCAACGTCCACGGCCGCAAGACGTCGCGCCACCGCGGCGGCGGCCACAAGCAGCAGTACCGCGTCGTGGACTTCAAGCGCAACAAGGACGGCGTGCCCGCCACGGTCGCGCACATCGAGTACGACCCCAACCGCACCTGCCGGATCGCGCTGCTGCACTACGCCGACGGCGAGAAGCGCTACATCCTCGCGCCGAACGGGCTCAAGGTCGGCGACATGGTCGAGTCCGGCCCCAAGGCCGACATCCGGCGTCGGCAACGCGCTGCCGATGCGCTTCATCCCGACCGGCTCGACGGTCCACAACGTCGAGCTGCGCCCCGGCGGCGGCGGCAAGATGGCGCGCAGCGCCGGCATGAGCGTCCAGCTCGTCGCCAAGGACGGCGGCTTCGCGACGCTGCGCCTGCCGTCGACCGAGATGCGCCGCGTGCCGATCGACTGCCGGGCGACGCTCGGCGTCGTCGGCAACGCCGAGCACGAGCTCATCAAGATCGGCAAGGCCGGCCGCAACCGCTGGAAGGGCGTGCGCCCCCAGACGCGCGGCGTCGCCATGAACCCGGTCGACCACCCGCTCGGCGGCGGCGAGGGCAAGTCGTCGGGTGGCCGCCACCCGGTCTCGCCGTGGGGCCAGCCCGAGGGCCGCACGCGCCTGCCCGAAGGCCTCCGACGACGCTGATCATTCGACGTCGCCGCGGACGCGGCGCGCGGAGGTAGGAGCAGATGTCACGAAGCCTGAAGAAGGGACCGTTCGTCGACGACCACCTGCTCAAGAAGGTGGAGGCGATGAACGCGGCCGAACGAGAAGAGGGTCATCAAGACCTGGTGCGCGGCGCTGCACGATCATCCCCGACATGGTCGGGCACACCTTCGCGGTGCACGACGGTCGGCGCCACGTGCCGGTCTACGTCACCGAGTCGATGGTCGGCCACAAGCTCGGCGAGTTCGCGCCGACGAGGACCTTCCGCTTCCACGCCGGCCAGGAGAAGACGGGCCGGCGCTGATGGCCGGGCCCAAGCACCAACGAGCGCCCGGGCACCCGCGCGATGCTGCGCGCACTTCCACATGTCCGCGTCCAAGGCCCGGCTCGTGCTCGACCTCGTCCGCGGCAGGGACGTCATCACGCGCCCAGGAGATCCTGGCCGCGCACGAGCCGCGAGGCCGCCGACGTGATCGACAAGGTCCTCGGCCTCGGCCGTCGCCAACGCGGTCAACAACGACGGCCAGGTCGCCGACGAGCTCTTCGTCGCGTCCGCCTTCGCCGACGAGGGCATCACCATGAAGCGCTTCACGCCCGCGCGCGCGGGGCCGCGCCGGCGCGCATCCGCAAGCGCTCCTGCCACATCACGATCATCGTGGCGCGCATGGACGACGAGCGCACTCGAGCGCGCTGCGCGCCGCGCGCAACGCCCGACGGCCGCGTCGCGCTCGCGTCGCGTCGCGGCGTCGCGCCGCCGCGCCGACCAGCAGAGCCACGCGCACCGCCGCGAGGTCGCCCGCGAGGAGGCGGCCGGTCGACCGCCGAGGAGGCCGCCGCCGAGAGGCCGAGGCCGCCGCGTGCGAGTGGACGGTCGAGGCCGGTCGAGGACGACGTCGAGCCGCGCGAGGGAGCCGCCGAGGACGCGGTACGGCCGGCGCGGACGACGCGAGAAGCCGGGGCAGGACGACGACGAGGCGCCGAGGCGCCGAGGACGACGCCGACGACGGCGAGCGAGGAGCACGAGGACTGATGGGCCAGAAGGTCAACCCCTACGGGTTCCGACTCGGGATCACCACCGACTGGAAGTCGCGCTGGTTCAACGAGCGCAGCTACCGCGACTACGTCATCGAGGACTGGAAGATCCGCGACTACCTGAACACGCAGCTCGAGAGCGCGGCGGTCAGCCGCATCGAGATCGAGCGCAACTGGCGACCGCACCGCGTCGACATCCACACGGCGCGCCCGGGCATCGTCATCGGCCGCCGCGGCGCCGAGGCCGACCGCCTGAAGAAGCACCTCGAGGAGATCACCGGCCAGGCGAACCGCGTCTCGCTCAACATCCAGGAGATCAAGCAGCCCGAGCTCGACGCCGCGCTCATCGCGCAGGGCATCTGCGACCAGCTGCGTTCGGCGCGTGGCCTTCCGCCGCGCGATGAAGCGCGGCGATCCAGACGGTCCAGAAGGCCGGCGCCCTGGGCGTGCGCGTCCAGTGCTCGGGACGGCTCGGCGGCGCGGAGATGAGCCGCACGGAGTCCTACCGCGAGGGGCGCGTGCCGCTGCACACGCTGCGCGCCGACATCGACTACGGCATTCCGCGAGGCGCGGACCTCGACCGGGCGCATCGGCGTGAAGGTCTGGATCTACAAGGGCGACATCCTGCCCTACCAGGTCTGACGAACGACGAGAAGATCGTGCGCGAGGCGGCCATGGCCGTCGGCGACGCCGTGCCGGTCGGCGCGACCGGCATCGCGCGCCGCGCCCAAGGGCGTCGTGCGCGCCGGTCGGCGGCCGCCGCCGCGTGAGCCGCCGACCGCCGAGGCCGAGGGCCTCGAGGGCGCCGAGGTGCTCGAGGCGCGAGCCCGAGGTCGAGGTCGAGGTCGTCGACGGCGACGACGTCGACCCCGGCCGACCTGCTGCGCCGACGGCCCGACGAGGTCGAGGCGCCGCATCAGCGCCGAAGAGGAGATCGAGCGCCGCACCGCGCACGAGCACCACGACACGCCGCACTTCCGCAAGGAGGTCGAGTAGCATGTTGATGCCCCGCAAGACCGGCACCGCAAGCAGCAGCGCGGTCGCCTGCGCGGCGACGCCAAGGGCGGCGTCGACGCTCAACTTCGGCGACTTCGGCATCCAGGCGCTCGAGCCGGGCTGGCTCACCGCGCGCCAGATCGAGGCCGCCCGTATCGCGATGACCCGCCACGTCAAGCGCGGCGGCAAGGTCTGGATCCGCGTGTTCCCGGACAAGCCCGTCACCCAGAAGCCGGCCGAGACCCGCATGGGCTCGGGCAAGGGCAACCCCGAGCACTGGGTCGCCGTCGTCAAGCCCGGCCGCGTCCTCTTCGAGCTCGGTGGCGTCGACGAGGCCCTGGCGCGCTCCGCGATGGAGCGCGCCATCCAGAAGCTGCCCGATGCAAGGCCAAGTTCGTCGTCCGTCCCGGCACGCACGGCGCCCCGGAGGTGACGATCTGATGGCCAAGACCCGCGACGAGTTCGCCGAGATGCGCCTCCGGGCGACCGACGAGCTCGTCGACCGCCTCGCCGACTCGCGCGCGGAGCTCTTCAACCTGCGCTTCCAGTTCGCCACCGGGCAGCTGGACAGCTCGGCGCGCCTGCAGCGACGTCCGCCGCGACATCGCGCGGATGCTCGACCGTTCGCTGCGCGAGCGCGAGATCGCCGCCGCCGAGGCCCATGACAGAGGAGTGAGTGCGTGATGACGACCCGACGGCGAGCACGACGCCGCGCGAGAACCCGCGCAAGGTCCGCGAGGGCATCGTCGTCTCGCGACAAGATGAACGTCGACCGTCGTCGTCGCGGTCAACGAGCGCGTGCGCGCACCCGCGCTACGGCAAGACCGTCCAGCGCACCAAGAAGCTCTACGTGCACGACGAGGACAACGAGGCGAAGGTCGGCGACCTCGTCCGGGTCAACGAGACCCGGCCGCTGTCCAAGCTCAAGCGCTGGCGCCTCACCGAGATCGTCGAGCGTGCGCGGTGATCCAGCAGGAGTCCCGGCTCAAGGTGGCCGACAACTCCGGCGCGCGCGAGGTGCTGTGCATCCGCGTGCTCGGCGGGTCGCGCCGCCGCTACGCGTCGATCGGCGACGTCTTCATCGGCGACGGTGAAGGACGCCATCCCGGGCGCCGCGGTGAAGAAGGGCGACGTCGTCCGCTGCGTCGTCGTGCGCACCGCCAAGGAGCGCCGCCGGCCCGACGGGTCGCTACATCAAGTTCGACGAGAACGCCGCGGTGCTGATCAACGACCAGCTCCAGCCGCGCGGGACGCGCATCTTCGGCCCCGTGGGCCGCGAGCTGCGCGACAAGAAGTTCATGCGAATCATCTCGCTGGCCCCGGAGGTGCTGTGATGAAGATCCGAAAGGGCGACGACGTGCTGCGTGCTCGCCGGCAAGTACCGCGGCGAGCGCGGCCGACGTCGAAGAGGCGCTGCCCGGCGACCAACGCGGTGATCCTCGACGGCCTCAACATCGCCAAGCGCCACCTCAAGCAGCGCGGCGTCGACCATGCAGGCCGGCATCATCGACAAGTTGCATGCCGATCGACGCGTCCAACGTCGCGCTGTGGTGCAACAGCCACAAGGGCCCGGCGCAAGGCCGGCTTCGAGGACCGACGACGGCGTGAAGGTCCGGGTCTGTCGCAAGTGCGGGGAGCGCGCTGTGACGCCGCCCGCGCCTCAAGGTGCGCTTCGACGAGAGGTCCGCCCCGCGCTCAAGGACGAGCTCGGGCTCGACAACGTCATGCAGGTGCCGCGCCTCGTCAAGATCGTGCTGAACTCCGGGGTCGGCCGCGCCACCCAGCAGGCGTCGCTGATCGAGGGCGCCCAGCGCGACCTCGAGATCATCTCGGGCCAGAAGCCCGGTCGTGACGCGCGCGAAGAAGTCGATCGCCAACTTCAAGCTGCGCGAGGGCCAGCCGATCGGCGTCAAGGTGACCCTGCGCGGCGACCGCGCCTGGGAGTTCCTCGACCGCCTCCTCAGCCTCGCGATCCCGCGCATCCGCGACTTCCGCGGGCTGTCGCCCAGTCGCTTCGACGGCCACGGCAACTACACGTTCGGGATCAACGACCAGCTGATCTTCCCCGAGGTCGACTACGACAAGATCGACACGCCGCGGGGCTTCGACATCACGATCGTGACCACCGCCGCGCACGACGACGAGGGCCGCGCATTCCTGCGCGCCTTCGGCTTCCCCTTCGAGCAGGAGACGCGCTAGACATGGCGAAGAAGGCCCTGAGGAATCAAGCAGCAGAAGACCCCGAAGTTCTCGACGCGCGCCTACACGCGCTGCCAGCGCTGCGGTCGGCCGCGCTCGGTCTACCGCAAGTTCGGCCTGTGCCGGATCTGCCTGCGCACGATGGTGCACGCCGGCGAGATCCCCGGCGTGACCAAGGCGAGCTGGTAGGGAGGCGCACGATGACGATGACCGACCCGATCGCCGACATGCTCACGCGGATCCGCAACGCCAACTCGCGCGATGTTCGACTCGGTGAAGATGCCCGGTCCAAGCTCAAGGAGACGCCTGGCCCAGGTCCTCGAGCGCGAGGGCTTCATCTCGGGCTACCGCGTGAGCCGGACCGACGGCAAGCCCGGCGCGACCCTCGAGATCACCCTCAAGTACTCCGAGGACCGCCAGAAGACGATCGTGGGCATCAAGCGCGTGTCGCAAGCCCGGGCCTGCGCATCTACGCGCAAGTCCGACCAGATGCCCAAGGTGCTCGGCGGCGTGGGCGTGGCCGTCGTCTCGACGAGCCACGGCCTGATGACCGACCGCGAGGCCCGCAAGGCCACGCTGGGCGGCGAGGTGCTCTGCTATGTGTGGTAGCCCCGCCCCCGAGGAGGCCCGCTGATGTCGCGCATCGGCCATAACCCCATCCCCGTGCCCGACGCGGTGACCGTCGACCGTCGACGACGGCGTCGTGACGGTCTCGGGCCCGCAACGGCTCGCATGAGCCGGATCCCCGAGCGGCATCACCGTCGAGCGCGACGGCGACGTCTGGTCGTCGACCGCGCCTCGGACGACGAGCGCCAGAACCGCGCGCTGCACGGCCTGACGCGCACGCTCGTCGCCAACATGGTCACCGGGCGTGACCGAGGGCTGGTCCAAGGAGCTCGAGATCGTCGGCGTCGGCTACCGCGCGCCAGCGCCGGGCCGGCCGCGCTCGACCTGCGCCCTGGGCTTCTCGCACCCGGTCAAGTTCAACGCGCCCGAGGGGATCACCTTCGAGGTCCCGTCGCCCACGCGCATCATCGTCAAGGGCGCCGACAAGGAGGTCGTCGGCCAGGTCGCCGCGTCCCTCCGCAAGCTCCGCAAGCCCGAGCCCTACAAGGGCAAGGGCGTCCGCTACCTCGGCGAGCGCGTCGTGCGCAAGGCCGGAAAGGCGGCGAAGTAATGGCACGCACCACGAGCGAGCTGCGCGAGCGCCGGCACCGCGCATCCGCCGGTCGCCTGGCCGGGACGGCCGAGCGCCCGCGCGTCGCGGTCAGCCGCTCCAACAAGCACATCTCGGCCCAGATCATCGACGACGACGCCGGCCGCACGCTGGCCGCCGCGTCGTCGGTCGAGGCGGGCCTGCGCGGGTCCGCGGGCGGCAACGTCGAGGGCGCGCGCGCAGGTGGCGCGGGCTGCTCGCCGAGCGCGCGAAGGCCGCGAACATCACCACCGTGGTCTTCGACCGCGGCGGCTTCGACTACCACGGCCGCGTGGCCGCCTTCGCCGACGCGCTGCGCGACGGGTGGACTGGAGTTCTGATGCCCGACGTCGAGCAGTTCGAAGAGCGCACCATCAAGGTGAACCGCGTCGCGCAAGGTCGTCAAGGGCGGCCGGCGCTTCTCCTTCACCGCGCTGATGGTGATCGGCGACGGCAAGGGCCGCGTCGGCCTCGGCTACGGCAAGGCCAAGGAGGCCGGGCTCGCGGTCCAGAAGGGGATCGAGGAGGCGCGCAAGAACCTCTTCGACGTGCCCCTCGCCGGCTCGACCATCGTCTACCCGGTGATCGGCACGTCGGGCGCCGGGCGCGTCCTGATGAAGCCCGCCGCGCCGGGCACCGGCGTCATCGCCGGCGGCGCGGCGCGCGCCATCCTCGAGATGGCCGGCGTCAAGGACATCATCGCCAAGTCGCTCGGGTCGTCCAACGGCATCAACGTCGCCCACGCGACCATCGCCGGGCTCAAGATGCTGCGCCGGCCCGAGGCGATCGCCGCGTCGCGCGGCAAGGCCGCCGACGAGGTCATCCCGACCGGGACGCTGCGCGCCTACCGCGAGCGCCAGCGCGAGGGCGACCTGTTCAAGGTCCCGGAGGTGGCGTCGTGAGCCTCAAGGTCACCCAGGTCCGCTCGGCCATCGCCACCAAGCCCAAGCACCGCGGGACCCTGCGCGCCCTGGGCCTGCGCGGGATCGGCCAGTCCAACGTGCTGCCGGACCGCCCCGAGATCCACGGGATGATCGCCCGGGTGCCGCACCTGGTGCGCGTCGAGGAGGTCGACGAATGAAGCTGCACGACCTCTCCTCGCCCGAGGGCGCCAACCGCACGCCGCCGCGTGGTCGGGCGCGGCGTCGCCGGCAAGGGCGGCAAGACCGCCGGCCGCGGCACCAAGGGCCAGAAGGCCCGCCGCAGATCCCGCGCCGGCTTCGAGGGCGGCCAGCTGCCGCTCATGCAGCGCACCCCGAAGCTCAAGGGGTTCACCAACCCCTTCCGGGTCGCCTACACCCCGGTGAACCTCGACGCGCTCGTCGGCGCTCGGGGCGGCCGAGGTCAACCCCGACGTGCTGGTCGCCCACGGGCTGGCCCAGAGCGGCGAGCTCGTCAAGGTCCTGGGCCGCGGCACCCTGTCGGGCGCCATGCGCGTCTCGGCGCACGGCTTCTCGGCCAGCGCGCGCGCGGCCATCGAGGCCGCCGGCGGCTCGGTCGAGGTCCTCGACCTGCCGTTCTCGGTCCGACCGCCCGCGTCCGGCAACCAGCACCAGAATAGGTAGTCGTGCTGCGTCGGCTCGCGAACATCTTCCGGGTCACGGACCTTCGCAACAAGGTCCTGTTCACCGTCTCGATCATCTGCCTCTACCAGGCCGGCGCGAACATCCCGATCCCCGGGGTGAGCTGGAGCCAGGTCCACCTGCTCCAGGCCAAGGCCGGGGCGTCGGGCGTGCTCGGCTTCCTCAACCTGTTCTCGGGCGGCGCGCTGACGCGCCTGGCCGTCTTCGGCCTGGGCGTCATGCCCTACATCACCAGCACGATCGTCATCCAGCTCCTCACCACGGTCATCCCCAAGCTCAGCGAGTGGCGCGACCAGGGCGCGGTCGGCCAGAAGAGGATCACCCAGACGACGCGCTACCTCACCATCGGGCTCGCGCTGCTGCAGTCGACCGGCCTCGATCTACGCCTTCCACGGCCACGACTCGGCGCTGCTCGGCTTCAACATCGACCTGATCCCCAAGTTCAGCCTGCTGGCTCGGGGTCTTCATGGTGACGATCCTCACCGCGGGCACCGCCTTCGTCATGTGGCTGGCCGAGCTCATCACCCAGCGCGGGGTCGGCCAGGGGATGAGCCTCCTCATCTTCGCCAACGTGGTCGCCGGACTGCCCTCGGGCGGCAAGGCCGTCTACGCCGAGGGCGGGCCGGTCAAGTTCTGGACGATCGTGGCGCTGAGCCTGGCGCTGCTGGTCCTCATCGTCTTCATGGACAACGGGCAGCGCCGGATCCCGGTCACCTTCGCCCGGCGAGTCGTCGGGCGCCGCGAGATGGGCGGCAACTCGACCTACATCCCGCTCAAGGTCAACCAGTCCGGCGTGATCCCGATCATCTTCGCCTCGAGCGTGCTCTACATCCCGGTGCTGATGGCCAACGTCGTGCCGTGGGCCGGCTTCCAGGACTTCGTGAACTCCAGCCTGCACCCGACGAGTTTCTTCTACATCCTCTCGGACTTCCTGCTCATCATGGCGTTCACCTTCTTCTACGTCTACATCGCCTTCGAGCCGCACCAGCAGGCCGAGATGCTGCGCCAGCAGGGCGGCTTCGTCCCGGGCATCCGGCCGGGGCTGCCGACCGAGCGGTACTTCGCGCGCATGCTCAGCCGCATCACCGTCGTGGGCGCGACTCTTCCTCGCGTCGGTGGCGGTCATGCCGAGCCTGGTGATGGCGCTCTGGAACATCAACCGATTCCCGTACTACGGGACCACCCTGCTGATCGCGGTCGGCGTGGCGCTCGAGACGATGCGCCAGATCGACAGCCAGCTCATGATGCGCAACTACGAGGGCTTCCTCAAGCGCTGACATGGCCGCGCCCCTCAATCTGGTGATCCTCGGCAAGCAGGGCTCGGGCAAGGGCACCCAGTGCGACCGTCTGAGCGACGTCTACGGGCTGCCCCACGTGTCGACCGGCGACATGCTGCGCGCCGCGGTCAAGGCCGGAAGCGCGCTCGGCCGCGAGGTCGCCTCGGTCCTCGAGTCCGGCGCGCTCGTCTCCGACGACCTGGTCGTGCGACCTGGTCGAGGACCGCCTGGCCCGCCCCGACGCGGCGCCCGGGGTCCTGCTCGACGGCTTCCCGCGAACCGACGCGCAGGCCGAGGCCCTCGAGTCGCTGCTCGCGCCGGCCGGGGTGAGCCTCTGCGTCAACCTCGAGGCGCCGATCGAGCTCGTGACCCGCCGGCTCTCGACGCGCCGGGTCTGCCAGGACTGCGGGACGATCTACCGCGACACCGACGCGTCAGCCCTGTCGGGGACGTGCGCCAAGTGCGGCGGCCAGGTCGTCCAGCGCGCCGACGACCGCCCCGAGGCGATCCGCACGCGCCTGGAGAACTACGAGCGCGACACCGCGCCGCTCCTCGACTTCTACCGGTCGCGCGGCGTGCTGGTCAGCGTCGACGGGTCCCAGAGCCCCGACGAGGTGACGGCCGACATCGTGGCCGCGCTGCGCGAGCGCGCCCTGGCGTGAGGCGCAACGCCGACGAGCTGGCCAAGATGCGCCGCGCCGGGCGCGTCGTCGCCGAGATCCACGAGAAGACCCGCGCGGCGATCGCCCCCGGGGTCACGACGGCCGACCTCGAACGCCGTGGCCGCCGCAGTCCTCGAGGCGCGCGGCGCGCGCTCGAACTTCCTCAACTACCACGGCTTCCCGGCGGTCATCTGCACGAGCCCCAACGACATGATCGTCCACGGCATCCCCGGGGAGTACGCCCTGGCCGAGGGCGACATCGTCTCGGTCGACTGCGGGGCGATCGTCGAGGGCTACCACGGCGACGCCGCCTACACCGCGCCCGTCGGCGAGGTCGGCGCCGCGGCGCGGCGGCTCATCGAGGTGACCGAGCGGTCGCCTGTGGGCCGGGGATCGACCAGCTGGTCGCCGGGAACCGGCTCCACGAGGTCGGCCGCGCGGTCCAGGCCGTCGCCGAGGCCGCGGGCTACTCGGTGGTGCGCGAGTACGTCGGCCACGCCATCGGCACCGCGATGCACGAGAGCCCCCAGGTGCCCAACTACTGGCCCGGCACGCCCGGCCCCACCCTCAAGACCGGGATGGTCTTCGCCATCGAGCCGATGGTGAACATCGGCGGGGCCGCGACCTACGTCCTGGACGACGGCTGGTCGGTGATGACGGCCGACGGCTCGCTCTGCGCGCACTTCGAGCACACGATCGCCGTCACCGACGACGGCCCGGAGGTCCTGACCGCGCCCTAGGCGTCGGGGTTGTGACGCTCGTGCTGGCGCTGGGCGAAGAGCGCCGCCTCGGTGCGGCGCTGGAAGCCGAGTTTGGCGAGCAGGTTCGACACGTAGTTCTTGACGGTCTTCTCGGCGAGGAACATCTCGGCGGCGATCTCGCGGTTGCTCAGCCCCTCGCTCAGCAGCTCGAGGATCCGGCGCTCCTGGGGGCTGAGGCTCTCGAGGCGCAGGTCCTCGACCATCTGCCGGTCGGATGCGCTCCTTGGCCCGGTCGACCTGGGCCTCGCTGAGCAGGGTCTCGCCGTCGGCGACCTTTCGGATCGCGCCGATCAGAGCGTCGCCCCGGACGTTCTTGAGCACGTAGCCGCGGGCCCCGGCCAGCACCGAGGCGTCCAGCGCCTCGTCGTCGGCGAAGGAGGTGAGCATCAGGCACGCCAGGTCGGGGCGCGCGTCGCGCAGGGTCCGGCAGAGGTCGACGCCGCTGCCGTCGGGCAGGCGCACGTCGAGCACCGCGACGTCGACCAGGTCGAGGTCCACCGCCTCGGCCTCGGCGACGGTGCTCGCCTCGGCGACCACCGAGAGGTCGCCGGCGGCCTCGAGCAGCTCGCTTGAGCCCGCGCCGGACGATCTCGTGGTCGTCGACGAGGAGGAGGCGGATCACGCTAGGCCTGGCGTCGGGCGGACCATCGGACCAGTGTGCCACGGCCCGGCTCGCTCTCGACGGCGCAGCCGCCGCCCAGCTGGCGAGCCCGTGACGTCAGGTTGCGCAGCCCCCGGCCGGGGCCGACCCGCTCGACCAGGCCGACGCCGTCGTCGCGCACCGTGAGGGTCACCAGGTCGCCGTCGACGTCGACGGCCACGTCGGCGCGGCTCGCCTGGGAGTGGCGAGCGACGTTCGAGAGCGCTTCGCGCAGCGCCATTGCCACCTGGTCGGCGCTGCGCTTGGAGACCGCCGCGTCGAGCCCCGGGGCCAGCGTCAGCCCGACCTCGACGCCCAGGCGCGTGCGCACCTCGTCGCAGAGCCGCTCGACGCGCGCGGCCAGCCCGCCGGGCCCCTCGTCGTCGGCGTCGATCTCGAAGATAGTGGTGCGGATGTCGTGGACCGTGCGGTCGAGCTCGTCGACGCACTGGTCGACGCGCTCGCGCGCGGCGTCGGGCAGCTCGCCGGCCAGGCTGATCTGCAGCGCGAGGCCGATGCCGAAGAGCCGCTGGATCACCGTGTCGTGCAGGTCGCGCGCGAGTCGCTCGCGCTCCTCGGCCAGGGTCAGCTCGGAGAGCTTGTCGCGGATCACCGCCTGGTCGATGACCAGGCCGGCCGCGCGCCCGAAGGCCTCGATCATCCGCTCGTCGTCCGCGTCGAAGGCGCGGCCGTCGATGCGGTCGCAGAGGTAGAGGTTGCCGTAGATGTGGCCGTCGCCGGTGATGACCGGCACGCCGAGGAAGCTGTCCATGGGCGGGTGGTTCTTGGGGAAGCCGGCGGAGCCGGCGTGCTGGGCCAGGTGGTCGACGCGCAGCGCGCTGGCCCGGCGCATCGTCTCGCCGAGCAGCCCGGCGCCGTGCGGGTCCGGGCCCGATCTTGGCCCTGGTCTCGTCGTCGATCCCGTGCGTGATGAAGCGCGAGAGCGTGCGCCGGTCGCTGGCGACGACGCCGATCGCGCCGTAGCGTGCCCCGATGAGGTCGGTCGCCGCGTCGACGATGGCCGTGAGGAGCTCGTCGAGATCGCCCTCGCTCTCGATCAGCATGATCGCGTCGATCAGGGCGTGGAGGCGCTCGGGGTCGTTGATCTGGTGGAACGGCACCGCGTCCCAGCCTAGGCAGCCGGCTTAGCCGACCCGCTCCCCGACCACGACCGAGAGGGGGATCTCGGCGACGGCAGCCCCGCGGGCCACCGCGTCGCGCAGGCGCGCGCTCTCCGGCGCCCCGGGGTCGGCCACCCGGGCGATCCCCGAGGCCATGACCGACCAGGTGGCCCCGTCGGGCTCGAGGCCGTCGATCTGGACGCTCAGGACGTCGTTGCGGCGCGCGGCGGCGACCACGGCGTCCTCGGTCGTGGCCAGCAGCAGCCGCTGGGGGTCGCGCACCTCCACGCGCACCGGCAGCGCCGCCGGCAGGCAGCGAACCGAGATGACCACCCGCGCCAGGTCGGCCGCCTCCAGGAGCGACAGGCAGGCGGCGCGCTCCAAGGTCACGCGGCCCGGGGACGATGAGAGGTCCACCGACCCAGCCTCGCCGGGGGGGCCGCGCGACCACTAGGGCCGCCGGTCACTTTCGGGTCACGCGCGGCCCGCCGCGCGGCCTTGTGCGGTCTGAGAAAAACACGTTAGAATGGTCAGCCGACCCCTGGGTAGCCCCCAGGCGGTCTCACCGCGCCGGGCCCCGGCCTCGGCGCGTCGCAGTTCGACAAGGAGACAGAACCTGAGCAAGCCGAAGGAAGACGCGTTCACCGTCGAGGGGACCGTCGTCGAGCCCCTGCCGAACGCCATGTTCCGGGTGGAGTTGGAGAACGGGTACACCGTCCTCGCCCACAGCTCCGGGAAGATGCGGATGCACCGCATCCGCATCCTGCCCGGCGACAAGGTCCAGGTGGAGATCACTCCGTACGACATGACCCGTGGGCGCATCACCTACCGGTACAAGTGACTCGGGGGAGAGACGACATGAAGGTCCGCGCGAGCGTCAAGACGATGTGCGAGAAGTGCAAGGTGATCAGGCGGGCGGGACACGTCCGAGTGATCTGCGAGAACCCGCGCCACAAGCAGCGCCAGGGTTAGGAGACAGAGGACAGGAATGGCCCGTATTGCTGGCGTCGACATCCCGCGCGACAAGCGCGTGGTGATCTCGCTGACCTACATCTTCGGCGTCGGCCCGACCATCGCGCAGCAGGTCTGCGCGGCGACCGGCGTCGACGAGTCGACCCGCGTCAAGGACCTCTCGGAGTCCGAGGTCAACAAGATCCGCACCTACATCGACCAGAACGTCACCGTCGAGGGTGACCTGCGCCGCGACGTCGCCCAGGACATCAAGCGCAAGATGGAGATCAACTGTCTCCAGGGCATCCGCCACCGCAAGGGCCTGCCCGTGCGCGGCCAGCGCACCCGCACCAACGCGCGGACCCGCAAGGGCCCGAAGCGCACCGTCGCCGGCAAGAAGAAGGTCGCCAAGTAATGGCCAAGCCCCCCGCCACCCGCAAGGTGCGCCGCCGCGAGCGCAAGAACGTCGCCTACGGCGTCGCGCACATCAAGAGCTCGTTCAACAACACGATCGTCTCCATCACCGACCCCGAGGGCAACGTGCTGACCTGGGCGTCGTCGGGCAACGTCGGCTTCAAGGGCTCGCGCAAGTCGACTCCGTTCGCCGCGCAGTCGGCCGCCGAGAAGTGCGCGCGCGCCGCGATGGAGCACGGCGTGAAGAAGGTCGACGTGCTCGTGCGCGGGCCGGGCTCGGGCCGCGAGACCGCGATCCGGGCGCTGGCCGCCGCCGGCATCGAGGTGGTCGCGATCAAGGACGTGACCCCGCTGCCGCACAACGGCTGCCGGCCCAAGAAGCGGCGGAGGGGCTAGCCGTGGCGCGCTACACCGGGCCGGTCTGCCGGCTCTGCCGCCGCGAGCGGACGAAGCTGTACCTCAAGGGCGAGCGGTGCTTCACGCTCAAGTGCCCCGTCTCGGAGAACTCCGACCGCCAGATGCGCGCCTACCCGCCGGGCGATGCACGGCCGCGACCGCCAGCGCCAGGGGTCGGAGTACCTGACCCAGCTGCGCGAGAAGCAGAAGGCCCGGCGCACCTACGGGGTGCTCGAGCGCCAGTTCCGCAACCTCTACGAAGAGGCCAACCGGCGCCCCGGCATCACCGGCACGAACCTGCTCCAGTTCCTCGAGCTCCGGCTCGACAACGTGACGTTCCGCGCCGGCTGGGGCGCGTCGCGGGCCCAGGCCCGCCAGCTGGTGCGCCACGGCCACGTGAACGTCAACGGCCGGCGAGTGACCATCCCGAGCTTCCGGGTCCGCCCGGGCGACATCGGTCACGCTCAAGGCGGCGACCCGCGACAACTTCAACGTCAAGCGCAACCTCGACGTCCTCGACCGCTCGGTGCCGGGATGGCTCGAGACGGCCGAGAACGGCTTCGCGGTCTCCGTGCGCGTCATCCCGGCGCGAGAGCAGATCGACGAGTCCATCCACGAGCAGCTCATCGTCGAGCTGTACTCCAAGTAGCCCCCACCCAGGAGTCCCCATGCTCATCATCCAGCGACCCACCATCGAGGCCCTCGGCGAGGAGGAGGCCAACCGCCAGTCCTTCGCCATCGGCCCGCTCGACCCGGGCTTCGGCCACACCCTGGGCAACTCGCTGCGCCGCACCCTGCTGTCGTCGATCCCGGGCGCTGCGGCGACGCGCGTCAAGTTCGACGCCGTCCTGCACGAGTTCGGCGTCATCGAGGGCGTCAAGGAGGACGTGCAGGACATCTGCCTGAACCTCAAGGACCTCCTGCTGCGCGTCCACAGCGACGAGCCGGTCGATCCTCCGCCTCGACAAGCGCGGCGAGGGCCCGGTCACCGCGGCCGACCTGTCGACCACGGCCGACGTCGAGATCCTCAACGGCGACCTGCACCTCGCGTACATGACGACGCCCAAGAGCGCGCTCGCCTTCGAGCTGACCGTCGAGCGCGGCAAGGGCTACGTCGGCGCCGAGGGCAACAAGGGCGCCTCGACCATCGGCGTCATCCCCCTGGACGCCATCTTCTCCCCGGTCCGCCGGGTCAGCTTCGAGATCGAGCCGGTACGCGTCGACCAGAGCCGCGACTTCGACCGCCTGGTCCTCGACATCGAGACCGACGGGTCGATCTCGCCTCGCGAGGCCCTGGCCTCGGCCGGCAAGACGCTCGGCTCCCTGGTCGAGCTGATCGCGCACTTCGACGAGGAGGCGCCGGCCCTGGAGCTCGGCGACGTCGGGCTCGGCCCAGGCCGCAGGCCAGCGAGCTCGACATCCGCATCGAGGAGCTCGGCCTGACCGAGCGCTCGCGCAACTGCCTCAAGCGCGCCGGCATCAACACCATCGCCGCAGCTGGTCAACGCCACCGAGCGCGACCTCACGTCGATCACCAACTTCGGCGCGACCTCGCTCAAGGACGTCACCGACCGCCTCGACGAGCGCGGCCTCGCCCTGCGCGTCGGAGGACTAGCCGTGCGCGGCACCCCGACCCGGGGCCAGCGGCTCGGCGGCGACGCCGCGCACCAGAAGGCGATGCTCGGCAACCTCGTCGCCTCGCTGATCGCGGCCGAGTCGATCGTCACGACCGAGACCAAGGCCAAGGCCCTGCGCCCGGTGGTCGAGAAGGTGCGTCACCGCGGCCAAGAAGCGCGCCCGAGGGGTCGGTCCACGCGCACCGTCGCGTGGTCGCGCTCATACGCGACAAGGACATGACGCACAAGCTCTTCACCGAGATCGCGCCGCGCTACGACGACCGCCCCGGCGGATACACGCGGATCCTCAAGCTCGGCCCGCGCCAGGGCGACAACGCGCCGATGGCGCGCATTGAGTTCGTCTGAGCGACTCGCGCGCGCCGACGCGGCGCTGGCGCCTCGACCTCGCCTACGACGGGTCGACGCTTCCGCGGGTTCGCCGTCCAGCCCGGGCACGACGACCGTCGCCGGCGCCCTGGCGGACGCGCTGGCTCGCACGCTGCGCCTCGACGCCCGCCGACCCTCGTCGCGGCCGGGCGCACCGACGCCGGCGTGCACGCGCTCGGCCAGGTCGTCCACGTCGACCTGCCCGACCCCCTCGTCGCCGACGGCGCCGTGCCCGATCGCCTCGTCGCCGTGCTCAACCACCAGCTGGCCGGCCGGGATCGCGGTGACGGCCGCGGCCCGGCGCCCCCGGGCTTCGACGCGCGGTTCTCGGCGACGTGGCGCGCGTACCGGTACCTGGTCGTCGAGTCACGCGCCGCCGGGCTCGCCCTGGCCAGCGCCTCGGCCTGGCACGGTGCCTGGGCCGCTCGACCTCGCGGCGATGAACCGGCGGGCGACGCCGGTCCGTCGGCGAGCACGACTTCCGGGCCTTCTGCCGCCGGCCCGCGCGCGCCGGGCCGGGCGACGCCGCTGACCCGCGACGTGATCCTCGCTGGCCTGGCGCGAGGCCGCCGACGACCTGGCGGCTCACCCCGGGCGCGCGGGTCCTGCGCCTGGACGTCGTGGCGCAGCTCCTTCTGCCACCAGATGGTCCGCAGCCTGGTGGGCGCGATGGTGGCCGTCGGGCGGGGCCGCATGGGCGAGGGCGAGGTGGCCGCGCGCCTGCGCCGACCCCCGCCGCGAGCGCCTCCCGGCCCCGGCCCCCGCCGCCGGGCTCTGCCTGGTCGCGGTCGGCTACGGCGAGGAGCCGCCTCGGTAGGCTCACGCGGTGACCACGACCCTGCCCTCTGGATTCGACCCCTCCGAGCTCGCCGACGACGTCCGCCCGGCCGACGACCTCTTCGCTTACGCGAACCGCGCGTGGTGCGATGCCAACCCGATCCCCGAGGACCGCCACAGCTGGGGCAGCTTCGAGACGCTGCGCGAGCGCGCCGAGGAGAGCGTGCGCGACATCCTCGAGGAGTCGAGGACCGCGCCGGCCGGCAGCGAGGCGCGCAAGGTCGCCGACCTCTACGCGTCGTTCCTCGACGAGGCCGCGGCCGAGGCCCGCGGCGCCGCCCTGCTGGCCGCACCCCTGGCCGGGGTGGCGGCGTGCGACAGCGCCGAGGACCTGGCCGCGCTGGTCGCGTCGGGCCAGCGCGAGGGCCGCGGCGGGTTCTTCCAGCTCTTCGTCAACACCGACGACGCCGACCCCGACCGCTACCGGGTCTACGTCGAGCAGGGCGGGATCTCCCTGCCCGACGAGAGCTACTACCGCGAGGAGCACTTCGCCGAGGTGCGCGCGAAGTTCGTCGACCACGCCGAGCGGATGTTCGCGCTGGCCGGGCTCGACGACGCCCGCGCGCGCGCCGAGCGCGTCATGGGCCTCGAGACCAAGCTGGCCGCCGGCCACTGGGACCAGGTCGCGTCGCGCGACGCGGTCAAGACCTACAACCTGACCACGTGGCCCGACCTGGCCGCGACGGTGGGCGCCCCGCTGGACGCCTGGCGGAACTCGATCGGCGCGCCCGCCGGCGCGCTCGACGAGGTCGTCGTGCGCCAGCCCAGCTTCACCGAGGCCCTCGGCGAGCTGCTGGCGAAGGAGGACGTGGCCGCGTGGCGCGACTGGCTGAGCCTGCGCGTCATCGGCCACTACGCGCCGCTGCTGTCGAGCGCGTTCGTCGAGGAGAACTTCGACTTCAACGGGCGGGCGCTCACCGGCCAGCCCCAGCTGCGCGCTCGCTGGAAGCGCGCGACGGCCTTCGCCAACCGATCGATGGGCGAGGCCGCGGCGCGCCTCTACGTCGAGCGCCACTTCCCGCCCGCGGCCAAGGCCCGCATGGACGAGCTCGTGGCCAACCTGATCGCGGCCTACCGCGACAGCATCGCCACGCTCGAGTGGATGGGGCCCGAGACCCGGGTCCGCGCGCTGGCCAAGCTCGACCGCGTTCACGCCCAAGATCGGCTACCCCAAGCGCTGGCGCGACTACTCCGCGCTCGAGGTCGACCCCGACGACGTGCTGGCGAGCGCGCGCAACGCGACGGTCTTCGAGTTCAACCGCGACATGGCCAAGATCGGCGGGCCGGTCGACCGCGACGAGTGGTTCATGTACCCCCAGGACGTGAACGCCTACTACAACCCCGGCCTCAACGAGATCGTCTTCCCCGCGGCGATCCTCCAGCCGCCGTTCTTCGACCCGGGCCGCGACGACGCCGCGAACTACGGCGCCATCGGCGCGATCATCGGCCACGAGATCGGCCACGGATTCGACGACCAGGGGTCGCGCTACGACGGGACCGGGCGCCTCGCGGACTGGTGGGAGGAGGCCGACCGCACGGCCTTCGAGGCACTCACGTCCAAGCTGATCGCCCAGTACGACGCGCTCGTCCCCGACGCCGCGCCCGACGTCCACGTCAACGGCGCGCTGACCGTCGGCGAGAACATCGGCGACCTCGGCGGGCTCGGGATCGCGTGGAAGGCGTACCAGATCTCCCTGGGCGGGGCCGAGGCCCCGGTGATCGACGGGCTGACCGGCCCCCAGCGGTTCTTCCTGGGCTGGGCCGCCTCGTGGCGGACCCACCGCCGGCCCGAGATCGCCCGCCTCATCGTGGCCTCGGACCCCCACTCGCCCGACGAGGTCCGCTGCCGCCAGGTCCCGCGCAACGTCGACGCCTTCTACGAGGCCTTCGGCGTCGCCCCGGGCGACGGGGAGTGGCTGGACCCGGCCGAGCGGGTCACCATCTGGTAGTTCCGGGCCAACTTGCCCGCGGCCGCGAAAAATCCCTAAACTGGAGGGTCCCCCGGGGTTCTCCCGGGTTCTCCGTCGCGAGGTGAAGGAACAGTCGTGCGCACGTACAGCCCCAAGGCCTCCGAGGTCACCCGGGAGTGGCGCGTCGTCGACGCCGACGGGCTCGTCCTCGGCCGCCTGGCCACCGTCGTCGCGTCGCTGCTGCGCGGCAAGCACCGCCCCGGCTTCGCCCCCCACATGGACACCGGCGACTACGTCATCGTGGTCAACGCCGACAAGATCGTGGTGACCGCGGGCAAGGCCCGCAAGAACTTCGCCTACCGGCACTCGGGCTACCCGGGCGGGCTGCGCGCCACGTCGTGGGCGACGCTGCTCGAGGAGGACCCGGCCGAGCTGGTCGAGCGCGCGGTGCGCGGCATGCTGCCCAAGACTCGATTGGGTCGCGCGCAGATGACCAAGCTCTTCGTCTACGCCGGCCCCGACCACCCGCACGCGGCCCAGAAGCCCGCCACCTACGACACCTCGGCCATTCGCCGCGGCTAAGGAGCACCGTGACCCAGCCCACCCAGTCGACCGGCCGCCGCAAGGAGGCCGTGGCGCGCGTGCGCCTGCGCCCGGGCACCGGGACGATCACCATCAACTCTCGGGCCTTCGACAACTACTTCACGTCGGCCACGCACCGCCAGATCGTCATGGAGCCGCTGCGCCTGCTCGACGCCCAGCAGGCCTGGGACATCGACGCGACGATCGAGGGCGGCGGGGTCGCCGGCCAGGCCGGCGCGCTGCGCCTGGGCATCGCGCGCTCGCTGATCGAGGTCGACGAGGCGCACCGCCCGTCGCTCAAGAAGGCGGGGCTCCTCACGCGCGACGCGCGCAAGAAGGAGACCAAGAAGTACGGCCTGAAGAAGGCCCGCAAGGCCCCGCAGTACTCGAAGCGCTAGTGGGCGGGCCCGTGCTCTTCGGCACGGACGGCATCCGGGGTCGCTACGGCGAGGAGATCACGACCGACCTCGCCTACCGCCTCGGCCGCGCGGTCGCCGCGGTCTTCGCGCCGGCCCCCGACGCTCCGGTCGTGGTCGGCTACGACACCCGCGAGAGCTCGCCGGCGCTGGCCGCCGCGGTGCTGGCCGGGCTGGCCGACGGGGGCGCGCCCGGGGTGGACCTCGGGGTCTTCACCACGCCGGGCGTCGCGGTCGTCGCGCGCGCGCGCGGCGGGGTCGGCGTCGTCGTCTCGGCGTCGCACAACCCCTACTTCGACAACGGGCTCAAGGTCCTCGGGCCGGGCGGCGGCAAGCTCGACCACGCGACCGAGGAGGCGGTGGCCGCGGCGATGGACGCGGCGCCCGCGCCCGGCCGGCGCACGATCGTCGAGCCGGCCCTCGACGCGGCCGCCGAGGGCGAGTACATCGCCCACCTACGCGCGCACGTGCCGACGGACCTGTCGTCGCTTCGCCTGGTCATCGACTGCGCCAACGGCGCGGCCAGCCACGTCGCGCCGGGCCTCTTCGCCGCGACCGGCGCGCACGTCACGGTCATCAACGACGCGCCCGACGGGCGCAACATCAACCTCGAGTGCGGGTCGACCCACGTGGCCGGGCTGGTCGACGCGGTGCTCGGCGCCGGCGCCGACCTCGGGCTGGCCTTCGACGGCGACGCCGACCGGCTGGTCGCGGTCGACGCCCGCGGCGGCGTGCGCGACGGCGACGACCTCATGGTCCTCTTCGCCATGGACCTGCTCGAGGGCGGCGGCCTGGGCGGCGGGCTGGTCGTCACCTCCATGACCAACCTCGGCCTGCACCGCGCGCTCGCCGCGCGCGAGGTCGACATCGTCGAGACCGACGTCGGCGACCGCAACGTCCTGCTCGCGCTCGAGGAGCGCGACTGGCGCTTCGGCGGCGAGCAGTCGGGCCACCTCATCTTCCGCGACCGCTCGCCCACCGGCGACGGGCTGCTGACCGCGCTGCTGCTGTGCGACCTGGTCGTGCGGCGCGGCCCGCTGCACGCCCAGGCCGACTCGGCCTGGCGGCGCGTGCCCCAGGCGCTGGTCAACGTCGCGCGCGATCGATACGACGACGCGTCGGTGCGCGAGCCTCTTCGCCGCGGTCGTCGACGAGCGCGGGGTCGGACTCGACGACGTGCGCCTCGTCATCCGGCCGTCGGGCACCGAGCCGGTCGTTCGCGTGATGGTCGAGGCGCTCGACGCCGACGTCGTCGACGAGTTCGTCGCGCGCCTGCGCGACGCGCACGTCGACTGACCGTCGCCAGGGGCGCGTCGAGGGCCCCCGAGTAGGCTCGTCGCCATGTGCGGCATCATCGGAGTTGTCGGCTCCGACGACACGCTGGCGATCCTCCTCGAGGGGCTCGCGCGCCTGGAGTACCGCGGCTACGACTCGGCGGGCGTCGCGCTGGTGCGCCGCCGGGACGACCTGGCGTGCGCGCGCACGCCGACCGGCACCGAGTCGGTGGCCGCGCTGCGCGCGGAGTGCGCGCGCCGCGCCCGACGGGTTCGCGTCGGGGATCGGCCACACGCGCTGGGCGACCCACGGCGCGCCCGAGGTCGACCAACGCCCACCCCCACGTCGACTGCACCGGGCGCATCGCCATCATCCACAACGGGATCATCGAGAACCACGCCGACGCTGCGCGAGGACCTGGCCGCGCGCGGCCACCTCTTCAGCGTCGGTCACCGACTCCGAGGTGCTGGCCCACCTGATCGAGGAGTGCCGGGCCGAGGGGCTCGAACTCGTCGACGCCGTGCGCGCGAGCCTGCACGTGGTGCGCGGCGCCTTCGCGCTCGCCGCGATGGACGCGACCGAGCCCGACGTGATCGTCGCGGCGCGGCGCGTCTCGCCGCTCGTCGTCGGCACCGCGCCCGGCGTGACCTACCTCGCGAGTGACGTCCCGGCGATCCTCGACCGCGCGTCGGCCTTCTACGCCGTCAACGACGACGAGATCGTGCGACTCGGACCGGACGGCTTTCGCGCCGATCGACCTCGACGGCGCGCCGGTGCGACTCCACCAGCTGTCCATCGACTGGGACGTCGAGACCGCCGAGAAGGGCGGTCACCACGACTTCATGATCCAAGGAGATCTACGAGCAGCCCGACGCGATCCGCGCGACGCTGCTCGATCGCCGCGCACGCCGACGGCACCATCACCTTCGACGAGCTGCGCATCAGTCGACGACGAGCTGCGCGACGTCAAGCGCGTCGTCTCGTCGCGGCCGGCACGTCGTACCACGCGGCGCTGGTCGGCCAAGTACGCCATCGAGCAGCTGGGCGCGGTCTCGACGCGACGTCGACATCGCGAGCGAGTTCCGCTACCGCGACCCGGTCGTCGAGGTCGGGACCCTCGTCGATCGGCGTCTCCCAGAGCGGCGAGACGATCGACACGATCCAGGCGATGCGCGAGGCGCGGCGCCGCGGCGCGCGCGTCGTCGCGGTCTCCAACATCGTCGACTCCTCGATGGCGCGCGAGGCCGACGCGGTCGTCTACACGCGCGCCGGCCTCGAGGTCTCGGTCGCCTCGACCAAGGCCTACGTCGCGCAGGTCGCGGCGCTCGAGCTGCTCGCGCTGCGCCTCGCCCAGGTGCGCGGCACGCTGGAGCCCGGCGACGTCGAGGCCCTGGTGCGCGGGCTCGGCGCGGTCGGGCCGCTGGTCGCGGCGACCCTCGAGCGCCGGCCGCAGGTCGAGCTGGTCGCCGAGCGAGCTGCGCGGCGCGCACGACTTCTTCTTCCTCGGCCGCCACGTCGGCTTCCCGACGGCGCTCGAGGGGGCGCTCAAGTTCAAGGAGGTCACCTACCTGCACGCCGAGGGCTACCCGGCCGGCGAGCTCAAGCACGGCCCGCTGGCGCTGATCGAGCCCGGCGTCATCGTCGTGGCGATCGCGACCGACCCGGCCATGCGCGAGAAGATGCTCTCCAACCTCGCCGAGGTCAAGGCCCGCGGCGCGAGCGTCGTCGCGCTGGCCACCGACGACGACGACCAGATCGACGCGGTCGCCGACTTCGTCATCCGCGTGCCGGCGACCGAGCCGCTCTTCGCGCCGATGGTCGACGTCGTCCCGCTGCAGCTGTTCGCCTACACGATGGCCCGGCTCCTGGGCCGCAACGTCGACCGGCCGCGCAACCTCGCCAAGACGGTGACCGTCGAGTAGCGGTGGGGCGGACGTAGCCGTGCCGGTCGAAGGGGTGCGACGCCCCGCGTGGGCCGAGATCTCGACGTCGGCGCTCGCGCACAACGTGGGCGAGCTGCGTCGCGTCCTCGGGCCGACCGCGCTGTGCGCGGTCGTCAAGGCCAACGGCTACGGCCACGGCGCGCCGCTCGCGGCGCGAGCGGTGCTCGACGGCGGCGCCGACTCCCTCGCCGTGGCGATCGTCGACGAGGGGATCGAGCTGCGCGAGGCCGGGGTCGACGCGCCGATCCTCCTGCTGGCCGAGGTGCCAGCCGCCACCATGACCGACGCCCTGGCGGCGGGGCTCACCCTGACCGTCGGCTCGGCCGAGGGCGCGCGCGCCGCGGTCGCCGCCGCCGAGGCCCTCGGCGGGCGCCACCGGGTGCACGTCAAGGTCGACACCGGGATGCACCGCATGGGGGTCGCGCCCGAGGACGTCGCCGGCGGTCGCTCGGCATCCTGGCGGCGAGCGCCGCGCTCGACGTCGAGGGCGCCTACACGCACCTCAGCGTGGCCGACGGCGACGCCGACGACGACCGCGCGTTCACCCGCGCCCAGCTGGGCGCCTTCGACGCGGCGCTCGCGCGCCTCGGCGCGTCGGCGCCGCGGGTCACCCACGCCGCCAACAGCGCGGGAGCGCTGGCCTACCCCGAGTCGCGCCGGTCGATGGTGCGCGTCGGCCTGGCCCTCTACGGCTACCTGCCGAGCCCCTGGACCGGCGAGGCGGCCGGCGGGGTCGACCTGGCGCCGGCGCTCACCCTGCGCGCCCGGGTCGTCGCGTCGCGTCGGGCGCTCGCGGGCGAGCGGCCGAGCTACGGGCGCCGGCGCGCCCTGGCGCGCGACTCGTCGGGTCGCGACCGTGCCCTTCGGCTACGCCGACGGCTACCCGCGACGGCTCTTCGACGCCGGCGCCGAGGTGCTGATCCGGGGCCGGCGATTCCCCCTGGCCGGCGCGGTGACGATGGACCAGCTGCTCGTGGACTGCGGCGACGACGAGGTCCGCCCCGGCGACGAGGTCGTCCTGCTCGGGCGCCAGGGCGGCGAGGTCGTCAGCGCCGAGGAGTGGGCGGCCCGGGCCGGGACGATCTCGTGGGAGATACTCTGCGGCGTGGGGGCCAGGGTGCCGCGGGCGGTCGTCGCGTGACCCTCGACGTCGAGGCCCTGAGACACTGCGTCCGGTGCCGGCTCAGCGAGTCGCGCCAGCGCGTCGTCATCGGCACCGGCCCGAGCGACCCGGTCCTGATGATCGTCGGCGAGGCCCCCGGGCGCACCGAGGACGAGGGCGGCGAGCCCTTCATCGGGCGCAGCGGCAACCTCTTCTGGCGCCTGCTGCGCGAGGAGACCGGGCTGGTGCGCGACCAGTGCTACGTCACCAACATCGTCAAGTGCCGGCCGCCGGACAACCGCGACGCCCGAGCGCGACGAGCTCGACGCCTGCCGGCCCTGGCTCGACGCCCAGCTGGCCGACGTCGCCCCGCTCGCGGTGCTGGCCCTGGGCGCGACCGCCGCGACGCGAGGTCCTCGGGCTCTCGGGCGCGCATCGGGCGCCCAGCACGGTCGGGTCGTCACGGTCGGCGAGACCCCGGGCCTCGCGACCTACCACCCCGCCGCGGTCCTGCGCACGCCGTCGCTCGCCCAGGTCGTGCGCGCCGACCTGCGCGTCGCGCTCGACGTCGTGCGCGGGCGATGACGACCGCCTGGCGACGTCGCTCGAGCAGCGCCTTCGAGACCGAGGCCGCCGGCCAGTCGCTGGCCCGCCTGCTGCGCCCCGGCGACGTCGTGCTGCTCACCGGGCCGCTCGGCGCCGGCAAGACGACCTTCGCGCACGGGGTCGGCAAGGGACTGGGCGTGCGCGACCGCGTCACCAGCCCGACGTTCACCCTGGTGCGCGAGCACGACTGCGTCAACGACCTCGGCGTCGAGCGCCTCCAGCACGCCGACCTCTACCGGCTGTCGGGGATGGCCGAGGTCGCTCGACCTGGCCATCGGCGAGCTGGTCGAGGAGTCCGCGGTGGCCCTGGTCGAGTGGGGCGACCTCGCCGCGCCGGTCTTCGGCCGCGAGGTCCTCACGGTGGACCTGGCGGTCGACGGCGAGGAGGGGCGGGTGATCACGGTGTCGGGCGCGCTGGCCGAGGGGCGCCGCGCGCAGCTGGGGGACTGGTCGGCGTGAACATCCTGGCCATCGAGACGGCGACGCCGGCCTGCGCGGTCGCCCTGCGCGCGAACGGCGCCGACGTCGCGCGCGTCCTGGACCTCGAGCGCCGCCACACCGAGTCGCTGGCCCCGGGGATCGCGGCGCTCCTGGCCGAGGCCGGGCTCGCCCCGACCGGCCTCGACCGCGTCGTGGTCGACCGCGGCCCCGGCCTCTACACCGGGCTGCGCGTCGGGCTGGCGACCGCCGACGCGCTGGCGCGCGCGACCGGGGCCGGGCTCGTCGCGGTGACGTCGTGCGAGCTGCTGGCCCACGCCGCGTTCGGGGCGGGGGTGCGCGGCGCGCTCGTCGCGCTCGTGGACGCGCGCCGCGGCGAGGTCTTCGCCCAGCCGTTCGCCCTGGGTGATCGCGTCGAGCCCTCCGGCGAGCCGACCGTCGCGCGCCCCGAGGCCCTCACCCACCTCCTGGCCGGCGCGACGGTGACCGGCGACGGCGCGCGGCGCTACGCCGACCTCGTCGCGGCGGCCGGCGGCGCGCGCCACGACGACGCGGTGCCCTCGACGCTCTGCGCGCTCGCCCTGGGCGCGGCGCGCGAGCCCGCGGGCGCACTCGCGCCGCTCTACCTGCGCGAGGCCGACGCGGTGTCCAACTTCGCCACCCGCACGCGGCCGTGACCGGCTGGGCGATCCGGGCGGCCGAGCGGCGCGACGTCGCCGAGCTCCTCGAGATCGAGGAGGCGCGCTTCGACGACCCGTGGACGCGCGGCGTCCTGCTCGACGAGCTGGCCCAGCCGGCGACGCGCCGCTACACGGTGGCCGTGCGAGGCGGGGTCGATCATCGGCTACCTCGGGGTGATGTTCGTCCTGGAGGAGATGCACGTCAACACCATCGCGATGCGCACCGCGCACGAGGGCCGCGGCGTGGCGACGTCACTGCTCGACGACGCGGTCGCCGACGCGCTCGCGCGAGGGGTCACGCGCGCGACGCTCGAGGTCGCCGTCACCAACGAGCGGGCCCAGCGCCTCTACCGCCGCTACGGCTTCGCGCCGGTCGGCGTGCGGCCCGGCTACTACGAGCGCACCGGCGAGGACGCGCTCATCTGCTGGGCCGACCTCGCGCCGGCCCCGTAGCCTGAGGCCGTGACGACGGTCCTGGGCATCGAGACCAGCTGCGACGAGACCGCCGCGGCCGTCGTCGACGACGGGTACCGCGTGCGCTCCTCGATCGTCGAGTCCTCGATCGACCAGCACCGGGCCTTCGGCGGGGTCGTGCCGGAGCTGGCCGGACGGGCCCACCTGGCCACCCTCGGCCCGGTCGTCGCCGCGGCGCTGGCCGACGCGGGGGGCGACGAGCGCGAGCCGGGCGTCGACGCCGTCGCGGTGACCGCCGGGCCGGGCCTGGTCGGCTCGCTGCTCGTCGGGCTCTCGGCGGCCAAGGCCTACGCGATGGCCTGGGGCGTGCCCCTCGTCGGGGTCAACCACCTCGAGGCCCACCTGGTCGCGCCGCTGCTCGAGGACCCCGGCCTGAGCCTGGCCGCTGCTCACGATGCTCGTCTCGGGCGGCCACAGCGTGATCGTCCTCCAGCGCGCCCCCGGCGACTACGACGTGCTCGGCGAGACCGTCGACGACGCCGCCGGGGAGGCCTACGACAAGGTCGCGCGCTGGCTCGGCCTGGGCTACCCCGGCGGGCCCGAGATCGACCGCCTGGCGGCCGAGGGCGACGCCCGCCGACTGCCCCTGCCGCCGGCGATGGTCGGCCCCGGGCTCGACCTGTCGCTTCTCCGGGCTCAAGACCGCGGTGGTGCGCGCGACCGAGCGCGACCCCGGCCTCGACACGGCCGACGTCGCCGCGGCGTTCCAGGCCGCCGTCGCCGAGCAGCTCCTGCGCAAGCTCGCGCGGCGCTCGACGCGCGCACCGTCGCCGGCCTGGCGCTGGCCGGCGGCGTCGCGGCCAACCGCGCGCTGCGCGCGCGCGTCGCCGCCCTGGCCGGCGAGCGCGGCCTGGAGTGCCACCTGCCGGCACCGGCGATGTGCACCGACAACGCCGCGATGATCGCGGCGGCCGGCCTGCACCGCCTGGGCTCGCCGAGCGGGCTCGACATCCCGGCGCGCCCGGGCTGGGGGCTGGCGCGAGCCGTGAGCGACGCCCCCGGCCTCGACCCGTCGACCGTCGACGCCGACCCCTTCGCCCAGTTCGCGCGCTGGTTCGACGAGGCCGCCGCGCACCCGGGCGACCGCGAGGCCGTCGCGCTGGTGACCGCCGGCGCCGACGGCCGCCCGAGCGCGCGCATGGTCCTGCTGCGCCACCGCGACGCGTCGTCCTACGGGTGGTACACGAACTACGCGTCGCGCAAGGGGCGCGAGCTCGCCGCGAACCCGCGCGCCGCGCTGCTCTGGTACTGCGAGCCGCTCGGGCGCCAGGTGCGCGTCGAGGGCGCGGTCGAGCCGATGGAGCCGGCCGAGTCCGACGCCTACTTCTCGCGCCGGCCCCGCGGCCACCAGCTGAGCGCGCACGCGAGCGCCCAGAGCGAGCCGCTAGCGAGCCGAGCGCAGCTCGAGGCCCGGCTGGCCGACGCCGAGGCCCGCTTCGCGGGGCGCGACGTCGAGCGCCCGGCCCACTGGGGCGGGTTCCGCCTGACCCCGGACGCCTTCGAGTTCTGGCAGCACCGCGACGACCGACTCCACGACCGCGTCGCCTACGCGCGCGCGGGCGGCGCCTGGGAGCGCGTGCGGCTCTCGCCCTAGGCGGCCACGGGCGCGGCGCGGCGCGCCGCGCGCAGCGCCATCGGCCCGAGGACGAGCGTCGTGGCGACCGCGGCGAGCCCGCCGACCTGGAAGACGGTGCGCGGCGCCAGCACGGTCAGGACGAGCCCGCCGAGCCCGGTCGCGCCGATCTCGGCGGCGGTGATGATGCCCCCGACCGCGGCGAAGACCCGGCCGCGCAGGTGCTCGGGGCTGCGCACGGTGAAGAGCGTGATGGCGGCGACGTTCGCCGCGCCGACGGCCACGCCGGCCACGCCGAGGAACGGGTAGACGAGTCCGACCTCGCTCACCAGCCCGATTGCGCCGATGAGCGCGCCGATCGCCGTGACCGTCACCACCACGACGCGCACCAGGTCGGCCTCGGCCTGGCTGAGCCGCTGGGCGAGGATCGAGCCGACGACGAGCCCCGCGCCGAAGGCCGTGCCGACCAGGCCGTAGTCGGTCGCCGTGCCGTGCAGCGTCTGGGTGATGAAGAAGACCTCGGCGACGTTGACCATGCCCAGGCCGAGCATGAAGACCGCGACCACGATCTCGACCGGGCGCAGGATCGCGTCGCCCATCACGAGGCGCACCCCGGCCATCCACTGGCCGCGCGCCTCGGCCTCGGCGATCGTCGCGGCCGGGCCCGGGCGGCGGTCGCGGCGCAGCGTCGTGGTCGCCACGGCCGCGACGGCGAAGCTCGCCGCGTCCACCAGCAGCGGCCAGGTCTGGCCGGCCGCCCCGACCAGCAGGCCGCCGAGCACCGGGCCGACCACCGAGGCGACCCCCTGCGTCGACTGGATGAGCCCCTGGGCCCGGGCGATCTGGCCCTCGCCCGCGGCGACCGGGACGAGGGCGCTGTAGCCCGGGCCCGAGAAGGCGACCAGGCTCGACAGGGCCAGCATGAGCAGAATGGTCGCCACCAGGCCGTGGCAGAGGCCCAGCGCCACGCAGACCGCCGCCTCGGCCAATCCGAGCCAGGCCAGCAGCGCCTTGGCCGGGGTGCGGTCGACGACGGTGCCGGCGACGGGGGCCAGGGCCACCAGCGGCAGCGACCCGGCGACGGCCAGCGCGGCGATGGCCCAGGCGTGGTGCAGGGGGGCCAGGCGCAGGTACAGGGCTGTCATCGCCGTGAAATCGCCCAGGAACGAGACCCCGCGCAGGGCCGCCAGGAGCCGCAGGTCGCGCCCGTCGTTGTGCGTGGGGGGAGCCTCCACCCGGCCTCCTTCGCCCCGAGGCTACCGAGGCGGCCGGGGCTTGGCACTCGATGGCGCCGGCTGCTAAATTGGCAGTCGCAAGTTTTGAGTGCCAACAGCCCAGGAGGCCGCACCCATGAAGTTGCAACCCGCTCGAGGACCGCATCGTGGTCCGCCCGAACACCGCCGAGGCCACGACGGCGTCGGGCCTGGTCATCCCCGACACGGCCAAGGAGAAGCCGCAGCAGGGCGAGGTCCTGGCCGCCGGCCCCGGCCGGCGCTCTGACAAGCACCGGCGAGGTGATCCCGACTCGGCGTCAAGGTCGGCGACACCGTCGTCTACTCGAAGTACGGCGGCACCGAGATCACCGTCGACGGCGAGGACCTGCTGATCCTCTCGAGCCGCGACGTGCTGGCCACCGTCTCCAAGAAGATCACGGGGCTCAGCCCCCACTCAGTAGGACCAAGACTGCAAATCACTGAAGTTCGACGAGGAGGCCCGTCGCGGCCTCGAGGCCGGCGTCGACAAGCTCGCCGACGCGGTCAAGGTGACCCTGGGGCCCAAGGGCCGCAACGTCGTCATCGGCAAGAAGTTCGGCGCGCCCGACGATCACCAACGACGGCGTGTCGATCGCGCGCGAGATCGAGCTCGAGGACCCGTTCGAGAACATGGGCGCGCAGCTGGTCAAGGAGGTCGCGACCAAGACCAACGACGTCGCCGGCGACGGCACGACGACGGCGACCGTGCTCGCCCAGGCGCTCATCAAGGAGGGCCTGCGCAACGTCGCGGCCGGCGCGAGCCCGGCCGGGCTCAAGCGCGGCATCGAGAAGGCGGTCGCCGCGGTCGTCGACGTCGATCGCGAAGCAGGCCCAGGAGGTCGCCGACAAGACCCAGATCGCCCAGGTCGCGACGCATCTCCGCCGCCGACTCGGCGATCGGCGACGTCATCGCCGAGGCGATCGACAAGGTCGGCAAGGACGGCACCGTCACCGTCGAGGAGTCCAACACCTTCGGCATCGAGCTCGAGCTCACCGAGGGCATGCAGTTCGACAAGGGCTACCTCTCGCCGTACTTCGTGACCGACCCCGAGCGCCAGGAGGCGGTCCTCGAGGACGCGCTGCGTGCTCTTCACGAGCTCCAAGATCTCGGCGGTCCACGACCTCGTGCCGGTGCTCGAGAAGGTCATGCAGTCGGGCAAGCCGCTGCTGCATCGTGGCCGAGGACGTCGAGGGCGAGGCGCTGGCGACGCTCGTCGTCAACAAGATCCGCGGCACGTTCACGTCGGTCGCCGTCAAGGCGCCGGGCTTCGGCGAGCGCCGCAAGGCGATGCTCCAGGACATGGCGATCCTGACGGGCGCGACCGTGATCTCCGAGGAGATCGGCCTCAAGCTCGAGTCGCGCCACGCTCGACCTGCTGGGCCACGCCCGGCGCGTCGTCGTCACCAAGGACGACACGACGATCGTCGACGGCGCGGGCGCGCACGGCCGACGTCGCCGGGCGCGTCGCCCAGATCAAGCGCGAGATCGAGGACACCGACTCGGACTGGGACCGCGAGAAGCTCCAGGAGCGCCTCGCCAAGCTCGCCGGGGGCGTCGCCGATCGTCAAGGTCGGCGCGGCCACCGAGATCGAGCTCAAGGAGAAGAAGCACCGGATCGAGGACGCGCTCTCGGCGACGCGGGCGGCCATCGACGAGGGCATCGTCGCCGGCGGCGGCACCGCGCTGGTGCGCGCGCGCACCGCCGTGGTCGAGCTCGGCGACGACCCTGATCGGCGACGAGGCGACCGGTGCGCGAATCGTGGCCAACGCCCTCGAGGCGCCGCTGCGCTTCATCGCCGCCAACGCCGGCTACGAGGGTGCCGTCAAGGTCCGCGAGGTCGAGGCGGCGAAGGGTTCGATCGGGCTCAACGCCGCGACCGGCGAGCTCGTCGACCTCGTCAAGGCCGGCGTCATCGACCCGGCCAAGGTGACCCGCTCGGCGCTGCAGAACGCGGCGTCGATCGCGGCCCTCCTGCTCACCACCGAGGCCATCGTGGCCGACAAGCCCGAGCCCCCGGCGCCGATGGGCGGCGGCATGGGCGGCATGGGCGGCATGGGCGGGATGATGTAGCGCGCGGGCCGGGCCCTTCGGGGCCCGGCCCGGCCGCCGCGCCCCGGCGGTCCTTAACGGCGTTATGGAAAACGCCGAAAACGCGAGTTTCCCCCGGGCCCCGTCGCGCCCGCGGCCTACTCTCGGAGGCCGGAGGCCCGGTCGGGCCAGCGCGAGGGCGTACCGGTGGAGAAGAAGGAATCCCTGACCCGACGGCACATCATCGAGGTGGCCGCCGCGATGATCTCCGCCGCCGGGTCCGAGAACTTCCGGATCGTCGACCTGGCCGAGCGCGCCAACGTCGGGGTGCCGACCGTCTACTACCACTTCGAGAGCCGCGCCCAGGTCATCGCCGAGGCCCAGATGTCGAACTACTTCGACATGACCGAGCCGCTGCACAAGGTCCTCAGCCGCGCCGAGACCGCGCTGGGGCTCAAGGACGAGGCGGAGTTCTGGGACGCCATCCGCGAGAACGTGACGCGCGCGTGGGCGTCGGGCCAGCTCGACGCGAAGATGGGCATCGTCAAGCTCCTGCTCGACGTCTGGGCCGAGGCCAAGAGCCGCGAGCGCTTCCGCGCGCTGCTCGACATCCAGTTCGCGCGCTGGGTCTCGCTGATCGAGGACGCCAAGGCGCTGGGCTGGCTCGACGCGTCGCTCGACGCCCAGACGATCGTCGCGGTGTTCTGGGCGGCCTCGGTCGGCCAGGTGGTCACCGCCGGCTCGGCCTACGTCGACATCGCGCCGGAGGCCGTGGCCGACTTCTACGTGCGCATGGCCCGCGAGTGGGCCCGCGGCCCCTCGGCCTAGCCCTCGGTCGCCTCGACCGCCACGTGCGGGGTCACCCGCTCGAGCCAGCGCGGCATCCACCAGTTGGCCCGGCCCAGGTAGTGCATCAGCGCGGGCACCAGGACCGTGCGCAGGATGAACGCGTCGAGCAGGACCGCGCCGCCCAGGCCGATGCCGAACTCGGCGATGATGCGCTCGCCGCCGAAGGCGAAGGAGAGGAAGACGCAGATCATGATCAGCGCCGCGGCGGTGATGACCCGCCCGGTGTTGGCCTGGCCCCGCGTGATGGCCTGCTCGTTGTCGCCGGTGTTCAGCCACTCCTCGTGCATCCGGCTGACCAGGAAGACCTGGTAGTCCATCGAGAGCCCGAAGAGGATCGCCACCATGATGATCGGCAGGAACGACTCGACCGGCCCCGTGCCCGCGCGCAGCAACGAGGCGCCCCAGCCCCATTGGAAGACCGCGACGACCAGGCCGAAGCTCGCCCCGGCCGCCAGCAGGTTCATCGCCGCCGCGACCAGGGGCACGACGACGCTGCGGAAGGCGACCATGAGCAGCAGGCAGCCGAGCGCGACGATCACGCCGATGAAGAGCGGCATCTTGGCCCCGAGCACGCTCGCGAAGTCGTTGAAGATAGCGGTGAGCCCGCCCACGTAGACCGCCGTCGTGCCGTGGGTGGCGTCGGGGATGTAGTGGTCGCGCAACGTCGTGATGAGGCTCGTCGTGGCCGCGGCCTGCGGGCTCGTGGTCGGGATCACGACGATGAGGCCGACGCGGCCGTGGTCCTGGCGCACCAGCGGGTAGGCCGTGGCGACCCCGGGGGCGTGGGCGACCGACCCGGCCAGCCGGGTCATCGCCGCGACGTCGGCGCTCGAGTGCAGCGACCCCACGACGTAGAGCGGCCCGTTGAAGCCCGGGCCGAAGCCCTGCGCGAGCAGGTCGTAGGCCTGGCGGGTCGTCGTGCCCGGCGGGTTGAGCCCCTGGTCCGAGCTGCCCAGGCGCAGGGAGAAGAACGGCACCGCCGCCAGCACGATGACGGCCAGCGCTCCCGCCGAGAGCGTGCGCGGGTGGCGCGAGACGAAGTCGGCCCACCGCTGCCACGGGCCCGACACCACCGACGGCTCGGGGCCGCGCTCGGCCAGGCTCCGGCGCTCGCGGCGGTTGAGCGCGCGCGGCCCGAGGAGCCGCAGCATCGCCGGCAGGAGGGTCAGGGAGGCCAGCATCGTGATCGCGACGGTCAGCGTGGCCGAGACCGCGACGCCGTTGAGGAACGACAGGCGCAGCACGAGCATGCCGAGCAGCGCGATGCACACGGTGGAGCCGGCGAAGAGCACCGCGCGCCCCGAGGTGTCGACCGCGGTGACGACCGCGTCCTCGACGCTCATCCCACGCTTGAGGCCCTGGCGCGAGCGCGTGACGATGAAGAGCGCGTAGTCGATCCCGACCCCCAAGCCGATGAGCGACCCGAGGATCGGCGCGAACTGGGCGATCGCCAGCCCGTGGCTCAGCAGCTCGGTCGTCGCCGCGGCCACGCCGAGGGCGAAGAGCGCGACGCCCAGCGGTAGGAGCATCGCCAGCAGCGACCCGAAGGCGAGCACCAGGACGACCGCGGCGGCCAGCAGGCCGAAGACCTCGCCGCGCGAGCCGCGCGGCGCGTCGAGCTGGCCGAACGCGTTGCCCCCGAACTCGACCTGCAGCGACGACGATCGCGCCGCGGCCCCGGCGTCCTCCACGGCCTGGATCTGGTGGAGCGTGAGCTTGAAGCCCGGCTGAGCGAAGTGCACGACGGCGTAGGCGATGCGCCCGTCGCGGCTGACCTGGCCCGCGCCGGCGCAGGCGGCCGCGGTCGCGCAGATCGGCGAGGTGACCGCGGCGATCTCGGGCTGGCGCGCGACGCCGGCGAGGTCGCGCGAGATGGCCGCGGCGTGGCTGGCGATGGTGCCGGTGCGCGCGCGAAAGACGATCTGGTCGACGTCGCCGCCGCCGCCCGGGGTCTGCTCGAGCAGCTGGTAGGCGTGCAGCGAGTTGGTGCCCGGCAGGGTGAAGGTGTTGGCGTAGGCCGAGCCCACCGCGTGGCTCGCCGCGTTGGTGGCGATGATCAGGGCGACCCAGGCGGCGACCACCCACCACGGGCGGCGCACGCAGCGCCGGGCGAGGGTCTTCACGCGGGGGGGTCTCCTGGTCTGCCGGCCGCTAGGGTCCGCCGGCGTGGGTCCCAACATTACGGGAGAACCGGGGGCCGGCCGGCCGCGCTTCGCCGGCCGCGCCTACCCCCAGCGGGTGCCGGTCCCGCCGCGCGCGCGACCCGGGGGGCCCGCGCCGTGGGCGCACCTGCGCGCGGACCAGCGCCGTCCCATCGGGCTCGCGCGGGTCCTCGAGGCGCTCGCCGCGCGCCCCGGTGCCCCGGGCTCGGGCCCCGCGGCGCCCGGCGCGCGCCCGTCGGCGGTCCTCGTCGCGCTCTTCGAGCAGGCCGGCGAGGCCCGCGTCGTGCTGACCCGGCGCTCCCTCGCCCTGCGGGCCCACCGCGGCGAGGTGGCGCTGCCGGGCGGGCGCTCGGAGCCCGGCGAGGCGCCGTGGGCGACCGCGCTGCGCGAGGCGAGCGAGGAGGTCGGCCTCGACCCGGCGGGGGTCGCCCCGGCCGGGCGACTCAGCGAGCTCTCGACGATCGCCGCCGGCTCGCACATCGTTCCGGTGGTCGGAGCGCTGGCCGGCGCGCCGGCGCTGGTCGCGGACCCGCGCGAGGTCGACCGGGCCTTCAGCGCGGCGCTAGCCGACCTGGCGGCCGACGGCGCGTTCCTCGAGGAGCGCTGGTCGCGCGACGAGCCGCGCCCCGGGGCCGACGACGAGGGGTTCTTCCCGGTCCAGTTCTTCTACGCCGAGGGCGAGCTCGTCTGGGGCGCGACGGCGCGCGTGCTGACCGAGCTGGTCTGCGTCGCGCTCGGGGTCGACACGGGCCGCCACTAGATTGGGGCCACACGGGCGCGGTCGCGGAGGAGTCATGGCGGAGGTCGAGATCGGGATCTACAAGTCGGCGCGCCAGGCGTACGGCTTCGACGACATCGCGATCGTGCCCTCGCGCCGGACCCGGGACCCCGAGGACGTCGACATCTCCTGGCAGATCGACGCCTACAAGTTCGAGTTGCCCGTCCTGGGCGCGGCGATGGACGGCGCGATCTCGCCGGCCACCGCGGTCGAGCTCGGCCGCCTCGGCGGGCTGGGCGTGCTCAACCTCGAGGGCCTGTGGACCCGCTACGAGGACCCGATGCCGCTCTTCGACGAGATCCGCGAGCTCGACGACGACAAGGCCACCGTGCGCATGCAGCAGATGTACCTCGAGCCGATCAAGCTCGAGCTCGTCGCCGAGCGCATCCGCGAGATGCGCGACGCCGGGATCGTGACGGCGGCGTCGGTCACGCCCCAGCGCACCGAGTGGATGGCCAAGACGATCATGGACTCGGGGCTGCACATCCTGGTGATCCAGGGCACCGTGGTCTCGGCCGAGCACGTGTCCAAGACGGTCGAGCCGCTCAACCTCAAGCGCTTCATCCGCGACTTCGAGGTCCCGACCATCGTCGGGGGCTGCGCGAGCTACCAGGCGGCGCTCCACCTCATGCGCACCGGCGCCGCGGGCGTGCTGGTGGGCGTCGGGCCGGGCAACGCCTGCACGTCGCGCGCCGTGCTCGGCATCGGCGTGCCCCAGGCGACCGCGATCGCCGACGTGGCCGGCGCGCGGATGCGCCACCTCGACGAGACCGGCGTCTACGTCCACGTGATCGCCGACGGCGGCATGAGCAAGGGCGGCGACATCGCCAAGGCGATCGCCTGCGGCGCCGACGCGGTGATGATCGGCTCTCCGCTCACCAGCGCGGTCGAGGCCCCGGCGCGCGGCTTCCACTGGGGGATGGCCACCTTCCACCCGACCCTGCCGCGCGGCACGCGCGTGCGCACCCAGGTGCGCGGCACCCTCAAGGAGATCCTCCTAGGCCCGGCCCACGAGAACGACGGCCGACTGAACCTCTTCGGCGCCCTGCGCACCGTCGATGGCGACGTGCGGCTACGAGACCCTCAAGGAGTTCCAGAAGGCCGAGGTCATGCTCGCCCCCGCGCTGCAGACCGAGGGCAAGGCCCTCCAGCGCTCCCAGGGCGTGGGCATGGGCCATTGAGCGGCGTCCTCGTCGTCGACTTCGGGGCCCAGTACGCGCAGCTGATCGCCCGGCGGGTCCGCGAGGCCCACGTCTACTCCGAGATCGTCCCGGCCACCATCACCGCTGACGAGGTGGCGGCGCGCGCGCCCGGCGCGATCATCCTCTCCGGCGGGCCGAAGAGCGTCTACGAGGCCCCGGCGCCAACCCTCGACCCCGGCGTCTACGCGCTCGGGGTCCCGGTGCTCGGCATCTGTTACGGCGCGCAGCTGATGGCCCAGCAGCTCGGCGGCCGCGTCGCGCGCACCGGGGCCAGCGAGTACGGCCGCACCGAGCTGCACCCGGCCGGCGCGTCGGCGCTGATGGACGGGTGGCGCGAGACGGCCGTGCTGGATGAGCCACGGCGACGCGATCGCCGACGTCCCCGAGGGCTTCGCGGTCACCGCGACGACCGACGGCTGCGTGGCCGTGATGGAGGACCCCGGGCGCCGCCTCTACGCGACCCAGTTCCACCCCGAGGTCGCCCACACCGAGCGCGGCCAGGAGCTGCTCGCCACCTTCTTGCACCACTGCGCGCAACTCGCGCCGACGTGGACCAACACCTCGATCATCGAGGACCAGGTCGCCGCGATCCGCGCGCAGGTCGGCGGCGAGCGCGTGCTGTGCGCGCTGTCGGGCGGCGTCGACTCGGCCGTCGCCGCGGCGCTCGTGCACCAAGGCGGTCGGCGACCAGCTGACCTGCGTCTTCGTCGACACCGGGCTCATGCGCCTGGGCGAGGCCGAGCAGATCGAGGAGACCTTCGCGCGCCAGTTCGGCGTCGACCTCGTCCACGTCAAGGCGGCCGACCGGTTCTTCGAGGCCCTGGCCGGGCGTCACCGACCCCGAGGTGAAGCGCAAGATCATCGGCGAGCTGTTCATCCGCGAGTTCGAGGCCGTCGCGCGCGACCTCGCCGCCCACGGCGACGGGCCCGCGGTTCCTCGTCCAGGGGACGCTCTACCCCGACGTCATCGAGTCGGGCTCGGGCCACGCGGCCAACATCAAGAGCCACCACAACGTCGGCGGGCTGCCCGAGGACCTGGCCTTCGAGCTCGTCGAGCCGCTGCGCGACCTGTTCAAGGACGAGGTCCGCCACGTCGGCGAGGAGCTCGGGCTGCCCGAGGAGATCGTCTGGCGCCAGCCGTTCCCCGGCCCGGGGCTCGCCGTGCGCATCGTCGGCGAGGTCACCCGCGAGCGCGTCGAGATCCTGCGCGCCGCCGACGCCGTCGTCGTCGACGAGATCCGGCGCGCCGGGCTGCTACCGCGAGCTCTGGCAGAGCTTCGCGGTGCTGCCGGCCGTGCGCACCGTGGGCGTCATGGGCGACGGGCGGACCTACGCGTACCCGATCGTCATCCGGGCCGTCACGAGCGACGACGCGATGACGGCCGACTGGGCGCGCCTGCCCTACGACCTCGTCGAGCGCATCGCGAACCGGCTGATCCGCGAGGTCGACGGCGTGAACCGCGTGGCCCTGGACGTGACGTCCAAGCCGCCGGGCACCATCGAGTGGGAGTGAGTCCGCGACCCCTTCGCCGACGAGGCCCTCTTCGACGCCGTCGGCCCCCGCGAGACGACCGCCGACCCGGACGCGCTGCTCGAGGGCCTGACCGAGCCCCAGCGCGCGGCCGTCGACCACCGCGGCGGGCCGCTGCTCGTCGTCGCGGGCGCGGGCTCGGGCAAGACGCGCGTGCTCACGCGGCGCATCGCGCACCTGCTGGCGACCGGCGACGCGCCGCCCTGGTAGATCCTCGCGATCACGTTCACCAACAAGGCGGCCGACGAGATGCGCCGGCGCGTCGTCGAGCTGGTCGGCCCCGACGCCGAGTCGATGTGGGTGCTCGACCTTCCACTCGGCCTGCCTGCGGATGCTGCGCGCCAACGCCGACGTGCTCGGCTACCAGCGCGGGCTTCACCATCTACGACGCGGGCGACGCCGAGTCGGCGGTCGAGCGGGTCGATGAAGGACCTCGGCCTGGACACCAAGCGGCTGACCCCGCGCAGCGTCGCCGCGGCCATCTCGCGCGGCCAAGTCCGAGATGCTCGACGCGGCGGCCTACGCCCAGCGCGCCGCCGACGACGGCCCGTACTGGCCAGCGGATCGCCGAGCTCTTCGCGCTCTACGAGCGCGGCTCTGCGCTCGGCCAACGCCATGGACTTCGACGACCTGCTCGTCAACACGGTCGGCCATGCTGCGCGCCGACGAGGCGTCCTCGAGCACTACCGCCGCCGGTTCCGCCACCTGCTGGTCGACGAGTTCCAGGACACCAACGGCGTCCAGAACGAGATCGTGAGCCTGCTGGCGCCGAGAGCACCGCAACCTCTGCGTGGTGGGCGACGCCGACCAGTCGATCTACCGCTTCCGCGCGGCCGACGTGCGCAACATCCTGCTACTTCGAGCAGCGGTTCCCCGACGCGGCCGTCGTGCTGCTCGAGCAGAACTTCCGCAGTCGACCCAGACGATCCTCGACGCGGCCAACGCGGTCATCGCGAACAACCCCGGCCGACGCGCGCAAGAACCTCTTCACCGACGGCGAGCCAGGGCGAGCCGATCCGGCTCTACCGCGCCGGCGACGAGCACGACGAGGGCCGCTGGGTCGGCCAGCGAGCTGCGCCGCCTGCGCAGCCAGCGCCACGCTCGCGTGGAACCAGCTGGCCGTCTTCTACCGGACCAACGCCCAGAGCCGGGTGCTCGAAGAGGAGCTCCTGCGCGCGAGCGTGCCCTACCGCGTCATGTCGGGGATGCGCTTCTACGACCGCAAGGAGATCAAGGACCGCGCTGGCGTACGCGCGACTGATCGTCAACCCGCGCGACGAGGCGTCGGCGCGCCGGGTCGTCAACGAGCCCAAGCGCGGGATCGGCGCGACCGCCCAGGCGCGCCTCGGCGCCTACGCGGCCGAGCACGGCCTGGGCTTCGCCGAGGCCGACCCACTTCGCGCGACGACGCCGGGCTGACCGGCCGGGCGCTGCGCCGGCGCCGATCGCTTCGCGACCATGCTCGACGAGCTGCGCGCCCTGGCCAACGACCTCACCCCGCGCGAGATGATCGACGCCATCGTGCGCGAGAGCGGCATGGGCGACGCGCTGCGCGCCGAGGCGACCGACGAGGCGCTGTCGCGCCTGGAGAACCTCGGCGAGCTGGCCAGCGCGGCGAGCCAGTACGACACGCTGCTCGACTTCGTCGAGCGCATGGCGCTCGTCGCGGACGCCGACCAGCTCGACGCCGACGCCGGCGCGGTCTCGTTGATGACGCTGCACGTCGCCAAGGGGCTCGAGTACCCGGGGGTCGTGATCACGGGCCTGGAGGAGACGGTCTTCCCGCACCGGCGCGCGCTGGGCGACGACGACGAGCTCGAGGAGGAGCGCCGCCTCTGTTACGTCGGGATCACCCGGGCCATGGGCCACCTCTCGCTCACCCACGCGTGGAGCCGCACGATGTGGGGCCAGCGCGTCGACGCGATCCCCAGCCGGTTCCTCGGCGAGATCCCGGCCGGCCTGGTCACCGACCTGTCGGCCGGCGCGCCGCGGCTGCGCGCCGTCGAGCTCGAGGAGGGGTTCGTCGGGCGCCACAGCGAGTTCGCCGCCGGGCGCGCCTTCGGCACCGGCGCCGCCCCCCCGGTGCGCTCGACCGGCGCCGAGCTCCTGGGCCTCGCGGTGGGCGACCGCGTCGCGCACGCGCGCTACGGCCCGGGCGTGGTCCGGCGCGTCGAGGGCTCCGGCGCGCACGCGCGCGCCAGCGTCGAGTTCGACGACCACGGGGTCAAGCAGCTGGTGCTCGCGATGACGCCGCTCACTCGCGCCGAGGCCTAAAACCTGGGTAAGAATGCCCTCCCCCCGGGAGTGACACCGCCCGGGCCCGTGAGAGAATGAACTCCCATGGTCTCGACGCGGCCGGTCTACCGCCCCCCGGCGCCACCGCCCCAGCGGCGCCTGCCGCCGCACGTCTACTGGCGCCGGCGCGCCCTGGTGGTGCTGGCGGCGCTGACCCTCGGCTACGCCGTCTACCTCGGCGGCACGCTGGCCGTCGCGCTGACCAACCAGTCCTACGGCTCGTCGGCGATGGCCCGCGCCGCCGAGTGGGGCCGCCAGCACGGCCTCGGCCCGGTCGTCACCTGGTTCGAGACCGAGTGGTACAAGCTCCACCCGGCCAAGGTGGGCGGCCCGCCCCAGGGCAAGAACATCTTCGGCGAGGGCCCGACCAAGGTCGTCCTGCCCCACGGGGTCGTGCACCTGCCGGCCCCGGCCACCATCGCGACCCCGGCCGCGCACTCGCTGCCCGGCGAGGGGGTGTGGCACGTCGCCGGCCGTCGCGCCAGCGACGGCGCGCCGGGGCTCTACGTGGCCTTCGTGCGCCCCGACGCGGTGCACACGAGCTACGTGGTCGGCGTCGCGTGGATGGACCCGACGGTCCTGCGCGCCCAGCTCTACTCCGGGTCGTACATCCCCGGGGTCGGCATGCCCTTCCGTCACACCGCGCCGATCCCGCCGGTGGCGTCGCGCACCCTGGTGGCCGCGTTCAACGCGGGCTTTCGCGTCCAGGACGCCAACGGCGGCTACTACACCGACGGCCGCACGCTCGTCCCGCTGCGCCGCGGCGCGGCGTCGGCCGTCATCTACCGCGACGGCACGATGACCGTCGGCGCCTGGGGAACGAACGGCCTCACCATGAGCAACCAGGTCGCGTCGGTGCGCCAGAACCTCGACCTGATCGTCCAGGGCGGGAAGGCGGCGCCCGGACTGGCCGGCCAGAACACCGACAAGTGGGGCAAGGTGCTCGGCGGGAGCTTCAACGTCTGGCGCTCGGGCATGGGCGTGACCAAGAGCGGGGCCATCGTGTACGTCGGCGGCCCGGCGCTGTCGATCAGCGACCTGGCCAACGTGCTGGTGCGCGCCGGGGCCCAGAGCGCCATGGAGCTCGACATCAACACCGACTGGGTGCAGTTCGCCTACTTCACCGGCGCGGCGAACACGGCGGTGAGCGGCGCCAACGGGACGAACCTGCTGGCCGGGATGACCTTCGCGCCGAGCCGGTTCTTCGCCAGCTGGATGAACCGCGACTTCTTCACGGTGAGCCTGCGCACGACGCCGCTCACCACGGTGACGACGACGACCACGCCGGCGTCGGGCTAGGCGCGCGCCGCGACGATGCGCCACAGCGGCGCGGGCAGGACCCGCAGCACGGCCGCGACGTAGCGCAGGGCCGGCGGGCACCAGATGACCGGCGCCCCCACCGCGAGCCCCCCGACGATCGCGTCGGCGACGTCGTCGACCCCGAGGCGAAGGGCGTCACCGGCTTGCCGGCGGTCATCTTGGAGCGCACGAAGGCCGGGCGCACGATGTGCAGGCTCGCGCCGGTGCCGGCCAGCGACTCGGCCATGCCGTGGCAGACGCGGTCGAGCCCGGCCTTGGCGCCGGCGTACAGGTAGAGGGAGCGGCGCACCCGCACCGCCGAGAGCGTCGAGAGGACGACGACGCGCCCGTGGCCCTGGGCGACGAGGCGCGAGCGCACCGCGGCCAGCGCGGCCACGGGCCACGCGAAGTTGACGGCCGCGGACCTCGGCGGCGCGCGCGGGGTCGTCCTCGTCGAGCCCCTGGTCGCCCAGGCGCCCGACGGCGACCACGACCAGGTCGACCTCGCCGGCGGCGGCGAAGGCCGCGTCGACGCACGCCCCGGCGCCCGCCAGGTCCGTCGCGTCGAAGGCGACCGCCGCCGTCGTCCAGGCGCCGGCGTCGTGGGCCTCGGACTCGGCGTCGGCGAGCGCCTCGGGGTCGCGCCCGCACAGGACGACCGTGCGCGCGCGCGCCGCGCAGAGCCGGCGCGTGAGCGCGCGCGCGATGTCCGAGGTCCCGCCGAGCACGACGACGCTCTGGGGCTGGCCGAACGCGTTCTCCATCACCCTGCCTCCAGTCCCAGGCGCCGCGAGAGGTCGCTGGTCAGGCGCGCGTCGGGGTCGACTCGCGCCTTGACGGCGAGGAACTCGTCGAGGCGCGGGTACATCGCGGCGAGCCTTGCTCGGGTCGATGCGCGCGTCCTTGGCGAAGTAGATGCGCCCGCCGGCGTCGAGCACGAGCTCGTCGAGCGCGTCGAGGACCCCGGGCAGGCGCGCCGGGCCGACCGGCAGGTCGAGCGCGAGGGTCCAGCCCGGCGCCGGGAACGACAGGGGGCCGGGGTCGCCGGGGCCGAAGCGCTTGAGGACCGCGAGGAAGCCCGGCACGCCGCGCGCCCGAGAGCCGCTCGATCGCGCGCGCGCACCGTGTCGGCCGCCGCGTCGGGGACGCAGAACTGGTACTGGACGAAGCCGCGCCGGCCGTAGAGGCGGTTCCAGTCGCGACACGCCAGTCGAGCGGGTGGAAGAACGACGCGAGCATCGACTCGGGCTCGGCGACCTGCGGTGCCGGGGCGCCGTGCGGAACCACGCCTCGTTGAAGGCGCGCACGGTGAGGACGTTGAGCAGCCCGCTCGGCGCGTCGAAGGGCACGACGCAGGCGCGAGGCCGCGAGGCGCGGCGCAGCGCCGCCGCGCTGCCGACCGTCGGTCGTCGCGCCGCGCGTGGTCCCCGCGCGTGAGGACCGCGCGCCCGAGGTGCGCGCCCGGTCGTCATGCAGTCGACCCAGGCGACCGAGTAGCGGTGGTCGGCTGTCGCGCCGCGGTCATCGCGGCCATCACCGCGTCGAGGTCGGCGTAGCGCTCGGTGTCGACCAGCGACGCGGTCGGTCTCGATCGGGATCAGGCGCACGGTGGCGCGCGGTGACGACGCCGGTGAGCCCCATGCCGCCGACGGTCGCCCAGAACAGCGTCGGGGTCGGCGTCGGGCCCGACGGTCACTCGCGCCGGTCGGGGCGACGAGCCGCAGCGATCGTGACGTGCTCGCAGAACGCGCCGTCGACGGTGGTGGTTCTTGCCGTGCACGTCGGCGGCGATCGCGCCGCCGACGGTGACCTGGCGGGTCCCCGGGGTGACCGGGCACGAACCAGCCCTCGGGCACGCACCGCGCGCAGCAGCGTCGTCGATCGGAGTGCGCCGGCGCCGACCTCGACCTGGCCGGTGGCGCCGATCGATCGGCGATGCCCCGCCGAGGCCGCGCGTTGTCGATGACCGTGCCGCCGGCGACCTGGGCGGCGTCGCCGTAGGAGCGACCGAGGCCGCGCGCGATCACCGGGCCGGCGCCGAGCGAGGATCGCGCGACGTCGTCCTCGCTCGCGGGGGTGACGACGCGGCCGCGCCCGGCGCGGTGCGCCCCCAGCCGTGAGGCGCAGCGGTCTCACGAGTAGATCCCGATCGCGACGAGGACCGCCCAGATCACGACCGAGGACCTGCACGACGCGGTCCCGGAGCACGAGGTCCTCGGGGCCGCGCCGTCGCGGCCCGCGTCGAGCTGCAGCAGACGAAGAGGACCGCGAGCGACCACCGGGACGACGTGAGAGCGGATCGAGCACCGTGGTCGTGGTGCACGCCGAGGCCCGTTCGGTCGACGGTCGAACGCCCAGAGGCAGTAGCCGGTGACGGACCACCGGCGCACGAGAGCGTGAGCGACCGAGTCGAGGAAGTCCGCGCGTGTAGCTCGCTCGAGCACCTGGCGCGGTGCACGCCGGCGCCGAGCCGAGCTCGTGGAACTCCGCGAGCCGCTTGCCGACGACGACGAACAGGGCGCCGAAGGAGATGACGACGAGGAACCACGACGACAGCGGGAGGTGCGACGGCGACGGCCGCCGGCGATCGGCGCGCAGGACGAAGCCCGCGGCCACGAAGACGAGCTCGATGATCACGACGCGCTTGACGCCGAAGGAGTACGCCAGCGAGGCTCGACCAGGTAGAGGCCGAGCACGAGGACGAGGCCCCGAGCTGCCAGAGCGCGAACGGGACCGTGAAGGCCACGCACGAACAGGACGACCGCCGCCACGGCGGCGGCGCGCGCGGAGACGCTGGCCCGCGGCGATGGCGCGGTGCGCGCTTGGTCGGGTGTTGGCGGTCGGCCTCGGCGTCGCGCACGTCGTTGACCAGGTACAGTACCCGACGAGAGCGGCGCAGAAGCGCGAGGAACGCCGACGGCGGTGTGGCGCAGGACGTCGGCGTGGTTCAAGGTCCCCGCGGCCGCCGGCGCCACGCCGACAGGACGTTCTTCACCCACTGGCGCGGGCGCATCGCCGAGAGGCCGAGGGCCCGGAGGCGTCGCGCCGCGCGGGCGGGGGTCAGCGCGCGTCCTCACGATGCAGACGACGCTACCTGCCCGGCCCCGATGCGCCGCCGGGGCCGAGCCGAGGCCCGGGCCTATGCTCGGCGCCGTGCACCGCCCCTACCGAGTCGTCGTCGGCCAAGCCGGGGCTCGACGGGCACGACCGGGGCGCCAAGGTCATCGCCCGCGCGCTGCGCGACGCCGGCTTCGAGGTCGTCTACACCGGGCTGCACCAGACGCCCGAGCAGATCGTCGCCGCCGTCGTCCACGAGGACGCCGACGCGCTCGGGCTCTCGCTGCTCTCGGGCGCGCACCTCATCCTCGTGCCGCGCGTGATCGACGCTCCTCGCCGCCGCCGGGCGCGACGACGTCGTCGTCGTCGTCGGCGGGATCATCCCCGACGCCGACGTCGCCGTCGCTCGAGGCGGTCGGCGTCGCGCGCGTCTTCACGCCCGGGCGCGTCGCTGGCCGAGATCGGCTCGTGGCTGCGCGAGGCGCTCGACGCGCGCGCGACACCGGCGAGCGCCGTAGCCTGGCACCCGGGCCGGACGGAGACATGGACCTGTTCGAGTACCAGGGCAAGCAGTACTTCGCGCGCTTCGGGATCGCCGTGTCGCCGGGCGGCGTCGCCGACACGCGTCGACGAGGCCGTCGCCGTCGCCGACGCGGTCGGCTACCCCGTGGTCGTCAAGGCCCAGGTCAAGGTCGGCGGCCGCGGCAAGGCCGGCGGCATCAAGCTGGCCGCCGACGCCGCCGAGGCGCGGGCGCACGCCGAGGCGATCCTGGGCCTGGACATCAAGGGCCACGTCGTGCGGCGCCTCTGGGTCGAGCGCGCGAGCGACATCGCCGAGGAGTACTACGCGAGCTTCACGCTCGACCGGCCGAACAAGGTCCACCTCGGGATGCTGAGCGCCCAGGGCGGCGTCGAGATCGAGGTCGTCGCCGCCGACGAACCCCGACGCGATCGCCGCGGCTCGCGATCGACCCGATCCGCGGCCTCGACCTCGAGACCGCGCGGCGCTGGGTGGCCGAGGCCGGGCTCGACGAGGCAGGCGCGAGCAGGCCGCCGAGCTGCTCGTGCGACCTCTACCGCTGCTACGACGAGGGCGACTGCGACCTCGCCGAGGTCAACCCGCTGATCCTCACGCCCGACGGGTCGGTGCACGCCCTCGACGCCAAGGTCACCCTCGACGACAACGCCGCCTTCCGCCACCCCGAGTGGGACGAGTACGCGCGACCGAGACCGAGGACCCGCGCGAGAAGATGGCCAAGGAGCGCGGGCTCAACTACATCGGGCTCGACGGCACGGTCGGCATCATCGCCAACGGCGCCGGGCTGGCGATGACGCACGCTCGACGTGGTCAACCAGGTCGGCGGGGCGGCGGCCAACTTCCTGGACATCGGCGGCGGCGCCGAACGCCGACGTCATGGCCGTCGGCGCTCGAGGTCATCAACACCGACCCCAACGTCAAGGCGATCCTCGTCAACATCTTCGGCGGGATCACCCGCGTCGACGAGGTCGCCAACGGCGTGCTCGAGGCGCTGCGACCGGGTCGACGATCGCGTCGCCGATCGTGCTGCGCCTCGACGGGACCAACGCCGAGCGCTGGGCCGCGCGATCCTCGCCCCGCACCTCGGCGACGCGCTGATCGCCGAGCCGACGATGCTCGACGCCGCCCGGCGCGCCGTCGCGACTGGCGGGCGGCGACGATGAGCGATCTTCGTCGACGAGACGACCAAGGTCATCGTCCAGGGGCTCACCGGCGGCCAGGGGCGGTTCCACGGCGCTGCGCAACCGCGACTACGGCACGAAGGTGGTCGGCGGGGTCACCCCGGGCAAGGGCGGACAGGACGTCGACGGCATCCCGGTCTTCGACTCGGTCGAACGAGGCCGTCGAGGCGACCGGGGCGACGGCGTCGTTCGTCGCGGTGCCGCCGCGCGTTCGCCGCCGACGCGATCCTCGAGGCGGCCGAGGCGGGCATCTCGTTCATCGTGTGCATCACCGAGGGCATCCCGGCCCACGACGAGGCCCGCGCTACAACCGCCTCGTCGAGGAGCTACCCCGGCGATGCGCCTGCTCGGGCCCAACTGCCCGGGCATCATCAGCCCGGGCAAGTGCAACATCGGCATCACCTCGGGCGACATCGCCCTGGCCGGCGGGCCGGTCGGCATCGTCTCGCGCTCCGGGACGCTGACCTACCAGGCGCTGCACGAGCTGTGCCAGCAGGGCGTCGGCCAGACGACCTGCGTGGGCATCGGCGGCGACCCGGTGCCCGGCACCAACTTCATCGACTGCCTGGCGGCGTTCCAGGCCGACCCCGAGACCCGGGCCGTGATGATGATCGGCGAGATCGGCGGCTCCGAGGAGGAGCGCGCCGCGGAGTTCATCGCCGCGCACATGACCAAGCCCGTCGTCGCCTACGTCGCGGGCGTGACCGCGCCGCCGGGCCGCAAGATGGGCCACGCCGGCGCGATCATCTCGGGGTCCAAGGGCACCGCGCAGGCGAAGATGGACGCGCTGGCCGACGCCGGCGTGCACGTCTGCCTCAACCCGACCGAGGCCGGCGAGCGCATGGTCGACATCGTCCGGTCGCTCTAGGCGTTGGCCGGCGTCCGTCTCGCCGTCCTCGTCTCGGGCGTCCGGCACGATCCTCGAGGCGATGGCCGCGCGCGTGCGCGTCGCCCTGGCGGTCGCCGACCGGCCGTGCCGGGCGCTCGAGGTCGCCGCGGCGCGCGGGCGTCGAGGCGCTGCTGGTCGACCGCGCCGCCTTCGGCGGGTTCGGCCCGGGCTTCGACCGCGAGGGCTACACGATCGCGCTGGCCGACGCGCTGCGCGACGCGCGGCGTCGACCTGGTCGCGATGGCCGGCTTCGGCACGGTGCTCGACCGGTCCTTCTTCGACGAGTTCGCCGGGCGCGTCCTCAACACGCACCCGAGCCTGCTGCCGGCCTTCCGCGGGCTGGCACGCGGTGCGCCGACGGCGCTCGAGGCCGGCGCGGCCGACGACGGGCTGCACCGTCCACGTCGCGACCGCCGCGCTCGACGACGGCCCGATCCTGGCGCGCCGGCGCGTCGCGATCCTCGCGGGCGACGACGAGGCGACGCTGCACGAGCGCATCAAGTCCGTCGAGCGCGAGCTCTACCCGGCGCTCGATCGGTAGGGTGATGGACGCGCTCGCGGCGGGCCGCGAGCGCGCTCGCGAGCGTGGCCGGAGGAGGACCGATGAGGGCGCTGCTGAGCGTCTGGGACAAGGCCGGCCTCGTCGAGCTGGCGCGGGGCCTGCGCGGGCCTCGGCGTGCGAGCTCGTCGCCTCGGGCGGGACCGCCGCCGCGCTCGCCGACGGCCGGCGTCGCCCACCTCGACGTCGCGGACGTCACCGGGTCGCCCGAGATGCTCTCGGGCCGCGTCAAGACGCTGCACCCGGCGCATCCACGCCGGGATCCTGGCCGACCGCGACGAGCCCGAGCCACGTGGCGTCGACCTCGAGGACGCCAGGGCATCGACGCCGATCGACCTGGTCGTGTGCAACCTCTACCCCTTCACGCTCGGACCCGTCGATCGAGATGATCGACATCGGCGGCCCGACGATGGTGCGCGCCGCGGCGAAGAACCACGCGCCACGTCGGCGTGCTCATCAGCCCGGCGACTACGACGCGGTGCTGGCCGAGCTGCGCGAGCACGGCGAGCTCTCCGACGCGACGCGCCACGCGCTCGCGCGCACGGCCTTCGCCCACACCGGCGCCTACGACGCGCGATCGTCGCGCTGGCTCGACTCCGGCGGGCATCGGCGCGACGCCCGAGCGGCGCGAGGAGGTCCTGCCCGCGACGCTGCACCTCGACCCTCGAGCGCGCCGAGGTCGCTGCGCTACGGCGAGAACCCGCACCAGCGCGGCGCGCGCTACCGCGTCGGCCGGGGCGACGCCGTGGTGGGACGCCGTCACCCAGCACGCCGGGCGCCCCTGCTCGTACCTGAACCTCTTCGACGCGGACGCCGCGTGGCGGCTCGTCCACGAGCTCGCCGCCGACGCGCCGGGGCTGTCGCCGCGGTGGCCATCATCAAGCACGCCAACGCGTCGCGGCGCCGCGGTCGCGCCGACGCTCGCCGAGGCGTTCGGGCGCGCGCTCGGCGCCGACGAGTCAGCGCCTTCGGCGGCGTGGTCGCGGTCGCCGGCGACCGGTCGACGCCGACGCTCGCCGACGCGCGATCGCCGGCGGCCCGCAGGCCGACGTCATCATCGCCGCGGCCTTCACCGAGCCGGCGCGTCGAGCTCCTCGTCGCGCGGCGCAAGGCGACGCGGCTCCTCGCCGCACCGGCCCCCGAGCCGCTGGGCCGCTCGATGCGTACCTTCGGCGACACCGCGCTGGTGCAGGACGCCGACGAGTTCGGCGCCGACCCGGCGTCGTGGGAGGTGCGCGACCGCGGCGCACGCCGAGCGCCCAGCAGCTGCGGACCTGGCGCTCGCCTGGCGCGTCTGCGCGCGCACGTCGTCCAACGCGATCGTGCTCGCGCGCGACGGCGTCGCCGTCGGGATCGGCGCCGGCCAGCAGTCCCGCGTGGTCGCCGCCGAGCTCGCCGTCGCCAAGGCCGGCGCGCGCGCGGAGGGCGCGGCCGCGGCGTCCGACGCCTTCTTCCCGTTCGCCGACGGCCTCGAGGCGCTGACGCGCGCCGGGGTGACCGCGGTCGTCCAGCCCGGCGGCTCGATGCGCGACGCCGAGGTCGTTGACGGCCGCCGACGCGGCCGGTATCGTCATGATGCTCACCGGCGAACGACACTTCCGCCACTAGGAGGGGAATGCCCGCACGCTCCTCGACGGCGAGCGCCGTCGCCGGGCGCCTCAAGATGGAGCTGGCCGAGCGCGCGGCGCGCGCCGCGGCGGCCGGCCGGGCGCCGTCGGGCTGGGGACGATGCTCGTCGGCGACGACGGCCGCCGAGCGCCCGCTACGTCGCGATGAAGCACGAGCGACTGCGCCGAGATCGGCGTCGAGTCCTTCGACGTCCACCTCGCCGGCCGACGGCCGAGCCAGGCCGAGATCGAGGCGGTGGTCGACCGGTTCAACGCCGACCCCGCGGTCGACGTCGATCCTCGTCCAGCTGCCCGCTGCCCGAGGGGCATCGACGAGGACGCGCGTCCTGCTGCGCGTCGACCCCGACAAGGACGTCGACGGGCTCCACCCGATCAACCTCGGCCGGCTCGTGATGGGCGCGCCGGGCCCGCTGCCGTGCACGCCCGGCCGGCATCGTGGCGCTGCTCGCCGCCTACGACGTCCCGGTCGAGGGCCAGCCACGTCGTGATCATCGGGCGCGGGCTCACCATCGGGCGGCCGCTGGCGCTCCTGCTCGCGCTCAAGCGGCCCGGGTGCAACGCGGCGGTGACGGTCGTGCACACCGGGGTCGAGGACATCGACGAGCCTGACGCGCACCGCCGACGTCGTCGTCGCCGCGGCGGGTCGCGCCGGGCTCGTGACCGCCGACATGATCAAGCCCGGGCGCCGCGGTCGTCGGCGCGGGCACGAGCTGGGAGGGCAGGCGGTTGCTGAGCGACGTGGCCGACGACGTCGCCGACGTCGCCGGCTGGATCACGCCGCGCCTCGGGGGCGTCGGGCCCGATGACGCGCGCGATGCTGCTGGCCGAACGCCGTGCGCGGCCGCGGAGAGGTCGCGGTGAGCGGCGTCGACGCACCGGGCGCGAGCACGCCGAGCGGCCCTGGGGCACCTTCACGGTGCTCGACGACGCGCGGCCGACCACAAGGTCAAGCGCCTCGATCGTCGCCCCGGGCGGCCGCCTCAGCTACCAGTCCCACGACCGGCGCGCCGAGCACTGGTATCGTCGTGCAGGGCACCGCCGACGGTGCTCGCTCGACGGCGTCGAGTCGACCTCGTGCCGCCGGCGAGTCGATCGACGTCGCCGTCGGCGCGGCGCACCGCTGCGAGAACCCCGGCGACGTCGACCGGTCGTCTTCGTCGAGGTCCAGCACGGCGACTACTTCGGCGAGGACGACATCGTCCGCTCGAGGACGACTTCGGCCGAGTCGACCTAGCGGTGCGCATCGACGACCTGCTCGCGCGCGGGCCGACCAGCTCGTTCGAGTTCTTCCCCCCGAAGCACCGACGAGGAGGCGCGCGTCCTGCGACGCGACCCTGGACGAGCTCGCCGCCGCTGCGCGCCGTGCTTCGTCTCGGTCACCTACCGGGGCGGCGCGATCCGTCGCGCCAGCGCACCTACGACCTCGTGCGCGCGGCTCCACGCGCGAGGGCCACCTCAGCGCGATGGCCCACCTCACGTGCGTCGGACCACACCCGCGACGAGCTCGCCGCGACCTGCTCGGCGACTACCGCGACGCCGGCGTCGAGAACCTCATGGTCCTGGGCGGCGACCCGGACGCCGGGCCGGCCGCGTCGGCGAGCTGCGCCCACGCGACCGAGCTCGTCGACCTCGCGCGCGAGGTCGGCGACTTCTGCGTCGGCGTCGCCGCGCAGCCGGCCGGCCACCCGGCCTCGCCGACCTCGGCGACGACCGCCGCCGCCTCGCCGAGAAGCTCGACCGGGCCGACTTCGCCGTCACCCAGTTCTTCTTCGACGCCGACCGAGTGGCGCGGACTCGTCGACGACCTCGCGGCCCTCGGCGTCGACGAAGCCCGTCGTGCCCGGGATCATGCCGGTGACGTCGCTGGCCGCCGTCGCGCGCATGCGCCGAGCTGGGCGGCGCCGGTGCCGCGCGGCCTGGTCGAGCGGCTCGAGGCGGCCGGCGCCGTGCCGGCGGGCCGCGCGCGGTGCGCGCCGCGGGCATCGCGCGCGGTCGACCGAGCTGTGCGCGAGCTGCTCGACGCGCGGCGCGCCGGGCCTGCACTTCTACACGCTCAACCGGTCGACGGCGACCCGCGAGATCTACGAGGCGCTCTTCGCCTAGCCGATCGGCTAGCAGACCTCCCAGACGTGGCCGCCGGGGTCGCGGAACGCCGCCGAGCGCCTGCCCCACGGCTGGTCCGTCGGCGGGTGGATGACGTCGGCGCCGCGTCCGGCGAGGCGCTCGAAGAGGGCGTCGACGCCCACGACCTCGACGGCGAACTGGTGCGACGCCCCCGACCCCGCCGGGGCGACCGCGCCGCCGACCTGGCGCGCGGCGTTGGCGCGCTGGCGCAGGCCGAGCACGAGCGGCCCCCATGCGAACTCGGCGTAGGCGCCGGCGTCGGCGAGGAGCGCGAGGCCGACGACGTCGCGGCAGTAGTCGCGTGACGCGCCGACGTCGTCCACGTAGATCATCGCCACGCACCGTGTCGCTGCGGTCACCTCGGCCACCGCGGGCGAGTCTGCGGATCCGACCCGCGGCCGTCGCCCCGGGGACCTTCGTCCCCCGGGGCCCCGGTGGTCGGCCCGTAGGATGGTCGCCATGGCTCAGAAGATCACCATGCGCGCCGACGGCGTGCTCAACGTCCCCGACGACCCCATCATCCCGTTCATCGAGGGCGACGGCACCGGCGTCGACATCTGGCCGGCGTCGCAGCTCGATCCTGGACGCCGCGGCCAAGAAGTACGGCAAGGCCATCGCCTGGAAGGAGGTCCTGGCGGGGGAGAAGGCGTTCCACGAGACCGGCGACTGGCTGCCCGAGCAGACGGTCACCGACTTCCGCGAGCACCTGATCGGCATCAAGGGACCGCTCACGACCCCGATCGGCGGCGGGTTCCGCTCGCTCAACGTCGCGCTGCGCCAGATCCTCGACCTCTACGTCTGCCTGCGCCCGGTGCGGTGGTTCGACGGCGTCCCCTCGCCGGTCAAGCACCCCGAGCTCGTCGACATGGTGATCTTCCGCGAGAACACCGAGGACGTCTACGCCGGCCTCGAGGTCGAGGCCGGGACCGCCGAGGCCGAGCGGCTGCGCGCGTTCCTGCACGACGCCTTCGGCTGGGACATCCGCGAGATGAGCGGCATCGGGGTCAAGCCGATCTCCAAGTTCGGCTCCGAGCGGCTGGTGCGCGCGGCGCTCCAGTACGCGCTCTCGCACGGCCGCCCGAGTCGGTCACGCTGGTGCACAAGGGCAACATCCAGAAGTACACCGAGGGCGCGTTCATGAAGTGGGGCTACGAGCTCGTGCGCGACGAGTTCTCCGACGTCGCGGTCGGCTGGGACGACTGCGGCGGCAAGCCCGAGGGCAAGCTCCTCGTCAAGGACGTCATCGCCGACATCGCCCTCCAGCAGGTCCTCACGCGCCCCGCCGAGTTCGACGTCATCGCGACGACGAACCTCAACGGCGACTACCTGTCCGACGCGCTGGCCGCCCAGGTCGGCGGCATCGGCATCGCCCCGGGGGCGAACATCAACTACGTGACCGGGCACGGCGATCTTCGAGGCGACGCACGGCACCGCGCCCAAGTACGCGGGCCTCGACAAGGTCAACCCCGGCTCGGTCGCTGCTGTCGGGCGTGCTCATGTTCGAGCACCTCGGCTGGACGGACGCCGCCGCCGACATCATCCGCGCGCTCGAGGCGACGATCGCCGACAAGATCGTCACCTACGACTTCGCTCGCCAGATGGAGGGCGCGACCGAGGTCAAGTGCTCGGAGTTCGCGTCCGCGATCGTCGACCGCCTCTAACCGCCGTCAAGGGAGAGCCATGACCACCCCCGTCCAGCGTCACCGTCACCGGGGCCGCCGGCCAGATCGGCTACCAGCTGGTGTTTCGCATCGCGTCGGGCCAGCTGCTCGGCCCGGGCACGCCGGTCGTAGCTGCGCCTGCTCGAGATCGAGCCGGCCCTCAAGGCGCTCGAGGGCGTCGTGATGGAGCTCGACGACTGCGCCTTCCCGCTCCTGGCCGGCGTCGAGACGACGAGCGACCCGATGGTCGCCTTCGACGGCGCGAGCTGGGCGCTGCTCGTCGGCTCGGTGCCGCGCAAGGCCGGCATGGAGCGCGCCGACCTGCTGGGCGTCAACGGCGGGATCTTCAAGCCCCAGGGCCGCGCCATCGCCGCGGAGCGCCGCGAGCGACGTGCGCGTGCTGGTCGTCGGCAACCCCTGCAACACGAACTGCCTCATCGCGCGCTCGGCCGCCCCGGAGGTGCCGGGCGACCGGTGGTTCGCGATGACCCGCCTCGACCAGAACCGCGCCGAGACCCAGCTGGCCAAGCGCGCCGGCGCGCCGGTCGCCGTCGGTCAAGAACCTCGCGATCTGGGGCAACCACTCCTCGACCCAGTTCCCCGACGTCGCGAACGCGACCATCGGCGGCCGGCCGGCCGCCGAGGTGATCGGCGACGACGGGTGGCTGCGCGGCGAGTTCCTCACGACCGTCCAGAAGCGCGGCGCGGCGATCATCGAGGCGCGCGGGGCCAGCTCGGCCGCGTCGGCGGCCAACGCCGCGATCGACACGGTGGTCGGGCTCACCACGCCGACCGCCGCCGACGACTGCGTGTCGGTGGCGGTCACCAGCACCGGCCAGTACGGCGTGCCCGAGGGCCTGACCTTCGGCTTCCCCGTCGTCGCCGACGGCGCCGGCGCCTGGAGCGTCAAGGAGGGCTTCGCGCGCGACGAGTTCGCCGCGGCCAAGATCGCCGCGACGACCGAGGAGCTCCTGGGCGAGCGCGGCGACGTCGCCTCGCTGGGGCTGATCTAGGGGCCCTGGACCGCCGGGACGTGGCCGAGGCCGACGTCGTCGAGGTGACGCGCGCCGCCCAGTGGCGGTCGTGGCTGCGGTCGAACCACGGCCGGCCCGGCGGGGTCTGGGTGGTCACGTACAAGAAGGGCGCGGCCGGCCCGGTCGTCGGGTACGAGGACCTGGTCTGCGAGGCGCTCTGCTGGGGCTGGGTCGACTCCAAGGTCGGCCGGGTCGACGACGCGCGGACCCGGACCTGGTTCTCGCCCCGTCGAGCGACGAGCACCTGGTCGGCGTCGAACCGCGCGCGCGTCGAGCGACTGGTCGCCGAGGGGCGCATGCGCCCGCCCGGTCGGGCCGCCGTCGACGCGGCCCGGGCGTCGCGGCGCTGGGGCGCGTAGGGACTCGCGGTGGCCGGGTTCGCGCACCGCTCCTGCGCGCGCGACTCCCGGCGGGGTCGTCGTCGCGCCGACCGCGACCCGCCCCGGGTCCGCCCGGGCCAGCGGCGCCGGCCCCAGGGATCGTGGGCCGGCGGCCGATCCGGCGCCCCTCCGGGCACCACTCGACTCGAGCCAGCCGCTGTGCGAGGACGCCGACGTCAGTCGACGCCCGCCGCCTGGAGCTCGAAGGACGGCGCCGCGCCGCGCCGGGCATCGGGCGCGCGCAGGTAGTCGCGCAGGGCGGTCGGCGTGAGCGGCCGCGCGATGTAGTAGCCCTGGCCGATATCGGCGCCGATCGCCTGGAGTGCCCTGAGCGACTCCTCGCTCTCGATCCCCTCGGTGACGAGGCTCACGCCCAGGGCGCGGGCGAGCTCGATCGCCGAGCGGACGATGGCCTCGGCCCGCAGGTCAGCGGGGAGTCCGACGACGAACGACTTGTCGATCTTGAGCTCGTCGATCGACATCTCGAGGAGCTGGGACATCGAGGAGTAGCCGACGCCGTAGTCGTCGATGGCGATCCGAGCGCCGATGCCGCGCAGGCGCCGGACGCACTCGGCCCCGCGGTCGGGGTCCGTGCCCAGGCAGGACTCGGTGATCTCGATCGTCAGCTGGCCGGCGGGCACCGAGTGCAGCGCCAGGACGCGCGCGACGAAGGTGGGAAGGTCGTCGTCGAGCAGGTCGTAGCGCGAGATGTTCACGCTCATCTGGAGCCGGTGGCCGGCCCGGCGGAGCCGGCCGGCCTCCTCGATCGCCTGGACCAGCACCGCGCGCGTGAGCTGGGGCATCAGGCCCGCCCTCTCGGTCATCGGGATGAACCGCTCCGGGAGCACCACCCCCAAGGTCGGGTGGTTCCAACGGGCCAGTGCCTCGACTCCGCGGACCTCCTCGGTGCGCATGTCGATGGTGGGCTGGTAGTGCAGGGTGAGGGCGCGCGCGTCGATGGCGTGGCGCAGGTCGCTGAGCAGCGCCAGCTGCTCGCGGCTGTTGGGGTCGTTGTTCGTCCGGTAGACCGAGACGCCCGACTTGAGGCGCTTCGCCTCGTACATCGCGACGTCGGCGCCGCGCAGCAGCTCCACCGCGCTCGTCTCGTGCGACGCGGCGACCGCGATCCCCATGCTCGCTCCGACGTGCACCGCAACCCCCTCGACGGAGTACGGATCGGAGAGGACCGACATGAGACCGTTGGCGACGCCGACGAGCTCGTCCTCGCTCGACGTGGGAGAGACGAAGGCGAACTCGTCGCCGCCGAGTCGGCCGAAGACGCCCTCGCCACCGAGGTGGCGGTGGAACCGCTCGCCGACGCCGGCCAGCAGCCGGTCACCCGCCAGGTGGCCCAGGCTGTCGTTGACTTCCTTGAACCCGTCGAGGTCGATCAGCACCACCCCGGTCATGCGCACCTGGCCTGAGTCGAGGAGCGACTCGAGCTGCTCTAGGAGTGACCGGCGATTGGGCAGTCCGGTCAGCGGGTCGGTGCGAGCGTCGACTCTCGACGCCGTGATGAGGTGGCTTTCCTCGCGCAGGGTCATCCAGAGCCGGACCAAGACGAGGAGGAGCGCGCCGAAACCGATGACCGGGACGACGAACGAGCCCTTAGCGTCGCGCCACGACACCGCGACCAGGGCGATCGCGGCGAGCCCCGCGCCCACCGGGACGAGCGACGCGACCGGGGCCGACTGGGCGCCTCGGGCGCGTAGGGCGGGTACGGCGCGGTCGCGTGTCGCCGCGGCGAACCCCACGAGAATCGCGCTGGCGAGAGAGGCGACGTTCAGGTCTCGGCCGCCCCCGAGCGGCCACGGGAGCGGGTGGTGGAGTGCGAGGGCGCACCCCACCGCGGTCGCGCCAGCGGCCGCGATCGCCAGGGCGGTCGCACCGGAGGGCCGACGGCCCGTCGGGGTGAGCCCGAAGACGACCACCGCGACGAGGGCCACGAAGGTCAACGCGAGCAGGGTCGACGCGACGTTCGCGGTCGCGCCCGCGCGGGCGGTGAGCTCGGGCTCGACCGTCGCGAGGCCGACGCCCGCCGAGACGGCGAGCCCGGCGATGACGGCGTCCAGGCGGGTCGTCGCCGCGACGCCCGTGAGGCGCTGGCGCGCGACGCCGGCCACGCCCAGGGCGAGCAGTGCCGCCGCGAGGACGCGCAGCAGCGACGCGGTCGAGGGAACGCCCGGGACGCCGGGGACCGACCACCCGGCCTCGACGGCAACCCCGGCGACGACGCTCGCGGCGAGGCTCCCCGCCATCGCGCCCCACGCCGCGCGGCCCGGCGCGGCCCGGCGCAGGCGGCCCGCGACGGCGATGAGGGGGAGGGAGCACGCTGCGGCGTAGCCGGCGACGATCCAGGCGTGCGCGACGGCCACGGCGGGGTCGGCCACCGAAGCGCCATAGGCGAGCGCCAGGGCGGACGCGGCGACGAGCGTCCACACGACGCGACCAAAGCGCGCAACGGGGCCTCGGGTGCGGAGGCGGTCCCCTTCTCGCACTTCGATGCGCGTGGTCGTGAGGTCGATGGCGGCGGGGTTAGCTCGGTTGTCGATGGTGGCCTCGACCCACTTCGTGCGCGTACGGGCACCGCGGCGCGCTGTGCCCGGTCGCGACGGCGCGTTGAGATCACTCGGACGCGTACGTTTGAAGAGAATCTGCCCTTGCGCGCTTACCGACACACACCCATCGTCCCCTCAGTCGCTCAACTCCCACGCGACGCGAGGACAATCGCTCCGCAACTTGGGCGAAATTGACAGATTGTCGAGTCCGCCGTTCGGAGTCCCCGCGAGTCGCCGGCTAGGCCTGGGCGAAGTCAGCCGCGGCCTTCACCACCGCTTCGCGCGACGAGAACAGGAAGAAGAGGTGGCCCCCGCGGTACGTGACGAGGCGCGCGCCGGGGATCCGTGACTCCATCTCGCGAGCCTGGCCCACCGGCGAGAGCCGGTCGCGCTCGGCGTGCAGGACCAGCGTCGGCGCGCGCACGTCGCCGAGGCGGTCGGCGCAGTCGTAGGCGGCCGACGCCCGGGACTGGGCGTCGAAGGCGGCCACGGACTGCGGGGTGCGGCCGCGCCCGACGCCGACGACGCGCCCGGCGCGCGCCAGGCGGATGGTCAGGGGCGTGCGTCCGCGCCGCGCCCGGAACTCGGTGCTCACCAGGATGAGGCGAGTCACGAGCTCCGGGCGGCGGATCGCGAGGTCGAGGGCGACCTTGCCGCCCATCGAGACGCCCAGGACCGCGGACGGCCCGAGGCCAACGCGCGCGCAGAGGCCGGCCGCGTCGTCAGCCATCTGGGGGATCGAGTACGGCCCGGGGGGTGAGGCGGTGCGCCCGCAGCCGCGGTTGTCGATCACCGTGACGGCGAGGCGCCGAGCCAGCGGCTCGACGAGGCGGGCGAGGTCGGAGGCCTCGAGGCCGAGGCCGGGGATGACGAGGAGCGGCGGCCCCGCGCCCCGGGTCTCGTAGTACATCGAAAGCCCATCGACGTCGGCGTGGGGCACGCGATGACCCTAGCGATGACGTCGCTATCCAGAGGGCGATTCAGGGTGACGCGGAATAGCGTCGAGTCGTGCGCGTGTTCCCAGGGCCGGCTCGGACTCTGGTCGCGCTGGGGTTCGGCCTCATCGCCGCCGGCTCGGCTCTCTTCGCCGAGCAGATTCTCCGGACCCTCGTTGGCAATGTCCGCTGGCAGGAGACCTACGAGTTTGTCGTGTCGCCGCTCAGCCTCGTCATCGTGGTCGCGGGGTGGTGGCTGGTTGGGGGCGTTGGGATAGTGACGTCAAGCGACGCATTGCGGGCGGCCCGCGCCGCGGCCCTCTTCGCGGTGGTGCAGGCTCTGCAGTCGTCGATCTCCTTCGTGCAGATCGCCAGCTTTGGGTTCGGCTCGGCCGGGACGGTCCAACAGATCTCCCAGTGGCTCGGAGGCGTGGGGCCGGCCCTCGCGGGGTTCGGCTTCGCGCTGGTGGCGATCTCCCTACGCCGAACGGTCCTGGATCTCCCAGGCGTGGTCGGCGACGTGGTACCCGACCTTGCGCAGGCTGAACCCGAGGGGCCAGCGCCCGTCGGGTGACCCGGCGCGCAGCGCCGCGGCGATCGCCGCGCGCTGCTCGGCCCAGGGGGTTCGCGGGGGGACGCGAGTCCCCAGGCGAGACGCGTAGGCGCGCTCGGCCTCGCGCACGTGGTCGCGGACCGCGTCGCGGTCGCGCCCGCCCCCGCGCGGCCCCTTGCGCAGGGCGGCCGGCGCGACCCTGACCACGCGGTCGAAGAAGGCCCAGAGCGACTCGATCGCGGCGACCTGGGTCGCCAGGGCCCGGCCCGCGGGCGGCTCGTCGTCCCAGGGGCCGAACGCGCTCGGCGTACCGAAGTCGGTGCCGGTCGTGCCGGGCGCGGTCGCGATGACCTCGATCGGCCCGGGCCGGAACGGCCGGCCGAGCGCCTCGGCGTAGCGCGGGACGTACTCCTCGAGGAGCTCGAGGGCCCGGTCGGCGGTCTTGGCCCGGCGCAGCCAGCCCGGCCAGTCGACCGCCACCGCGATGACCGACGACTTGCCCTGCTCGAGGAAGACCCGCGCGCCCACGCGCGCGACGCTAGACGGGGGCTGTCGCGGCGTGGAGGCGCTCGGCGGCGGTCGCGGCCACGCGAAAGAGCCGCTCGCGCACGTCGAGCGCGCTGTCCCAGTGGCGCGAGTCCCACGTCTCGCCGGCCAGGGAGTCCCCGGCGTAGAGGAGCTGGGCGAAGCGCACGGCGCGGTAGCGAGCCACGGCGATGAAGGCCGAGGACTCCATGTCGACCATCGAGCAGCCCTCGGCCCGGCGCCGGGCCACCCGGCCCGGGGTCTCTCGGTAGAAGCCGTCGGTCGTCCAGGTCCGCCCGAGGGCGTGGGCGACGCCGAGCTCGTCGAGCGTGGCGTCCAGGACCGCGACGCCGAGCCCGTCGGCGTCGATGACGCGGCTCGGCGCGGCGTAGTGCAGGCTCGTCCCTTCGTCGCGCAGCGCGGACGTCACGACCATCACGTGGCCCAGGGCCAGGTCGCCCTCGAGCGCGCCGGCGCCGCCGCAGGCAACGAAGGTCGCCACCCCGAGGGCGACGAGCTCCTCGGTGACGGCGGCGGCCAGCGGCGCGCCGACCCCCGGGTGGGCGACGGTGACCGGGCCGAGCTCGCCGTCGAGCTCGTAGACCGGGTTGACCCCGAACTCGCTGCGCAGGGTGTAGACGCGCCGCAGCCGCCCCTCGTCGGCGAGGCGCTCGAGGAGCTCGGCGAAGAAGCAGAGCACCGCGACCGGCGCGACGCGCGGCGCCCCCTCGTGCATCGCCTCGGCCGACACGACGCCGGCCTCGGCGAGGTCGTCCTCGAGCAGAGGGAGGTCCACGCCTAGCCCGCGGGCGCCGGGCGCGCCGACGCCAGCCACTCGGCCAGCGCGACGACGGCCGACAGGTCGCCGGCGACCTTGACGCGCCCCGCGCGCAGCGCGCTCGCCGAGTCGAGCTCCCCGGCCACGAGCGCCGCGGCGTCGGAGTGGGCGAGGCGCAGGACGGCGTCGGCGCCGAGGTGGTCGCCCGGGGCGACGGTCGCGCCCTCGGGCGTCACCGTGAGGGTCAGGGCGTGCGGCCCCGACGACGGCGCGTCGGACATCTCGAGGACCACGACGACCGGCGACCCGACCGGCGGCGCGGGGGCCGCGGCGAGCGACGCGTTGGCGGCCTCGAACCACTCGAGGCTGAGGAACTCGGCCACCTAGGGGGCCGGCTGGACCGCGGCGGCCTGCGCCGAGCGCTTCGCGCGCCGCGCGATCTTGCGCCCCAGCCACGTGATCGGGTCGTAGCGGGCGTCGACGACGCGCTCCTTGAGCGGGATGATCGCGTTGTCGGTGATCTTGATGTGCTCGGGGCAGACCTCGGTGCAGCACTTGGTGATGTTGCAGTAGCCCAGGCCCATCTCCTCGCGGATGAGGTCCCGGCGGTCGTTGGTGTCGAGCGGGTGCATCTCGAGCTCGGCGTAGCGGATGAAGAAGCGCGGCCCGGCGTAGTGGGCCTTGTTGCCCTCGTGGTCGCGGATCACGTGGCAGACGTCCTGGCACATGAAGCACTCGATGCACTTTCGGAACTCCTGGCCGCGCTCGACGTCCTGCTGGAACATCCGGTAGCCGTCCTCGGGCATCTCGGGGGGCAGCAGCGCGGGGACCCGCTCGGCCATCGCGAAGTTGAACGAGACGTCGGTCACGAGGTCGCGGATGACCGGGAAGGTCCGCATCGGCGCGACGGTCACCGGCCCGTCGGGCAGCTGGTCCATGCGGGTCATGCACATCAGGCGGGGCTTGCCGTTGACCTCGGCCGAGCAGGACCCGCACTTGCCGGCCTTGCAGTTCCACCGGCAGGCCAGGTCGGGGGCCTCGGAGGCCTGGATCCGGTGGATCAGGTCGAGCACGACCTCGCCCTCGTTGAGCGCGAGGGTGTAGGCCTCGAAGTCGCCGCCGTTGGCGTCGCCGCGCCAGACGCGCATCGTGACGTCGGACATCAGTGCGCCTCCTCGAGCAGGGCCTTGAGGTCGTCGGGCATGGTCAGCAGGGGCGAGCGCTCGGTCACGACCTCGCCGTCGTAGCGGCCGTCGGGGGCCGAGTGGGCCAGGTTGAACGTCGCGAACTCCGGGTCGGCGGCGGGGAAGTCCTCGCGGGTGTGGCCGCCGCGCGACTCGCGCCGGTCTCGCGCGCCCTGGGCGGTGCACCTCGCGACCGAGATCATGCTCGGCAGGTCGGTCGCGAGGTTCCAGCCGGGGTTGTAGGCGCGGCCCCCCTTCACCGCGACGCCGCGCACGCGCCCCGCGAAGGCGTCGAGCTGCGACGATCGCCTCGTCGATCTCGGCCGCGGTGCGGATGATGCCGAGGTTGACCTGGAGCATCTCCTGGAGGTCGCGGTGGATGTCGTAGGGGCTCTCGCCGGACTCGCGCTCGAAGGGCGCCAGCGCCTCGGCGACGGCGGCGTCGACCTGCGCGGCGTCCAGCGCGGAGGCCGGGGCCCCGGACGCGCGCTCGGCCGCCGCCGCGCCGGCGCGCTTGCCGAAGACGATGAGGTCGCTGAGCGAGTTCCCGCCGAGGCGGTTGGCGCCGTGCATTCCGCCGGCGACCTCGCCGGCCGCGTAGAGCCCGGCGACGCGCGTCGCCTCGGTCTCGGCGTCGACCTTGACCCCGCCCATGATGTAGTGGCAGGTCGGGCCGATCTCCATCGCCTCGCGGGTGATGTCGACGCCGGCCAGCTCCATGAACTGGTGGTACATCGAGGGCAGGCGGCGCCGGATGAACTCGGGCGTGCGCCGGCTGGCGATGTCGAGGAAGACGCCGCCGTGGGGCGTGCCCCGGCCGGCCTTGACCTCGGTGTTGATCGCGCGCGCGACCTCGTCGCGCGGCAGCAGCTCGGGCGGGCGGCGCCCGGCGTCGTGGTCGTCGTACCAGCGGTCGGCCTCGTCCTCAGAGTCGGCGGTCTCGGCCCGGAACATGTCGGCGACGTAGTTGAACATGAAGCGCTGGCCCTCGGAGTTGCGCAGCACCCCGCCGTCGCCGCGCACGCCCTCGGTCACCAGCAGCCCGCGCACGCTCAGCGGCCAGACCATGCCGGTGGGGTGGAACTGGATGCACTCCATGTCGATGAGCTGGGCGCCGGCCCACAGCGCCAGGGCGTGGCCGTCGCCGGTCGACTCCCAGGAGTTCGACGTGAACTTCCAGGCCTTGCCGACGCCGCCGGTGGCCAGGATGACCGAGCGCGCGGAGAAGGTGACGAACTCGCCGGTCGGCCGGCGGTAGGCGACGGCGCCGTTGACCGCGCCCGAGTCGTCGCGCAGCAGGCGCAGGACCTTGCACTCCATGAAGACGTCGGCGCCCATCGAGACGACCTTCTGCTGGAGGGTGCGGATGAGCTCGAGGCCGGTGCGGTCGCCGACGTGGGCCAGCCGTGCGTATCGGTGGCCGCCGAAGTCGCGCTGGAGGATCTTGCCGTCGGGGGTGCGGTCGAAGAGCGCCCCCCACTGCTCGAGCTCGTAGACGCGCGCCGGGGCCTCTTGCGCGTGGAGCTCGGCCATCCGGTAGTTGTTGAGCATCTTGCCGCCGCGCATGGTGTCGCGGAAGTGGACCTTCCAGTTGTCCTCGGGCTGGACGTTGCCCATGGCGGCGGCCATGCCGCCCTCGGCCATCACGGTGTGGGCCTTGCCCAGCAGGGACTTGGTCACGATGGCGACGCGCGCGCCGCGCTGGATCGCCTCGATGGCCGCGCGCAGCCCGGCGCCGCCGGCGCCGACGATCAGGACGTCGTAGTCGTGGGTCTCGTAGTCGGTCACGTCAGAACAGCCGGTAGTCGGTGAGGGCGCCCGAGGCCACGAGCCGCACGTAGACGTCGGTCAGGCCGACGAAGACCAGCGACGCCCAGGCGAAGTTCATGTGCTTGGCGTTGAGCGGCGTGAGGAGCTTCCAGAGGCGGTAGCGGACCGGCGCCGCCTTGAAGCTGCGCACGTGCCCGCCGCACAGGTGCCGGCAGGCGTGACAGCTGATGGAGTAGCACCAGAGCAGGACGGCGTTGGCGCTCAGCACCAGGGTGCCCACCGTCACGCCGACGCCGATCCCCGGCTGGTTGAAGGCCCGCACCGCGTCGTAGGTCAGGATGACGTTGAGGACCAGTCCCAGGTAGAAGAAGTAGCGGTGGAGGTTCTGCATCACCAGCGGGAAGCGAGTCTCGCCGGAGTACGAGCCGTGGGCGTCGGCCACCGCGCACGAGGGCGGCGACCACCAGAAGGCGCGGTAGTAGCTGCGGCGGTAGTAGTAGCAGGTGAGCCGGAAGCCCAGCGGGACCAGGAGGACGAGCAGCGCCGGCGAGATGTTCCAGAAGTGCCAGGCGAAGCCGGTCGTCGACCCGGCCACGCAGCTGTGCGCCCAGCACGGTGAGTAAAAGGGGCTGATCAGGTCGCGGTGGGCGGACGCGCCGACGTAGTAGTCCTTGTTCTGGAAGGCCGCCCACGTCGAGTAGACGACGAAGGCGGTCAGCGCCGAGACGATGGCGACCGGCTGGACCCACCAGCGGTCCTGGCGCAGGGTGGCGACCTCGGGGCCGCCGCGCGTCCCGCCGAGCGTCACCTTCGTCGACTGACCCACGACCGCCACCGCTACTCCTTCACCGGTACCGCGCGACGGGTGCGGCCGGCGCGACCGGACCCATACTAGGCAGGCCCCCCGGCTCCCCCGGGAGCCTCACCGAGCGGCCCTCGCTCGCTTGGCGGGCACCGTGCGGACGAGCAGCTCGTCGGTGGCCGGCCACTCGCCGCGCGCCACCATCGAGGTGAGCTCGTCGATCAGAGCGGCCGCGGCGCGCGACGGCGCGTGCTGGGCCGGTCGCACCAGGCCGATCGTGCGCTCGAGGCGCGGGGTGAGGCGCAGGGTGCGCACCCCGGGCGCGCCCGCGGCCACGATGCTCGGCACGACCGCCGCGCCCAGGCCGGCCGCGACGTAGGCGTGGACCGACCCGACCTCGGCGCCGTCGAGGCCGATGGTCGGCGCGACGCCGGCGCGCGCGAACGCGTGGAAGGTCGTGGAGCGCAGGTCGTAGCCCTCGCGGAACATGATCATGGCGACGTCGCGCAGGTCCGAGACGCGGACCTCGTCGCGGCGCGCCAGCGGGTGGTCGGGGGCGACGATCACGCAGAGCTCCTCGGTCGCCAGGACCGTGACCTCGAGGGTGTCGCGGGCCATCGGCAGGATCGCCACCGCGACGTCGAGCGTGCCCGACTCGAGCTGGGTCGCGAGGTCGTCGGAGTGGCGCTCGACGACGGTCATCGCGATGTCGGGGTAGTGCTGGTGGAAGCGCGACAGCACGCGCGGCAGGAGGCTGGACCCGAGGCTCGGCGTCGCGCCGATTGTGACCTGGCCCCGGCGCAGCGCCTCGACGTCGGCCACTCCGCGCAGCACGTCGTTGACGCTGCCGAGCACGCGGCGCGCGAGCGGGAGCAGCTCGACGCCGGCGTCGGTCAGGGTGACCGGCCGGTGCGCGCGGTAGAAGAGCAGCACGCCGAGCGCCTGCTCGAGCCGTCCGATCTGCGCGCTCAGCGACGGCTGGGCGACGTCGAGCTGCTCGGCGGCGCGGGTGAACTGCCCCTCGTCGGCGACCGCGACGAAGCAGCGCAGCTGCTGGACGGTCAGGCTCTCCACGTTGGCCATAGGTGCAGTCTATCAAAGTCGGCCCTGACCTCGTCAAACGAAATGATAGGACTAAGGCCTCTAGGGGGCCTATCCACGCGTTTCTTACTGTGGCCCCATGAGCACACGCACAGTAAAGACAGCCATTGCGATGGGCGTGCTCGCCACCTCCCTGGGCGCGGGGTCCGCGCTGGCCGGGGCGGCGACGACGCCGTCGAGCGCATCGACCCACCACCACGCCCTGGCGGCCAAGACCGCCAAGGTCGCCTTCAAGGGCTCCTACACCGGCACGGTCAGCCTGCTCTGGTCCTCGACCGGCGTCACGGTGACCGGCCTCAGCGGCTCGGGCAGCACCAGCCTGCTGGGCAAGGCCACGGTCAAGGGCACCGGCTCGGGCACCGCGGCGAGCACCTGCAACCCGTTCTCGGGCACCGGCACGATCTCGGCCAAGGGCTCGACCCTCAAGCTCAAGGTCGTCTCGACGCCCAAGCAGCAGGCCTGCGCGGCCGGCTCGGCGGCGCCCACGCTCGTGAGCGTCACCGGCTACGCCACCGCCAATGGCGGCACCGGCAAGTACAAGGGCGCCAAGGGCACCCTGACCCTCAAGGGGACGTTCTCGATCCAGTCGACCACGGCCGGCTCCAACGAGAGCGACTCCTTCACCGCGAGCCTCTCCGGCTCGCTCACCGTCCTGAAGTAGCCCCCACCAACCACCAACAGGAGAGAAACTCTATGAAGCGACTTATCTCAGTACTGGCCGTGACGGCCATGACCGTGGGCGGAGGGCTGCTCGCCGGTGTGACCTCGGCGTCGGCGGCCACGACGACACCCACCGTGGCGCTGTCAGGCGCCAAGGGCACGTTCCCTGGCACGACGCCGCCACTGGTGGCCACGACCAGCGTGGCCGGGACGGTGACGTTCACCGCGGGCGGAGCGACCATCTCCGGTTGCTCGTCGGTCGCCACCACCACCGCCACACCCTTCATCGCGACCTGCGCGTGGACGCCCACAGCGGCGGGCCCCGTCGTGTTCGGAGCGTCGTTCGTCCCCACTGACACGGCCGACTACTCCAACGCCACGGCCGCGTCCTACAACGTGACCATCGCCGCGCCGATCCAGGGCACCACCGGCGGCCCGATCTACTTCACGGTGGACACCGTGGGCACCGCGAACAACTGCGGCATCCAGTCGTCCTACGTGGTCGGTGACGGCATCGTCTTCCGAGTCTCGGCCAACGACGCTGCCCTGGGCGGCGTCGCGCTGACGTCGGCGAACGTGAGCAGTGCGACCATCACCGTCACGGGGTACACGACCGTGATCCCGCTCGCTTACGGCAACCACGGCGGCCTCGGCATGTGGACGGGCGTGCTCCAGACGGGAACCAGCGCCGGTCAGTACAGCCCGACGGGTCCCATCCCCTACACCATCACCATGAAGACCATCGCCGTGCCGGCCGTGACCAAGAAGGTCAACGTCGTCACCCACAAGCGAGTCCTGGTCCGGGGCAAGCACGTGCTCCGCACGTACCACCAGGTCAAGACCGTGGTCGTGACCCCGGCCGTTCCCGGTGCCACCGGCACGTTCAGCCCCAGCGGCACGATGTCCGTGCTGACGCTGCTGGCCGCGCCCGTCACGTTGAAGTAATCGCCGTTCCGACGTACAGCATCGCCATTGCCTCAGTAGTCCCGAGTGAACGATTCAAGAATCACGGTTCACTCGGGACTCGTGGCATCGAAGTGAAAACCAAGGCATAAAGACACTCGCCAAAGTCCCGAGGGGGAGGCGAGAGAGGAGAGGGAACAATGAGTGCGAGTCAGACGAAGGGGTCCCGAGCCTCCATTGCCATCCGGTTCGTCGTGGCGGCCGCCTTGCCGATCGTGATGGTGGCCACGTCCAGTGGCGCCGCCTCGGCTCCGTTGGCCAACCCGACGCAACTCACCGCGCCGAGCGGACTGCCGGGTACCGCGTTGCCCTTCAGCGGCGTCGCGGCCACGGCGTTCACGGCGTCGGCCGCCTACCAGAAGCTCACGACCAGCCCGCAGGCCGGCGTCACCGGCACGGCGATCACGCTGAAGGGCACCGGGCTGACCCCCAACACGACCCTGCAGCTGACCTGGGGCACCAACACGGCCACCTGGAGCGTGGACCCGGAGCCCAACACGGTGGACTACATGGGCCCGGTCTACTCGCCGACCTCCGCGAGCTCGCTGCTCAACAACACGAACTCGATGTACGTGAACATGACCACGGTGACGACCGATGCCAGCGGCAACTTCAGCCTGCAGACGAAGGCGCCCACGGACTTCGGTGGCAACCACGACATCTGGGCGGTCGCCGGCGGCGTCGGCGTGGCCAACGGGTCCTTCGACCTGCTGCGCACCGTGACCATCTCGCCCAAGAGCGGCCCGGTCGGCACGCCCATCACCGTCACCTACACCTCCATGGACGCCAATCCCTACGGCGGCGGGGGCTCGGTCCTCTGGGACAGCCACTACGCCGGCGAGATCATGGGCAACTGGACGCGCGGCACCGCGAGCGTGGTCATTCGCGCGGCGGGCGCCCTGGGCCGTCACTACGTCCAGGTCGGCGACGCCATCAGCTTCCAGTACATGAACCCCATCCAATCGCCGATCACTGACGACAACGGCGGCGTGCGCGTCTTCACGGTCACCCGGGGCCACGCGCTGCCCAAGCCGTCGATCACGTGGCCCACGAGCGTCACGCCCAACGTGAGCGCCACCCAGCTGACGACCATGTACAACGCCGCCCTGGGCACCAAGGCCACCCAGCCCGCCGCCCTCGACCCCGCCAGCTCGGCGACCGCGACGCTGTCACCCAACGCCGGCCCGGTGGGCTCCAAGACCACGCTGGCCGTCACCGGACTACCCGCTTCAGCCACCGGCAGCGTCGAAGTCGACCTCGTGTCGGTCACGGGCAGCCGCGTCAACTGCACCGGAACGTGCTGGGGCTACACCTACACCTCTCTGGGCAGCGCCGCGGTGGCCAATGGGACGCTCGACCAGAGCGTCACCATCCCGAACAGGCCCGGCATCGGCACTCTCGGTGGCTGGCACGCGATCGTGGTCATCAAGGGCGCCATGGCCACCGACGCCGCCGGCAACCGCGTGCCCGGCGTGGGCAGCCTGGTCGAGGTGCAGGTCCCCTTCTACGTGAAGGAGAGCATGATGCCCTTCTACAACAAGGCCGGCACGCTGCTCTCCCTGGGCGTGGCCACGGCTGACGACTCGGTCGCCAAGGCCAACGAGGTCGGCGGTCAGGTCGGGACGGGCACGTACACCTTCAAGGAGGGCCAGGAGTTCACCATCAGCATCCTGGGCGTGGGTTGGACGCAGCTCGACAACACCCTGGCGGTCGACTACGACAACAGCTACGTCGGCTACGGCTGCGGGTTCCACTCCAACGGCTACATGGCCGTGCACCTGACGGCGACCGGCGGTCCCGGCATCCACATCATCGACCTCTACCCGCTTCTTTACTCGGTGTCGCCGAACCTGGGCACCTACTACGGCATGGTGCCCCTGCTCTCGGGCAACCACGACGACCCGGGCCTCGCGCTGGGCTACCAGGTGCCCTCGATCCACTTCGCGATCCGCGTCGTCAAGTAGCCGACGCGCGCTCGCGCGCTGACCTCGCCCGGCCCGGCCGCCACCAGGCGGCCGGGCCGAGCAGCGTCAGGGCGGCCGGCAGCGCGACCCCGCGCACGACCGTCGCGTCCAGCGCGACCCCGGCGGCCAGCCCGACGCCGAGCTCTTGGAGGCCGGCCACGCGGCCGAAGGCCAGGCCGGCGAGCGCCGCGACCATGATCGCCGCCGCCGCGGTGACGACCGCCCCGGTCGCCGCGACGCCCTCGACGACCGCGGCCCGGCCCTCGGCGCCGGCCTCGCGGGCCTCGCGCACGCGGCTGACGATGAAGACCTCGTAGTCCGAGGAGAGGCCGAAGAGCACCGCGAAGATGACGACCGGGACCCACCCCTCGAGCTGGCCCACGCGGTAGGTGCCCAGCAGCCGGTGGCCCAGGCCGGTGGCGAAGACGAGCGCGGTCAGGCCGTAGGCCGCGGCGACCGACACGAGGTCGAGGAGGACCGCCAGGGCCGCGGCGACGACCGAGCCGAAGGCCCGGGCCAGCGCGACCAGCGCGAGCGCGAGGGTCAGCGCGACGATCCAGGGGAAGGCGCCGTAGATCCGGTCGAGGAAGTCGGCGCCCTGGGCCGGCGCGCCGCCGAGGTAGAGCCGGGTGCCGGCCGGGACGCGCGCCCGGGCCAGGTCGGCGCGCACGCGCGCGACGAGGGCGCGCGTCGCCGGCGCGCCGAAGGCCCCGCGCGCGACCGCCAAGATCTGGGCGTAGCGGTGCGTCGGGTCCACGAAGGGTGCGCGGTCGCCGATGGCCGCACCGGCCACGTCGGGGTCGCGCGAGATCGTCGTGGCCAGCGCGGTGATAGCGCGCGACTCGGCGGTCGCGCTCACCCGGCCGCGCGCCCCGGCGTCGACGACGACCACGATCGGCGTGGGGACCCCCGCGCCCACGCGCACGGAGACCAGGTGCAGGCCGCGCGCCGACTCCATCGACGCTGGAATCGCGCTGGTCGAGGCCGGCGTGACCGAGAAGAGCGCCAGGCCCGACGCGCACGCGCCCAGCAGGACCAGGGCTCCCGCCAGGGCGGCGCGTGGGCGCACGGTCACCGCGCGCGCGGCGCGTGCCCAGATCCCGCGCTCGGCGTCGGCGGCGAAGAGACCGCGGGGGCCGACCGGGCGCACCCCGCGCTCGCCGAGCAGGGAGAGCAGCGCCGGTTGCAGCGTGAGGGCGGCCAGCGCCGCGGACAGCGGGACCGCCATCGCGGCCAGGCCCAGGCTGCGCAGCAGCGGCACCGGGGCGAGGAGAAGGGCCGCGCAGCCCAGGGCCACGACCGTGGCCGACCACGCGACGGTCCGGCCGGCCGTGGCCATGGCGGCCTCGAGCGCGCGCCGGGGGTCGCGCGCCACCTCGGCGCGGTGGCGGTGCACGGTGAGGAGCGAGTAGTCGGCGGCCAGGCCGAGCCCGATGAGCTCGACGACGTTGGGGGCGTAGAGGACCATCGTCGTCGCCCGCGCGGCGAGGTCGACGAGCCCGAGCGCGCCGGCGACCGTCGCGACGGCGACGGCCAGCGGCACGGCCAGGGCGCCGCAGAGCCCGAGGGTGAGCACCAGCAGGGCGAGCGCCGCGCCCAGGGCGATCCACTCGCCGCGGCGCAGGTCGCCGGCCAGCACCGGGGTGAGGTCGTTCTGGAGGGCTGGTGGCCCGGTGACCAGCGCGCCCGCGACCCCGGCCGAGGCCAGGGCGGCGCGCAGCGCCGGGGTTCGCGCCGCGGCGCGCGCCAGCCCGGCCCGGCCGGTCAGGTTGGCGTAGAGGACGCCGCCGACGACCCGCTCCTGGAACACCCGCAGGCCGCGCCCGCGCGCGACCGCCGCCACCGAGCGCGCCGTCGACGCCGACGGCCGGGGAACGACGACGGTGAAGGACCCCTCAACGTTGTCGTCGAAGTGGCGCACGAGGATCGAGTCGGCGCCGGCCGACGACGACCCCGGGACGCTCAGCGACGTGGTGAGCAGCCCGGGCAGCTGGGCCGAGGCCAGCGCGCCGAGGACGACGACGACCGCCCAGAGGGCGAGGACCGCCACCCGGGCGCGCACGACGGCGCGCGTCCAGGACCGAGGCACCGCCGCAGGTTACGCCCTGGGTGGTCGGGGACTAGTGCTCGCCGCCGCGACGCCCCTCGGCGGTCGCGCCGAAGAGCGCCCAGGCGACCAGGCCGAGGCCGGGCACCAGGAGCCAGATCCCGAAGACGAGTGCCAGCACGCAGAAGAACGCGCCCATGCCCAGCGTGAACGGCCAGATCGACGTCGAGGGGAACGCGCCGATCACGCCGGCGCCCGAGGCCTGCGTCGCCTGCGGGTCGTCCTCGGGGCGCGGGCGCATCCGCCGGCTCCACCAGTAGTAGTAGCCGCCGGGCAGGAAGCCGAGCAGCATGCCGGCGAACATCATCACGCCGCCGGCGTTCTCGAGGCTCCAGTTCCAGTAGACGACGCACATCACGCCGAAGAAGAGGCCCAGGCCGAGCAGGAGCTTCGCCTCGGTCCTCACGGGACGGGGACCTCGTGGAGCGCGGCGGCGTCGTGCGAGCCGTGCGCGAGGGAGCGGTGCGCCGGGTGGTTGTAGTCCCACGTCGGCCGCTCGCGTCGGATCTGGGGCAGCCGGTAGAAGTTGTGGTGCGGCGGCGGCGAGGTGGTGAACCACTCGAGGGTCTGGGCGTCCCACGGGTTGTCGCCGGCCGGATACCTCTTCCAGCTGTAGACGACGTTGACCACGAACAGCAGCGTGGAGATCCCGATAAGGACCGCGCCCGCGGAGCTCCAGTCGTTGAGGTTCTGCCACTGCGGGCTGTTGGGGTAGACGGCGACGCGCCGCGGCATCCCGTCGAGCCCCAGCAGGTACTGGGGAAGGGTGAAGAGGTTGGTGCCCACCAGGAGGAACCAGAACTGCGCCTTGCCGATCCGCTCGTCGAGCAGGTAGCCGGTGATCTTGGGGCCCCAGTAGTAGAGGCCGCCCATGCCGGCGAAGACGAGCGCCATGACCACCGAGTGGAAGTGGGCCACGACGAAGTACGTGTCGTGGGTGAAGAAGTCGAGCGGCGGGCTGGCCAGGTAGATGCCGGTGAGGCCGCCGATGAGGAACGTCGATGACGAAGCCCAGATCGCCATCAGCATGGCGGTGGAGAACCATACCTGTCCTCGCCACATCGTCCCGATCCAGTTGAAGATCTTGATGCCCGTGGGCACCGCGATGAGCAGGCTCATGATCGAGAAGAACGGCAGGAGCACGACGCCGGTGGTGAACATGTGGTGCGCCCACACGCCCAGGCGACAGCGCGGCGATCGTGATCGTCGCGAAGATCATGCCCTTGTAGCCGAAGACCGGCTTGCGGCGAGAAGACCGCGATGATCTCGGTGGCCATGCCGAAGAACGGCAGGGCGAGGATGTACACCTCGGGGTGGCCCCAGAACCAGAAGATGTGCTGCCAGAGCACCGGGACGCCGCCGCCGCCGACCGAGAAGATGTGCGTGCCGAAGTGGCGGTCGCAGTAGAGCATGATCAGCCCGGCGGTCAGCACCGGGAAGGCCAGCAGGATGAGGATCGCGGTCACGAGCATGTTCCAGGTGAAGATCGGCATCCGGAACATCGTCATGCCGGGCGCGCGCAGGTAGAAGACCGTCGCGCAGATGTTGACGCCGGTGAAGATCGCCGAGAACCCCGTGAGCAGGAGCGCTCGCGATCCACAGGTCCGGCGCCGGCGCCCGGGCGTGTTGATCGAGTTCGACAGCGGCGCGTAGGCCACCCAGCCGAAGTTGGCCGGCGCCGCCGGCGATGAAGAAGCCGAGCAGCATCGTGATCGAGCCGGTCAGGTACAGCCAGTAGGAGAGCGCGTTGAGGCGCGGGAAGGCCATGTCGGGCGCGCCGATCTGGATCGGCACGATGATGTTGGCCAGCCCGCCGAAGGCGAAGGGCCCGGCGAAGAGGTAGATCATCACCGATGCCGTGCATCGTGAAGAGCTCGTTGAACTGCGCGAGCGACACGAGCGAGTTGTTGGGGGTCGCCAGCTGGGCGCGGATGATCTCGGCGAACGACGCCGCCGATCACGAGCATGATGACCGACGTGATCGTGTAGCTGAGGCCGATCACCTTGTGGTCGGTCGACGTCAGCCACTTCAGGATGCCCGGTCGGGCCGTGGTGCTCGTGCGTCGTGCCGTGGTCCGTCGACGCGCGCGTCGTCGCCGGGCGTTCGATGACGTCGGTCATCTACTTCACCCCTGAGCTGAGGTGGGCTTGGACGGGACCTGCGGTTGAGGTCTGCTGCTGGGTCGCCTGCGCGGCCGCCGCGGCGGCCGCGGCGTCGGTCGCAGCTGCGCCTCAGCCAGGCGGCTGTACTGCGACTGGGTGACGACGCGGCACCCTGAAGAACATCAGGGAGTGGTAGAGGCCGCAGAGCTGCGTGCACTGGCCGTCGAACGTGCCGGTCTGCACCGCGTGGAGCGTGAACTGGTTCTTGACGCCGGGCAGCGCGTAGCGCGAGAAGTTGAAGTCCCGCACGTAGAAGCCGTGGATGACGTCGGTCGAGGTCAGGTTGATGTGGACGTCGGTGCCCACCGGCATGACCATCGTCCGGGTTCTGGGTGGTCTGGCCGACGACGACGGCGTCGGTGCCGGGGTAGGTGAACTTCCAGCCCCACTGGAAGGCGTTGACGTCGATGGTGACGGGCGAGCTCGGGTTGGCGACGACCTTGTTCTCCACGACGATGGTCGCGGCGAAGAGCCCGAAGACGATGAGGATCGGGACGACCGTGTAGACCATCTCGAGCGGGAGGTGGTACTGGCTCTGGCGCGGGACTGTCGTCGCCCCGGCGCCGGTAGCGCCACGACCGCCCACAGGACGACGAGCACGATGACCAGCGCGCCGATGACGACCGCGCCGATCGAGAAGCCCTGCCAGAGGTGGAACGTGGACTCGCGCGCCCGTCGTGGCGCCCCGGCTTCGCGCCGAAGTCAGGGACGGTGCAGCCCGACAGCGCCACCGCGGCCAGCGGGAGGGCGAGGAGCCCTCGCCAGCGGCGCCACCTCGGGGGACGGGTCGGCTCACCCTGAGGGCGCAGGGTGGGTTTTTCCACGGACTGACGACTAGCCAACGCCCCGGCGCCGTCGGGACGTCACGCCCCGCGCGCGGCCCACGAAAAGACGCCGCGCGCCATCGTCGAGGTCGCCGCCGACGCGCGCGCCGCGTTGACGCGCGAACGCGCGGCGGCGACCCCCGGGTCGTCGGGTGCGGCCAGCCAGGCGAGCTCGACGAGCTCGCCGGCCAGGCGCCGTTCGGCGTCGGACCCCTCGACCAGGGACTCGGCGCGCTCGACCAGCCGGGCCGCGCCGCCGGCGAGCGCGGCACAGCTCGGCCGCGAGGTCGCGTTCGGCCGGCGGCTTGAGGTGCGCCGGGTTGCCGTCCCACCACCCGCCGTACAGGCGCCAGACGTTGCGCACGATGAACTCGGGCTCGTCGTAGACCGGCTGGAGGTAGGGCCGCCCGGCGAGGTGGCCCGGCGGCACGACGGACGTCGAGGCCTCGGCCAGGCCGCGCCCCGTCGTTCATCAGGGCGAGCGTCTGGTCGACCAGGGACTCGAGGTACTCGGCCGTCTCGGTGAGCGCCTGGCGGATGCGGTCCGCGCCGACGATCGGCAGGCCGTGGCCGGGCAGGAGGACCTCGGCGTCGAGAGCGGCCATGCGCCGCAGCGCGGCCGCCCACTCGCGCGGGTAGCGCTGGACCTTCTGGGGGTTGCCGGCGTTGGGGGTGGACCAGATGAACAGGTCGCCCGGGCAGAGCACGCGCCGGCGCCGGGAGCCAGGTGACCGTGTGCGTCGTCGGTCTCGCCCATCTCGTGGCGCAGCTCGACCTCGAGGTCGCCGACCTCGAACGCGAGCGCTGTGGAGTACGTCTCGTCGGGGTAGCGGTACGTCGTCGGCCAGACGATCGTGTCGATTCCGAACTGGCGGCGGTTGATGACCTGGTTGTAGCCGGCGGTCAGCACGTAGCGGTCGAAGCGGCGCGCCACGTGCTCGTGGGCCACGACGCGCGGGGCCGGCCAGCCCGCGGCGGCGGCCTCCTCCTCGAACGGACCGACGCCGAAGACGTGGTCGATGTGGCCGTGGGAGAAGACCGCGGTGTGCAGGCGCGCACCGCGCCAGCCGCGTAGCTGGGCGAAGAGCGCCGCCGCCGTGAAGCTTGACGCGGTGTCGACCAGGAACAGGCCGTCGCCGGTGTCGAACGCCGAGCAGTTGGCGAAGGTCGGGACGAAGGCGACGCCGTCGGCCACCTCGCAGAGGTCACCGACGCTGACCACGGGGTGGTGCGCGGAGGTGCTGGCCTCGCCGCGCCAGAGGCGCTCGGCCAGCTCCAGCGCGTCGGCTACTGGTCGGTCTCGGTCTTGGGCGCGTCGCTCGCCGCGGCGGCGTCGCCCGCCTTGGCCGCGTCGCCCGCCTGGCCCTTGCCGGCCTTGAGGCCCTTCTCGAACTCGGTCTTGGCCGAGCCGAGGTTGCGCGCCAGGCGCGGGATGGCCGACCCGCCGAAGATGACGACGGCGACGACGACGATGACGATGATCAGATCCGGTCCGAAGATCTCGGCAATCATCTCGGTCTCCTCCGTGTGACGGGCCCACCCTAGTGCGCGCGGGCCCGCCCGACCCTGGCGGGCTCGGCGGCAGAATGGTCCGGTGCCCCCGGTCCCGCGCGCGACGCTGCGCGACGCGCTCTCGGTCGCGCTGACCGTCGGCGCCTACGGGGTCGCCTTCGGGGCGGCCGGCGTCGCCGCCGGCTTCAGCGTGCTCCAGACGTGCCTGTTCTCCCTGGTGACGTTCACCGGGGCCAGCCAGTTCGCGGCGGTCGGGGTGGTCGGCGCCGGCGGCGCCGCGGCCAGCGCCGTCGGCGCGGCCGTCCTGCTCGGCACGCGCAACGCCCTCTACGGGACGCAGATGGCCCCGCTGGTGCGCGCGCGCGGGTGGCGCCGCCTGGTCGCCGCCCAGGTGACGATCGACGAGTCGACCGGGGTCGCCCTCAGCCAGGCGCCGCGCGGGCCGGCGGCGATGCGCGCCGGCTTCTGGCTGACCGGCCTGGGCGTCTACGCCTTCTGGAACCTCTTCACGCTGGTGGGCGCGCTCGGCGCGCGCGCCCTGGGCCAGCCCGCGTCCTGGGGCCTGGACGCGGCGGTGCCCGCGGCCTTCCTGGGGCTGCTCTGGCCGCGCCTCACCGACCGCTTCTCGGTCCTGGTCGCGCTGGCCGCGGTGGCCTTCGCGACCCTCGTCACGCCGGTGGTGCCGGCGGGGCTCGAGATCGTCGCCACCGTGCTGGTGGCCGTCGCGATCGGGTGGCGCGAGCGGTGAGCGACTGGGTCGTCCTGGGCGCGACGAGCGCGCTGTGCTACGCGATCAAGCTGGCCGGCCACCTGGTGCCCGAGCGCTGGCTCGCGCACCCGCGCCTCCAGCGGATCAACGCGCTCGTCCCGGTCGTCCTGCTGAGCGCGCTCGTGGTCGCCGAGGGGGTGGTCGTCAAGACGCGCGTCGTCCTCGACCACCGGCTCGCCGGGCTCGCCGTCGCGGTGGTCGCCCTCCTCGCGCGCGCCCCGTTCCCGGTCGTGGTGGTGGCCGCGGCCGCCACCTCCGCGCTCGTCTACCACCTCCACTAGCGCCCGCCGTCGCTAGGGTGCGGCGGTGGCCGACGTCGTCGCGCGGGTCCGGGCGATCTGCAACGCGCTCGAGGGCGTCGACGAGCGGGTCAGCCACGGCGCCCCGGCCTTCTTCGCCGGGCGCCAGTTCGCCCACCTCTGGCCCGACGGACACCACGGCGACGCCGGCGCGCAGCTCTGGTGCGCGGCGCCGGCCGGCGCGCAGGCGGCGCTGGTGGCCGAGGACCCCGACCGCTACTTCGTCCCGCCCTACGTCGGCGCGCGGGGCTGGGTCGGCGTGAGGCTGGGCGGCCGCGTGGACTGGCCGCGGGTCGCCGACCTGGTGGGCCAGGCGCGCGACTGCGTCGGGCCTAGCCGGCCAGCGCGACCCCGAGCACGAGCGCCGCGATCGACGAGAACGCGCTGAGCGAGGCCCAGAGCCCGCGCGACGCGGCGTTGGTCGACGAGGTGTGCAGGCGCGTCGCGGCGCCGGCCAGCAGGACGACGACGATCTTGACCCCGAAGGCCGCGTTCCACGCGCCGGTCGCGTGCCGGCCCATCGCGACGTAGTTCCAGACACCGGTCGCCACCAGGACCCAGAATGCCGGCCAGGAGAGGCGCGCGAAGGCACGCGCGACCTTCTGGGTCGCGCCGTCGCCGAGCCGGCGCACCGTGGGGATGAGCCCGGCCAGGACCAGCTGGCCGCCGACCCACACGCACGCCGCCAGGACGTGCAGGCTCACGCGGACGATGGTCGCGGCGTCGGCCAGGCGGGCGACGTCGGCAATCACGCGCCGCGCCAGCGGGGCTCGCGCTTCTCGGCGAAGGCCACCGCGCCCTCCATCGCGTCCGCGCTCGAGCCGATCTTCGCGAAGGCCGCGTCGTTGACCGTCCAGGCCTCGTCCTCGGAGAGGTCGAGGGTCTCGCGCACCACGCGCTTGGATTCGCGCACCGCCATCGGCGCGTTGCGCGTCACCCGCGCGGCCAGGGCCAGCGCGGCGTCGAGCAGCTCGGCCCCGGGCACCACGCGGTTGACGAGGCCGAGGTCGTAGGCCCGCTCGGCGTCGATCGGGTCGGCGGTCAGGGCCAGCTCCAGGGCGACGGCCAGCGGGATCCGCTTGGCCAGGCGGGTGAGGCCGCCGGCCCCGGCGATGAGGCCGACCGAGGCCTCCGGGATCCCGAAGCGCGCGTGGTCCGCCGCGACGACCAGGTCGCAGCTGATCATGACCTCCAGGCCGCCGGCCAGCGCCGCGCCGTTGGCCGCGGCGATCAGGGGCTTGGCGAAGGCGCGCCGGGTGATCCCGGCGAAGCCGTGCGCGGTGAAGGGGACCTCGCCGGCGGCGAACGCCTTGAGGTCCATGCCGGCGCAGAAGGCCCGGTCGCCGCTGCCGGTGAGCACGACGGCCCAGACGCCGGCGTCCTCCTCGGCCTCGGTGAGGGCGGCGTCGAGCGCCTCGGCCGTCGCGCGGTTGATCGCGTTGCGCGCCTCGGGGCGGTTGATCGTGAGCAGCGCGACGCGGTCGCGGCGCTCGGTGAGGACTTCGTCGGCCATGACCCTCCTTGGTCGGCGCGGACGCCCGAACGCTAGTGGGTGGTCGCGGACCCCGTGCGAGACTGGCGCGGTGAGAGCCCGCGTGATGGCGACCCTCGAGGGCTACAGCGTCGAGGGCGGGCTCGACCTGCCCGGCGCGCCGGCGACGTGCTTCGCCCCGACGATCGCGCTCGGGCGCCACGCCGGGCCCGGCGACGGCGCCGGCCTGTGGCGCGGCTACGAGGACGTCGTCGACGCGGCGGCCGGCCACGGCGTGCGCGGCGTCGCCCTCGGCGTCGAGTGGGCCCGGGTCGAGCCGCGGCGCGGCGTGGTCGACGACGGCGCGCTCGCGCGCTACGCGCGCGTCGCCGCCCACGCGCGCTCGCTCTCCCTGGACGTGACGGCCGTCCTGGTCGACGCGGCCTGGCCGTCGTGGCTGGGCCTCGAGGCCTGGCTGCTGCCCTGGGTCACGCCCTACTTCGTGGAGCACGCCGCGCGCGTGGCCGCGGCGCTGCCCGACGCGCGCCTGGTCGCCTTCGCCGACGCGCGCGGCGTCGTCGAGCGCGGCTTCGTCGAGGGCAGCGCGCCGCCGTGGCGCCGCGGCGCCCGCCAGGACGCGGCGCGCGCCCACGACCAGGTCGCGCGGCTCCAGGCGCTCCTCGCCCGAGACCCGCGGCTGGGCGCGCGGGTGGTGGCGAGCGTCGAGCGCGTCGACGCCGGCGCGGGCCACTCGTCCGGCGACGCCGACGAGGTGCACGTGCGCTCCCTCGTGCGAGGCGCCGGCCCGACCGCGGCGCGCGTCGGGGTGCTCGAGCGGCGCGAGGGCCGCTGGGTCGTGGCCGACCGGTCGCGGCTACTCGGCCTGGTCGCCTGAGGCGCGCGCGCGGCGCCGGTGGCGCACGAAGAGCGCGGCCCAGGCCCCGAGCACGACGACCAGCAGCCCGATGCTCACCACGGTCGCCACGTGCTCGACGCGCGTCAGCGCGCCGCCGGCGAAGTAGCCGAGCAGGGTGAAGGCGACTCCCCAGACGAGTCCGCCGGCCGCGTTGGCCGCGAGGAACCGCGGGTAGGGCATCTCGCTCATGCCGGCCAGGCCCGGCATCACCGCGCGCAGGAAGGCGGTGAAGCGTCCTATGACGACGTAGGTCGGGCCCCGCCGCCGCAGGCCCTCGAGCGCGCGGTCGATCTCGGCGCGGCGCTTGGCGATCGGCCCGACGCTGAGCAGCCGCTGGCCCCAGCGCCGGCCGACCGCGTACCCGACGGAGTCGCCGACGATCGCCGCGCCGACGACGAGCGCGCACAGCGGGCCGACGCTGACCCGGCCCTGGCTGGCCACGACGCCGGCGACGATGACCGCGGTCTCCCCGGGCAGGACGAACCCGATGAAGAGTGCCGCCTCGCCGAAGACGAGCAGCGCGACCAACCCGAGGACGAGGGCGGGGGGGAGCCGGTGGATCTCGTGGAGCACATACGACAGGATCGACGCGCTCACCCCCCCATTGTGGTGGACGGGGGCCTTAAGGATTACCTAAGACCCGGGCTCTCGCGGCCGAAGGCCCCGATCGGCTGTGACACCATGGTCCATGCCCGCCGCTCGCCCGGTCGTTCGCAGCCGGGGTCGCGAGCGTCGGCTGCCCTTCCGCGCGCCGGTGCGCGCCTGGGCGCAGGCCGAGTGGGTCCTGCTGCCGCTGCGCGCGTTCCTCGGCGTGACCTTCCTCTACGCGGGCCTTCAGAAGCTGGCCAACCCCAACTTCTTCAACGCCCAGAGCCCGTCGTCGATCCAGGCCCAGCTCATCGCCTCGGTGCGCATCAGCCCGGTCTCGTTCCTGCTCACCCACCTGGTCCAGTTCGCCAAGCCGATCGGGCTGGTCGTGGCGTTGGCCGAGGTCGCCGTCGGAACGGGTGCGCTGCTCGGCCTGTGGACCCGGGTCGCGGCGCTCGGCGGCGCGGTGCTGTCGCTCACCCTCTTCCTCACGGTGAGCTTCCACGCGTCCCCGTACTTCACGGGCGCCGACATCGTCTTCTTCTTCGCGTGGCTCCCGCTGATCGTCGCCGGCGGCGGGTCGCGCACCACGGTCGACGCGTGGATCGCGCGTCGCGCCGCGAAGATGGAGCGCGCCCCCTCGCCGACGCTCGTCGCCATCCCCTTCGTCGAGGTCCAGCGGCTGTGCGGCCACTTCCGGTCGGGCCGTTGCGGCGCGCGCGAGGGCCGGCCGTGCGACGCCGGGGCCTGCCCGGTCCTGCTCGGGCCGCGCGAGCCGCTCGGCGAGCGGGGCCTCGACGCGGTCGACCGGCGCTCGGTCGTGCTCGGCGGCGCCGCGGCGGCGTCGGCGGCGGGCGCGGCGGCGCTGCTGGCCGCGGTCACCGCGGGGATCGGGCGCGCGCTGGGGCGCGCCAAGGCGCCGGTCGCGCCCACCCAGCTCGGCGGGTCGACCACGACCACGCCCGGCGGGTCGACGCCGACGACGGCGCCGACCTCGGCGTCGGGGACGCTGCTGGGCCCGGCCAAGGACGTGCCCGTCGGCAACGCCGCGAGCTTCACCATCCCGGCCACCGGCGACCCCGGCCTCGTCGTCCAGCCGACCACGGGCCAGTTCTTCGCCTACGACGCGGTCTGCCCGCACGCCGGCTGCACCGTCGGCTACTACTCCTCCAACCACCTGATCGCCTGCCCGTGCCACGGCTCGACCTTCGCCGTCGACACCGGCCAGGTCCTCACTGGCCCATCGCCGCGCGGGCTGTCCAAGCTCAACGTCGTCGAGGAGTCGGACGGTAACCTCTACCTGAGATGAGTGACGAACGCCGCCGGGCGCTCGTCGTCGAGGACGACGTCGACCTCGCGAGCGCGGTGGCCGGGATCTTGAACGACGAGGGATTCGACGTCGTCGAGCGCCACGACGGCGAGTCGGGGTACGCGGAGGCGCTGGTCGGGGCCTACGACGTCATCGTGCTCGACGTCATGCTGCCTCGCCGCAACGGCTTCAACGTCTGCCTCGACCTGCGCCGGGCCCAGGTCCAGACCCCCCTCATGATGCTCACCGCCAAGGACGGCGAGCTCGACGAGATCGAGGGGCTCGAGGTCGGGGCCGACGACTTCCTGCGCAAGCCCTTCGAGCGGTCGATCTTCTGCGCCCGCGTCCACGCGCTGGTGCGGCGCCACGGCCGCGGCCGGCCGGCGGCGCTGCTCGCCGGCCCGGTGGCGCTCGACCCGCTCAGCCGGCGCGTCACCAGCCGGGGCCAGGAGGTGACGCTGACCCCGCGCGAGTTCGCCCTGCTCGAGCACCTCCTCTCGAACCTCGACCGCCCCCTGTCCAAGGCCGACATCCTCGACTCGGTCTGGGGCGACCGATTCGACGGCGACCCGAACATCGTCGAGGTCTACGTCGGCTACCTGCGCCGAAAGCTCGACTCCCCCGACGGGCCCTCGCTCATCGCGACCGTGCGCGGGGTCGGCTACGTGGTGCGCTCCACGCCGTGAGGCGACCGCTGTCGATCCGCGCCCGGCTGACGCTGGCCTTCGTCGTCAGCGTCGGCGCGGTGCTCGCCTTCACCGGATTCGCGATCGTCACCCTCGTGCACCGCTCCCAGATAAACGCCGCGGTCAACCAGATCGACGGCGTCATCGCCGAGACCCAGGACCGACTGACGGCCGTCACCCTGCCCGGCCACGAGCTCGCCCTGCCGATGCAAGGCAACGTCGTGGTCCAGGTGACGGACCTGACCGGCAGGCGCGTGTGGGCGGCCAGCCAGCCGCTGGTGGGCGTCGGGGTGCTGGCGCGCGCGACGAGCGACTTCACCTCGAGCAACGGCCTGGCGCTCAAGCTGGCGAGGAGCGAGTCGACGACGGCGACGCGCGCGCTGCTGGGCGACGGGGTGGTCGAGTACATCACGACGTCCAAGGGGCCGGGGTTCATCTTCGGCTTCGTCTACGACACGCCGATCACGCACTCCGAGACGGTGCTGATCGCCAGCGTCGCCGTGTCCTTCCCGCTGCTCATGCTCATCGCCGGCGTCCTCATCTGGCTCGGCGTGGGGTTCACGCTCAAGCCGGTCGAGACGATCCGGCGCCGCGTCGCCGCGATCGCCGCGCAGGACCTCTCCGAGCGCGTCCCGGTGACCGGCGGCGACGACGAGATCGCGCGGCTGTCGCGCACGCTCAACGGGATGCTCGACCGGCTCGAGGCGGCGAGCCGCTTCCAGCAGGAGTTCGTCTCCAACGCGAGCCACGAGCTGCGCAGCCCGCTGACGACCCTGCTGGCCACGGTCGAGCGCGCGCGCGGAGACCCCGAGGGCGCGCGCTGGCCCGAGGTGGGCGACGCGGTCGTGCGCGAGGGCCGGCGACTCGAGGGGATCATCGACGACCTCTTCTGGCTCGCCCGCCACGACGAGCGTTCGATCGAGGTCCGCCGCGAGGACGTCGACCTCGACGACCTCCTCTTCGAGGAGGCCATCCGGGTGCGCTCGGTGACCGAGCTCTCCGTCGACACGTCGGCGGTGCTGCCGACGCGGGTGGCCGGCGACGCCACCCTCTACCGCCGGATGATTCGCAACGTCGTCGATAACGCGGTGCGCTACGCCAACGCCGAGCTGCGCTTCGACGCCCACGTCGACGGCGAGGACGCGGTGGTGCGCGTGGCCGACGACGGCGAGGGCCTCGACGTCGCCACGAGCGCGCGGCTCTTCGCGCGTTTCGCGCGCGCCGACTCGTCGCGCAGCCGGCGTCTCGGCGGCACCGGGCTCGGCCTGGCGATCGTCGCCGAGGTCGTCGCCCTCCACGGGGGGTCGGCGCGGTTCGTCGAGGGCGAGCGCGGCGCCACGATCGAGATGCGGGTCCGGCGCGACCCGCCGGCGCCCACGGGCTGATGGACTGGCAACGGCGGCGCCGCGACGTGGTCCTGACCACCTTCGCCGTCGCCGCGGTCCTCGAGACGGCGTGGACCGCCTACCTGGGCTGGCGGCTCCCGCGCCATTACGTGGCCGACCACTGGGACGTGGCCTGGGTCGGCATCGACAGCCTCCAGGTGCTGACGCTGCTGGCCGCGGCGTGGGCGGCCTGGCGCCGGCGCGCGGTGCTGATGCTCTTCGCCTGCGCTTGCGGCACGCTGCTCGTCGTCGACGCCTGGTTCGACGTGACGACCGCGCGCTACCGCGACGTCGACGAGAGCCTGTGGTTCCTCGCGCTCGAGATCCCGCTCGCCCTCGTCATGTTCTGGGTCACCTGGCGGATCCACCGACGGCTCACCGCGCCCGGTCCCGACGGGCGCTCGCGCGCGACGCTCGAGAGCGACTGGCGCGAGGGCGGCTAGTAGGTCGCGCCCTCGAGGTCGAGCAGGAACGTCTTGACGTCGACGCCGCCGCCGTAGCCGCCGAGCCCGGCGGCGCCGACCACGCGGTGGCACGGCACCAGCACCGGCCACGGGTTGACGTGGTTGGCGTTGCCGACCGCGCGCGTCGCGCGCGGTCGGCCGACCGCGGCGGCGACGTCGCCGTAGGTGCGCACCTGCCCGTAGGGGATGGCGACGAGCGCGTCCCACACGTCGCGCTGGAACTCGGTGGCGTCGGCGGCGGCGAGCCTGACGGTGAAGCGCTTGCGCGTCCCGGCGAAGTACTCGGCCAGCTGCGTCGCCGCGTCCTTCACCGCCTTGGGCGGCGTGCCCGGCGATGCCTTGGTCGGCTCGTGGGGCATGTAGATCCGGGTGACCGCCCGGTCGTCGCCCTCGACGACCCAGGTGCCGACCGGTGATGTGACGGAGGTTCTGAACAGTTCCATGGCGTCGTTCTACACGCCGGGTGTACCGTCACCCGATGCCCCTCCAGATCGCCCGGCACGGTGACGTCGACCTGGTCGTCGAGGTGACCGGCGAGGGGCCGACGGTGCTGCTCCTGCACGGCTGGCCCGACACCGCGCGGCTCTGGGACGGCGTTGCGTCTCGCCTGGTCGAGGCGGGTTTTCGCGTGGCCGCGCCGGACCTGCGCGGCTGCGGGCGGTCGTCCAAGCCCGAGGCCGTCGACGCCTACGCGATGGCCCACCTGATTGGCGACGTGGGCGCGATCCTCGACGCGCTCGGCGCCGAGCGCGCGGCCCTGGTCGGCCACGACTGGGGCGCGGCGCTGGCCTGGGCGGCCGCGATGGCCGCGCCCGAGCGCGTGAGCGCGCTGGCCGCCCTCTCGGTCGGGCACCCGTCGGCCTTCCGCGCGGCGGGGCTCGACCAGATGGTCAAGAGCTGGTACATGCTGGTCTTCTCCCAGCCCGGCCTGGGCGAGGCGTTCCTGCGCTACAACGACCACGAGGCGCTGCGGCGCTTGGTCCGCCACCCGCGCGTCGACGACGTCATCGCCGAGCTCGAGCGCGACGGCCAGATGAGCGCGCACCTGCGCTGGTACGGGGCGAACTTCCGCGCCGACTGGTTCCTCACCGAACCGCCTCGGCTGCCCGACGTCGCCGCGCCGACGCTCGGCCTGTGGTCGAGCGGCGACGTCGCGCTCAGCGAGCGCCAGATGGTCGCCTCGGCGTCGCACTGCTCGGGCGGGTTCACGTACGTCCGGGTCGAGGGCGTCGGCCACTGGCTGCCGATCGAGGCGCCCGAGCGCGTCGCCGACGAGGTCGTTCGTTTCCTGCGCGCGAACGCCGTGTGACATTGGTCACGAATCGGCTCGCGACGCCGGCGAACCCCTGAGTGGCCGCGAGGCGGGCTGCTAGAAATGGGGACTGTGAAAATCGCGGTTTATCGGGAGTCCCGCGCGGGCGAAACCCGCGTCGCGCTGACCCCGGAGGCCGTGAAGTCCCTCGTCGCGGGGGGCTGGGAGGTGGTCGTCGAGGCCGGCGCCGGGGCCCGCTCGCACTTTACGGACGCCGCCTACGCCGACGCCGGGGCGGCCGTCGCCGCGTCCGCCGCGGGCGACGTGAACCTGCGCGTGAACCCGCCCACCCTCGACGAGGTGGCCCGCCTGCCCGAGGGGTCGCTGCACCTCTCCTTCCTGTCCCCGCTGCTGGCCCTGGACGTCGTGAAGGCGCTCAACGAGCGGCGCGTGACGGCGCTCTCGTTCGACCTCCTGCCGCGCATCAGCCGGGCGCAGTACATGGACGCCCTCTCCTCGCAGGCCACCGTGTCGGGCTACCGCTCGGTGCTGGTCGCGGCGACCGACTTCGACCGCTTCTTCCCGCTCCTTACGACGGCCGCCGGCACCATCCGCCCGGCCAAGGTGCTCGTGATGGGCGTCGGCGTCGCCGGGCTCCAGGCCATCGCGACGGCCAAGCGCCTCGGCGCCAAGGTCCGCGCCTACGACGTGCGTACCGCGGCCAAGGAGGAGGCCGAGTCGGCCGGCGCCACCTTCGTCAAGCTCTCGGTGACCGCGGACGCCGCCGGCGGCTACGCGCGCGAGCTCACCGCCGAGGAGCGCGCCGCCCAGCAGGCCGAGCTCACCGGCGAGGTCGCCAACGCCGACATCGTGATCACGACCGCGGCCGTGCCGGGGCGGCGCTCGCCGATCCTGGTGACCACCGCGATGGTCGAGGCCATGGCCGACGGCTCGCTCATCGTCGACATGGCGGCCGACGGCGGCGGCAACTGCGAGCTCACCGTGGCCGGCGAGACCGTCGACCACGCCGGGGTGCGGGTCGTGGGGATGGCCAACCCGCCGGCGTCGATGGGCGCGCACGCGAGCTTCCTCTACGCCAACAACGTGCTCAAGCTCCTCGCGCTGTTCCTCGTCGACGGCGCGGTCGCGCCGGACTGGTCCGACGAGGTCGTCGTCGGCGTGACCGTCGCGCGCGACGGCCAGGTCAACCACGCGCCGACCGCCGAGGCGCTCGGCGTGGCCCGCGTGCCGGTCGCCCCAGCGCCGGCCGAGGAGGGGTGATGGGCAACGCGCTGCTCCAGTACGCGACGGTCTTCGTGCTCGCGGCCTTCGTCGGGATCGAGGTGATCTCCAAGGTCCCGAGCATCCTGCACACGCCCGCTGATGAGCGGGTCGAACGCGATCCACGGGGTGATCCTCGTGGGCTCCATGCTCATTCTCGGCTCGGCGACGACCAACGCCCAGGAGGTCCTCGGCTTCCTCGCGGTGATCCTGGCCACCCTCAACGTGGTCGGCGGCTTCGTCGTGACCGACCGGATGCTCGAGATGTTCAAGGCCAAGGCGCCCAAGCCCAAGGCCGAGGCCGAGGCCGAGGGCGAGGGGGCCGCGTGAGCCGCGGGACCCTGATCGACCTGCTCTACCTGGTCGCGGCGACGACGTTCATCGTCGCGCTCAAGGGGCTCTCGAGCCCCAAGCACGCGCGCCGGGGCAACATCATCGCCGCGGCGGGCATGCTGCTCGCCATCGTCGCGACGTTTTTCAAGTTCGTCGACGGCCACGCGCTCTACCACGTGCCGCTCATCCTGCTGGGCATCGGCGTCGGCGTCATCGTCGCCGTGCCCGTGGCGCGCTTCGTGAAGATGACCGCGATGCCCCAGCTGGTCGCGATCTTCAACGGGGTCGGCGGCGGCGCGGCGGCGCTGGTGTCGATCACGGAGTTCATCCACATCCACTCGACCAAGCCCGCGACCTACGTGATGCTCGAGGTCCTGCTCGGGGTCCTCATCGGGACCGTCTCGTTCGCCGGGTCGGCCGTCGCCTTCGCCAAGCTCCAGGAGCTGATGACCGGCCGGCCGGTGACCTACCCCGGCCAGCAGCTGCTCAACGGGCTGATCGGCGCCGGCGCGCTGGTCCTCATCGGGTGGATCCTGGTCACCGGGTCCACCTCGCTGGTGTGGATCATGCTGGGGCTCTCGGCCGTGCTCGGCGTCGCCTTCGTCCTACCGATCGGCGGCGCCGACGTCCCGGTGCTGATCTCGCTGCTCAACTCCTTCACCGGCGTCGCGGTCGCCGCGTCGGGCTTCACCCTCGGCTCGAACCTGCTCATCGTCGCCGGCACGCTCGTCGGCGCCTCGGGCATCCTGCTGACGCGGCTCATGTCGGCGGCGATGGGCCGGAGCCTGCCGAACATCCTCTTCAGCGCCTTCGGGTCGGTCGTCACCGCGAGCGGCGCCACTGAGCGCGACGACGGGCGCTCGGTGCGCTCGGGCAGCGCCGAGGACATCGGCGTCCTGCTCAGCTACTCCAGCCGCGTCGTCATCATCCCGGGCTACGGGCTGGCGGTCGCCCAGGCCCAGCACGTGCTGCGCGAGCTCGCCGAGGCCCTCGAGGCCAAGGGGATCGAGGTGATCTTCGCCATCCACCCGGTCGCCGGGCGGATGCCCGGGCACATGAACGTGCTGCTCGCCGAGGCCAACGTCCCCTACGACGTCGCTCAAGGAGATGGACGAGGCGAACTCCGAGCTCCCGACCACCGACGTCGCCCTCGTCGTGGGCGCCAACGACACCGTCAACCCGGCCGCGATGGACGAGCCGTCCTCGCCGATCTACGGCATGCCGATCATCCGAGCCGACCTGGCCGAGAACGTCGTCTTCCTCAAGCGCTCGATGCGCCCCGGCTTCGCCGGGCATCGAGAACGACCTCCTCTACAACCCCAAGACGGTGCTGCTCTTCGGCGACGCCAAGGACACCCTGACCAAGCTGCTGGCCGTCGTCAAGGCGTCGTAGCCACCAGGTCGTCGGGGTCGACGCGGTGTCCCCTCAGAGAGGCCCTACTTGACGGTGGCGAGCTTGAAGCCGTTCACCCCGCCGCCCGTGGGCTGGTCCTTGGAGTCCTGGGTGAAGGTGTAGAGCGGCCGGCCCTTGTAGGTCACCTGGATCTTGCCGTTGGACCGCTTGAAGGTGCCGAGCCCGGCGGCGCCGGTCGGACGAACGTTCTTGCCCACCGTGAGGGCCGGCCAGGTCGCCAGGCACGACCCGTTGCACGTCGAGCGGTTCTTCGAGTCGGTGGTGAGCGTGTAGAGCGGCCGGCCCGAGGTCGTGGTCAGGAAGGTGCCCATCGTCACCGACTTGAACGACTTGACGACGACCTGGCTCTTCGAGCCGGCGCCCGAGGCGGTCGAGGCCGCGAGCCCCGCGACCGCCAGGCACAGCGCGCCGGCGAACGCCAGCCGCGCGGCGCGCCCTCGAATCGAATCGGACCTCATGCCACCTCCTCGAGTTCGGCCCGGGGGGCCTCACCCTGTTCTACGTCCTACGCGAGCGCCGGGATTGGTCAGGCGCTGAGCTCGTCGAGGCGCTGGCGGACCCCCGGGGACAGGGGCCGGACCGCGCCGGCGTTGGCGCGGACCTGCTCGGCGCTCGAGGCCCCGGCGATCACCGAGGCGACCGGGGGGTGGTCGAGCAGCCACGACACGGCCAGGGCGAGCAGCGGGGTTCCGGCCGACTCGGCGAAGTCGAGGAGCTCCGCGACCCTGGCGGTGATCCGGTCACTGAGCCAGTGCGCGCTGCGCTCGGGGGACATCGTGGCCAGGCGCGTGCCCTCGGGGACCGGCTCGCCCGGGCGGACCTTGCCGGTGAGCAGGCCGTTGGCCAGGGGGTAGTAAGGCAGGAAGGCGAGGCCCATCTGCGCGCAGGCGTCGAGGACCCCGTCGCGCTCGGGGTCGCGCGCGAGCAGCGAGTACTGGTTCTGGACCGACGCGAAGGCCGGGCCCGCGCCGGCCGCGTCGGCCGCGGCGCGCAGCTGCTCGGCGGTCAGGTTCGAGCAGCCGATCTCGCGGACCTTGCCCGCGGCGACGAGGTCGCCCAGCGCGCCGAGGGTGTCGGCGATGGGCACGGTGTCGTCGGGGGCGTGGAGCTGGTACAGGTCGATCCGGTCGGTGCCCAGGCGCGCCAGCGACGCGTCGCAGGCGCTCCTCACGTACTCGGGCGACGCGCCCCAGTGGTCGTCGTCGACGGGCATGCCGAACTTGGTCGCGACCACGGCCTCGTCGCGCCGGGACCCGAGGGCGCGACCGAGCAGCACCTCGCTCTGCGTCGCGCCGTAGGTGTCGGCGGTGTCGAAGAGGGTGATCCCGGCGTCGAGCGCGGCGCCCACGACCTCGTCGGTCGCGGCCTGGTCGAGCCGCGAGCCGAAGTTGTTGCAGCCGACCCCGACCGACGAGACCGTGAGCGATCCGATGCGCCGGTACTCCATCGGGACCCGAGTGTACGTCCCGGGCGTGCGCGCGCCACGAGGCCCGGTACGCTGGACGGGACCGGGAGGCGACGTGAAGGTCATCGTGAACTACGACCTGTGCGCGAGCAACGCCGTGTGCATGGGCATCGCTCCCGAGATCTTCGAGGTCCGCGACGACGGGTTCATGTACGTCCTCAACGACGAGCCCGGGGCCGGAGTTCGACGACCGGCTGCGCCAGGCCGTCGCCAGCTGTCCCAACGGCGCCCTCTCGCCTCGAGGAGTAGACGCGTGGACGCGCCGCGCGTCCGCATCGCCCCGTCGCCGACCGGGTTCTTCCACGTCGGCACGGCGCGCACGGCGCTCTTCAACTGGCTCTTCGCCCGCCACACCGGCGGCATGTTCATCCTGCGCATCGAGGACACCGACGCAGGAGCGCAACCGCGACGAGTGGTCGGCCGGGATCGTCGACCGCGATGCAGTGGCTCGGGCTCACCGCCGACGAGGGGCCCTCCTTCCAGAGCCAGCTGGCGGCCGACCACGCCGCGGCGGCCGACGCGCTCTGGGCCGGCGGCTACCTCTACGCCTGCGACTGCACGCGCGAGGCGATCGACGAGCGCGCGAGGGCGACGCGGCGCGCCGGGCTACGACGGCCACTGCCGCGACCGCGGGCTCGCGCGCGCCCCGGGCGTCGCGCTGCGGTTCCGGGTGCCCGACGGGCGAGACGGTGGTCCACGACCTCATCCGCGGCGACGTGGCCTTCGCCCAACGGCGCCTACGAGGACTTCGTCGTCGTCAAGTCCAACGGCTTCGTGCTCTACCCGCTCGCCAACCTCGTCGACGACCGCTCCATGGCCATCACCCACGTGATCCGCGGCGAGGACCTGCTGCCGACCACGCCCAAGCAGGTGATGATGTGGGAGGCCCTCAACGCCTGCGCGGGCGTCGAGCTCGTCGACGCTGCCCGCCTACGCGCACCTGCCGATGCTCGTCAACGAGCAGCGCAAGAAGCTCTCCAAGCGCCGCGACCCGGTGGCCGTCGAGTCCTACCGCGACCGGGGCTACCTGCCCGAGGCGTTCGTCAACTACCTCGGCGCTGCTCGGCTGGAGCCCGCGCGGCGACGAGGAGATCGTCGACCGCGCGACGACTGGTCGCGCAGTTCGCATCGCCGAGGACGTGACGCACTCGCCGGCCTTCTTCGACGTGGCGAAGCTGACCCACCTGAACGGCGAGTACGTCCGCGCGCTGACCACCGACGAGTTCGTCGACGCGCTGCCGCGCCCTGGGTCGCGCCCGTGCCTCGGCGATGGCGACCGCCGGGCGACGCGGCCGCCGTGGGCGGGCGAGCGAGTTCGACGCGGCGCTCTTCGCGCGCGTCGCGCCCCTCGTCCAGAGCGGGTCGCGACCCTCGACGAGGTCCCGGCGATGGTCGACTTCCTGTTCCTCGAGCGACGTGGCGGTCGACGACGCGGCGTTCGACAAGGCCGATCCGCTCCGCCCACGGCCGCGACATCCTGGCCGTGCTGCGCCGAGGCGCTCGACGAGATCGGGGCCCGCCGACTGGGAGGCCGCCGCGCTGCACGCCGCCGCTCGCCGCCGTCGGCGAGCGCCACGGGACCTCGCCTGCGCAAGGCGCAGGCCCCGCTGCGCGTGGCCGTGACCGGCGCGCGCGTCGGCCTGCCGCTCTTCGAGTCGATGGCGGTCGCTGGGCCGCGAGCGCAGGTGGCGCGCGTGGCGGGCGCGCTGGCGCGGGCCGGCGCGTGATCCTCGGTCCGATCAAGCTCTTCCTGCGGCTGCTGGCGGATCCTCGTCTCGCGGTCGTCATCTACTTCGCCGTCACCTTCGTCCAGATCTGGCTGACGAGCCACGAGCACTCCACCAAGGACGCCGACGCGATCCTCGTCTTCGGCACCGCCGAGGACAACGGCAAGCCGTCGGCCGAGCTCACCGCCCGGCTCACCGAGGCGCTCACCCTCTACCGGGACCACCGCGCGGCGTGGGTCGTCGTCACCGGGGGCAAGCAGAAGGGCGACGTGTACACCGAGGCCGGGGTGTCGGCCGGCTGGCTCGAGGCGCGCGGCGTGCCGGCGAGGCGCATCATCCAGGGCGCTGGGGTCGACACCTGGCAGAACGTGGCGTCGGTCGTGGCCAAGCTCTACACGCACCACCTGTCGAGCGTGCTGTGCGTGACCGACCCGTTCCACGAGTACCGCGCGATGGCCATCGCGTCGGGCGAGGGCCTCACGCCGTACCCCGAGCCGGTGACCCACTCGCCGACGTCGGGCGGGTCGCTCTGGTGGTACTACCTGCGCGAGACCGTCGAGGTCGGCGATCGGGCGGATCGTCGGCTACGACACGCTGTCGTCGTGGACGACGAGCGGCCCGTCGGTCACGTGGCCCCGCGGTGGCCCGTAGGCCGTCGGGTAAGCTGCCCGGGCCCTTCGGGGGTGGTGTAATTGGCAACACAACGGGTTCTGGTCCCGTTATTCAGGGTTCGAGTCCTTGCCCCCGAGCGAACGGAGCAATCCGGTCAGGGTCCCATCGTCTAGTGGCCTAGGACATCACCCTCTCAAGGTGGAGGCACGGGTTCGAATCCCGTTGGGACTGCTCAGCCGCCGCTGATCACCGGCGGCGCGCCCGGGGCCGGCAGGTAGGGCGCGACGTCCCGGGCCCACGTGAAGTACATCGGCGGGGCCACCGCGCCCGGGCGCTCGACGAGGTCGGTGAACGAGCCGGACCCCCCGACGACCGCGAAGCCGGCGCCCATCTCGCAGACCCGGCAGCCCAGCCCGACGCCCGGGTTGTAGGGCGAGTCCGAGCCCAGGAGCTGGTCGCGGTGGCCCCAGCAGCCCGGCGCGCCGGGGCCGGTGCAGGCCAGGTTGGACGTCGAGCCGCCGCCCCAGCCGTCGTCGTACATCCAGATGTAGTCGGCCTCGAGGGCGCTGTAGCCGGTGGCCATCGTCGCCCCGTACTGGACCGCGCCGTTGCGCCGTGCGATCGCGAACCCTCGCGCCACCGTGGGGTCCGTGCGCGAGTTGGCGGCGCGCTGGGCCGACGCGCTCAGCGCCCGGTTGAGCCCCAGGTACGGGGCGAGCCCGCGGTCGACGCGCTCGATGTCGGCCACGACGAAGAGCTGCTGGGCGACGCTGAGCCGGTACCAGTTCGTCGGCAGGACGAGGGCGCCGAGGCCCTCGCGAGTCCGCGCGGCGTCGATGCTGCGCAGCAGGAACAGGGTGCACGCGGTCGAGTTGTCGAGGGTGGGGAAGCTCAGGTGCAGGACCCCGAGCTGGCGCACGCCGTGGACGCACGGGTTCACGCAGGAGAATCCGCCCGGGACCGTCCGGCACGACCCGCTCGAGAGGAAGTTAGGCGACGGCGCGATGTTGACCGAGGGGTTGTTCGGCGGGAGCAGCCCGACGGCGCCCGCCGGGACGCCCGCCGCCAGCGTCGCGCCGAGGGCGAGCGGGCCGACGAGGCGCACGAGGGCGCGGCGCGCGCGCACCGCTAGACGACCATCGCCTCGGGGCCGTCGCCCTCTAGGTCGAGCCCGGCGAGCGCCCACGCGGTCATGCCGCCGGCGAGGTTGACCGCGTCGAAGCCCCGCTCGACGAGGAACTCGGTCGCGCGCGCCGAGCGCCCGCCGCTGCGACAGACGCACACGATCGCGCGCGACCGGTCCAGGTCGTCGACGCGGTCCGGCAGCTCGGCCAGGGCGACGTGCAGGGCGCCGGGCGCGCGGCCCGCCGCCCACTCGTGGTCGTCTCGAACGTCGAGCAGGCGCGCCCCGGCCGCGACGAGGTCCCGAGCCCCGGCCGGGTCGACCGAGCCGATGGCGTCCATCTCACCTCCGGGGGCGACCGACGGGGGGATCCCCATATCGGTCCAACGAATCTAGCCGTAGACTTCACGCGTGGCCGTCGCCGACATCGTGAGCGAGCTCACGACCAGCGAACTGGCGCCGCTGCTCGACGACCCCGGCGACCTCTTCCTGCTGGACGTGCGCACGCCCTACGAGTTCGCCGACTGGTCGATCGACGGCGCGCGCAACGTGCCCATCGACGAGCTCGAGTCGCGGATCGACGAGGTGCCCGACGACCGACGGGTCGCCGTCATCTGCGCGAGCGGCTCGCGGGCCCGCCAGGGCGCCGAGATCCTCGCGCGCCACGGACGCGCGAGCGCCGTCGTCGCGGGCGGGATGCACGCCTGGGCCGAGACCTACGACACCGCGGCCGGCGAGATCGGCGGCGCGACGGTGGTCCAGGTCCGCCGGCGGGGCAAGGGCTGCCTGTCCTACGTGGTCGGCGCCGACGGCGCCTGCGTGGTCATCGACCCGTCCCTCGACACCGCCCTCTACGCGGGGATCGCCGGCCAGCGCGGCTGGCGGGTCACCCACGTGCTCGACACGCACCTGCACGCCGACCACCTCTCGGGAGCCCGCGCCCTGGTCGCGGCGACCGGTGCGGAGCTCTGGCTGAACGCCGCCGACCCATTCGCCTTCGACTTCGTCGCGCTGGTCGACGGCGCGTCGGTCGCCCTGGCCGAGGGCGTGGCGCTGACCGTGTCGGCCGTGAGCGTCCCGGGCCACACCGAGGGGTCGACCATGTACCGCCTGGGCTCCGCGGCCATCTTCACGGGCGACACCCTGTTCCTCGAGAGCGTCGGACGCCCCGACCTCGCTGACCAGGCCGAGGCCTTCGCCCACCGCCTCTACCGGAGCCTCCACGAGCGGGTCCTGCCCCTGTCGGACTCGGTCCTCGTCTTCCCGGCGCACTACGGCCCCGGGGTCGTCGTGCGGTCGGGCCGGTTCGTCGCGCGCCCGCTCGGGGAGCTTCGCGCGACGCTGCCCGCGCTCGCCCTCGACGAGGAGGGCTTCGTCGCGTGGGCCGTCGCGCGCGTCACGGACCGCCCGCCGAACTACCAGCGGATCGTCACCATCAACGCCGGCCGCGAGGCGCTGGGCGAGGACGCCGCGGACCTCGAGGTCGGGCCGAACCGCTGCGCGATCGCGTGACGCGTCGACCTTCCTGAACGGGTCCTCAGCGCGATTGTCGCGACGCGCGAAACGAACGACGCGATTACGACTCCGTGAAAATTTGGGGAGATTGCTGGGGTTCGCGCCTCCGGTGAGGAATCCCTGGCGCTGGCACCGCCGCCATCAGGGGTTTTGCAGGGCCGCGACACTCGGCCGAGGAAAAATTCACCTGATGAGTAGGGCGATTCGGTATTCGCGCCGGGGAGAACGCCTTATCTATACTGGCCACAGAGGTAACGGCCGTGCACCGTCACGGGCATAGTGCCTTACGTCGTTTGCTGTGCCGCTGTACCTCAAATGTGTAGGCCGATGGGAGTCGGTCTCGGTGAATGGAGTGAAGTGACAACCAACCTCGCTACGAAAGAAGGATTCGTAATGAAGGCTCTGCGACGGATTCCTCGAGTGTTCGCCAAGACGGCCGCCGCGGCCGCCGTCATGGTGGCCGTGGGTCTGCCCGCGGCGAGCGTGGCGGGGGCGGCGACAGCTCCGACCCTTACGTGCGCCTCTTCGTATACGAACACTTACTGCCCGGTCTTTATCGTCGCCGGTCAGGGCGGCTCGGGCGCGATCGACTTTTACGGCACGGGCTTCGCCAATGACCAGGCCGTGGGCGGGAACGTCACGTTGACGACCACCGCGCCGGGGGTGTCCTTCTCCAACGTCCAGGAGGTCTCCTCCATTCACGGAACGGCGACCATCACCGTGTCCTCCACGACGCCCACGGGCTTCTACCCGCTGACATTGACTGACGACAGTGGCTCGGTGACTATGACGGTCGGCCTGGGCATCGACGTTGGCCCGCAGGTGACCGGGGTGACCGGCAACGCCGCGACGGTCGGCGCGTCCACCACCGTGACCCTGACCGGCACGGGCCTGCGCGACACCTACGTCACGTTCGCGGGCACCGGCGTGCCGCCGACGACTCCGTGCTGCTCAACGACGCCGAACTCGCTGGGCACGACCGCCACCTTCACGGTCAACACCGCGGGTGCGACGCCGGGCACATGGTCGATGATCGTCCACAACTACTACCCGTCGCTCGGGAACCTCAACGGCACGTTCGTCAGCACGTACACGGTGAACGCCGCCGCGACCCCCGTGACGATCACCGGGATCGCTCCGAGCGAGCTCGGCATCCCGGCCGGCCCGAGCAGCTCAGTCGTGCCGATCACGGTGACCGGTACCGGCTTCGAGCCGGGCGCCGTGGTCTCATTGCCGGCCCCGTCGGCGGGCGTGACCTTCGGGACGACGACGTTCGTCAACAGCTCGACCCTGACCTTCTCGGTCACGGTCGCCCCGGGTGCTGCGATCGCCCAGGACAACGTCAAGGTTCTGAACCCTGACTCGAGCAACGCCACGGGCACCGGGATTCTCGGCATCGGCGAGGCCGCCCAGGCGGTCGGTCCGCCGGCCCCGACCCCGCCGGTTGTGACGTACATCTCCGGGTCATTGACCCCGGGCACGTCCTCGATCATCTTCGTCCAGGGCAGCTCGACCTTCCCGATCACCACGGGCTCGACGGTCAACGTCACCTTCGGTGGCCTGACGAACCCGACCGAGATCCTTTCGGGCACAGTGCTCTCGGTTGACGGCACCAACACCGCGCGCGTCCAGGTGATCGTTCCGCGCTTCGCGACGAGCACCGTCACGACTGCGCTCACGCCGGCCAGCACGACACTGGTCGTGGCTGACGGCTCGGGCGCCCCGGTTGGTGCCGGGTCGCTGACCATCAGCGACGGCGCAAACTCTGAGGTCGTCACGTACACGAGCCGGACGGGCAACACGTTCAACGGCATTTCGGTGCCGAAGGCCCACGCCGTCGGCACCCTGGTGGAGTGGTCGTTCCCGACGACCGGCGCCGCGGTGATGACGGTCAACAACGGCACGTACGTCGAGGCGACCGCTCCGTTGATTGCGATCAACGCAGCGCCGGGGATCACGGTCACGAGCACGGTGACCGGCGCGCCTGTCGGCAGCCTCACTCCGGGCACCTACTCGCTCAACGCGTACGTCCCGGGCTTTGGCTTCGTCAATGGTTCGACGATCACCTTCAACGAGGACAACGTGACCGGCACGGTCACCTCCGGTGAACAAGAACACCTCGACCCTGGCCGTCACCGTTCCGTCCGTGCGCACAACGACGCTCGCCGGAGTCCTGGCGAGCCCGGCGTCGCCCGGCCAGAACGCCTTGACGCTGACCAGCGTTGTGGGCATCGCCGTCGGTGACAAGATCACGGTCAACCCCGACCCCTTCTACCTGACGCCCGAGACCTTCACGGTCACGTCGCTACCGGGTGGCGGTGTGGTCGGTGTCACGCCGGCGGTGGCGGACAACCACGCGGCCGCCGCCACGGTGTCCGACCTGTCGTCCCCGCAGTCGACGTCGGACAACGCCTAGCGCGATCCTGTCCAACGGCGCCGGTGAGGTCGTCATCTTCAATCCGTTCTTCAACTTCACGACGGGGGTGACCGCCACTCCGAGCCTCGCGTCGGTGGGCGCAACGCCGGTCGGCACGGGCGCTCTCGGCGCGGCCGAGGACTTCGTGCTGAGCGGTGGCGGGACCCCGGACTTTGATCGGACGCCGAGGCTAACTGGACCTTCCAGACCACGACGGTCGGCGTGTCGTTCACCGCCACGTCCGTGCCCGACGCCAACCACATCGACGGGACGATCAACGTCGCGTCGAACGTGGCACCCGGGGACGATCAACTTCTCGCTGACCGACGGCCTCCAGACGATCACTGGGACGCTCACGATTGTGGCCGGCCCGACGGTCACCGCCGTCACTGCGGTTGGGACGTTGACGGCTGGAGGTCTGGGCGAGACGGTCGGCATCACGGGGACGAACTTCGTCAACGGGATGGGCTGCACCACGAACGACCCCGCGGTGACCTGCTTCCTGCTGCCTCAGGGCACGGACAGCTCGACGATCCGCACGGTCGTGATCAACCCGATCGGCCCCGCGGCGTTGAACGGCTCGGACTCGATCTCGGTGACCGACCCGACCACGGAGGGTGTGGGCACCCTGGCAGGCGCGTTCATCGTGTCCGGCCAGCCGACCTACACCGGCGTGTCTCCGGCGACCGTCACCCAGGGGACTGACCCCACGATCACCGTGACCGGAACCCTGGTCCCGGCGACGTTGAACTACTGCGCCGTCTTCTACACCGACTCGCTCGGCAACGTGACTCCGGACGGCGGATGCGCGGCGACGTACGTCAGCGCGACCTCGTTCACGGTTGGCGGATACGCCATCAACGTGCCGCCGGGCGACAACATCACGTTCACGGTGGGCACCGCTGGGGTGTCGGTAGCGACGACCCCGGGCGTGCTGTGTCCAGGCGATCCCGTCGGCGACGGAGATGTACGTGAACAGTTACGAGTGAACCGGGACGTACCAGGCCTACAGCAACTTCAGTTTCCAGGACTACGTCCTCCAGGGCTCGGCCAACGTGCCGTTCAAGTTCGTGGGCATCGGCTTCTACGCCGGCGACATGTTCCAGGCGGGGTCGACGCTGTCGATCCCAGCCACGGACGGGACGATCACGGTGACGTCGGTGACGCCGCACGCGATCTACGGAACGATCAACGTTCTGTCGACGTCGGCCGTTGGCTGGATCCCGGTGACAGTCACGAACCCCGGCGGCGGCAGCGACACACTCGCGCACGGCTTCCTGGTCGACGACGCGCCGTACGTCAACACCGTGACGCCGTCGGCGGTCCTCAACGGGACGTCGACGACGATCAAGCTCGTCGGTGACGGTTTCTACCCTGGTGACGCGGCCAGCTCCCTCAAGCTCACGTCGGACACCCCGGGTCTGGTGACCTTTGGGACGCCGGTTATCACGGAGGGTTCGGCCGCTTGCACGGCTCTACTGCGACACGATCACCGTGTCGGTGACGCCCATCGGATTCACGGGCGCCGTGCCGATCCTCGATGGCGTGACGATCACCGGCCCGACGGGCACGGGATCGGTGGACGTGCTCAACGCGATCTCGGTCGACCCGACGCCAGTGGTGACTGGCTCGTACTACGTGCCGACGTTCACGACGAACACGGAAGTCACCATCACCGGCTCGGGCTTCGAGGCGGGGATGACGGCGACGAGCTCTGACCCGACGAACTACAAGATCCTTCTGGTTCAGGTGAACCCGACGAACTTCACCCTCCTGGTGACGACCTCGTCGCAGGCCACCGCGGGCACCTCGGCGACCATCACGCTGAAGAACCCCGACGGCGGGACGACCACGTTCGCAATGAACGGCGGACCGGCTCCGCTTCCGTCGATCAAGGTGACCTCGGTGTCCGGCCGCCCGGCCCACATCGGTAAGACCACGGTCATCACGATCCACGGGGCGAACCTGGGTAGCGCGTCGGTCCACCTGAAGGCTGCGAAGAAGGGCGTGACCACCACCGTGCTGAATGACACGGCGACCCAGATCCGCGTCGCGGTGTCCGTCAAGAAGGGCACCAAGTCCGGAGTGGCGACGCTGCACATCGTCAACGTCAACGGCACGGCCAACGTGGCCTTCAGCATCAAGAAGTAGCCACTTCACCATCCACTAGACCAGTGGGCCCCCTCCTTCGGGAGGGGGCCCACTGGCGTCTGGGGCGAACGACGGCCGTCCCGTGGGAGGGCCGGGGGCGCTCAGCCCCCGGGAGAGATCGACCAGGTGGCGCCGTTGGCGCCGTCGCGGATCTCCACGCCGGCGCCGGCCAGGGCCGCGCGCAGGACGTCGGAGAGCTCGTAGTCGCCCGTGGACCGGGCCTGGGCGCGCAGGGCGAGGAGCGACGCGACCAGGGGCTCGGGGTCGATGAGGCCGGGGCGGGCGCCCTGGGCGCGACGCACGAGCTCGGCGACGGCGTCGAGCGCGCCGTGGCCTCCCGCGAGGGCCGCCCGGCCGAGCTCGTCGAGGTCGCCGGACGCGGGCGGGGCGTCGGGGGCGGCCTGGCGGACGGCTGGCGCGGCGAGCCGCAGCTCGGACAGCGGCGTCGGCGACTTGCTGGTGAGGACTCGCGTCTGGTCGCCCAGCCGCCAGTAGGCGTGGCCTCGGCCCCGGACCGCGATGGTGTCGGCGCCTAGGTCGATGACCGCCGCGGTGTGCTCGTCGACGCCGAGGGTGGCCACGTCCTCGGGCAGCGCCGCCTCGAGCTGGCGCAGGCGCCGTTCGCCGAGGTAGCAGTACCGGGTGTCGTAGTTGGCGCCCTCGCGGTTGTCGAAGTGGGGCACCACGACGCAGCGCAGCCCCAGGCGGCCCATGAGGTCGAGCCCCTCGAGCCAGTAGGGCTCGGGCACGCCGACCTTGTAGATCTCGTAGATCGGCGCGGTGTAGGCGCCGAGCGTGAGCGCCGCGGCCGAGGCGAAGCAGACGACCGCGTCGGCGTCGAGCGCGGCGTGCAGGTCGTCGACCAGGCCGAGGGGCCGCCACTGGGCCAGCGCCCAGCTGGGGCTCCCCGGTCCGGCGAAGACGTAGGTGGCCGTCGAAACGGCGCGCTTGACGACGGCGCGCTGGACCTCGCTGGCGTCGTCGTAGGAGGTGAGGTGGAGGGGCTCGAGGGCGGTGTGCAGCGAGGTCGAGAAGTAGTCGACCAGCTTCTCGGTCATCTGGGGGACGTTCTGCTGGAAGCCGTACGCGGTGTCCAGGGTGACCGCGCGAACTGGCGCGCAGCGCGCGAGGAGGTCTCGGTGGACCTTGGTCATCCCGGGCGCGGTCTCGCCCGACCCCAGCAACGCCACGACCCCGGCACTCATCGGCCCGAGCGTACCGGGCGCCTGTCGGGCGGCTTCGGGGCCCTGGCTAGTTTGGTGGGGTGAGCGGGGTGGTCGTCGGCTGGCGCCAGCGGGCGCGGGGCAACGTCACCGGGGTGATGATCCTGTGGGCGCTCGTGATGGCCGTCGTGATCTTCCTCGACGAGTCGCGCTGGACCTCGACGGGCACCACGACCTGGGCCGGGGTCGGCGCGGTCGTGCTCTTCGGCCTCTACCTCGGCTGGCGCCGCCGCGCCGCGGCGGTCCTGGTCGCGCCGTTCGTGAGCTGGTTCTTCGCCTGGCCGCTGCTGTGGGCGGCGGCGATGATCCACGACGGCGTCGTCAAGGGCTTCTTCATCGGGCTGTTCCTCGTGACCGTGGGCTGGCTGGGGATCGGCCTGGCCGAGTTCCTCGGGCTGGGCGTGGTCGCCGTCCTCGTGCGCTGGGCGCGCGGCTCGGGCGGGCGCGGGCCCGACGTGGTCGTCTTCGGGCCCGACCGCTAACTACCCGGCCACCGACTCGAAGATCATCTGGAGCATGGTCAGCCACGACCGGTCGGGCAGCGGGTCGCTCGAGATCCCGTCGAGGGCCCGGCCGTAGGCGAGGGCCTCGAGCAGGACCGACAGCTCGTGGGCGCTCAGGCGCCGCCCGATGAAGCCGCTGTCCTGGCCCCGCTGGATCATCGCGGCCATCCGGTCGAGGTAGGCGGCGTAGACCGGCGTGCCACTCGCGGCGCAGCTCGGGCCGGGCGATGGCCGCGGTGGAGACCCGCAAGCGGATCTGGCGGAAGCGGGCCAGGGCCTCGGCGACGCGCGCCCGAGTCACCGGGTCGGTGTAGAAGTCGAGCATCTCCTCGAGGCTGGTCGCGTCGCGGGTGTACTCCGAGACCAGGTCGGTGTAGGCGCGCGCGTACGGTCGAACAGGTCGAGCAGCGCGGCGTCGACCAGCCCCTGGCGGGACCGGAAGTTCGAGTAGATCACCGACGAGCTGTAGCCGGTGTCCGCGCACACGTCGGCGATGCGCAGCTCGGACTCGTCGGAGGTCTCCAGGCGCCGGGCCGCCGCCTCGATGAGCGCGCGGCGCGTCACGCGGGCGCGCTCATCGCCGGGCATCTATCCCCCCCCGACCCCACCCGCGCGTGCCGCTGCGGGCCGGACCCGGCGCGAGCCTAGTGAGCGGCGCGGGGGTGCGCGCGGAGGGTCAGCGCGCGAGGGCGTCGGACAGGCGCCGCCACTCCTCGAGCGGGACCGCGCGCTCGTCGGCGCCGATGACCTGGAGGCAGACGTGGTCGGCGCCGGCGTCGCGCAGCTCGCGCACCCGCGAGGCCACCGCGGCCTCGTCGCCGTGGACCACCATCGCGTCGCAGAGCCGCTCGCTGCCTCCGCGCACGAAGTCGTCGTCGCCGAAGCCCTGGCGGCGCCAGCTGGCGCGGTAGTTCTCGAGGCCGGTGTAGTGGTTGAGGTGCCGGTGGGCGCGCGCGTGGTACTCGTCGCGATCGGCGCCGAGCACGACGGCCTGCTCGACGACGAGGAACGAGTCGCCGACCCTGGCGCGAGCCGTGGCCGCGTACTCCGGGGTCACGAGGTAGGGGAACGCGCCGTCGGCCGACTCGGCGGCGAGGCGCAGCATGCGCGGGCCGAGCGCGGCCAGGACCCGTGGCGCGCGGGCCTCGGCCTCGGCCGCGAACATGGGGGCCGCGTCCATCGCCGCGAGGTACCCAGCCATGGTGGCGACCGGGCGGTCGTAGTCGTGGCCGCGCATCCGCTCGACGAGCGGGCGGTGGCTCACGCCGAGCCCCAGGACGAAGCGCCCGCCCGAGGAGGCGGAGAGCGTGCGCGACCCGTTGGCCGCGGCGACCGCGTCGCGCGCCCAGATCGAGGCGATCCCGGTGGCGACGACGAGGCGGGTCGTGGGGGCGAGCCAGAGCGCCGCACCGGTCAGGGCCTCGCGCCCCCACGACTCGTCGATCCACAGCGCCGGCCAGCCCATCGCCTCGACCTCGAGCGCGAGGTCGCCGACGCGAGCCGGGTCGACCCACGCGTGCTCGAGCGACCACAGCCCGACCGTCCCGGCCAGGCGCCCCAGGGGTTCGCGCCGCTCCACGTCGGCCACACTACGGAGGCTGGCGGCGCCCGGGCCGCGGCGGCGACAATGGACCGTGCCCTACGCCCTGGCCATCGTCTCGGCCTGGCTCGCCCTGTCGGCGGCCACCGCGCTGCGCCCGAGCCGGCGCGGCGTCTTCGCCGCGCTGGCCTTCCCGGTCGGCTGGGCGGCGGGCGAGCTGCCGGTCCAGGCCCTGATCGTCGAGGGGGCCCTGGTCGGCGTGCAGGCCGGCCTGGGCTGGCCCGGGGGCGCCTGGGGTCCGCTCGACGCCGCCCTGGCGGCCCTCGTCGGCGTTGAGAACGTGGCCCTCATCGCCGTGGGCCTGGCCTCGCGGTCCATCGTGCGCCGCGCCATGGCGAACGCCCCCCGGCGCCCGCTCGCGGTGCCCGGGCCGGGCGAGGACCGCTACGGCACCTGGTGGCGAACGGCGCTGCAGTGGTCGCTCCACCCGCGCGCGATGGAGGTCGCCGCCGACCTCGCCTACGGCCCCGAGCCGCGCCACCGCCTCGACGTGTGGCGCCTGCCCGACGCGGGCCCGGGCGCCCCGGTCGTCTTCTACCTGCACGGCGGGTCGTGGGTCTTCGGCGACAAGCGCCAGCAGGGCCGGCCGATGCTCCACGAGCTCGTCGCGCGCGGTTGGGTCGTCGTCACCGCCAACTACCGGCTCGCCCCGTCGCACCCGTGGCCGGCCCAGATGCGCGACGTGGTGCGGTCCCTCGACTGGGTCAAGCGCCACGTCGGCGGGTTCGGCGGGGACCCCGACCGCGTGGTCGTCGCCGGTCTCTCGGCCGGCGGCCACCTGGCCGCGCTGGCCGCGCTGGCGGCCGCGGACCCGGCGTGGCGCCCCGAGGGCGTCGAGTCGACCGAGGACCTTGGGGTGCGCGGCGCGATCTCCTTCTCCGGGGTCCTCGAGATGACCGGCGACGAGGACCACTGGCGCGGCCTGGGGCGCGGCCTGCGCCACCTGCTCGAGCACCGGGTGGTGCAGGTGCCCTACGACGGCCACGAGGACCTGTACCGCTCGATCTCGCCCTACCACCGGATCACCGAGGACGCGCCGCCCTTCCTCGTCGTCCAGGGGACGACCGACACCTTGGTCGACGCCGGCGTGGCCCGCGCGTTCGTCGAGCGCTTCCGCGCGGTCGCGCTCGCCCCGGCGTACCTCGTGGAGCTGCCCTTCGCCCAGCACTCCTTCGACCTGACGGCCAGCCCGCGCACGTCGGCGACGACGCGCGCCGCGGTCGCCTTCGCCGAGAGCGTCGTCGCGCGCCGGCCCCACCTTGACGCGCCGACGCTCGCGTCGTACCGGGTCCCGCCGACCGAGCTCTACGTCGAGGTCGACGCTCGCCTCCTGCCGGCGACCGAGGCCGCGGCCCGCCTGGGCCGCCTCAGCGTCGTGACCGCCGACAACCCCTTCTCGCGCGACCACGGCGAGGCCAACGACGCGCGCCGCGCCGACCTGGCCGGCGTGCTGGCCGCGCGCGGGCGGTCGGGCCACGCGACGCTCGCGCGCGACCCCACCGGCCGGTGGCCCGACGAGGAGGGGGTCGCGCTGGTCGACGACGGCGACGGGCTGGCGCGGCGCCTGGCCCACGCCTTCGACCAGTTCGCCTACTACGAGGTCACCGAGGGCCGCGTCGCGGTGCTCGACGCGGCGAGCGGCGAGGAGCTCTAGGGCGCGAGCTCGACGCGACGGCGAGCTCGTCGCCGGGCGAGACGACGAGCTCGGCGATGGCGCCGGCCGCGCACAGGTCGTCGCGCGCGGACAGGATCGCGGTCGCGGCCGCGTCGGGCGCGCTGACCGCGCAGCGCGCGACCGGCGCGCGCTGGCTCGCCTGGGCCTCGCTCTTGGCCCGGCGCACCGCCTCGAGGACCTCGGTGACCGGCCCGACGACCGACCCGGGCCGCTCGGCCGCGGGCAGCTCGCCCGGGACCGGCCAGGGCGCGGCGTGCACCGACCCCTCGTGCCACCACCGCCAGGCCTCCTCGGTGGCGAAGGGCAGGAACGGCGCGAGCAGGCGCAGCTGGACCGACAGGGCCAGGGCCAGCGCGGCGCGCGCGGAGTCGGCGCCCGCGCCGCCGGCCTCGCCGTAGGCGCGGGCCTTGACCAGCTCGAGGTAGTCGTCGCAGAACGACCAGAAGAACGACTCGGTGCGCTCCAGCGCCCGGGTGTAGTCGTAGGCGTCGAAGGCCGCGGTGGCGTCGGCGACGGCCGCGGCGAGGCTGGCCAGCAGGTCGCGGTCGATCGGCTCGGTGACCGCCTCGGGCGGCGGCGGCGCGTCGCCCAGGCGGCCGAGCACGAACTTGGCGGCGTTGAGCACCTTGATGGCCAGGCGCCGCCCGACCTTCATCTGCCCCTCGTCGAAGACCGTGTCGTACCCCGGGCGCCCGCAGGCCGCCCAGTAGCGCACGGCGTCCGAGCCGTGGCTGCTCGAGCAGCGGCAGCGGGCGTCACGACGTTGCCGATCGACTTGCTCATCTTCTTGCGATCGGGGTCGAGGATGAAGCCCGAGATCACCGTGTGGCGCCAGGGCAGCGCGTCGTGCTCGAAGTGGCTGCGCACGACGTCGAGAAGAGCCAGGTGCGGATGATGTCGTGGGCCTGGGGCCGCAGGTCCATCGGGAAGACGCGCTCGAAGAGGTCGGTGCCCCAGTGCCCGGCGATCTGCGGGGTCAGCGAGCTGCGTCGCCCAGGTGTCCATCACGTCGGGGTCGCCGACGAAGCCGCCGGGCTGGCCGCGCTGGGACTCGTCGAAGCCCGGCGGGCACTCGCTCATCGGGTCGACCGGCAGGCTCGACGCGTCGGCGAGGATCGGCGCGTCGTGGTCGACGCGGCCCTCGGCGTCGACCGGGTACCAGACCGGGAAGGGCACGCCGAAGAACCGCTGGCGCGAGATCGACCAGTCGACGTTGAGCCCCTGGACCCACGAGCGGTAGCGGTGGCGCATGTAGTCCGGGTGCCACGCCAGCTGCTCGCCGCGCGCGAGCAGCTCGTCGCGGTGGGCGAGCGTGGCGATGAACCACTGGCGGCTGGTGACGATCTCGAGGGGCCGGTCGCCCTTCTCGTAGAACTTGACCGGGTGGGTGATCGGCGTCGGGTCGCCGAGCAGGTCGCCGCTCGCGCGCAGCGCCTCGACGACCGCCGCGCGCGCCTGGGCCACGGTCTTGCCCTCGATCTGGGAGTAGAGCGCGTTGGCCGCGGCCGGGTCGTCGCTGGGGAAGGCGTCGCCGCCGAAGTGGGTCGGGCCGAACCGGCCGTCGCGGCCGATCAGGGCGCGCGCCGGCAGCTTGAGCTCGCGCCACCACGTGACGTCGGTGACGTCGCCGAAGGTGCAGATCATCGCGAGCCCCGTGCCCTTCTCGGGGTCGGCCAGCTCGTGGGCGACCACCGGGACCGGGGCGCGGAAGAGCGGGGTCGTCGCGGTCGTGCCGAAGAGGGCAGCGTAGCGCGCGTCGTCGGGGTGCGCGACGACCGCGACGCAGCTGGCCAGCAGCTCGGGGCGCGTCGTCTCGACCGTGAGGTCGCCGGCGGCGTCGGCGCGAAGCGCACCCGATGCGTGTGGCGCCGGGCGCTCCCGGTCGACCAGCTCGGCCTGGGAGACCGGGGTGCGGAAGTCGACGTCCCAGAGCGTGGGCGCGACCGCGGAGTAGACCTCGCCGCGCGCGAGCGACGAGAGGAAGCCCGCGCTGGCTGATCGCCTGGGCCGCGGGCCGAGACCGTCGTGTACTCCATCGTCCAGTCGATCGACGAGCCGAGGGTACGAAAGACGTGCTTGAAGGACTCCTCGTCGAGGGTCGTGAGGCGCCGGCAGAGCTCGACGAAGTTGCGCCGGCTGACCGCGACCTTCTCCTTGCCGGGCGTCGCCGGGGGCTCGAAGAACTCGTCGTAGGCCAGGTCGGCGTCGCCGCGGACCCCGAAGAAGTTCTCGACGCGGCGCTCGGTGGCCAGGCCGTTGTCGTCCCAGCCCATCGGGTAGAAGACCACCTTGCCGCGCATGCGCCAGTGGCGTGCGACGATGTCGGTGTGCGTGTAGCTGAACACGTGGCCGATGTGCAGCGCGCCCGAGACCGTCGGTGGCGGCGCGTCGATCGAGTAGATCTGGTCGCGCGTGGCCGTGGGGTCGAAGCGGTAGGTGGCCTCGGCGTCCCAGCGCTCGACCCACTTGGCCTCGAGGCCCTCGACGGCCGACCTGGTCGGGCACGTTCGGCCTGGTCGGGCGGAGGGCGTCGGGCATGGTTGGAATAGTTTAGGTTCGTGATTCGCCTCTTCGACTCGGCGCTCGGCGAGGTCGTCGAGCTGGTGGTGCGCGACCCGGGGCGCCTGGGCGATGTACGTCTGCGGCCCGACCGTCTACGGCCTGCCGCACCTCGGCCACGGCCGCTTCACGCTGGTGTGGGACGTCGCGCGCCGGTGGTACACGTTCGCCGGCTACGACGTGCGGTTCGTCTCGAACGTCACCGACGTCGACGACAAGATCATCACCCGGGCGCGCGTCGAGGGGACCAGCGAGGCCGAGGTCGCCGCGCACTGGGAGGCCGAGTGGTTCGCCGCGATGGACGCCCTGGGCGTCGCCCGGCCCGACGAGTCGCCCCACGCCACGGCCTACGTCGCCGAGATGGTCGCCCTGATCGACGACCTGCTGCTGCGCGGCGCGGCGTACACCGCGAGCGACGGCGTCTACTTCGACGTCTCCCAGGTCGACGACTACGGGCTGCTGGCCGGTCAGCCGCTCGAGAGCCTGCGCGCGGGCGCGCGCGTCGAGCCCAACGACGAGAAGCGCTCGCCGCTCGACTTCGCGCTCTGGAAGGCGGCCAAGCCCGGCGAGCCGTCCTGGGACGCCCCCTTCGGCGCGGGCCGCCCCGGCTGGCACACCGAGTGCGTGGTGATGAGCGCTCGACCTGCTCGGTGAGGGCTTCGACCTGCACACCGGCGGGCTCGACCTCAAGTTCCCGCACCACGAGAACGAGCGCGCCCAGGCCGTCGCCGCGCACCGGCTCTTCGCGCGCCACTGGGCCCACCACGGGTTCGTCATGGTGGGCGACGAGAAGATGTCCAAGTCGCTGAACAACTACACGACGATCGACGAGCTGCTCGCCTCGACCGACCCTCGCGCCTACCGGCTGCTCGTCCTGCGCTCGCTCTACCGGTCGCCCCTCGACGTCTCGGCCGCACTCCCTGGCCGACGCCGAGCGCGCCCTGGCGCGCCTCGACGCGCTGGCGCGGCGCTTCGGTCTACCGGCGCTCGCCGGGCATCACCCTCGAGCGCGCGCCGGTCACCCCTTCGCCGGCGAGGCCGCGGGCGCTGGTCGACGCGGTGACGGCCGACATGGCCGAGGACCTCGACACGCCCAGCGCGACGGCGCGCGCTCTTCGAGGCGGTCACGCGCGGCGCACCGCCTCGCCGATGACGGCGACGTCGCGGCGGCGACGGACTCTGGCCGTGGCCGTCGGCGTCCTCTTCGGTGCGATGGGCCTTGCCCTGCACGCCGACACCGGTGCGCGTCGACGCGGAGTCGGCGGCTCTGGTGGCCGCGCGCGACGAGGCGCGGGCCCGCCGCGACTTCGCCGCGGCCGACCGGCTGCGCGACGAGCTCGTCGCGCGCGGGTGGGTCGTCGAGGACTCGCCCGAGGGGACGACGGTCCGCCGATAGTTTGGCGGCGCGGGCCGGGTCCGCTATGGTGGCCCGCGAGGTTGCCGTTGTGGTTCCCTCCGGGCCGGCGGTGGGGTCGGCCGTCAGTACTCAAGGAGGGCCGCGTGGCTCAAGGGACCGTCAAGTGGTTCAACGACGAGAAGGGCTGGGGCTTCATCACCGTCGAGGGCCAGCCGGACGTCTTCGTCCACTACTCCGAGATCCAGGGCGAGGGTCGTGCGCACGCTGGTCGAAGGTCAGACCGTCAGCTTCGACATCGAGCCGGGCGACCGCGGACCGCTGGCCAAGCGCGTCGCTTAGCTAACCGAATCATCTGTAGGCGAACCGCCGGCCTCGGCCGGCGGTCTCCTGGTTACGCCGCGGGTAACCTCTCCCCACGGGTGCGAGGGAGGAATCGCTGACCGAGTTCTCAATGGAGCTCAACGACGACCAACGAACGATGCGCGACTGGGTGCACGGATTCGCCGACAACGTCATGCGCCCGGCGGCCCACGAGTGGGACGAGCGCGAGGAGACGCCCTGGCCGGTCATCGAGGAGGCCGCCAAGACTCGGCATCTACAGCCTCGACTTCTTCGCCAACGCGGTCGCCGACCGCACCGGCCTCTCGATGATCGTCGCCCTCGAGGAGCTGGCCTGGGGCGACGCCGGCCTGCGCATGGCGATCCTCGGCGTCGTCGCTCGCGGTCGCGGGCATCATGGCCAACGGCACCCCCGAGCAGCAGATGGAGTGGGTGCCCCAGTGCTTCGGCGTCCCGGGCGACCTCAAGCTGGCCGCCTTCGGGGTCAGCGAGCCCGACGCCGGCAGCGACGTGTCGAGCCTGCGCACGCGCGCGCGTCTACGACGAGGCCGCCGATGAGTGGGTGCTCAACGGCACCAAGACCTGGATCACCAACGGCGGCATCGCCGACCTGCACGTGATCGTCGCGTCGGTCGACCCGGCGCTGGGCAGCCGCGGCCACGCCTCGTTCGTCGTGCCCGAGGGCACGCCGGGGATCCGCATGGGCCAGAAGTTCTCCAAGATGGGCATCCGCGCGAGCCACACGGCCGAGGTCGTCCTCGAGGACTGCCGGGTCCCGGGGCGCTGCCTGCTCGGCGGGCAGCGAGCGGCTCGACGAGCGCCTGGCCCGCGCGCGCGAGGGCCGCTCCTCGAACGTCCAGGCGGCGATGGCGACCTTCGAGGCCACCCGCCCGGCGGTCGGCGCCCAGGCGCTGGGCATCGCGCGCGCGGCCTACGAGTACTCGCTCGAGTACGCCAAGAACCGCCGGCAGTTCGGTCGCGCGATCATCGAGAACCAGGCGATCGCCTTCAAGCTCGTCGACATGAAGACCTCCATCGACGCGGCGCGCCTGCTGGTGTGGCGCGCGTCGTGGATGGCCGCGCAGCGCAAGCCCTTCGAGAACGGCGAGGGCTCGATGTCCAAGCTCGTACGCCGGCGAGACCGCGGTGCGCGTCACCGAGGAGGCGATCCAGATCCTCGGCGGCTACGGCTACGTCCGCGACTACCCGGTCGAGCGCTGGCACCGGGACTCCAAGATCTACACGATCTTCGAGGGCACCAGCGAGATCCAGCGGCTGGTCATCGCGCGCGCGATCTCCGGCATGCGGATCCAGTAGCCGCCAACGGCATGCGCTAGGTCGGCTTGAGCAGTGCCTTGACCGGTGTGCCCTGCCCGCGCATCAGATCCGTGAAGACGGACGCGCCCTCCTCGAGCGGGTACGTCGTCGTCCACGACAGGTTGAGTCGCGCCGCCACGTGGGTGGCGGCGTCGAACTCCTCGTCGCTGTAGGCAAACGACCCCCGGACGCCCTTCTCGAAGCGAACCGCGGCCGCGGCGTCGAAGCCGGCGTCAGGCGTGGCCAGGCCGAGCCACACCGCGGTGCCCCCCGGGATCAGGCGTTCGAGGGACGAGGCGCGAGTCGCGGCGGTGCCGACGGCGTCGAAGATCACGTCGTACTCGCCGTCGAGCGCCGACGAGGTCTCGGCGCCGAGTGACGACGCCACCGCGCGACGCTCCGCGGAGAGCTCGGCGGCGGCGACGGAGGCCGCGCCGCGGTGACCGGCGATCTCGACGCAGCACAGACCGATGGGGCCGCACCCGATCACGCCGACCGTCGCACCCGCCGGCGCCCCCGCCAGGGTCCAGGCGTGAATCGCGTTGGCGAGCGGTTCGATCAACGCCGCCCGGTCCCAGTCGATGTCGTCGGGCAGTTCGTGCAGCGCAGAACGCGGCACCGCGACCCGCTCGGCGAAGCCGCCGGCGCGGTGGACCCCTACGAGCGATCGCGTGCGGCACAGGTGTGTCAGTCCCGCCCGGCAGCGATCGCACTTCGAGCACGATCCAAGTGGGTTCACGGCCACCCGCCTACCGTCGGGCGTGCGGCCTACGAACTCGTGTCCCATTGTGAGCGGAGGAACCCGGAAGCCCGGGGTCTGGATGCCGTGCAACTCACTCCCACAGATGCCCGCGCGCTCGACGTGGACGATGACCTCGTCATCACCCGCGACGGCGTCGGGAACGTCGAGCATCTCGACGATCCCGGGCGCGGTGAACACCATGGCTCTCATGTCGACCTCCATTATTGGCCGGGCGGTGACGCGCGGTGACGGCCCGCCGTCGCGGGAACCAGGTCGCGCCCGTTCTCCGAGGCGGATCGGCGCCGGCGGTAGTGTCCGGAAGGTCGGGCCGCCGGGCCGCGTCGCTCGGGCACCGACGTTCTCTGGGGGCAGGGGGATCTGAGTGGCCATCCGTCGTGAGCTGTTCGGGGTCCTGCCCGTCATCCAGACCCCCTTCACCTTCGATGGTCACATCGATGAGGGGGACCTCGTCAAGGAGCTGCACTGGGTCCTCGACCAGGGTGTCGAGGGTCTGACCACCGGCATGGTCTCAGAGGTGCTGCGGCTGACCGAGGGTGAGCGGCGCCAACTGACCGAGATCGTGGTGAACGTCGCCCTCGAGCGTGGAGCCCTCTCGGTCATCAGCTGCGGGGCGGAGAGCACGATGACCGCCGTGGCGCACGCGTCGCACGCCGAGCGCGCCGGGGCCAACGGCGTCATGGCGATCGCACCGGTCACGGTGTCGCTGAGCGACGACGCACTGTACGGGTACTACTCGGCCATCGCCGACGCGACCGAGATTGGTGTCGTGGTCCAGGACGCGAGCGGGTACGTTGGCCGACCGCTCAGCGTCGACGTGCAGGCCGCGCTGCTGGCCGCATACGGCTCGCGTATCTACTTCAAGCCCGAGGCACCGCCGATCGGCCAGCGGGTGTCGCTGCTGCGCGACGCGACCGACGGCCGCGCCCGGATCTTCGAGGGGACCGGCGGCATCGCCCTGGTGGACAGCTACCGCCGGGGCATCGTCGGCACGATGCCAGGGGCCGACGTGTGCTGGGCGATCCGCGAGCTGTGGGCGGCGCTGACGCGCGGTGACTGGGCCCGGGCGTACCAGATCCTCGGTCCGATCAGCTCAATCGTCGATCTTCAGACCTCGATCGACTCTTTCGTCGCGGTGGAGAAGCACGTCCTTCACTCCCAGGGCGTCCTCTCGTCGACTCGCGTGCGCGGTCCGACCGGCTACGTCATGGACGACGAGACGGCCACGGAGGTCGATCGACTGGTGGGGCGGCTGCGCGATGCGATCGCCAGATAGTGACGTGCCCGTGACATCGCTGCACGGCAGAGGACGCGTGGAGTCCGCGCGGCGGCCCACACGCACGGGCCGGCGCGCCGCGGCGCGGGCGCTCGACCGGTCCGTGAGGGCGGTCCAAGGAACCTCGTGAACGTTGTCACCGTGTGCACCGGGAACGTGGCGCGCTCGGTGATGCTCGCCCTCATGCTCGAGTCGCTCCGCGGCGCGCCCGTGCGAAGCCGCGGCACCCACGCGACCGGCGGCCAGGGCGTGAGCGCGCGCACCCTCGCCGCCCTGGCGAGCGCCGGGCTCGACCCGGCGCCCGCGCGCGCGCACCGCAGCGCGCCGCTGGTCGCCGACGACCTGGCCTGGGCCGACGTGGTGCTCTGCGCCGAGGCGGGCCAGGTGGCGCTGGCGCGCGCGATCTCGCCCGGCGCGCCGGTGGCGACCGTCGGCCAGGTAGCGCGCGCGACGGGCGACCTGGTGGCGCGCCTCGCCGCGTCGACTGCCCCCGACCCGGCCTACGACGTCCCCGACCCCGCCGGCGGCGACCAGGCGGCCTACGACGAGTGCGCGCGGGTGCTCTGGGGGTACGCGCGCGAGATCGCGCCGCTGCTCTAGTCCTGCTGGACCGCGCGCAGGCCGCCCCAGGCCAGGGTCGCGGCGCGCGCGGCCAGGCGCTGGGCCTCGGAGGCCGGCGGATCGGGCCAGCCCTTGGCCGCCTGCTGGATGATCCAGGCGGTGGCCGCGCCCTCGGCGATCCCGACGACCCCGGCGGCCAGCTGGCGGCGGTGGTCGTCGCCGATGGCGATGTTGATGTAGGGCTCGAGGAAGGCGACGAGCCCGACCTCGAGCGCGCGCAGCTCGGCGGCGGTCTCGCCCTCGTGGGCGTGGGTGAAGAGCAGCCGGAAGGCGTCGGTCTCGGTGACGACCATGTCGAAGTAGACGCGGAAGGCGACCTCGATCTTGGTGCGCGGCGACTCGACCGAGTCGACCGCCGTGGTCAGCGAGTCGAGGAGCCGGGCCGCGGTCGTCACGATCTCCTCGTAGAGGTCGTGCTTGGACTCGAAGTGCTGGTAGAGCAGCGGCTTGGTGACCCCGGCGGCGAGCGCGACCTGGTCCATCGTCGTCGCCTCGTAGCCCGGGTCGGCGAAGACCGTCGCGGCGACCGACAGCAGCTGCTCGCGGCGCTCGTTCGACGTGAGCGCCTCGTGTCGGTCGTCCAGTCACCACAGGCTGCGAGTCTGCCGGCCGGCCATCAGAGAGTCGTTCAGCACCGCGTCGAGCCGCCCGGGGAGGAGCGGCAGGTCGTAGGTGCGCCGCGCGAGCGCGACGTTCTGCCTCGAGCAGCGGGTGTCGGGCGCGTCGACGAACGCCGCGACAGGCCGTCGAGCGCGTCGAGGTCGAAGAAGCGAAGCCCGTGGCGCTCGATCTCGGCCATGACCGGGTAGCGGCAGCGCGCGAGCGGCCGGCGGTGCGCCACCGACTCGATCGCGGGTTGCCGAAGCCCTCCCACGTCGAGGACGCACGACGACGTCGCGCGGCGCGTACGACGTCGTGCGATCGTGAGCGCCGGGCGCCAGCCCGCGCACGACGCGCCGGTGCGCGCGCCGCGAGCAGCGCGGTCGAGCTCGGGCCCGAACCCGTCCTCGGCCGGCGCCGACGAGCCAGTAGAGGCGCGCCCAGTCGCTCAGCGAGGCGTAGCGCGGCGGCCACGTTCTTCTCTCGGGATCGCGCCGGCCGGGATGCACGACGAGCGTCGCGCCGCCCCGCACGCCGAGCGCGGCGCGCGTGGCCGCGGCGCGATCGCCGGCCGGCGGGTCGCAGGTCGAAGTGGTTGGGGATCGACGGCGCGGTGATGCCCGCTCGTCGCCAGCTGCGCCCCGGAGAGCCCGTTGATCGTGACGTGGCGCCACGCGGGGTCGTCGGCGGCCCGTCGAGGTGGGCGAGGTGGGGCGCTGCCAGGCCAGGTCGTGGTGGTGCAGGAGCGCCGGCCGGCCCTCGAGCAGCGCCGCAGAGGGCTCGCGGACGCCGGGGGTTGAGCGGCAGCGAGCAGACGTTCTCGACGATGACGACTCGGCGTCGCGAAGCGCGCGCGCGAGCCGACGCGGTCGGGCGTCGCGTCGCGCCGAGCTCGAGGCCGGGGACGAGACGTCGGCGGATCCCCTCGCCCGCGACGGTCGACACCTCGTGGCCGAGCGTCGCGCAGCGCCCACCCACTTGGCCGCCTCGACCGACACGCCGTCGGCCTGCCGAGCCGGTACGATCACGACGGCGACGCGGCGCCATCGAGAGCCAGGCTACGGGCCAAGGCCGAATTCCCGCTAGAGACTCGGTCGCCTTGGCGCCTCCCGCCCCCGATAGGAGGACCCCATGGCCGCAGCGAGCCCTGATCACCGGCATCACCGGCCAGGACGGCTCCTACCTCGCCGAGCTGCTGCTCGACCGAGGGCTACGAGGTGATCGGCGTCGTGCGTCGCAGCTCGACGCTCAACCTCGAGCGGATCAGCCACCTCCAGGACCGGCTCACCCTCGTCCCGGGCGACCTGCAAGGACGAGACGTCGCTCATCAACGCCTGCGCGAGTTCCGCCCGCACGAGGTCTACAACCTCGCCGCGCAGAGCTTCGTCCAGCCTCGTGGACCCTGCCGGTGCTGACCGGCGAGACGACCGCGCTCGGTGTGACGCGCATGCTCGACGCGATCCGGATCGTCGACCCCGAGATCCGCTTCTACCAGGCCAGCTCCTCGGAGATGTTCGGCCAGGTCGTGGAGACCCCGCAGACGCGAGACGACGCCGTTCTACCCGCGCAGCCCCTACGGCGTGGCCAAGGTCTACGGCCACTGGATCACCGTCAACTACCGCGAGAGCTACGGCCTGTTCGCCACGCTCGGGGATCCTGTTCAACCACGAGTCGCCGCGACGCGGGCCTCGAGTTCGTGACGCGCAAGGTCACCGACGGCGTCGCGCGGATCAAGCTCGGCCTCGACACGACGCTGCGGCTCGGCAACCTCGACGCCGACGCGCGACTGGGGCTACGCGGCCGACTACGTCCACGCGATGTGGCGATGCTCCAGCACGACACGCCCGACGACTTCGTCGTGGCGACCGGCGAGACGCACTCGATGCGCGAGCTGTGCGAGGTCGCCTTCGGCGCCGCCGGGCTGCGACTGGCAGGACCACGTCGTGGTCGACGAGCGCTTCCTCCGCCCCGCCGAGGTCGACGCGCTCGTCGGGGACGCCGCCAAGGCCGAGCCGCGTGCTCGGCTGGAGGCGCGAGGTGGACTTCAACGAGATGGTCGAGATGATGGTCGAGTCGGACCTCGGCTGCGCCTGGCCCGCTAGCGCGTGGCGGACTCGACGGCGCCGCCGGCCTCGCTGCGCCGACGCCGTCGTCCGTGGCCGGCGGGGTTCCCCGTGCTCGCGGGCGTCGACCTCGACGTCGAGGAGCGCGACGCTCGCCGTGGTCCCGGCCCGAACGGCGCGGGCAAGACGAGCCTGCTGCGCCTCCTCGCGGGGCTGCTGCCGCTCAGTCGGGCGCGGCGTCGTCGCTCGGGTTCGACCTGGCCGCCGGCGACGTGCGCGGCTGCGCGCGCGCGTCGGGCTGCTGGGCCACGAGGGCTCGTTCTACGACGACCTCTCCGCGCGCGGAGAACCTCGCCTTCGCCGCCCGGGCCGCTCGGGCGCCCGGCGAGGCGAGCGTCGACGAGGCCCTCGAGCGCGTCGGGCTCGGCCCGGCGGCGCCGACGGTGCCGTCGAGCGGCTCTCGGCCGGCCAGCAGCCGCCGCATGGGCGCTCGCCTGGCTGCTGCGCGCGCCGCCCGGCGCTCTGGCTGCTCGACGAGCCCGACGCCGGCGCTCGACGACGAGGGCCGCGCGACCTGTGCGACGAGCTGGTCGAGGAGGTCGCGCGCGGCGGCGCGACCGTCGTGGTCAGCGAGCCACGACCCCGAGGTCGCAGCCAAGGTCGCTGACGTCCCGCGCGAGCGGTCGCCGGTGGCGGGCGGCGCGGACGGGGGAGTCGCCGACCGTGTGGCGTCGCTGCTCGTCGCGGGCAAGGACCTGCGCATCGAGCTGCGCACCCGCGTCCTGCTCTGGCAGGTCGTGCCGTTCGGCGTGCTCGCGCTCGTTCTCTTCGCGCCTCGCGCTCGGGCCGTCCGCGCGCGGCGCTGCGCCACGGCGCGCCCGGGCTCTTCTGGCTCGGCCGTCTCCTCGCGACGGTGCTCGCCATCGTCGCAGTCGGCGGCGATCGAGGCGAGCGCCGGGCACGCGGGCCACGGTCGCGGCTCCTCGGACTCGACCCCGGCGGGGTCTTCCTCGGCAAGGCGCTCGCGCTCGGCGTCCAGCTGCTCGTGCTCGCCGCGGTGCTCCTCGCGGGGCTCCTCGTGCTGTTCCATGTCGACGGCGCTGGCCGCGCTCGCGGCCGCCGCGCCTCGCCTCGCCGCGGTCGCGGCCCTCGCCGCGGTCGGGCACGCTCTACGGTGCCCTCGTGGCCGGCGACCGACGTCGCCGCGACGCTGCTGCCGCTGCTCGTGCCCTGCCCGCCCTCGCCCCGGTCCTGATCGCCGGCGAGCGCGCCTTCGCGTCGTCGCTCGCGGGCGGCCGATCTGGCCGTGGTGGGCGATCGTCGCGGTGGCGCTCGTCGCGTACCTCGCGGTCGGGATTCTCCTGTACGGTGCCCTGGAGGAGTCGTCATGAGCCGCGTGCCACCGGCTGCTCGGCCCCGTGGCGCTCGCCGGCCGTCGCGCTCACGGTCTGCCTGGGGCTCGTCGTGACCCCGCCCGACGGGTCCAGGGCGACCTCGTCGCGCCTGCTCTACGTCCACCCGGCGCTCGCCTGGGTCGCCCTCTACCTCGCCTTCGGCACCGCGACCTCGCCTGCGCGCTCTACCTCTGGCCGCGGACGCGCTCGGCGACTGGGACCGCTCGCGCACTGCGCCGTCGAGGTCGGCGTCGTCTTCCTCGCCCTGACGCTCGTGACCGGGTCGATCTGGGGCCGGCCGGCCTGGGGCGTCTGGTGGACCTGGGACGCGCGCCTCACCTCGACCGCGCTGCTCGACGTGCTCGGCGCTCGGCTACCTCGCGCTGCGCCGCGGCCACGACGACCCGGAGACGCGCGCGCGCCGCGGCGCGGTGCTCGCCCTGCTCGTCGGCGGTCGACGTGCCCATCGTCCACTTCTCGGTGCAGTGGTGGAATAGGCTGCACCAGGGCGCGACGGTCCTCACCGCGGACCGGACGCTTCTACGTCCACGGCGTCGATGCTCTGGACCCTGCTGCTGAGCTTCGTCGCGTTCACCTGGTCTTCGCCTGGATGGTGCGCGCGCGCTACCAGCTCGAGGTCTCGCGCGAGGCGGCGGCGACCGTCGCGCTCGACGCCGCGCTGGCCGAGCGCCGCCGCGAGGGGGTCGCGTAGTGGGCTACGTCGGCGCCGGCTACGCGGTCACCTTCGGCGGTCTGGCGCTCTACGCGCTCTCTCTGTGGTGGCGAGGCCGGCGTGACGCTCGCTGACGCCCCCGACGCCCTGGCGCCGGTGGCCCCGCCGGCCCGGCCGAGGCGCCGGCGCCGGGTCATCGGCGCGCTGGCCGTGCTCGCCGCGTGCGCGCTGGCCCTCGTGGGGCTCGGCCTCGCCCACAACCTCAACTACTTCGACACCGTCGACCAGGCCCTCGCCCACCGCGCGGGCCTGGGCACCTCGGACTTCCGGCTCGAGGGCGTCGTCGCGCCCCACTCGATCGAGCGCACGTCGACGGGCGCGGCCTTCACGATCACCGACGGCGCCCAGCGCGTGAGCGTGCGCTGCGCCGGCACGCCGCCCCAGCTCTTCGGCGCGAACATCCCGGTCGTGGTCGTCGGCCACTTCGCGTCGGGGTCGTCCCCGCTCTTCCTCGGCACCCAGATCCTCGTGAAGCACACCGCGAGCTACATCGCCCGGCACCCGTCGCGGGTGCGCGCGCCCAACGGGTCGACCCGGTGACCCTGACCTGGCTGGGGCGCGCCGCGCTCTGGGTCGCGCTCGGCGGCGCGCTGGGCGGGGTCCTCGCCCAGGCGCTGTCTCTGCGCACGGGCCGGCGCGCCCACGCGCTGGCCTGGTCGCTGTGCGCGCTCGCGGGGATCGTGGGTGCGGTCGGGGTGATGCAGTACGCGCTCGTCACCCACGACTTCTCGCTGGCCTACGTCGCGGAGAACAACGCGACGTTCACGCCGCTTCTCTACTCGATCACGGGCATGTGGTCGGCCCTCGAGGGCTCGCTCCTGCTCTGGGCGTTGCTGCTCGCCGGGGTGACGGTGGCGGTCGTCGCGCGCTACCGGCGCGAGGCGGGCGACGCCGTCGTCGGCTGGGCGACGCTGGTGCTGCTGGCGGTCGGCTCGTTCTTCCCTTCCTCATGGTCGGCCCGGCCGACCCGTTCATCGCCAGCGCCGGGTCCGTCGCCCAGGGCGCCGGCCCCAACGCCCTGCTCCAGGACAACCCGCTGGTCGCCGCGCACCCGCCGCTGCTCTACGCCGGCTTCGTCGGCTTCACCGTGCCGTTCGCCTTCGCCATCGCGATGCTCGTCACCGGCCGGGTGCACGACCGCTGGCCGCTCGAGCAGCGGCGCTGGACGGTGCTGGCCTGGGGCTGCCTCTCGGTCGGGATCGTGCTGGGGGCCTGGTGGAGCTACCAGGTCCTGGGCTGGGGCGGCTTCTGGGGCTGGGACCCGGTCGAGAACGCGGCGCTGCTGCCGTGGCTGACGGGCACGGCCTACGTGCACTCGGTGATCGTCCAGGACCGCCGGGGGCTCTTTCGGGTCTGGAACCTGTCGCTCGCCATGGCCACCTTCGCCCTGACGGTCCTGGGCACGTTCTTCACGCGCTCGGGCGTGCTCCAGAGCGTGCACGCCTTCAGCTCCTCGACGCTCGGGCCCCTGCTGATCGGCTTCTTCTTCGTCACCATCGCCGCGGGGGTCGGCCTCCTCGCCTGGCGCGGCGACCGGCTGCGCTCGGCCGTGGGGGTCGACCGCGCGCTCAGCCGCGAAGGGCTCTTCGTCGCCAACAACGTCCTCTTCGTCGGCTTCGCCGTCGTCGTGCTGCTCGGCACGGTCTTCCCGCTCCTCTACCAGGCCGTCAACGGCGCGCAGGTCTCCGTCGGCACGCCCTACTTCGCCGCGGTCGCCCAGCCGGCCGGGGTCGCCGCGCTCGTCCTCATGGCCCTCGCCCCCCTCGCCGGCTGGCGCCACTCGTCGTCGCGCGTGCTCTGGGAGCGGGTGCGCGTGAGCGCGTGGGTGGCGCTGGCGACCGCTGGCGCGCTGACCGCCGTCGGGGTGCGGCGCTGGGGCGTCCTGCTCGCGGTCTACCTCGCCGTGGTCGCGGCCGGAGCCGCCCTGCGCACGCTGCGCCTGGCCGTGGCCGCGGCCGCGCGGCGCGGGGCCTGGTGGCGGGCGCTGCGCGCGCCGGCCACCGCCGGGATGGTCGTGCACCTGGGCGTCGTCGTGCTCGCGACCGGCGTCGTCGTCTCGACGGCCTACGCGTCGCGCTCCGAGGTGACGCTCGCGACCGGCCAGGCGACGGTCGTCGACGGCCAGCGCGTCGGCTTCTACGGCTTCCGCCAGGTCCGCGACCCGCTCGAGAGCGCCACCCAGCTGGTCGTGCGCGTCGGCTCGGCCTCGCTGCGCCCGGCGGTGACCACCTTCACCGGGCGCTCGGGCCAGACCGTCGGCACCCCGGCCATCGACTCGAACCTGCTGCGCGACGTCTACGTGACCTTCGACGCGGTCGGCGGCGTCGGTGCGACCTCGGGCGCCCAGGTGCGCACGGGCCTGCCCGCGGGGTCGGTGGTGCTCGACGTGACGGTCGAGCCGCTGCTGTCGTGGCTCTGGATCGGCGGGCTGGTCATCGGGGTCGGCGCCGCGCTCTCGCTCGCGCGCCGGCGCCACGCCGAGGAGGACGCGTGACCCGGGTGCGCGCCGCCGCGCTGGGCGCCCTGTGCGTCGTGGTCGCGCTGAGCCTGTTCCTCGCCACGCGCCACCCGGTGGGCGACGCGGCCAGCGCGCCGAGCCCGCTGCTGGGCAAGTCGGCGCCGGCGATCCGGGCGGACGGGCTCTCCGGTGGGCGGTTCTCGCTCGGCGCGCAGCGCGGCCGGGTCGTCGTCGTGACCTTCTGGGCGTCGTGGTGCGCGCCGTGCGTCGCCGAGGCGCCGGAGCTCTCGACCTTCGCCTGGCGCGAGCGCGGCCGGCCGGTGACACTGGTGGGCGTGGTCTTCAACGACGCCCTGAGCGCGGCGCGCGCCTTCAACGCGCACTACGGGGCGCTCTACCGGTCGGTCGTCGACCCCGGGGGCGCGATCGCCAACGCCTACGGCGTCACCTCGCCGCCGACGACCTTCGTCATCGGCCCGAGCGGGCGCGTGACGGCCGAGCTCCTCGGCCCGGTCAGCGCGTCGCAGCTGGCCACCGTCGTGAGGCGCGCGCGGTGAGGCGCCTCGGCTCGTTCCGGGTCTACGCCGTGGCCGTCGTGGTCGTCGCGGTGCTGGCCGCGGTCGCGCTGCCGCGCGAGTCGTCGGCCGCGTCGCGCGTCGCGCGCCTCGAGTCGCTCGTGCGCTGCCCGAGCTGCGAGGACCTGTCGGTCGCGCAGTCGAGCGCGACCTCGGCGCTGGCCGTGCGCCACGAGATCGCCGCCGGCGTGGCCCGCGGCGAGTCCGACACCGCCATCCTCACGGCGCTCGAGGGCGCCTACGGCCCGTCGATATTGCTCAGCCCGCCGACCACGGGCCTCGGCGTGCTGCTCTGGGCGGCGCCGGTGGCCGTGGCCGCGGTGGCCGTGGGGATCGTCGCGCGCCTGGCGAGGCGCCGGTGACGCGCGACGCCAGCGCCTGGCGCGACGAGATCGCGCTGCGCGAGGCCTCCCTGGCCGACGCCCGGCGCGAGGCCGCGGCCGGCGAGCTCGCCCCCGAGGCCCTCGCGGTGATCGAGGCGCGCGAGGGCGCCGCGCTGGTGCGCGCGCGCGCCGCGCTGCTCGCCTTCGCCGAGGCCCCGGCCGACGCGGCCGCGCCGCGCCGGCGCCGGCGCTCGCTGCTGCTCGTCGCCTTCGCCTGCTTCTTGCTGGCGCTGGTCGCCCTCTTGGTGGCGACCCTCGTCGTGCGCCAGCCCGGGACGAGCCCGACCGGCGGCGTGACGCTCAGCACGCCCCAGCGGGTCGCCCAGCTGCTCGCCGAGGCCCAGGCCGACACCGCGTCGGGCAACGACGCCGCGGCGCTGGACGCCTACGCCCGGGTGCTCGGCCTCGACCCGGCCAACGCGACCGCGCTGGTCCAGACCGGCTGGCTCGACTTCTCGGCCGGCAGCGCCGCCAAGAGCGCGTCGGTCGTCGCGGCCGGGGTCCACGACCTCGCGCGCGCGGTCAGCCTCTACCCGTCGGACCCCGCGGCGCGCCTGTACTACGCGATCGCCGCGGACTCGACCCCGGGCGAGGCGTCGCTCGCCATCGCGCAGTTCCGGGTCTTCCTCAGCCTGCACCCGACGCGCGCCCAGCTGGCGGTGGCCGCGCCGTTCCTCGCGCGGCTCGGGCTGGGCTAGACGCTCACCCGGCAGGCGTCGTCGCCGAGCGCCCTGCTCGTCAGGGTCACCGCGGTGCGCTCGGCGCCCAGTCCCTCGAGCATCCCGGCGATGAGCCCTCGGTCGAGCGCGCAGAGCACCGGGTGGTGCGTGGCCGCCGCGCCGAAGGGGCAGTTCTCGGCGACGACCGCGGCCTCGCCGTCCTCGAGGCGCGCGTTGAAGCCGTGGGCGGTCAGCAGCCCGGCGATCGAGGCCATGGCCGCGCGCGCCGAGCGCGTCGACTCGCCCGGAGCGAGCGACTCGCCCAGCCCCCGGCCGTAAACGACGCCGACGTCGTGGGCCAGGCCCTCGGCCGCGTCCGGCCCGAGGCGCTCGAGCGCCATCTCGAGCATCGTCACGAGCAGCGCGTCGCGGCGCAGCGCGCCGTCGACCACCCGGCCCTCGTCGACCACGCGGTAGCCCTTGGCCGGGCGCCCGACCGTCGTCTTGCGCAGGCTGTCGAAGGTGACGTAGCCGCCCTCGCTCAGGCGCTCGAGGTGGTGGCGCACGACGTTGGCGTGGACGTCGCAGTGCGCGGCCAGCTCGGTCGCGGTCGTCCCGGGGTTCTCGCGCAGGTAGAGGTAGATCTTGCGGCGGGTCTCGTCGCCGAAGGAGTGGGCCAGGCTGGTGACCGTGGCGGTGAAGATGCCGGGGTCCAGCGGGCTCTCGTAGGGCGTCCCGGCCACGACCGAAGTCTACGGGCGCCCGGGTGCGCGCGCGCCGGTAGCCTGCGCACGTCAGGAGGACCGTGACCGACGAGCGCGCGCAGGACCCGGCGACGATCGTCGACCCCCTGGTCGGTCGAGCCATCGGCGAGCTGGGCTTCCTCGGGCGCGTCGACGGCGACTCCGCCGAGCTCGTCCTGCCGGTCCTGGCCTGGCCCACGCGCGACGCGCTCGTGGCCGAGCTCGGCGCGCTCGGCCGGCGCGCGAGCGTTCGGGCGATGGACGAGGGCGAGCGCACCGCGCTGCACGCGACGCTGCGCGCCCTCATGACCGACGAGCGCGGCGCCGCCCGGGTGCTCTCGCGCGACTCGCGAACCCGGGTGCTCGGCATCTCCTCGGGCAAGGGCGGCGTCGGCAAGTCCTCGGTCAGCGTCAACCTGGCCGTCGCGCTGGCGCGCGCCGGCCACTCGGTCGGCCTGCTCGACGCCGACGTCTACGGCTTCAGCGTGCCGAGGATGATGGGCGCGCCGAGCGACCCCGTCGTGCTCGGCGACCTGGTGCTGCCGACGCCGGCGCACGGGGTGCGCGTTGTCTCGATGGGCTACTTCGTCGCCGACGACCAGCCGGTGATCTGGCGCGGGCCGATGCTCCACAAGGCGGTCCAGCAGCTGGTCAGCGACGCCTTCTGGGACGAGCCCGAGTTCCTGCTGGTCGACATGCCACCGGGCACCGGCGACGTGGCGCTCACCCTGAGCGAGGTCGTCCCGCGCGTCGAGGTCTACGTCGTCACCACGCCCCAGCCCGCGGCCCAGCGCGTGGCCCAGCGCTCCGCGCTCGCCGCGCGCAAGCTCAAGCTGGCCGTGCGCGGGGTGATCGAGAACATGAGCTGGTTCACCGGTGACGACGGGACGCGCTACGAGCCCTTCGGCGCGGGCGGCGGCGAGGCGCTCGCGGCCGACCTCGGCGTGCCGCTGCTCGCGCGCGTGCCCCTCGAGACGCGCCTGCGCGAGGGCGGCGACGACGGCGTGCCGGTCGCGATCCTCGCGCCCGAGAGCGAGGCCGCCGCCGAGTTCGCGCGACTGGCCCAGCGAGTGGCGGCCCAGGGGGCGGCGCGCGTCTACAAGCGGGAGCTCACGGTCCGCTAGCCGTATCCTGGCCCGGGAGGTCTCGTGGCCGTCGTCGTCGACATCGTCGAGTTCCTCCGGCGCCACCCGCCCTTCGCCGAGCTCGACCCGGCGGCGGTGGAGACGGTGGCCGAGGCGGTCGAGGTCGAGTTCCACGCCGCCGGGTCGACGATCTTCGCCCAGGGCGCCGGGCCGGCCGAGGCGCTGCGCGTCGTGCGCACCGGCGCGGTCGAGGTCGTGGCCGACGGCCGGGTCCTGGACGTCATGGGGCCCGGCGAGATGTTCGGGCACGCCTCGATGCTCTCGGGCCTGCCGACCGGGTTCAGCGCGGTCGCCGCCGAGGACACCCTGACCTACCGGGTGCCGGCCGACGTGGCGACCGCCGCGCTGTCGGGCCCGCGCGGGCTGCGCCTGGTCGCGCGCCTGCTGCTCGAGGACCCGCACCGCCTGCGCGGCGCCCCGGCCGACCGGGCCCGCGACGCGCTGCGCCAGCCGGTGGGCGAGTCGCTGCGCGGCCCGGCCGTCGTGTGCGCGCCCGGCGACACCGTGCGCGAGGCCGCGGCGCGACTGACCGCGGCCGGCGCGACCGCGCTGGTGGTGGACCTGGGGGATCGCCTCGGGATAGTCACCGACTCGGACCTGCGCGCGCGCGTCGTCGCCGCCGGTCTCGCGGCCGACGCCCCGGTGAGCGAGGTGATGACCGAGCCGGCCCACACCGTCACCTCCGACGCCCCGGCCGGCGAGGTCCTGCTCGACATGCTCGACCACGGGGTCCGCCACTTCCCGGTCCTCTCGGCGGCCGGCCGGGTCCTCGGGATCGTCGAGGACCACGACCTGGTCGCCGCCCAGGGCCGGTCGTCGTTCCTGCTGCGCCGCGCGGTGGCGCGCGCGCCCGACCGGGCCGCGCTGGCCGAGTCCGGCGCCGCGCTGCGCGCCGCGGTCGTCGACCTGCACCGCGGCGGCGCGGGCCCGCTCGACGTGATGTCGATCTACTCGGTCGTGACCGACGCGCTGGTGCGCCGGGCGATCGACCTGGCGGTCGGCGCCGCCGGCGAGCCCCCGGCGCCCTTCGCCTGGCTCTCGCTCGGCAGCCAGGCCCGCCGTGAGGCCCTGCCCTCGTCGGACCTCGACACCGCCATCAGCTGGCGCGACGGCGACGACGCGGCCGCGGCCGCGTACCTCGCCCCGGTGGCCGAGTCGGTCGTCGCGACGATGGGCGCGTGCGGCTTCCCGCCCGACGAGCACCGGGTCAGCGCGGCCGACCCGCTCTTCACGCGCTCGGAGTCGTCGTGGCGCTCCGAGGCCCGGGCCGTCCTCGACGACCCCACGGGAGAGAAGGCGCTGGTCATCGCGTCGGTGCTCCTCGACAGCCGGGTCGTCTGGGGCGTGGAGTCCGCGCCGCTGTCGGGCGCCTTCGCCGGCGCGGCCGACCGGCCGATGCTGCTGCGGCTCATGGCGCGCTTCGCGCTGACCCACCGGCCGCCGTCGGGCTTCGCGCGCGGGGCCGTCGTGGACGACGGCGGCCAGGCGCGCGACCGGCTCGACCTCAAGTCGGCCGCGGTCCTGCCGATCGTGGGGCTGGCGCGCTGGGCGGCGCTGGCCGCCGGGGTGACGAGCGCGTCGACGCCGGCGCGCCTGCGCGCCGCGCGCGACGCCGGCACCCTCACCGACGGCGACGCGCGCAGCCTGCTCGACGCCTTCGAGCTGGTCGGCGAGCTGCGCCTCGACCACCAGGTCGCCGCCCTCGAGGCCGGGCGCGACGCCGACGACCTCGTCGACCCGGCGGAGCTCTCGCCGCTGGCTCGCGCGTACCTCAAGGAGGCGTTCCGCGCGATCGCCGCGGTCCAGCACCGGGTGGCCAACGAGGTCGCCTGGGGGTCGTGATGCGACGCCCCTGGCGCGCGCCGGCCACCCCCGAGGCGCGCCGCTACGCCGGCGCGGCGCTCGACCGGGCGGGCACGCCGTGGCGCCAGGCGCACTTCTGCGTCGTGGACCTCGAGCTCAGCGGGCTGACGCGCCGCGACGAGATCATCGCCTTCGGCGCGCTCGGCGTCGACGCGGGGCGCGTCGTGGCCGGGGGCGCGGTGACCGGCCGGGTGCGCCCGTCGCGGCCGCTGCCCGGCGCCTCGGTCGTCGTCCACGGCCTGCGCACCCAGGACCTCGACGACGCGCCGGCCGGGCGCGGCGCGCTCGCCCCGCTGGTCGGCGCGATGGCCGGGCGGGTCCTCGTCGCGCACCACGCCTGGGTCGAGCGGTCGTTCCTCTCTCGCGCCCTCGCGCGCCAGGGCGCGGCGCTGCGCGGCCCGGTCCTCGACACCTACGCCCTGGCGCGCCTGCTCGCGCGCCTCGACGGGCGCCCCGACCCTGCGCGCGACCTCTCGGACCTGGTCGCGTCCCTCGGCCTGCCGGCCCACCGGCCCCACGACGCGCTCGGCGACGCGCTCACCACCGCCCAGCTGTTCCTCGCGCTGGCCACCCGCCTCGACGCCCACGCGCCCCAGACGGTCGGGTCGCTCGACGCGGCGCGCCGGCGCGCGGACTACGAGCCCGCGGTCTAGCGTCGGGCGCGGACACGAGGGGGAGCCATGGACCTGGCGGGCAAGACGGCGGTCATCACCGGCGGCGCGAGCGGGATCGGGCTGGCCACGGCGCGCCGGTTCGCCGCCGACGGGGCCAACCTGGTGCTCGGCGACATCGAGGCCGGGCCGCTCGACGACGCGGTGTCGTCGCTGCGCTCGGCCGGCGCGCGCGTCGTCGGCGTGGGCTGCGACGTCGCGCTCGAGGCCGACGTCGTCGCCCTGCGCGAGGCGGCGCTGGCGGAGTTCGGCGCGGCGCACCTGGTCTTCAACAACGCCGGGGTCGGCGGCGGAGCGGCGATCGGCACGCCCGAGGCGATGTGGGAGTGGATCGTCGGGGTGAACCTCATGGGCGTCGTCCACGGGGTCAACGCCTTCGTGCCCCACTTCCTCGACCAGGGCGAGGGCCACGTCGTCAACACCGCGTCGCTGGCCGGGCTCTTCGGCGTGCCCTACATGGGCCCGTACTGCGCGACCAAGTTCGCGGTCGTGGGCCTCTCGGAGTCGCTCTTCCACGAGCTCGCCCTCACCGGCGCCGACGTGCACGTCTCGGTCCTGTGCCCGGGCTTCGTGCGAACGCGGATCCACGAGTCGCTGCGCAACCTGCCCGAGGGCCTCAAGGAGATCGCCGACACGCCCGAGGCGCGCGCGATGACCGACATCGCCGGCGCCGCGGTCACCGGCGGGATCGACCCGTCGGTCGTCGCCGACGCGGTGGCCTCGGCGGTCGCCGAGGCGCGCTTCTGGGTGCTGACCGCACGTGCGCTCGGCGCTCGGGGTGACGGCCCAGCGCCGCGAGTGGATGCGCGGCGGCCCGCCGACGACCTTCGAGACCGGCCTGGCGACGCCCGACTAGCGGTCGACCCCGCTGGGCAGGCGGTCCTCGGGCCAGCCGAGCAGGGTCAGCGCGCTGCGGCACGCGAAGCGGTCGGTCATCCCGGCGACGTAGGCGACCGCCGCCGCCGTCGGATCGACGCTCAGCCCGCGCTCGGCGACGTCGGGGATGAGCTCGGGGCGCGCGGCCACGTGCTCGACGAGCGCGCGCAGCATCTCGACGACGCGCGCCGCCTGGTCGCGGCTGGCCGGGCGCATGTAGATGGCCCGGTAGTTGAAGTCGCGGAACTGCGGCCAGCGCCGCGGCGTGCCCGCCGTCCATGCCGACCACGCCGGCGTTGCGCGTCGCGGTCACCACCGCGGTGATGAAGGCGCCCAGCTGGCTGCCGCGGCTGTCCCCGCCGAGGTGGCGCACGCCCGCCGGCAGGTCGTCGGCCCCGACGATCCCCGCGGCCACGGCGTCCTCGAAGTCGTGGCAGACGTAGGCGACCCGGTCGGCCCAGCTGACGACCTCGCCCTCGGGGGTCGCGGGCGCCGGGCGCGACCACGAGTGGTTGCGCACCCCGTCGAGGGTCTCGGCGCAGAGGTTGAGGGGCGCCAGGCTGACGTCGGCGCCCCAGACCGCGTGGTCGAACCCGCCCTCGACGAAGGGCTCGAGGGCCGTCCTCGCTGGCGTGGCCGCCGGGGCCGTGGCCGCAGTCGTGGCCGAGGGCGACCGCCTCGGTCAGCGCCACGTTGAGGCCGACGCCCGCGCGCCATGGCGGTCGCGACCTGGGCGACCTCGAGGGCGTGGGTGAGGCGGGTGCGCATGTGGTCCTCGGGGAAGATGAAGACCTGGGTCTTGCCGGCCAGGCGCCGGAAGGCGGTCGAGTGCAGGATGCGGTCGCGGTCGCGCTCGAAGCAGGTCCGGTACTCGTCGGGCTCCTCGGGCACGGCGCGGCGGCCCGCGCCGACGGCGTGCGTCGCGCCCTCGAGCAGCGTGGCGTCGGCGAGGCGCTCGCGGGCGGCGCGAGCGACCGGGGCCGGGGCGCCGTCGCGCGTGCGCGCGCCCACGCGCGCGCGGCTGTCGCGGTGGGCGACGGTCTGGCCCCCCGCGGCGTGGCCGCCCATCGTCTCGACCCATCGGGCGCCGTGGTCGCTGATCGTCTCGTCGGGCATCGCTTGTAAGAGTCCTAACATGGTTTGAGCGTCGGAGGAGGGCCATGAACATCCGCATCGGGATCGTCCAGTCGATGAAGGAGATCGACGTGGAGCTGGCCCCCGACGCCGACCTCGACGCCGTCACCGCCGAGGTCGAGCGGGCCCTGGCCGGCGAGGGTGTGCTGTGGCTCACCGACCGGCGCGGCCGGCGCGTGGGCGTGCCCGCGTCGCGCGTCGCCTACGTCGAGGTCGCCTCGGTCGCGGGCCGGGCCGTGGGATTCGGCGCCGCCTAGCCCCGGTGCTCGACTACCACCTCCACCTCTGGCCGCACGACGAGTCGTCGGTCTGGTACGCGCTCGACCAGGTCGCCGCGTACTGCGAGGAGGCGGCGCGCCACGGGGTGACCGAGGTCGCCCTGACTGAGCACTCCAACCGCTTCCGCGACGTCATGGACCTCGCCGGGCCGTTCTGGGCGGGCCGCGACGACGAGACCGCGCGGGCCCTGGCCGGCTACTTCGACTTCACCAGCCGCAACTCCCTGGCCGACTACGTCGAGCTGGCCGTGCGGGCCAAGGCCGAGGGGCTGCCGGTCAAGGTCGGCCTGGAGGTCGACTTCGTGCGCGGGCGCATGGACGTCCTGTCCGACTACTACGCGCAGTTCCCCTTCGACGTGCTCATCGGCTCGGTGCACTGGCTGGGCACCTGGACCTTCGACGACATCGACGAGCCGGTCATGATGCGCGAGTGGGAGGTCCGCGACGTCGACGCGGCCTGGGACCTGTACACGGGCGCGCTCGAGGAGCTCGCGGCCACGCGGGCCGTCGACGTGCTGGCCCACCCCGACCTCATCAAGGTCGCCGGCTACTGGCCGGGCGACCGGGGCGCCTTCTGGGACCGGATGGCCGACGCCGCCGCGGCCGCGGACGTGTCGATGGAGTGCTCGTCGGCCGGCTGGGTCAAGCCGGTGGCCGAGCAGTACCCCAGCGAGGGGCTGATCGACCGGCTGGTCGCGCGCGGGGTCACCTTCACGACCGCCTCGGACGCCCACGAGCTCGAGCGCGTGGCAGAGCGCTGCGGCGACCTGGCCGGCCTGCTCGAGGCCCGCGGGGTGACGACCCTGGCCGCCTACGACCGCCGGACCCGCGTCACGGTGCCGCTGAGGGCCTAGTGGCGACCCTGGCCGAGCTCTGCGCGGCCCACACGGGCCTGGACGACGCGGCGGTCGACCACCTGCTCTCGCTGACCGCGTCCTGGTCGTTGCTGGCCGACCTCTCCTTCTCGGACCTGCTGCTCGTCGCCCCGGCCGGCGGGTCGCGGCTGGTCGTGCTGGGCCAGGTCCGCCCCAACAACCGGCCGACCCTGGTCGAAGAGGACCTGGTCGGCTCGACGCTCGACGCCGCGGCCTGGCCCCTCGTGGCCGAGGCGCTGGCCGGCGAGCGCGCCGTGGGCCCGGCCGCGCCGCGCGAGGCCGAGGAGCCGGTCGAGCTCTGGGCGGTGCCGGTGCGGTTCTCGGGCCGGGTCGTCGCGGTGCTGGTGCGCCTGCTCGGGCCGGTGCTCGGGGGGTCGAGCGCCTACCAGCAGGTCTACCTCTCGGTCTTCGCGCGCGTGTGCGACATGGTGGCCGAGTCCGAGTTCCCCTTCCGCGAGGCCGGCGTCGCCGGCCCGGGGCTGCCGCGCGTGGGCGACGGCATCGTTCTCCTCGACGGGTCCGGCCGCGTGGAGTTCGCGACGCCCAACGCGACGAGCGCGCTGCACCGCCTCGGGGTGGCCGGCGCGACCGAGGGCCGCCGCTTCGACGAGCTCGGCCTGCGCGTGCGCGTGGTCGAGCGAGCGCTCGACTACGGCCTGCCCAGCCTCGAGGAGGTCGACGCCGGCCCCGACGTCGCGATCCTCTGCCAGGCCGTGCCGCTGCTCGCGAGCGGGCGCGTCACCGGGGTGGTGCTGCTCACGCGCGACGTGTCGGACCTCAAGATGCTCAACCGCGTGGTGATGAACAAGGAGTCGGCGGTGCGCGAGGTGCACCACCGCGTCAAGAACAACCTCCAGACGATCTCGTCGCTGCTGCGGCTCCAGGCACGGCGCAGCGACCAGGCCGAGGCCCGCAGCGCGCTGCTCGAGGCCGAGCGCCGGGTGCGCTCGATCGCCGTCGTCCACGAGGTCCTGAGCCGCGAGCCGGGCGAGGAGGTCGACTTCGACGAGATCGTGCGAAGCCTGGTCCTGCTGGTCGAGGACACGGTCCTCGCGCTGCACCCGGTCGAGATCGTCGTGCACGGCGAGCTCGGGATCCTGCCCTCGGACCTCGCCACGCCGCTCGCGGTCGCCCTGGCCGAGCTCCTGACCAACGCCGTCGAGCACGCGTTCACGGCCTTCGGCGGCCCGGCCAACGACGAGGTGGGGGTGGTCACGCTGAGCCTGGCGCGCGACGGCGGCGACGCCGTGGCCGAGATCCGCGACAACGGGCGCGGGCTCGACGAGGGGTTCAGCCTCGACGAGCCGACCAGCCTGGGCCTGTCGATCGTGCGCGACCTGGTCCGCTCGCAGCTGCGCGGGACGATCGAGATGCGCTCGGTGCCCTACGCCCAGGGGGGCGGGGCGCTGGCCCGGGTGGTCGTGCCGATCGAGCGCGGCTAGTTGGTCGAGGCGCGCCGGCGCGAGGCCAGCCACTGCTTGCGCAGCCGGCGGCGCTCCTCCTCGGTCGTGCCGCCCCAGACACCCGTTCTCCTGGTTGGTCGCCAGGGCGAACTCCAGGCAGGCCTTCTGGCTGTCGCAGCCCACGCAGACCCGCTTGGCCGACTCGATCTGGTAGGTGGCGTCGCCGGTCGTGCCGACCGGGAAGAAGAGGTCAGGCTCGGTGTCGCGGCAGGCGGCCGACGAGCGCCAGTCGGCGTCGTCCCAGGCGTGGGTGCGGTTCCAGATCAACGACATGGCGAATCCCTCTACTGCGTTCGCCGGGCGGGGGGGCAACGGCTGACCGTGAATTTTACCGTTTCTCGCAGCCATTTACAAGGGCGACCGCCCGGGCGGGCCTGGGAGACTCGCCCGGTGACCCTCGTCCTGGCCCACCGCGGGCTCCACGCGGCCGAGCGCGAGAACACCCTGGCCGCCTTTGGCGCGGCCCGCGCGGCCGGCGCCGACGGCGTCGAGCTCGACGTGCGCGCCAGCGCCGACGGGGCCCTGGTCGTGGTCCACGACCCGGCCGTGGGGGGCGTCGTCGTCGCCGCGGCGCCCGCCGCCGCCCTCCCGGCCTGGGTCCCGACCCTGGCCGAGGCCCTCGAGGCCTGCGCCGGGCTGGTCGTCAACGTCGAGGTCAAGAACTCCCCGGGCGACCCCGGCTACGACGCCACGGGCGCGCTCGCCCGGGCGGTCGTCGCGGCGGTCGCGGGCGCGCGCGCGAGGGTCATCCTCTCGTCGTTCGACCGGGCGACCTGCGAGGCGGCGCGCGCCGCCGACGCCGCGCTGGACGTGGGCTGGCTGCTCGTGCCCGGCGCCGACGTCATCGCGCGCGTGGCCCGGGCCGCCGGCGCCGGGCTCAGCGCGCTGCACCCGCACCACCGTGACTTCGACGCGTCCGGCGCGGCCGCGGCCGCCGCCGCCGGGCTCGGCGTGAACGTCTGGACCGTCAACGCCCGCGCCGACGTCGAGCGCGTCGGCGCCCTCGGCGTCGCCGCGGTCATCACCGACGACCCGGCCGGCGCGCGCGACGCGTTGGGACCTCGGGCCCCCTGAGGGGCCGGCGCGACTGGCCTAACCTGGGCGCCATGAACATCGTCGTCTGCGTCAAGCAGATCCCCGACCCCGCGGCGCCCCCGGCGCTCGACGCGACGAACGCGCTCGACCGCTCGGGCAAGCTGATCCTGGACGAGGCCGACACCTACGGCGTCGAGATGGCCCTGCAGCTGGTCGACGCGGCCGGCGGCGGCGAGGTCACCGCTCGTGTCGATGGGCTCGGCGGCCGACGTCGCGGGGCTGCGCAACGGCCTGGCCATGGGCGCGGCGCGCGCCGTCGTCGTGAGCGACGACGCGCTGCGCCGGCACCGACGCGCTGGGCACCGCCAAGGTCCTGGCCGCGGTGATGCGCCGGATCGAGCCCGGACCTGATCCTGTGCGCGACCGAGTCCTCCGACGGCTACACCGGCACGACCCCGGTCCAGCTGGCCGAGCTCCTCGGCCTGCCCTCGGTCACCTTCGCCAAGTCGGTCGCCGTCGAGGGTGGCGACGGTGAGCGTCGAGCCCGCCAGACCGAGGCCGGCTACGACGAGGTCACCGCGCCGCTGCCGGCCGTCGTCACCGTCACCGCCGGGGTCGTCGAGCCGCGCTACGCCTCCTTCAAGGGGATCATGGCGGCCAAGTCCAAGCCGGTCGAGGTGCTCAGCGTCGCCGACCTCGGCCTCGAGGGCCAGGTCGGGTGGGCGGGCGCGCGCCAGGAGATCGCGTCGGTCGCCGCCGCCGAGGCGCGCGCGGGCGGCGAGAAGCACGTCGACGAGGGCGACGGCGCGCAGCGCATCGTCGCCTTCCTCGAGTCGGTCAAGGTCCTCTAAGGAGCGTCATGGCGGTCGAATCGATCCTCGTCGTCGCCGAGCCCGGCGACGGCACCCTCAGCGCCGCGAGCCTCGAGCTGCTCAGCGCGGCGCGGGCCCTCAGCCCCCGCGTCGACGCGCTGACCTGGGGGGCGGGCGCGGGGTGCGCCGCGCAGGCCGGCGAGTACGGCGCGACGACGCTCTTTGACGCCGGCGACCTGGCCGGCGCGCTGCCCGGCGTCCCGGTCGGCGCGGCCTGTGCGGCGCTGGCCGCAGACTACGACGCCGTGCTGATCCCGTCGAGCTACGACGGCCGCGACGTCGCCGGGCGGCTCTCGGCGCGCCTCGACCGGCCGGTGCTGACCAACGTGACCGGGCTGGCCGACGAGGGCGGGCTGGTCACCGAGCACCCGGTCTTCGGCGGCACGCTGGTCGTGCGCGCGCGCTTCACGGGCGAGCGCCCGGGGATCGTCGTCGTGCGCGCCAAGTCCTTCGCGCCCGAGCCCTCCGGCGGCGCGCCGGCGGCGGTCGAGCCGGCGCCGGCCGTCGACGCCGGCCCCGGGGCCAGCGCGCGCGTCGTCGCGAGCCACGTCGAGGAGCGCCTCGGCCCCAAGCTCGAGGACGCGGCGGTGGTCGTGTCGGGCGGGCGGGGCCTGGGCGAGGCCGCGCGCTACGCGCTCGTCGAGGAGGTCGCGCGCCTGCTCGGCGGGGCCGCCGGGGCGAGCCGCGCCATCGTCGACGCCGGGTGGGTGCCCTACTCCCACCAGGTCGGCCAGACCGGCAAGACCGTCAAGCCGTCGGTCTACCTGGCCTTCGGGATCTCCGGGGCGACCCAGCACCTGGTCGGGATGAAGGGCTCCAAGGCCATCGTCGCGGTCAACAAGGACCCCGAGGCGCCGATCTTCCAGATCGCCGACTTAGGGATCGTCGGCGACGCGACGACGGTCCTGCCGGCCCTCATCGAGGCGCTCAAGTCCCGACCCTGAGCCCGCGCGCGGCCCCGCGCCGTCCTTAGGCTTGGGCTTCGTGAGCCCGAGCCCCTCGACCCGGCCGGCCCGGCGGTGGGCCGCGCTGGCCACCCTGTGCCTGGTGCAGCTCATGGTCGTCGTCGACGTGACGGTCGTGTCCATCGCGCTGCCGCACGCCCAGCGCGCGCTCGGCTTCTCCCTGGGCGACCGCCAGTGGGTGATCTCGGCGTACGCCCTGGCCTTCGGGTCGCTCCTGCTGCTGGGCGGGCGGCTCTCGGACGTGTGGGGCCGGCGCCCGTCGCTGCTGGCCGGCCTGGCCGGCTTCTCCGGGGCCAGCGCGCTCGGCGGCGACGCCCACTCCTTCTCGACCTTGGTCACCGCGAGGGCGCTCCAGGGCGTCTTCGCCGCGCTGCTCGCCCCGGCGGCGCTGGCCACCCTGAGCGACAGCTTCAGCGACGCGCGAGAGCGCGCGCGGGCCTTCACCCTCTTCGGCGCGGTGACCGGCTCGGGGGCGGCGGTCGGCCTGATCCTGGGCGGCGCGCTGACCCAGTGGGCGACGTGGCGCTGGTGCCTCGACTTCAACCTCGTCGTCGCCGGCCTGGGGGTGGTCGGGGTGCTGGCCTGGGTCGAGCCCACGCGCGCGCCGCGCCGGGCCAACCTCGACGCGCTGGGCACGGTGCTCTCGGCCGGCGGCCTCTTCCTCGTCGTCTACGGCTTCTCCGCGGCGGTCAGCCGCGGGTGGGCCGACGAGTCGACCTGGGGGAGCCTGGCCGGGGGCGCCGTGCTGCTCGTCGCCTTCGTCGCCTGGCAGCGGCGCGCGCCCTCGCCGCTGCTGCCGCTGCGCCTGGTGCTCACGCGCACCCGCGCCGGCAGCCAGGTCGCGCTCTTCGCGACCAGCCTGGGCGTCTACTCCCTCACCCTCTTCCTCGCCTACTACCTCCAGAACACGCTCGGCTACTCGCCGCTGCGCACCGGGGTGTACTTCCTGCCCCTGGTCGGCGCGCTGGCGGTGTCGGCGTCGGTGGCCAGCGCGCGGCTACTGGCCATGGTGGGGCCGCGCCCGATGGTGCCGGTCGGGATGCTGCTCGGGATGCTCGGCATGGCCCTCTTCACCAAGCTCAACCCGGGGCCGGACTACGTCGGCGCGGTCCTGCCCGGCCTGGTGCTGACCGGCCTCGGGCTCGGGCTGATCATCGCCCCGGCGACCGCGTCGGCCACCGCCGGGGTCGGCCCGCGCGACGTCGGCGCGGCGTCGGCGCTGGTCAACACCTCCCAGCAGGTCGGCGCGTCAATCGGGACCGCGCTGCTCAACACCATCGCGGTCACCGTGACCAGCCGCTACCTGCGCTCGGCCGGGTCCGGCGCGGCGGCGCTGACGGCCGCCACCCTGCACGGCTACCGCGTCGCGTTCTGGTGGGCGGCCGGGTTCTTCGGCGCAGGGGCGCTGGCCTCGGCGGTCCTGCTCGAGTCCGGCGCGCCGCGCGCCGAGGCCGAAGCCGAAGCCGAAGCCGAAGCCGAGGCCGAGGCCGAGCCGGCCTAGGCCACGCGGAAGAGGGCGAAGCCGTCGTAGCCCTTGACGCCGACGGTCTGGATCGCGGTGCCCTCGACGCGGCCGTCGAGCGCCGCGGCGTCGACGAGCTCGCGCACCCCGAGGACCGACGGGTCGCTCGAGTCCGCGTCGGCGACCGCGCCGCCGCGCGCGACGTTGTCGACGACGATGAGGCCCCCGGGGCGCGTGAGCGCGACCGCGGCGGCGAAGTAGACCGGGTTGCTCGGCTTGTCGGCGTCGATGAAGACGAGGTCGAAGGGCCCGGCGCCCTCGGCCACCAGCGCGGCGACCGAGGCGCGCGCGTCGCCCACGCGCACGCTCGCGCGACCCGCCACGCCGGCGCGCTCGAGGTTGGCGCGCGCGACCGCCGCGTGGCGCTCCTCGAGCTCGAGGCTGATGAGCTCGCCGTCCTCGGGCAGCGCGCGCGCGAGCCAGATCGCGCTGTAGCCGGCCAGGGTGCCGACCTCGAGCACGCGCTTCGCGCCGATTGCGCGCGCGAGCAGGTAGAGGAGCTTGCCTTGGGTGGCCGAGACCTGGATCGCGGGCAGCCCGGCCGCGGCGGCCGCGGCGTTGGCGTCGGCCAGCGCGCCGTCCTCGCGCGCCAGGGCCCCGAAGAACTCGTCCACCGCCGTCCAGGTCGCGTCGTCCATGGCCACCTCCGTGTCGCCCCGTTCTAGCCGGGGCGCCGCGCTAGACGAGCGGCCAGGGCCACGGCGGCCACTCGGAGTCCTCGTCGGGCACCGGGTAGGCGCCCGCGTCGCACAGCGCGCCGGCGCGCTCGAGGGTCAGGGCGACCTCGACCGGGTCGAGCCAGCGCGCGACCGGCGCGCCGTCGCCCTCGGCGAAGCGCGCCAGGCGCTCGGCCAGGCCCGGGTCGAGGGGGGCGCCGGCGTACTCCCAGACGACGGTGCGCAGCTTGTCGTGGACGTGGAAGCACAGCCCGTTGTCGATGGCCCAGCAGCGCGCGCCGTCGTAGAGGACGTGCCCGGACTTTCGGTCGGCGTTGTTGGCGACGACGTCGAAGGCCGCGAGGGTCGGCGAACCAGTCGGCCAGGTCGGCGCGCTCGCGCAGCGTGAAGTAGTGGTCCTCGCCGTTGTCGTCGACCCAGAGCTGGAGCGACCCCGGGCCGTAGGGCATGTCGTCGCGGCCGACCGTGGCGGGCACCAGCCCGGTGCCCAGCGCGGCGTCGAGCTCGTAGGCGGCGACCTCGCGCCGCCAGAGCCCCTCGGGGAAGTCCCAGAGGCGGCGCTCGCCGGCGCCGGCCTTGTAGCAGGCCGGCAGCGTCACGCCGTCGAGGGTCACGCTGACGTAGAGCGCCTGGTTGGACGAGGCGAGCACGCGGCCCTCGACCTCGACCGCGCCGGCCGCGAGAACGGCGAGCTCGTCGGCGAGTTCCATCTAGCGGATCGGCGCCCGGTGGCCGTTCGTGCGCGGGCAGTCGTGGCCGCGCGCGTCGAGCGGCCCGCCGCACAGCGGGCAGGGCGGCCGGCCGGCCTCGACCAGGCGCGTGATCGCGATGGCCAGCGCGCCGGCCCACTCCGGGCTCAGGCGCAGCTCGACCTCGTCGTCGCCCTCGCTCGCCTCGATCGTCACGACCAGGCGCGCCGCGGCCGCGTCGACCTCGACGGTGATCTCGCCGGCGTCGAGGTCGGCCTCGTACTCGGGCTCGAGCGCGAGGTCGTCGGGCAGGTGGCCGGGGCGCTCGAGCTCGGCCAGGACCACGCCGAGCCAGCCGGCCAGCGCGGCGAGCTGGAGCTTCTCGCACTTGACGACGACGAGCCGGCGCCCCTGGCGGGCCTGGAGGAGGAAGAGCCGCTGGCCGACCTGGCCGAGGGTGCCGACCGCGACGCGGTCGGGGGCGTCGAAGACGTGGCTCACGAGGGCCCCAGCTCGGCCAGCGAGCCGGTCGAGTTGACGCAGAGCACGTGGGGCGCCCCGCCGGTGAGCACGATCGCGCTGACCGAGCAGGTGGAGACGCTGGTGCGCTGGAAGAGGTCGAGCGGCACGCCCAGCGCGTAGGTGACGGCGGCCTTGATCGGGTCCGCGTGGCTGACCGCGACGACGCTGCGCCCGGGGTGGAGCGCGGCGAGGCGCTCGAGGGCCGCCCAGACGCGCCGCTGCATCTCGGCGAACGACTCGCCGTCGGGGAAGGCGAACGTCGAGGGCGAGTGCTGGACGTGGCGCCACTCGGCGCGCCGGCGCAGCGCGCTGAGCCGGCGCCCGGTCCACTCGCCGAAGTCGCACTCGGTGAGCCCGGACGCCACGCGCGCGCGCGTCGACAGGGCGCGAGCGATGGGCGCGGCGGTCTCGCGCGCGCGCTCGAGCGGCGACGTGTAGAGCGCCGCCGGCGCCGGGTCGAGCGCGGTGACGCGCGCGGCCACGGCCTCGGCCTGGGCGCGCCCGCGCGGCGAGAGGTGCAGGCCGGGCGCGCGCCCGGGCAGGACGCGGCCGGTCGTGGCGGTCGCGCCGTGGCGCACCAGGAGGACCGTGTGTGGGCGCCGCCATCTAGCGCGCCACACGGGAGCCGGCGCGGCCCCGCCGGCGCCGACTCGGGCCAGCGCCGGCGCGACGCGCGCGCGAGCTTGTGCAGCAGGGCGACGGCGCCCGGGTCGTCGTCGCCCGGGCGGGTCTCGATCGCGCCGGCCTCGGCCATCGACGCGAGCAGCGCGCGGCCCGGGTCGGTGCGCGCGATGACCAGGGTCCAGTCGCCGAAGGCGCCGATGCCCCCGGTCGAGAGGTCGGCGTGCTCGGCGGCGAAGTCCGGGCACAGGGTGCAGCCCTCGCGGGTGAACTCGTGCGCCTCCTTGAGGGGCACCTCGTGGTAGCCGCCGTCGCGCGTCCAGATCTGGAAGACGCCCTTGATGTTCATCTTGACGATGTCGGCGCGGGCCAGGCCGTAGCGCGCCGCGAAGAGCCCCTCGAAGATCGAGTCGTCGAAGGTCTTGGAGCAGAGCAGGCCGACCGTCAGGCTCAGCCGGCGCGCGATCTTGCCGGCCTTGCGCACCTGCATCGCCCCGGGGGCCGAGGCCATGCAGCCCATGCCGACGAGCGCGATGCGCTCGGCGCCGCCCTCGACCGCGTCGTGGTAGGCGAGCAGGTTGGCCGAGTAGGTGTAGCGCGACCCGGCGGTGGCGACGACGTCGTCGCGGGTACGCGCCACCACGGGCACCGCGCGCCACGTCGAGCCGTCGCCCTCGAGGCCGCTCACCAGCGCCGCGTCGATGACGTCGTGCTCGAGCGCGTAGACGAGCAGCGCCGACACGAAGCCGCCGTCCTGGCCGATCGCGACGAGCTCGGGGTCGGTGGCGCGCGCCAGCAGGACGTCGCCGAGGCCCCAGACCTCGTCGTCGGTGCGCTCGCGGCCGAAGCGGTGGCGGTCGATCTCGCCCTCCCAGTCGCGAAAGCGCGGGCAGGCGCGCGTGCACATCGTGCAGCCGCTTCTGGCCGTGGGTGCAGTCGTCGGGCCCGCCCTCCTCGTCGACGTGCCAGGGCCGGTAGACGCCGCCCTCGTCGTTGTAATTCGAGCACGGGGTACGGGCAGGCGATGACGCACGCCGCGCACCCGGTGCACAGCCCCGAGGTCACGACCTCGCTGAAGAGCTCCCTCCACTGGGGCTTCTCGGGCGCCACGGGTCAACTGTAGGGGCGGGCGCGCCGAGGCCCGAGCGGTAGGGTGCGCGCGTGCCCGAGGCCCTGGAGATCGAGTCCTACCGGTCTCTCGCGCAGCGCGCGGTGGGCGCGACGGTCGCGCGCGGCTTCGCCGACGCCTACGCCGCCAAGAAGCTCGCCTCGCCCGGGACGTGGGCGCGCGCCACGCGCGGGCTCACCCTGACCGGCGCGATGCGCCGCGGCAAGCTCCTCGTGCTCTCGACCGACGGGGTGACCCTGGGCATCCGCTTCGGCATGACCGGGGTCCTGCTGCTCGACGAGGAGGCCGGGCTCTCGGGCCTCTTCTACGGGCCGCACGCCTATCGCGCCGAGTGGATCCGTGCCGGGCTCGAGCTCACCGACGGCCGGCGCCTCCTCGTGCACGACCCGCGGCGCCTGGCGCGCGTCGAGGTCGACCCCGACGTCGACGCGCTCGGGCCCGACGCGATCACCCTGACGCGCCGCCAGTTCGACGCCGCGCTGGCGGCGCGCGGCGACGGCCCCGCGGTCAAGGCCCGGCTGCTCGACCAGTCGCGCCTCGCCGGGGTCGGCAACCTCCTGGCCGACGAGATGCTCTTTCGCGCCGGCGTCGACCCGCGCACCGCGGTCGGCGCCCTCGACGCCGGCCAGCGCGACGCCCTCTTCCGCTCGTTCAAGGCCACGATGCGAGGGCTACGGCGCCGCGGCGGGAGCCACACCGGCGACCACATGCCCGCACGCGTACGCGGCGGGCTCTGCCCGCTCGACGGCGCGGCGATGGCGGTGGCGACCGTCGGGGGGCGCACCACGTACTGGTGCAGCCACCACCAGCGCTAGGCGGCGGGCCCGCGCGCCGCGCTGGGCCAGAATGGTGGGATGCAGTCGTTCGTCCAGCACTACGGGTACTGGGGCCTCTTCCTCGCGTCGGTCCTCTCGTCGGCGTGCATCCCGGTTCCCTCGGAGATCTTCTACGGCTTCGCCGGCGCGCTGTGCACGACGGCGCTGGCCGAGCACGCGCGCTTCTCGATCGTCACCGTGATCGTCGTGGGGACGGTGGGGTCGCTCGTGGGCGCGGTGATCGCCTACGAGGTCGGGCGCTCGGCGGGCCGCACGGTCGTCGACCGCTGGGGCAAGTGGATCCTGCTCACCCACAAGGACCTCGACGCGAGCGAGCGGTGGTTCGCGAAGTACGGCTCGGCCTCGGTGCTCGTGGGCCGGGTCATCCCGGTGGTGCGCAGCTTCATCTCGGTGCCCGCGGGCATGGCCGAGATGAACCGCGCGCGCTTCGCGATCCTCACCACGGTCGGGTCGGCGGCGTGGGTCGCGCTGCTCGCCGGCCTCGGCTACGCGGCCGGGTCGAACTGGACGCACGTCAGCCACGACTTCCACGTCGCCCAGTACCCGATCATCGCGGTGATCGTGGTCGCGCTGGCGTGGGGCCTGTGGCACCGCATCCGCACGGTGCGGCGCCACAACGCGGACTAGCCGCCCAGCGCCGCTACGACGCGCTTCGCGTGGCCCGTCGCCTTGACGCCGTACCACGCGTGCTCGATGACCCCGGTCGCCGAGACGACGAAGGTCGAGCGGATGACCCCGGTCACGCGCCGGCCGTAGAGCATCTTCTCGCCGTACGCTCCGTAGGCCGTCATCACCCGGTGGGTCGGGTCGGCGAGAAGGTCGAAGGCGAGCGAGTACTTCGCGGCGAACGCCGCGTGGCTGTCGACCGGGTCGGGCGAGACGCCCACGACGCGCACGCCAGAGCGCGTCAGCGTCGCGAGCTCGTCGTTGAAGCCGCAGGCCTCGGCGGTGCAGCCCGGCGTGTCGTCGGCGGGGTAGAAGTAGAGGATCACGCGCGAGCCGCGCAGCGACGCGAGGCTCACCCGCTCGCCGCCCTGGTTGGCCAGGGTGAACCCCGGCGCCCGCATCCCGGCCTCGAGCCTGCCCACGTCGAACCTCCGTCGCCCAGTCGGTAGACTAGGGACAGCTCAAGACGAGCGTGGGCCCCGCGGAACTGACCATCGGGCCCGAGCAAAGGACCGACGTTCAGTGACCACCCAGACCCAACGGCCCGCGCCCGCGCCCGCCGACTCGTACGCGACGACCACGACCTTCGCCGACCTCGGCGTGCGCGCCGAGCTCGTCGAGACCCTGGCCCACCAGGGCATCACCATGGCCTTCCCGATCCAGGCCATGACCATCCACGACGCCCTCGCCGGGCGCGACGTCTGCGGCAAGGCCAAGACCGGCTCGGGCAAGACCCTCGGCTTCGGTCTGCCGATGCTCCAGCGCCTCGCCGAGTCGGGGCCCCGCGGCGCAGCCGTCGCGGCCCGCGCGCCCGCGCGGGCTCGTCCTCGCGCCCACGCGCGAGCTCGCCGTCCAGGTCCACGACGTGCTCGCGCCGCTCGGGCCAGGCCGCTCGGCCTGCGCGTCACCGCGGTCTACGGCGGCGCCGACATCGAGCGCCAGATCGCGTCGCTGCGCCAAGGGCAGCGACGTGATCATCGCGACGCCCGGCCGGCTCATCGACCTCGGCGACCGCGGCGAGGTCAACGGTCGAGGACCTCGACGTCCTCGTGCTCGACGAGGCCGACCGGATGGCCGACATGGGCTTCATGCCCCAGGTCGAGTGGGTGCTGCGGCGCATCGCCGACCAGCCCCACCAGACGCTGCTGTTCTCGGCGACCCTCGACGGCGCGATCGACCGGCTGGTGCAAGCGCTACCTCACCGACCCGGTCTTCCACGAGGTGGCCTCGACCACCCAGACCGTGTCGGCGATGGTCCACCACTTCTTCAACGTGCACCAGCTCGACCGCGTGAAGGTCGCCGCGACGATCTGCCAGTCCTTCGGAAAGACGCTGGTCTTCACTCGCACCAAGCGCGGCGCCGACCGCCTGGTCGAGCAGCTCACCAAGGAGGGCGTCGCGCGCCGCGGCGATCCACGGCGACCTGCGCCAGAGCCAGCGCGAGAAGGCGCTGGCCGACTTCGCCGCCGAGCGGCTCCCGGTGCTGGTCGCGACCGACGTCGCGTCGCGCGGGCTGCACATCGACGGCGTCGACTGCGTGATGCATTTCGACCCGCCCGAGGACCAGAAGGCGTACCTTCACCGCTCCGGGCGCACGGCGCGCGCCGGGTCGACCGGCGTCGTGGTGTCGCTCTTGCTGTGGAACCAGATCGTCGAGGCCGAGGTCATCCAGAAGCGCCTCGGGCCTGAAGCGGCCGATCGTCGAGGTATTCTCGAACGACCCGCGGCTCAAGGACCTCGCCAACTGGGAGCCGACCAGGAGGACTCGGTCCTGTGAGCAGAAGACCGTTCTGCCGGCCTACAAGCACGACGGGTCCGATCAAGCGGGCGCTGGTCGTCGTCGCCCACCCCGACGACGTGGACTTCGGGTCGGCCGGGACGGTCGCGACGCTGACCACGAAGGACGTCGAGGTCGCGTACTGCCTGGTCACCTCGGGCGACGCCGGCGGCGACGGGTCGAGCCACTCGCGCGAGGAGCGCAGCGAAGATCCGCGAGGCCGAGCAGCGCGCCGCCGCGGCCGAGGTCGGCGTGACCGACCTCACCTTCCTCGCGCTGGCCCGACGGCCAGGTCGAGCCGACCCTCGCTGCTGCGTCGCGAGATCGCGCGCGTGATCCGCTCGTTCGAGCCCGACCTCGTGATCACCCAGAGCCCCGAACGCAACTACGACGCGCATCTTCGCGAGCCACCCCGACCACCTCGCGACGGGCGAGGCGACGCTGCGCGCGGTCTACCCCGACGCGCGCAACCCCCACGCCTTCCCCGAGCTCGCTGCGACGAGGGACTCGACGCCGCACACCGTCGCGCGGGTATGGCTCGCCGGGACCTCGCCCGACGATGGTCGTCGACATCACCAAGACGATCGACAAGAAGATCGAGGCGCTCAAGTGCCACCAGCAGCCAGGTCGGGCGACGGCGAGCGGCCTTCGACAAGATGCATGCGCGAGTGGGCGCGGCACGATCGCGAAGAACGCGGGCCTGGCGCAAGGGCGCGCCTCGCCGAGGGCTTCAAGGTCGTCGCCACCTCCTAGCCGCGCCCTACGCTTCGGCGGTGGCCCACCACAAGGGGCGCGACCCCCGCGCCGCGCACCCCGGTCGGCGAGCGCCGCACCCCTCGCGGGCTGCGCGAGCTCCTGCTGGGCGCCGGCCGCCAGAGCCTGCCGCTCGAGGTCCTCGCCGGGGTCACGCTCCTCGCCATCGCCGTGCCCGAGCAGCTCGCCACCTCTCAGCTGGCCGAGGTCCCGGCCTTCACCGCGATGATCGCGTTCATGGCCGCGACGCTCGCCTTCACCCTGCTCGGGTCGAACCCGATCATGTCGGTGGGCGCCGACTCGACCATCGCGCCGCTGTTCAGCGTCGCCCTGCTTCGCCTCGCGCTGCCGGCGAGCGCGCCCTACCTGGCGCTCGTCGCCACGACGGCGGTCGTCACCGGCGTGCTCGTCGCCGCGGTCGGGCTCGCGCGCATGGGCTGGCTGGCCGACTTCCTCAGCGCCCCGATCGTCGCGGGCTTCATGGCCGGAATCGGCGTGATCATCGTCGTCCACCAGCTCCCGCGCGCGCTCGGGGTCGCCGCGGGGGCGAGTCGGTGGCCAGCCGGCTCAACGCGCTGTCACACCAGCTCTCGTCGACCAACGGCTGGACCGTCGCGCTCGGCGGCGGTCACGCTCGGCCTGATGCTGGCCGGCGAGCGGGTGAACCCGCGATGGCCGACGGCCCTGGTCGCGGTGGTGGGGGCGTCGGTGGTCGCGGCGCCGCCGGCCTGGCCCGCCACGGGGTGGCCGACCTGGGCACCGTGAGCGTCGGCGCGCCGACGTGGCGCCTCGGCGCGCTGAGCGCCCACGAGTGGGCGGTCGTCGTGACGACCTCGCTGACCCTGCTCGTCGTGATCATCAGCCAGACCGCGGCGACCGCGCGCGCGTCGTCGGACGAGTTCGGCGTGGCCGACGACCTCGACCGCGACTTCCTGGGCGCGGGCGTCGCCAACGTCGCCGCCGGGCTCCTCGGGGCGTTCCCGGTCGACGCGAGCCCCGCGCGCACGACGGTCACCGGGCTCGCCGGGGGCCGGTCCAAGCTCCCGGGCTTGGTGGCCGTCGCCGGGGTGCTGGCGCTCGCGCCGCTCGTCACCTACGCGCGCGACATCCCGCTGTCCGTGCTCGCCGGGGTGCTGGCCTTCATCGCGCTGCGGCTGATCAAGGTCGCCCAGCTGCGCGCGATCTGGCGCACGAGCCGGATCGAGTTCGCCCTCGCGCTGGTGAGCGCGCTGGGCGTGATCGTCCTGGGCGTGGAGATCGGCCTGGGGATCGCGGTCGGGCTGGCGATCCTGGACCGCACCTGGCGGTCGTCGCGGCCCGAGATGGTCGAGCTCGGCCGGCGCCACGGCACGACCAGCTGGGAGCCGCTCGACGAAGGAGGTCGTGCGCGTCGACCACGTGCTCGTCGTGTTCTTCAACGAGTCCCTCTACTTCGCCAACGCCGCGGCCTTCCGGCGCGAGATCCACCAGCGCCTGCGCGACGGCCGCAAGGCCCGCCACCTGGTGATCGACGCGGTCGCGTCGGCCGACATCGACTACACGGGCCTGGTCACGCTGGCCGGCGTCGTCGACGACCTCGCCCACGAGCAGGTGAACGTCGCCCTCGCCCGGGCCAACGACACGGTGCGCCGCCTCGTCACAGGCTTCGCCGACCCGGCCCTGGCCGCGGTCGGCTTCTACGACAGCGTCGACGAGGCGGCGGGCGCCGTGCGCAGGCTAGCGCGGCGAGCGAGCGCAGCACGTAGTGCAGCACCCCGCCGTGGCGGAAGTAGTCCGCCTCGGTCGGCGTGTCGATCCGCAGCGTGCCTCGAACTCCACTCGCCGCGCCGTCGTCCGCCGTCGCGCGGACGGTGACGGTCTTCGGGAGTCGCGCCGTCGTTCAGCGACTCGAGCCCGACGACGTCGTAGCGCTCGGTGCCGTCGAGGCCCCAGCGTGGCGAGCGACTCGCCGGGCTGGAACTGCAGCGGGGCGACGCCCATGCCGATCAGGTTGGAGCGGTGGATCCGCTCGTAGCTGACGGCGAGGACGGCGCGCACGCCGAGCAGCAGCGTGCCCTTCGCCGCCCAGTCGCGGCTCGACCCGGTCCCGTACTCCGCGCCCGCGATGACGAGCAGGGGCGTGCCCTCCGTTGCGGTAGGCCTCGGCGGCGTCGAAGATCGTCGTCTCGCTCGCCCTCGGGAACACCCGTGGTCACGCCGCCCTCGGTGCCCGGGCGCGAGCAGGTTGCGAGGCGCAGGTTCGCGAACGTGCCGCGAACCATGACCTCATGGTTGCCCCGGCGCGTGCCGTAGGTGTTGAAGTCGCGCGGCGTCGACGCCGCGGTCGATCAGGTAGCGGCCCGCGGGCGACCGTCGCGCGGATCGCGCCGGCGGGGGAGATGTGGTCGGTCGTCACCGAGTCGCCGAGCAGCGCGAGCACGCGTGCGCCGGGACGTCGCGCACCGGGTCGGGGTCCGTGCGGAGTCCCGTCGAAGAACGGCGGCTGCAGCACGTAGGTCGACGTCGGCGCCCACGCGAAGGTCTCGTCAGCTGGGGGCCGCGCACCGCCTCCCAGCGCTCGTCGCCGTTGAACACCTCGGCGTAGCGCTCCGTGAACTGCGTCGGGGTGAGCGACGCGCGCACGGCGTCGGCGACCTCGGCGTCCGATCGGCCACAGGTCGCGGAGGAAGACCTCGACGCCCGTCCGCGTCGATGCCCGAGCGGCTCGGTCGTGAGGTCGACGTCGACCGTGCCGGCGAGGGCGTAGGCGACGACGAGCGGCGGCGACGGCGAGGTAGTTCTGCCGCACGTCCGGGTGGATGCGGCTCTCGAAGTTGCGGTTGCCCGAGAGGACCGCGGCGACCGACAGGCCGCCCTCGGCCACCGCCTCCGAGACACCGCTCGAGGAGGGGGCCGGAGTTGCCGATGCACGTCGTGCAGCCGAAGCCCGCGAGGTAGAAGCCGAGCTGCGTCGAGCGGCTCGAGGAGCCCCGCGCGCTCGAGGTAGTCGATGACGACCCGCGACCCGGCGGCGAGCGAGGTCTTCACCCACGGCTTGACGCGCGAGCCCGCGCTCGACCGCGCGCTGCGCGACGAGACCGGCCGCGACCATGACCGAGGGGTTCGACGTGTTCGTGCAGCTCGTGATCGCCGCGATGACGACGTCGCCGTCGCGCAGGGTCGAGCTGGCCCCGGACGCGGCGACCGACGTCGGCTCGTGGCCGATCGAGCGGTCGCGAGGCCGCGGCGCGGAGCGTGGCGAGCGTCACGCGGTCCTGGGGCCGCGAGGGGCCGGCGAGGGAGGGCTCGACGGTGGCGAGGTCGAGCTCGGCGACCTCGGAGAAGTGCGGCTCGGCCTCGAGCTCGGGTCGTGCCAGAGCCCCTGGCGCTCGCGCGTAGGCCTCGACGAGCTCGACGTGCGCCTCGGCGCGGCCCGTGAAGGCGAGGTAGTCGAGGGTCACCTGGTCGATCGGGAAGATCGTGCACGTCGAGCCGTACTCGGGCGACATGTTGCCGATCGTCGCGCGCGTCTCGAGCGACAGCGCCGCGACGCCGGGCCCGAACGCCTCGACGAACTTGCCGACGACGCCGTGGCGGCGCAGCAGCTCGGTGATCGTGAGCACGACGTCGGTCGCGGTCACGCCCTCGTTCGTGGCGCCGGTGAGGCGGAGCCCCACGACGGGCGGCACGAGCATCGGGATGGGCTGGCCGAGCACGGCGGCCTCGGCCTCGATGCCGCCGACGCCCCAGCCGAGCACGCCGAGCCCGTTGACCATCGTCGTGTGCGAGTCGATCCCGACGAGCGTGTCGGGGAAGGCCACGCCGTCGCGCTCGAAGACGACCCGCGAGAGGTACTCGAGGTTGACCTGGTGGCAGATGCCCGTGCCGGGCGGCACGACCCGGAGGTGCTCGAAGGAGTTCTGGGCCCACTTGAGGAAGGTGTACCGCTCGAGGTTGCGCTCGTACTCGATCGTCGACGTTGTCGGCGAACGCCGCACGCGGTCCCGGAGTCGCTCGATGATCACGGAGTGGTCGATGACCAGCTCGACGGGCACGAGCGGGTTGATCGAGGACGCGCGTCGCCGCCGAGCGCGACGATCGCGTCGCGCATGCGCGGCGAGGTCGACGACCGCGGGGACGCCGGTGAGGTCCTGCATGAGCACGCGCTCGGGCGTGAAGGCGAGCTCCTGGCGTCGCCCGGCGCTCGCCCGTGGGCGCCGGCGGTCTCGGCCCACCGCGCGAGCGCCTCGACGTGCGCGGCCGTCACCTTCGAGCCGTCCTCGTGGCGCAGCAGGTTCTCGAGCAGGACCTTGATCGAGTACGGCAGCCGCCCGGTGCCGAACGCCGCGAGGCCCGGCGCGTCCAGCGCGAAGATCGTGAGGTCGCGTGCGCCGACGCGGAGCGTCGTGCGCGCGCCGAAGGAGTCCGGATGTGAGGAGGGCATGCGACCATTCTGCCGCGCCGACCTCGAGGGCACGCGGGGTCGCCCGGTAGCATCGACGAAGGGGTGGGATGCCGATCTACGAGTTCCGATGCCGGGAGTGCGACGAGCGCTTCGAGCTGCGACGCCCGATGCGCGACGCGGACGACCCGGCGGCGTGCCCGAGCGGACACGGGACGTCGTCCGGCTCCTCCCCGTGTTCGCCACGATCGGCTCGGCGGCGCCATCGCGCCCGGCTGCGGGCGGGCGGCGCGTGCTGCGGCGGCGTGTGCGGCACCTCCTGACCGCGACGGGACCGCCCGTGACCGACCCGTCCTCGCGCTGCACGAGCGCCTCCAGCCCGCGTTCGACGCCCTCGAGCCCGGCGCCGATCCGGTCGTCCGCCAGTCGGATCGAGGCGACTACCAGGCGAACGGCGTCATGGCGATCGCCAAGCGGCTCGGCGAGCCGCCCCGCGAGCTCGCCGAGCGGGTGGCGGCGTCGGCGGACCTCGACGGGCTGGCGACCGTCGAGGTCGCGGGGCCGGGCTTCCTCAACCTGACGCTCGACGACGAGCTTCCTCGACGCGACTGCCGTCGCCTCCCTGCGCGGCGACGAGCGCCTCGGGCGTCGCGGCCGGCCGTCACGCGCCACCGGGTCGCGCTCGACTACTCCGCGCCCGAACGTCGCCAAGGAGATGCACGTCGGCCACCTGCGCTCGCACGGTCATCGGCGACGCGCTCGGCGCCGGCATCCTGCGGTTCGTCGGCCACGAGGTGATCGCGCGAAACCACGTCGGCGACTGGGGCACGCCCTTCGGGATGCTCATCGAGCACCTGCGTCGACCTCGGCGAGGACGAGGCGGCCGAGCGAGCTCTCCGTCGGCGACCTCGACGGCTTCTACAAGGCGGCCCGCGGCAAGTTCGACGCCGACGCCGTCGTTCGCCGAGCGCAGCCGGCCGCCGCGTCGTGGCCCTGCAGGGCGGGCGACGCGGAGACGCGGCGGCTCTGGCGCGTCCTCGTCGACGAGTCGTCGCACTACTTCGACGCGCGTCTACCGCACGCTCGGACGTGACGCTGACCGCGACGACGTGGTCGGCGAGTCGTCCTACAACCCGATGCTCGACGACGTCGTCGACGACCTCGACGCCGCGGGGCTGCTCGTCGAGAGCGACGGCGCCCTGTGCGTCTTCCCCGCGGGCTTCGCCAACCGCGACGGCGAGCCGCTGCCGCTCATCGTGCGCAAGTGCGACGACGGGCTACGGCTACGCGGCGACCGACCTCGCCGGCGTCCGCGACCGCGTCGGCACGCTCGCGTGCGACCGGCTCCTACTACGTCGTCGGCGCGCCCCAGTCCCAGCACTTCGAGATGGTCTTCGCCGTGGCGCGCGCTGGCGGGGTGGCTCGCCCGAGCACGTGCGCGCCGAGCACGTCGCCTTCGGCAACGTGCTCGGCGCGGACCACAAGATGCTCAAGACCCGCAGCGGCGAGACCGTCAAGCTCGTCGACCTGCTCGACGAGGCCGATCGAGCGCGCGCGGACCGGGCGCTCGCGGCGCGCGACGCCGACCTACGAGCGCCGACGAGCGGGCGCTCGCTCGCCGAGCGATCGGCGATCGGCGGCGGTCAAGTACGCCGACCTGTCGACCGAGCGCCATGCGCGACTACGTCTTCGACTGGGACCGCATGCTCTCCTTCGACGGCGACACCGGGCCCGTACCTCGCCTACGCGCACGCGCGGATCCGCTCGATCTTCCGTCGCGCTCGGCGTCGACGTGGCCGCGCCCGGCGCCGCCGTCGCGCTCGCCGCGCCCGAGGAGCGCGCGCTCGGCGCTCGAGCTCCTCCGGCTCCCCGAGGCGCTCGGACGCGACGCTCGAGTGGCTCGCGCCGCACCGGCTGTGCACCTACCTGTTCGACCTCGCCCAGGCGTTCACCGCCTTCTACGAGGCACTGCCCGGTGCTCTGCGCGCCGACGAGCGCGACGCGCGACGAGCCGGCTCGTGCTGTGCGACCTGACGGCGCGCGACCCTGGCGCTCGGGCTCTCGCTCCTCGGGATCGACGCGCCCGAGCGGATGTAGCCTCGTCGCTCGCAGCTCAGGGCGACCCGCCGTCGAAGGGAGGGTCCGATGAGGAGTCAAGGCATCGATCGTCGATCGAGCGTCAAGGAGCCGTGGCGCACCGAGGAGATCGAGATCGACGAGCCGCACGCCCGACGAGGTGCGGGTCAAGATGGCGTACGCGGGGATGTGCCAGTCCGACGAGCACCTCGCGCACCGGGGACATGACCGCGCCGCCCGAGATCCTCGCGATGCTGACGGCGACGAGTCGATGTTGCCCGATCATCGGCGGCCACGAGGGCGCGGGCGATCGTCGAGGCCGTCGGCGACGGCGTCACCGGCCTCGCCCCGGGCGACTACGTGGCGTCGTCGTTCATCCCCGTCCTGCGGGCGAGTGCCACTACTGCGTCTCGGGCCGCTCCTACATCTGCGACATGGGCGCGACGACGCTCGTCGGCCCGATGATCTCGGACGGCACCTAGCGCCACCACCTGGGCGGCGACGCCCGCTCAACCGCTACGTGCCAGCTCGGCACCTTCAGCCGAGTACATGGTCGTGCACGAGGCGTCGCTGGTGAAGGTCGACCCCGGGGTACGACCTGCGCGCCGCGGCGCTCATCAGCTGCGGCTTGTCCACCGGGTTCGGCGTCGGCGATCGACCGCGGCGCAACGTGCGCCCCGGCGACGTCGTCGTCGGTGATCGGCTGCGGCGGCGTGGGCTCCGGGGCGATCCAGGGCGCGCGTCCATCGCCGGCGCGCGCGCGATCATCGCGATCGACACCAATCCCATCGAAGGTCGAGCGCGCGATGAAGATCGGGGCGACCCACGGCGCGGCGAACGCGCTCGAGGCCGCGTTCTCGTTCCTGCCCGACCTGAGCACGGGGCGCCTGCGACGTCGTGATCCTCACCCCCGGGCTGCTGACGGGCGACCTCGTCGAGGAGGCCCGGTCGATCCTCGCCAAGGGCGGGGTCATCGGTGGCGACCGGGCTGGGCTCGTTCCTCCAGACCTCGGTCGACCTCAACATCGCGATGTTCTCCCTCTACAACCAGGAGCTGCGCGGCACCGTCTTCGGGTCCGAGGCGCCGCGGGTCCAGATCCCCAAGCTCCTGCGCCTGCACCACGAGGGCAAGTTCATCGTCGACGAGCTCGTCACGCACGAGTACTCGATCGACGAGGTCCAGCAGGGCTACGTCGACCTCGAGTCCGGCGAGAACGTCCGCGGGGTCGTCCGCTTCTAGCGGCCGAGGACCTCGCGCCAGGAGAGCGCCGACGCGCTGAAGGCCGGCGCGAGCGACGACGCCGAGCGCGCGCGCCAGGCGCCGCTCCAGACCCCGAGGCAGTACGCGAGGTCGTCGGCGGCGCCTAGGGCCACGTCGAGCGCCCGGGGGCGCGAGCGGCGGAACCGCCACCCGACGCCGAGCGCGAGGACGACGAGCGCGCGCGATCGCGAGCGCCGGTGCGCGAGCGCGGCCACCAGCAGCGGCGCGTAGCCGCGCACCGCTGACCTGGCGAGCGGCCCCGCCGCGCGCAGCAGCCCTCGGCGCACCAGCGCCGCGGACGCCTCGCGCGCTCCGGGCGCGTCGCCGAGGCGGCGCTCCGTCGAGCGGCGCGACGCCGCCGCCACGCGCGCGAGCAGCCAGGGCGCGCCGGCGAGCGCGCCGGCCCACGCCGCCGCGGTGACCCGGTCGGCGCGCAGGGGCGCCGCCGCGACGCCGTGGCGGGCCCGGAGGGCCGCGGCCGAGCGCCCGTAGGCGACGCGCTGGCGCCACCACGCCGGCCAGGAGTCGCGCGCGGGGTGCTCGACGACGACGCCGGCGTCATAGCGCACGAGCCAGCCAGCGGCGTCGAGCCGCCACACGAGGTCGACGTCCTCGCCGACACGCAGCGACTCGTCGAAGCCCGCGCCCAGCGCGGAGCGGCGCACCACGAGGCAGGCCGCGGGCACGTAGGCGACGGGCCCGCCCGGGCGCACCAGGGCGTCGCGCGGGCCCTGGTCGAGCGGGGAGAAGCGCGACTCGAAGCCGGCGCGCGCCCCGGGCCGCGCCGGCCCGACGACGCGCGCGGCGACCGCGCCGACCCTGGGGTCGCCGAGCGGCGCCAAGAGCGCGCGAAGGGTCGCCGTCGCGTCGCGCACGTCGACGTCGGCGTCGACGAACGAGACGGCGTCGGCGACGCCCCCCTCGGCGCCCGCGTTGCGCGCGGCCCCCGGGCCGCGCGACTCCTCGAGGCGCACGAGGCGCGCGCCGGCGGCCGCCACGGCGGCCGCGACGGCCGCGGCGTCGGCCGACCCGTCGTCGACGACGGTGACGCGCTGGCCGGCGAGGCTCGCGAGCACGCCCGTCAGCCGGGCGACGTCGTCGCGCACCGGCACAACGACGTCGGCGTCGAGGACCGGGGAGTCGGCGCCGGCGAAGAAGAGGCCGGCGTCGACGAGGCTGCGCGCGAGGCGCTCCTCGCCGGGGGCGACCGCCGCGCCGGCGCGCCAGCGCTCGAGCGCGCCGCGCGCCGCCCCCGAGACGCGCAGCAGCCGCCAGGGAGAGCCCCCGGCCACCAGCCCCGGCGCCAGCTCCTCGAGGCGGGGCTCGGGCGCGAGCCGGGTCCCGGCGGGCAGGCTCTCGTCGCGCGGGGCGAGCGGGGCGTCCACCGGCGCAGTCTCGCAGGCGGGCCGTCGCGGGGCAGAATGGGCGGCGAGGAGGTGGCCGTGACCACGATCGAGGTGCCCGCCGCGTCCGGCGAAGTCGAGGAGCTGCTCGTCGAGGAGGTCTCCATCGACGGGCTCTGCGGCGTCTACTAGCCGGTGCCGGTCTTCGACGCCGCGGCCCCCTGGGGCCTGAGCGACCAGGTCGCGCTGCGCGACGAGGAGTTCGGCGCGCTGGCGTACCACTACGGCGACGCGGCGACTGGTCTTCCTGAAGTCGCGCCGGCTCGCGGAGGTGGCGACGTCGCTCGAGCGCTACGACAGCGCCGACGGCGCGCTGGCCGACCTCGTCGACGCGGGCGAGCGGCCGGCCTACGTGGCGGCGCTCGGGCGCCTGGCGGCGTCGGGGGTCATCGATGGGCGCTGACGCGTCTGCGCGACCGTTTCGAGCGGGGCCTCGCCGCGCCGATCTGCCTCACCTGGGAGCTGACCTACGCGTGCAACCTCGCCTGCACGCACTGCCTCTCGTCCTCGGGGCGGCGCGACCCGCGCGAGCTCTCGACCGCCGAGGCGGTGGCGCTGATCGACGAGCTGGCCGACCTGAAGGTCTTCTACGTCAACGTGGGCGGCGGCGAGCCGACGATCCGGCGCGACTTCTTCGACCTCGTCGACCACGCGGTCGAGCGGCGCGTCGGGGTCAAGTTCTCGACCAACGGCACGCGCATCGACGCGGCCGCCGCCGCGCGCCTGGCCGCGACCGACTACGTCGACGTCCAGGTGTCGATCGACGGCGCCGACGCGCCGACCAACGACGCGATCCGCGGCGCCGGCAGCTACGCCGCGGCGCGCGCGGCGATGGATCACCTGGCCGCCGCCGGGTTCGCCGGCTTCAAGGTCTCGGTCGTGGTGACGCGCGACAACGTCGCCCAGCTCGACGACCTGGCCGCGTTGGCCGAGGGTTACGGCGCGGTCCTGCGCGTCACGCGGCTGCGCCCGGCCGGCCGGGGTGCGCGGGTCTGGGCCGACCTGCACCCGACCCGCGAGCAGTCGCGCCACCTGTACCGGTGGCTTCTCGAGCGCCCCGAGGTCCTCACCGGCGACTCCTTCTTCCACCTGTCGGCGCTCGGCGAGCCGCTCGACGGGCTGAACCTCTGCGGCGCCGGGCGCGTCGTCTGCCTCGTCGACCCGGTCGGCGACGTCTACGCCTGCCCCTTCGTGATCCACGACCGATTCCGAGCGGGGTCGGTGCGTGACGCCGGCTTCGCCGCGGTGTGGCGCGACGCCGAGCTCTTCGCGCAGCTGCGGGCCCCGGCGAGCGCCGGGGCGTGCGCGTCGTGCGGCTCCTACGACGCGTGCCGCGGCGGCTGCCTGGCGGCGAAGTTCTTCACCGGGCTCGAGGCGACCGACCCCGACCCCGAGTGCGTCTTCGGCCACGGCGAGGCGGCGCTGGCGCGCGCGCACGCCGCGCCCACCCCGTCGCCCGACCACTCGCGCACCGTGGCGGTGCGGCTCGCGCCGCGCCCGGCGAGGGAGGCCGCGGGGGCCCTCCGGTAGCCTTTCGACGTCGAGGGGGGCTCGTGGGCGCGTGGTTCGAGACGGTCGCCGCGGCGCAGGCCGCGGCCGAGCGGCGCCTGCCTCGCTCGGTCTACGGCGCATTGGTCGCCGGGACCGAGAAGGGCCTGACGATGGCCGACAACGTCGCCGCCTTCGACGCGGTCGGGCTGCGGCCGCGCGCCGCCGGGCTCTCGGCCAAGCGCGACCTGGCCACGACGGTCCTGGGCCTCGACGTCGCGATGCCCGTCCTGCTCTCGCCGACCGGCGTCCAGGCCGTGCACCCCGACGGCGAGGTCGCGGTCGCGCGCGCGGGCGCCGCGCGCGGGGTCGCGATGGGGCTGAGCTCCTTCGCCAGCCGGCCGCTCGACGAGGTCCTCGCCGCCAACCCCCAGACGCTCTTCCAGGTGTACTGGGCCGGGAGCCGCGACGACATCGAGGCGCGCGTCGCGCGCGCGACGTCGGCCGGCGCGCGCGGGGTCATCCTCACGCTCGACTGGTCGTTCAGCCACGGCCGCGACTGGGGGAGCCCGCGGATCCCCCGGCGCATGGACCTGCCCACGATGCTGCGCCACGCGCCCGAGGGCCTCGCGCGCCCGGCGTGGCTCTGGTCGTTCCTGCGATCGGGCCACCTGCCGGCGCTCACCGTGCCCAACATGGCGGCCCCCGGGCAGCGGCCACCGACCTTCTTCGAGGCCTACGCGCAGTGGATGGCGACGCCGCCGCCGAGCTGGGAGGACGTCGCCTGGCTGCGCTCGGTGGTCCCGGGCCCGTTCATGGTCAAGGGGATCGGGCGGCCCGACGACGCGCGGCGCGCCGCCGACGCCGGGGCGAGCGCGGTGTCGGTCTCGAACCACGGCGGCAACAACCTCGACTCGACCCCCGGCGCGCTGCGCCTCCTGCCGGCCGTCGCCGACGCGGTGGGCGACCGCGTCGAGGTCCTGCTCGACGGGGGCGTGCGGCGCGGGTCGGACGTGGCCAAGGCCCTGGCGCTGGGCGCGCGCGCGGTGATGGTCGGGCGCGCCTACCTCTGGGGCCTCGCCGCCAACGGCCAGGCCGGCGTCGAGAACGTCCTGGACGTCCTGCGCGCCGGCCTGGACGCGACCGTCTACGGGTCGGGGCGCGCCGGCGTCGCCGAGCTCGGCCGCGCCGACGTCGTGGTGCCGCCGGGCTTCGCCCCGGAGGGGGCGCCGTGAGTCGCGTCGCCGTCGTCACCGGCGGCGCGCGCGGGATCGGCGCGGCCACGGTCGACGCGCTGGTCGCCGCGGGCTACCGCGTCGTCGCGGTCGACCGCTGCCGGGACCTGCCCGAGGTCCCGTACCCGATGGCCACGTCGGCCGACCTCGACGAGGTCGTCGCGCGCCACGGCGACCTCGTGCTCGGGCTCGTGGGCGACGTGCGCAGCGCGCCCGACATGGCCCTCGCCGTGGAGACCGCGACGCGGCACTTCGGCCGCCTCGACGCGGTGGTGGCCGCGGCCGGCGTCGTCGCCGGGGCCGGCCCGCTCTGGGAGGTGAGCGACGGGGCCTTCGACGCCGCCTGGTCGGTCAACGTGCTGGGCGTGCGCCGGCTGGTCGACGCCGCGGCGCCGACCCTCATCGCCAACGGCGCGGCGTCGCACCCGCGGATCGTGGCCGTCGCCTCGGCCGCCGGGTCGCTCGGGCTGCGCCACCTCGCGGCCTACTCCGCCGCCAAGCACGCGGTCGTCGGGCTGATCCGCGCCGTGGCGATGGACCTGGCCGAGCACGGAGTGACGGCCAACGCGGTCTCGCCGGGCTCGACGCGCACCGCGGCGCTCGACGCCTCGGCGGCGGTCTACGGCCTCGCGGGCGCCGAGGCCTTCGCGGCCCAGCAGCCGATCGGCCGGCTGATCGAGCCGCCCGAGGTGGCCGCGGCGATCGTCTGGCTCTGCTCGCCTGAGGCCTCGGCGCTCACCGGCGCCGACGTGCGCGTCGACGGCGGACTGACGGTCGCCTAGGGGAGCGGCGACGACTAACGTCGCTGGTCCGTCGAATGGAGGGCCCGTGACCGAATCCCGCACGCCGTCGCGCGTCCTGGTCCTGGGCTGCGGGTCGGTGGCCCAGTGCCTGCTGCCGATGATGCTCGACCACTTCTCCCTCGACCCGCGCACGGTCACGGTCGTCGAGAGCCGCGACAACCGCGACCGCGTGGCCGCGTCGCTCGCGCGCGGCGTCGCCTACGAGCGCCTCGAGGTCACGGCCGAGAACCTGACGGCGGTGCTCGCCGAGCGGCTCGGGCCGGGCGACGTGCTGGTCGACCTGGCGTGGAACATCGACCTGACGGCGCTGCTCGAGTGGTGCCGCGACCACGGGGTGCGCTACCTCAACACGTCGGTCGAGGTCTGGGACCCCTACGACGACCCCGCGGCGCGCACGCCCCAGGAACGCACGCTCTACGTCCGCCACATGGCGCTGCGCCGCCAGGTCGCGCGCTGGGGCGCCAACGACGGCCCCTCGGCGGTCGTCGAGCACGGCGCCAATCCCGGGCTGGTGAGCCACTTCACCAAGCAGGCGCTGGCCGAGGTCGCCGCGCGCGTCATGGCCGACCCGGCCCAGGCGCCGCGCCAGGCGGCGGTCGGCGCCGCGCTCGACGCCGGTCGCTTCAACGAGCTCGCCCGGGCCCTCGACGTGCGGGTCATCCACGTCGCCGAGCGCGACACCCAGGTCACCGACGCGCCCAGGCTCCCCGGCGAGTTCGTCAACACCTGGAGCGTCGACGGCTTCTACGAAGAGGGCGTCGCCCCGGCCGAGATGGGCTGGGGGACCCATGAGCGGACCCTGCCGCCCCTCGCGATGCTGCACGCCGGCGAGGGGCCGCTCAACCAGATCTGCCTCGCGCGAATGGCCCACAAGACGCTCGTGCGCTCGACGGTTCCGTCGGGCCCGATCGTCGGGATGGTGATCCGCCACGGCGAGGCCTTCACCATCTGCGACCACCTGACCGTGTGGGACGGCGCGCGCGCGGCCTACCGGCCGACGGTCCACTACGCGTACTGCCCGTCGGACGCCGCGTGGGCCAGCTTCGTGGAGCTCGAGGGGAACCAGTACGAGTACCCGGAGCGCCAGCGCATCCTCAACGACGAGATCACCGGCGGCCGCGACGAGCTCGGCGTGCTGGTCATGGGCCACCCCTACAAGAGCTGGTGGACCGGGATGCTGACGTCCATCGAGGAGGCGCGCGCGGTCGCCCCGCACCAGAACGCGACGACCGTCCAGGTCGCGGCGTCGATCCTGGGCGCGCTCGACTGGATGTTCAAGAGCCCGAGCGAGGGCGTGCGCGTACCCGACGAGCTGCCCTGGCGCGACGTGCTCGACGTGGCCGTCCCCTACGTCGGCACGACGTGGTCGGGGCCGATCGACTGGGACCCGGTCTCCACCCACGCCGACTGGTTCGACGCGTACAGCGGGCGCACCCTCGACGCCGAGGACCCCTGGCAGTTCTCCAACTTCCTCGTCACCTAGTCGCGTCGTAGAGTTGACCCCGGACAAGGGGGTCTCACCGTGGCGACGTCACCGCGGGTGACCGTCCTCGACGCGATCGGCGCGACGCCGCTCATCGACATCGAGGGCGTGTGGCTCAAGCTCGAGTACCTCAACCCGTCGGGCTCGATCAAGGCCCGGATGGCGCGCTACATCATCGAGCGCGCCGAGCGCGAGGGCCTGCTTCGACCGGGCGACACGATCGTGGAGGCCTCGAGCGGCAACACCGGCAACGCCATGAGCATGATCGCCGCGGTCAAGGGCTACAAGATGCTCGTCGTCATGCCCGAGGGGCTCAGCGCCGAGCGCACCGCGATCTCGGTCGCCTTCGGCGCGCAGGTCCACACCGTGGGTACGTTCCACGTCAACCAGGCGCTCGAGGAGGCCGACCGGCTCGGGGCGCTCCCCGGCTACTTCGCGCCGCACCAGTTCTCGTCGGAGTGGAACGTCGAGGAGAACCGAACCTGGCTCGGCCCGGAGATCCTCTCGCAGCTCCCGCCCGGGTCCGAGCCGGCGGCGTTCGTCATGGGCGTCGGCACGGGGGGGACGCTGATCGGGGTCGGCCAGGCTTTCCGCGCGGCCAACCCCGACGTCCTGCTCGTCGCCCTCGAGCCGAGCGAGTCGTGCACGATCCTGTGCGGGGACACCGGGCTCCACCGGATCGAGGGGATCTCCGACGGATTCGTGCCCGAGATCTACGCGCGCCACTCCGAGATCGTCGACCGCGTGGTCTCGGTCACCTCCGACGACGCCGTGGCCGAGATGCGCCGGCTGGCGCGGGTGCACGGCCTGCTCGTCGGCCCGTCGACCGGCGCGCACATGATCGCCGCGCGGGGCCTCAAGCGCGAGCTCGGCGACAATGCGGTCGTCGTCACCATCGCGTGCGACGAGGGCGAGAAGTACCTCAGCGAGTACTTCGTCGGCCCCCAGCCGACGCCCTAGTCGAGCGGGGTCACGTAGGCGGCGTGGATGCCGCCGTCGACGAGGAACGTCGACGCGGTGACGAACGACGAGTCGTCGCTCGCGAGGAAGAGCACCGCCTTGGCGATCTCCTCGGCCTCGCCGAAGCGGCCCATCGGCACGTGGACGAGGCGCCGGGCCGCGCGCTCGGGGTCCTTGGCGAAGAGCTCGCGCAGCAGCGGGGTGTTGACCGGCCCGGGGCAGAGCGCGTTCACGCGGACCCCCTGGCGCGCGAACTGGACGCCGAGCTCGCGGCTCATGGCGAGCACCCCGCCCTTGGACGCGGTGTAGGAGATCTGCGACGTCGCCGAGCCGAGGACCGCGACGAAGGACGCGGTGTTGATCACCGAGCCGCCGCCGCGCTCGAGCAGCAGGGGGATCCCGTACTTGCAGCAGAGGTAGACGCTGGTCAGGTTGACGTCCTGGACGCGCCGCCACGCGTCGAGCTCGGTGACCAGGATGGAGTCGTCGTCGCTCGGCGAGATGCCGGCGTTGTTGAACAGGACGTCGGCCCCGCCGAAGGCGGCGACGACCGCGTCGTACATCGCCTTGACGCTCGCCTCGTCGGCGACGTTCACGCCGACGTAGAGCCCGCCGAGCTGCTCGGCCAGCGCCGGCCCGTTGGTCGAGTCCATGTCGGCGACCACGACCCGGGCCCCCTCGGCGGCGAAGAGCGTGGCGGTCGCCCGCCCGATCCCGCTGGCCGCGCCGGTGATGACCGCGACCTTGTTGTCCAGGCGTCCCATGGCTACTCCTCCGTCGAGATGAACACGTTCTTCTCCTCGCTGAACCCCAGCAGCGCGTCGGGGCCGAGCTCGCGCCCCAGCCCCGACTGCTTGAAGCCGCCGAAGGGCGTCGAGTAGCGGACCGAGGAGTTGGAGTTGATCGAGATCGTCCCGGTCTCGATCCCGCGCGCCACGCGCAGCGCGCGGCCCACGTCGCGGGTCCAGACCGAGCCCGAGAGCCCGTAGGGGCCCTCGTTGGCGATGGCCACCGCCTCGGCCTCGTTGGCGAAGGGGACCACCGACACGACCGGCCCGAAAATCTCCTCGGCGTAGGCCCGGCCGGTGCGGTCGCCGGCGGCGAGCACCGTCGGCGGGTACCAGTACCCGGGGCCCTCGGGTGCCGAGCCCCTGAACGCCACCTGGCTGTCGTCGACGTAGCCGGCCACGCTCTCGCGCTGGGCCGCGGTGATTAGGGGCCCCATCTCGGAGTCCTCGGCGGACGGGTCCTTGACCTTGACGGCGCGCACCGCGGCCTCGAAGAGCCCCATGAATCGGTCGTAGGCCGACGCCTCGACCAGGAGCCGCGACCTCGCGCAGCAGTCCTGTCCGGCGTTGTCGAAGACCGCGTAGGGAGCCGCGGCCGCGGCGCGCTCTAAGTCGGCGTCGGCGAAGACCACGTTGGCCGACTTGCCCCCGAGCTCGAGGGTCACGCGCTTGACCTGGGCGGCGGCGCCCTCCATGATCTTGCGCCCGGCGGCGTTGGACCCGGTGAAGCAGACCTTGCGCACGGCGTCGTGCGTCACGAAGCGCTGGCCGATCGTCGACCCGTCGCCGGGGACGACCTGGAAGACGCCCTCGGGGACCCCGGCGTCGAGCGCGAGCTCGCCAAGGCGCACGGCGGTCAGCGGGGTGAGCGTCGCCGGCTTGAGCACGACCGTGTTGCCGGCGGCCAGCGCCGGCCCGAGGCCCCAGCCGGCGATGGGCATCGGGAAGTTCCAGGGCACGATGATGCCGACGACCCCGAGGGGCTCGTAGAAGGTGACGTCGACGCCGCCGGCGACGGGTATCTGCTTGCCGACGTGGCGCTCGACGGCGCCGGCGTAGTAGGCGAGGACGTCGCGGACGTTGCCGGCCTCCCAGCGCGCGTTGGCGATCGTGTGGCCGGAGTTGGCGACCTCGAGGCGCGCGAGCTCCTCGATGTGGGCGTCGACGACGTCGGCGAAGCGGCGCAGGAGACGCGCCCGGTCGGCCGGGGTGACGCCCCGCCACGCGGGGGCGGCCGCGGCGGCGCGCTCGATCGCCCGGTCGACCTCCTCGAGGCCCGCCGTCTCGATCGTCGTGACCGTCTCCTCGGTCGCCGGGTTCGTGACGGTGTAGGAGCTCACAGGCGCTCGAACCCCCGGAAGCGCTCCCAGTCGGTGACGGCGGAGTCGAACGCCGCGACCTCGACGCGGCCGGCGTTGACGTAGTGCTCAACGACGCCGGAGCCGAAGGCGTGGAGCGCGACCTCGCTCGCGGCGAAGAGGTCGACCGCCTCGTGCAGCGTCGTGGGCACGCGCGCGGCGTCGGCCTCGTAGGCGTTGCCGCCGAAGCCCTCGGGCAGGGGCAGGGACTCCTCGACCCCGCGCAGCCCCGCGGCCACCAGCGCCGACAGGGCGAGGTACGGGTTCACGTCGCCGCCGGGGATCCGGCACTCGACGCGCAGCGACGGGCCGTGGCCGACGACACGGAAGGCGCAGGTCCGGTTGTCGTAGCCCCAGAGGAGCGCCGTGGGCGCGAAGGACCCCACGACGAACCGCTTATAGCTGTTCACGTTGGGCGCGAGGAAGTAGGAGAGCTCGCGCGAGTACTTGAGCAGCCCGCCGAGGAAGTGCCCGAACAGGGGCGAGAATCCGTGCTCGCCGTCGCCGGCGAAGACCGCCGACCCGTCCTCGTCGCGCAGCGAGAGGTGGATGTGGCAGGAGTTGCCCTCGCGCTCGTTGTACTTGGCCATGAAGGTGAGGCTGTAGCCCTCGAGCGAGGCGATCTCCTTGGCCCCGAGCTTGTAGAGGCTGTGCTCGTCGCACTTGTCGACGAGTGCGGCGTACTTGAACGCGACCTCGTGCTGGCCGAAGTTGCACTCGCCCTTGACCGACTCGACCTCCATGCCGGCGTCGCGCATGTCGCGGCGCAGCCGGCCGAGCAGGTCCTCGATCCGGCCGGTCCCCTGGAGGGAGTAGTCGACGTTGTACTGGTTCGCCGGGGTCAGGTTCCGGTAGCCCGAGTCCCAGGCCTCCTCGTAGGTGTCGTTGAAGACGATGAACTCGAGCTCGGTGCCGGTGAACCCGCGCCAGCCGTGGTCGGCCAGGCGGGCGCACTGGGCCTGGAGGATCTGGCGCGGCGAGACCGTCACCGGGTCACCGTGGACGGTCTCGACGTCGGCGAAGACCATGGCCGTCTTCTCGAACCAGGGGATGAGGCGGACCGTGGAGAAGTCCGGGTGCATCGCGAAGTCGCCGTAGCCGCGCTCCCAGGAAGTGAGAGCGAAGCCCTCGACGGTGCGCATGTCGACGTCGGAGGCCAGCAGGTAGCTGCAGCCCTCGGAGCCGGCCGTGGCGACCTCGTTGGCGAAGAAGGTGGCGTCCAGGCGCTTACCCTGAAGGCGGCCCTGCATGTCGGCCATGGCGATGATGACGGTGTCGATCTCGCCGTCCTCGATCATCGCCATCAGCTCGTCCCGGCTCGGACGGCCCCAGCGCGCGATAGCCATACGCCCCCTTCGAACAGCGGTACGGAGCATGGTAGCCCTGGCGGGGACGGTCTTTTCCGGGCTCGCCCGGTCTCCAAGCGGCCGCGTTGCGCAGCGCCGAATGGCGGGTGGACGCGTACCGCGCGACACTCGCAATTCATCACACGCGCGTGTGCGGATCGTCGCAGAGCGATCGCGCGCCTTTCCTTGCAGGGCTATGCGCTCGCGAATAGGCTCGCGCGCAACGCGGTGCTTGCCGCGGCTGACGGGGGGACGCAATGCCGGAGGGACTAGATAGGCCGACGGAGATGAAGAGCGACGTCGACAAGCTCCATGAGATGGGCTACGCCCAGGAGCTGAACCGGAGCATGAGTCGCTTCTCGAACTTCGCCATCTCGTTCACGATCATCTCGATCCTGTCGGGATGCCTCACCCTGTATGGCTACGGTCTGACCCACGGCGGGCCCCCGGTGATGATCTGGGGCTGGGTAATCGTCGGCGGGCTGGTCATGTTCGCCGGGCTTTCCATGGCCGAGATCTGCTCGGCGTTCCCGACCGCGGGCGGCCTCTACTACTGGGCCGCCAAGCTCGCGCCGGGCAAGAGCGGGCCGATCTGGTCGTGGTTCACGGGCTGGTTCAACCTCCTGGGCCAGGTCGCCGTGACCGCGGGCATCACCTTCGGCTGCGGGTACTCGGTCGGGGCGTTCATCGGCCTCGTCACCGGCGGCGGCAACTGGACGGCGAACAACCACGTCGTCGTGATTACGGCGATCCTCCTCCTGCTCCAGGGGCTGATCAACACATTCGGCGTCAACATCGTGGCGCTGATCAACCGGGTCTCGGTGTGGTGGCACCTGCTCGGCGTCGCGATCATCGTGATCCTCCTGTTCGTCGCGCCGCACTCGCACAGCCACCAGGGCGGGAGCTTCCTCTTCGGCTCGACGGGCTTCGACGCGTTCAAGGGGCTGTCCGGGTTCAGCGCACCGTTCTACGTGTTCCTCCTGGGCCTGCTGGTCGCGCAGTACACGTTCACGGGGTACGACGCGTCGGCGCACGTGACCGAGGAGACCCACAACGCGCAGATGTCCGGGCCCCGCGGGATCGTGTCGTCGATCTGGGTGTCGTGGATCGCCGGCTTCATCCTGCTGGTCGGCGTCAGCGAGGCCATCCCGAAGTTCGTCCACGGCTTCTCGGTCAACATCGCCGGGGCGCACTACACGTCGTACGCGGCATTCTCCGGCGGAGTCCCGTGGGCCAACGTCTTCGAGTACTCGACCGGGCGGGTCATGGGCGAGCTCCTCGTCCTGGTGGTCATCGGAGCGCAGTTCTTCTGCGGGATCGCGTCGATCACCGCCAACTCCCGCATGATCTACGCCTTCTCGCGCGACGGCGCGGTGCCGTTCTCGAACTACTGGCACCACGTCAGCAAGCGCAGCCACGTCCCGGTCCACTCCGCGTGGTTCGGCGCCGTGGGCGCGTTCATCCTGACCACCCCGGCGCTCATCCCGGGCTCGGCGGGCTACACCGCGTACGCGGCGGTGACCTCCATCGCGGTCATCGGGCTCTACGTCGCCTACCTCATCCCGGTCTTCCTGCGCCGGATCAACGGCGCGGCGTTCACACCGGGGCCGTGGAAGCTGGGCAAGTGGGGTCCGTTCATGGGATGGGTCGCCATCGTGTGGGTGGTCTTCATCTGCGTCCTGTTCTGCCTGCCGACCCTCTCGCCGATCAACCACGACACGTTCAACTACACGCCGGTGGCGGTGGTCGTGGTCATCGGGTTCGCCGGCATCTGGTACGGGGTGTCGGCGCGCAAGTGGTTCAAGGGTCCCAAGATCCAGGGCACCCCAGAAGAGCTGGCGGCGATCGAGCGCGAGCTGTCGATCTAGATCGCCACGGACTGAGCTCGAGGGCCGGGGGGAGACCCCCGGCCCTCGCCGCGTCCGCGGCGAGTTGACGAGATACCCCTGGGGGTATATAGTAGTGAGGTGACGCCCTCCACCAACCCCGCCGGCGGCGGCCACGTGCTCGCCGACCGCGACCGAGCCGCCGTGATCTCCAAGCGGCTGCGCCGGGCCCACGGCCAGCTCGGCGCGGTCGTCCGGATGATCGACGAGGGGCGTAGCTGCGAGGATGTCGTGACCCAGATGGCCGCCGTCGCCAAGGCCGTCAACACCGCGGCGTTCTCCCTGATCGCCGCGAGCCTGCGGGAGTGCGTCGACGACCCCGAGGTGGACGCCGAGGCCGCCGGGGACCGACTCCAGCGACTCTTCTTGAGCCTGGCCTGATCATGAAGGTCGTCGTCATCGGGGGCGTCGCCGGCGGGATGTCGGCGGCGGCGCGGCTGCGCCGCCTCGACGAGGGCGCCGAGATCGTCGTGCTCGAGCGCTCGCGCCACGTGTCCTACGCCAACTGCGGGCTGCCCTACTACGTCGGGGGCGTCATCGCCGACGAGGCCGACCTGCTCGTCCAGACCCCGGAGTCGCTGCGCGACCGCTTCGCCCTCGACGTGCGCGTGCGCCAGGAGGCGGTGGCGGTCGACCGCGACGCCCGGGCCGTGCGCGTCGTCGACCTCGTGACGGGGCAGGCCTACGACGAGCCCTACGACGTCCTGATCCTGAGCCCGGGGGCGAGCCCCGTGGTCCCCGACCTCCCGGGCGCAGAGCGCCTGCTGGCGCTGCGGACCGTCGAGGACGCCGAGCGCCTGGCCGCGGCCGTGGACGGCGCCCGCACGGCCGTCGTCATCGGCGGCGGGTTCATCGGGCTCGAGGTCGCCGAGAACCTGGTGCGCCGGGGGGTCGCGACGTCGATCGTCGAGGCGGCCGGCCACGTGCTCGCGCCGCTCGACGACGAGCTCGCGTCCCTGGTCGAAGAGGAGCTCCGCAGCAACGGCGTCGGCCTTCACCTCTCGGACACCGTGACCGAGGTGCGCGCCACGAGCGTGGTGCTGGCGTCCGGGGAGGTCCTCGACGCCGACCTCGTGCTCTCGGCCATCGGGGTGCGACCGGACGTGTCGCTCGCCCGGGCGGCGGGCCTGGCGCTCGGCGCGCGCGGCGGGATCGCCGTCGACGAGTTCCAGCGCACCAGCGACCCGTCCATCTACGCGATCGGCGACGCGGCCGAGGCGCCCGACGCGCTCGGCGGCGGTCCGACGCTCGTCCCCCTGGCCAACCTGGCCAACCGCCAGGGGCGGATCGTCGCCGATCACGTGGCGGGCGTCCCCGTCCGGCCCCGGCCGGCCATCGCCACGTCGATCGTGAGGATCTTCGGCCTCACCGCGGCCGCCACCGGCTGGAACGAGCGCCGGCTGCGCGCGAGCGGCCGGGACCCACTGGCGATCCACACCCACCCGACCTCTCACGCCACGTACTACCCGGGCGCGCTCACCTTCTCGATGAAGCTCCTCGTCGACCGCGACTCGGGGCAGATCCTCGGGGCCCAGGCGGTCGGCCCCGAGGGAGTCGACAAGCGGATCGACGTCATCGCGACGGCGATGCGCGGCGGGATCAGCGCGCCCGAGCTCGCGGACCTCGAGCTCGCGTACGCCCCGCCCTTCGGGTCGGCCAAGGACCCCGTCAACATGCTCGGCTACGTCGCGCAGAACGCCCTGAGCGGCCTCGACGACGTCGTCCAGTGGTGGGAGCTCGACGCGCGCCGCGCGGCCGGGGCGACCCTGGTCGACGTGCGCACCCGCGAGGAGTTCGCGGCGGGGTCGATACCGGGCGCGCTCAACGTCCCGCTCGACGAGCTGCGCGAGCGCCTCGGCGGGCTGGCGCGCGACCTCGTCGTTTACTGCGAGGTCGGCCAGCGCGGCCACGTGGCGACCCGGCTGCTCGCCGGGGCCGGGGTGCGCGTCGCCAACCTCGACGGCGGGTACCAGACGTGGTCGCACTCGCCGGCGGCGGTGCTCGAGCCCGCGGGCCGGTGACGGCGGAGATGAGAGGAAGGGGCCAGGACCGTGTGCACTAGGGCGAGTTGTCGGCGGTGCGGCAAGGCGACGTGGCGGGGCTGCGGCCAGCACGTCGAGGAGGCCCTGGCCGGGGTCCCGCGCGCCGAGCGGTGCTCGTGCGCGCCGGTCGTCGCGCGTGCGGGGTTCGGGTCACGGCTGCGGCGCCGCTAAACGAGGCCGCCTCGCGCTGGGCCGACGCCCTGGCGCGCTGGGCGATACCGGCCGAGATCCTCGAGCGCGCCGAGTCGAGCCCCTGGGTCTTCCCCCGTTCGGCGTTTCGCGCCCCCGAAGAGCCGGTCGACGGCCCGTCGCGCGCCCGGGCGCTTGACGCCCTGGAGCCCGGTGGGTCGGTCCTGGACGTCGGCTGCGGGGGCGGCGCGGCGGCCCTGGCCCTCGCTCCGCCGGCCGGAGCCGTCACGGGCGTGGACGAGTCGGCCGAGCTCCTCGAGGAGTTCCGCGCGGCGTCATCGTCGCGGGGCGTGGACGCCACCGCGATCTCCGGGTCGTGGCCCGCCTGTGCGGCCGGCGTGGGCGCGGCCGACGTCGTCGTCTGCCATCACGTCGTCTACAACGTCGCCGACGTCGTGCCCTTCGTCGCCGCCCTGGACGACCACGCGCGCCGCCGCGTCGTCGTCGAGCTCTCGGCGGAGCACCCGCTGTCGAGCCTGAACGCGGCCTGGGAGCACTTCTGGGGCCTCGAGCGGCCCACCACCCCGACGGCCGTCGACTTCGTCGCGCTGCTGGGCGCCATGGGCGTCGATGCCCGCACCGAGCGTTGGCCGCGGCCGGCGCGCGCCGCCACGCTCGACGAGCGCGCGGCGCACACCCGGGTTCGACTCTGCCTCCCGGCGTCGCGCGAGGGCGAGGTCCGAGACTTCCTCGAGGCAAACCCGCCGCCACCGAGGGACGTGGTGACCGTCTGGTGGGACCCCGCCCCCTCGCCGCAGTAGCCGGGCCCCTCCCTCGCGCCACTGGGGTAGGGTGGCCCTGCTCCGGCGCAGCGAAGTTGGTGTGATTCCAACGCTGTCCCGCAACTGTGTGCGGACCTCGGTCCGCTTAGCCAGGTCGCCTTCGGCGGAGTGCAGTTGAACACCAGCTCTCGAGGTCAGGAGCGGTTCTTCGGATATCCATCCGTCGCCCACTGGACTCGACGGAAAGGAGATATCCGATGCGCCATCGCCTCATCGCCTCCCTCGCCGTCGCCCTCGTCGCCGTCGCGCCCGCGACGGCGCGAGCGTCGGCGGCCGCGGCCCCGCCGGGCTGCGTCGTGTCGCTCTCGCCGACGGCGACCGAAACGCTCTTCGCCATCGGCGCCGGGCGCCAGGTCAAGGCCGTCGACAAGGACTCGGACTACCCGGCCCGGGGCCTGCCCGCCAAGCGCGTCGACTCGCTCAACCCGAGCGTCGAGGCGCTCATCGGGATCTGCCCGACGTCGGCGTCTCACCCGTCGACCAAGCCCGACCTCGTGGTCATCAGCTTCGACGCCAACACGATCAAGGAGAAGCTGACCGCGCTCGGGGTGAAGGTCGTGGCCCAGCCGCCGCCGACGTCGGTCGCGGGCGCGCTGGCCCAGATCCGCCAGCTCGGGGCACTGACCGGGCACGCCGCGTCGGCCGACGCGCTCGCCGCGTCGATCCGGCGCAGGATCGACGCCGACGTCGCGTCGGTGCCAAGACACCCCGGAAAGCGGCTCACCGTCTACTACGAGCTGGACCCGACGTACTACTCGCTCACCAGCGCGACGTTCGTCGGGACGCTGCTCAAGAGCCTGGGCGCGGTCAACATCGCCGACCCCGAGTCGACCACGGCCGACGCCGGGTACCCCCAGCTGAGCGCCGAGTACATCATCCGCGCCGACCCCAGGCTCGTCTTCCTGGCCGACACCCTGTGCTGCCACGCGTCGCGCGCGTCGCTGGCCAAGCGGCCCGGCTTCGCCACGGTGGCCGCCGTCAAGGACGGCCACGTCGTGGGCCTCAGCGACGACGTCGCGTCGCGCTGGGGGCCGCGCCTCGGCCTGCTCATGAACGAGCTGACGGCCGGCGTCAAGGCCGCGCTGGGCGACGGCCGGCTGTGGCGCTAGCCGGGTGACGCCCCCGGGCCGTCGCCGGGTCGCGCTCGTCGCGGCGGGCACCGCTCTGGCGCTGGGCGTCGCGGTGGTCGTGGGCCTCGCGGTCGGCCCGACGCCGATCGGCGCCTGGCGCATCGTCGGCGACCTGGCGAGCCGCGTGGGGCTGGGGCGCTCGACGCTGAGCCCCCTCGACTCGCTCATCGTGTGGCAGGTGCGCGCGCCGCGCATGGTGCTCGGTCTGCTCGCCGGGGCGATGCTCGCGACGGCCGGGGCGACCTACCAGGGGGTCTTCCGCAACCCGCTGGCCGACCCCTACCTGCTCGGGGTCGCGGCCGGCGCCGGCCTGGGGGCGACGGTCGCCATCGTCGACCTCGGCGGCGGGCTCTCGACGCCGGCCTGGACCCCGCTGCTCGCCTTCGCCGGCGCGCTCGGCGCGGTCGCCCTGACCTGGATTGTCGGAGGCCGCGGCGCGCGGGCCTCGGCGGCGACGCTGATCCTCGCCGGAGTGGCGGTCGCCTCGCTCCTGACCAGCGCCCAGACTTACCTCCAGCAGTCGTCGGCGAGCTCGATCGAGCACGTCTACGTCTGGCTGCTGGGGTCCCTGGCGACGGCCAGCTGGCACTCGGTCGTCCTGGTCGTCCCCTACGTCCTCGCGTGCGTGGTGGTGTGCGTGGCCGCGGGCCGGGCGCTCGACGTCTTGAGCGTGGGCGACGAGGAGTCGCGCTCGCTCGGGCTGCCGGTGCGCCGGGTCCGGCTGGTCGTGGTGGCGGCGTCGTCGCTGGGCACCGCGGCGGTCGTCTCGGTGGTCGGCCTCATCGGCTTCGTCGGGATCATCGTCCCGCACATCGTGCGCCTGCTGGTCGGCACGTCGTACCGGCGGATTCTGCCGATCTCGGTCGCGTTCGGCGCCGCGTTCCTGGTGCTCGCTGACACCATCGCGCGCACGATCGTCGCGCCCTCCGAGCTCCCCATCGGCGTCGTCACCGCGGTGCTCGGGGCCCCAGTCTTCGTCCTCATCCTCTCCCTGCGGCGGCCGGTGGTGCGGTGATCGCGGTCGGCGTCGAGGGGCTCGGCGTGCGCGCCGACGGCCGCGACCTGTTGCGCGGCGTCGACCTCGAGGTGCCGGGCGGGACGTGGTGCACGGTGATCGGGCCCAACGGCGCGGGCAAGACGACGCTGGTGCGCGCGGTGGCCGGGCTGAGGCGGCCGTCGGCCGGGCGCGTCGCGCTCTCGGGCGCGGACGTCGCCGCGATGGGCGAGCGCGAGCGCGCCCGCCGGGTCGCCCTGGTCGTCCAGCACCCCGAGGTGCCCGACGGCATGAGCGTGCGCGACTACGTCGGCCTGGGGCGCACCGCGCACCACGGGCTGCTGCGCGGCGGCGGCCCGAGCGACGCCGCCGTGGTCACCGAGGTCCTCGAGCGCCTCGCCCTGGGGGACCTCGCGGCGCGCGACGTCGCCACGCTCTCGGGAGGTGAGCGCCAGCGCACGGTGCTGGCGCGGGCCCTGGCCCAGGCGACCCCGCTGATAGTGCTCGACGAGCCGACGACCGGGCTCGACCTGCGCCACCAGGTCGAGCTGCTCGAGCTGTTGCGAGCCGAGGTCGCGGCCGGCCTCACCGTCGTGGCCACGCTGCACGACCTGACTCTGGCTGGGCAGTTCGCCGACCGGCTCGTCCTGCTCGACCGCGGCGAGGTCGCCACGGAGGGCCCGCCGGGCGAGGTCGTTCGCTCGCCGGCACTCGCCGCCGCCTACGGGATGGACCTGCGGGTGGTCGACGTCGACGGCGTCGACGTCGTCGTGCCCTCGCGCGCCGCGCGGGGGGGCCCGACGGGGCCCGTCTCGTAGACTCCGCGCAAGCGAAAGGACACCGTGCGGCGCACGCGCATCGTTGCCACCATCGGCCCGGCTTCCGAGGACGAGGCGGTCGTAGGGGCGCTGGTGGCCGCCGGGGTCGACGTCTTCCGCCTCTCCTTCGCCCACGGGGACATCGAGTCCAACCTGGCCCGGATGCGAAAGATCCGGCGGCTCGCGCCGGACCTCGCGCTCATGGTCGACCTGCCCGGACCCAAGATCCGCGCCGGCAGCTTCGGAGTGGCCCCGGTCGAGCTCGCCGTCGGCGGCGAGGTCGAGCTGGTCGAGGGGTTCGGCGAGCCGTCGAGCGCGTCGCGGATCGTGGTCGAGCGCGAGGGGGTCCTGGCGCTGCTTCGCGCCGGGGACGCCGTCCACCTGGGCGACGGCGGGGTCTCGCTCGACGTGGTCTCCTCGGGCAAGGAGGTCCGCGCGGTCGTGACCTCGGGCGGCGCGGTGCTCGGCAAGCCCGGGTTATCCCTGCCGTCGTCGATCCTCAACGACCGCCTGCCCACCGACGACGACCGCGAGCGCCTGGCCGCGCTGCGCACAGAGGAGTTCGAGATCTTGGCGGTCTCGTTCGTGCGGTCGGCCTTCGACATTGTCTCGACGCGCACGGTGCTCGGCCGCGACGACGTCATGGTCATGGCCAAGATCGAGACCGGCGAGGGGGTCGAGAACCTCGATGAGATCATCGCGGTCTCCGACGCCATCATGGTCGCGCGCGGGGACCTCGGCGTGCGCCTGCCCATCGAGGAAGTGCCGCACCTGCAGAAGGTGATCACGCGCCACGGCATCCGCTACGCGCGCCCGGTCGTGGTGGCGACCCAGATGCTCGAGTCCATGACCCACGCCCAGGTGCCCACGCGCGCCGAGGTCACCGACGTGGCCAACGCGGTCCTGGACGGCGCGAGCGCCGTCATGCTCAGCGGCGAGACCGCGATCGGCGTCGACCCGGTCGCGACCGTCGTCACGATGGACCGGATCGTGCGCCGCGCCGAGGCCTCCTTCGACTACGAGAAGTGGGGGTCGTCGCTCGGGGTCCAGCACGTCTCGGCGAGCGCCAGCCGCTCCCAGCGGGTGACGGGCGCGATCACCGGCGCCGCGTGGCGCGCGGCGATGGAGGAGCACGCGGTGGCGATCGTTGCCTGCACCCGCTCGGGAATGACCGCGCGCGCGATCTCGAGGTTTCGCCCGCCGATGCCGATCGTGGCCATCACCCCGAGCGAGGCGACCGCCCGCCAGCTGCGCGCCTCCTGGGGCGTCCAGGAGATCTACCTCTCGCCGGCCACCGACATCGACGACCTGTGCGACTTCGCGATCGCCCAGCTCAAGCTCTCGGGCCTCGCGCGCCCCGGGGACCCCGTCGTCGTGATGGCCGGGTCGGCCACCGGGGGGGCGGCGATCACCGACACCGTCCGGATGATCATTGTCGAGTAGCCGTCTTAAACCTCGTTGTGAATTTCGGGCAAACCGCGCGAGAACGGGACTTTCGCCGGTAAGCCGGGAACTGGTGCGGACATGTCTTGTCGGTACCATTCGCATCGGGCGTCATCGGCGCCCAGGAAGGCCTCACCATGACCCGCCTCACGCGGCGCACCCTCGCGCTCTCCCTGCCCCTCGCCCTGGCCCTGTCGGCCGCGCTCACCTGGTCCCCGGCCGGAGCGGTCGGCGTCACGGTCGACACGATCTCGATGGCGCCGGCGCCGTCGCCGTCGTCGCCCGTCGTTTACGGCACGTCAGTCACGCTGTCGGCCACCGTGGGCAACACGGCGTCGCCGGCCGGGACGGTCGACTTCAAGTACTCCACCGACGGCAGCACCTACGTGGACGTCGCCGGGTGCTCCGCCCAGTCCATCGCCACGGGCTCGTCGGTGGTCTCGACCTGCGTGACGACGGCCCTCCCCGCCGGAGTCCAGGACGTCGAGGCCGTCTACTCCGGGGACGCGACCTACGAGTCGGTGACGAGCACGCCGGTGGCCTACTCGGTCACCAAGCACGCCAGCACGATCTCGGTCACTAGCGCGCTGCCCGCGGCGCCCGTGGCGCCCGGGACGTCGGTGACCATCACGGCCACCGTGGGCGCCGGCCAGACGGCCGGGACGGTCCAGTTCAACTACTCGCTCGATGGCGCGACCTACGTGACGGTCAGCGGGTGCGGCGCCAAGGCCGTGTCGGGGACGACGGCGACCTGCGTCACGACCGCGCTGCCCATCGGCACGCAGGACCTCAACGCCGCCTACCTGAGCGATCCCAACTACTCCAACCAGACGAGCGTGGCCTTCGCCTACACCGTCAAGACCGGCGCGACCGTGAGCCTCGGGGCGACCCCGGCCTCGCCGGTGCCGGCCGGCACCTCAGTCGCCGTGACCGCGACCGTCGGCGCCGGCCAGACCGGCACCGTCACCGTCAAGGCCTCGCCGGACGGGGTGACCTACTCGACGATCGCGGCCTGCTCCGCGGTCGCGATCTCCGGGACCACCGCCGTCTGCACGACGACGACGATCCCCGCCGGGACGCTCGACCTCGAGGCCGTCTACAACGGCGACTCGAACTACTCGACCGCGACCAGCGCGGCCCTGCCCTACACCGTCACCGGGTCGACCGCGGGGTCGGTCACGCTGACCGCGACGCCGTCCGGGCCGGTTGCCTTCAACACCCCGGTGACCCTCACCGCGAACCTCGGCTCGAGCCTGCAGACCGGCACGGTCCTCTTCGCGTCGTCGCTGGATGGCACGACGTACACGACGATCGCCGGCTGCTCGGCCGTGGCGATCGCCGCGTCGCGCGCCGCCTGCACCACGTCGTCGCTGCCGGTCGGCACCCGCTTCGTGCGCGCGACCTACTCGGGCAACGCGACCTACTCGTCGCTCAACAGCGGCGCCCTGGCCATGGTCGTCTCGGGCACCACGCCGTCGAGCGTCGCCCTGGTCGCCGCGCCGGCGTCGCCGGTGGCCGTGGGCACCTCGGTGACCCTGACCGCGACGGTCGGCCTGAGCGCGGAGTCGGGCACCGTCGCCTTCCAGTACTCGACCGACGGGTCCTCCTACCTGCCGATCGCTGCCTGCACCGCCCAGCCGGTCTCGACCGTGACCGCGTCCTGCGTCACGACGGCGCTGCCGGCCGGCACGCTCGACGTTCGCGCGGTCTACTCGGGCAACCCGACCTACGCGCCGGCGACCAGCGCGGTGCTGGCCTACGCCGTGGCCGGGTCGACGACCTCGAGCGTCACGGTGGCGGCGACACCGGTGACGCCGGGCGCCCCGGGCTCGACGGTGATCCTCACCGCGACGGTCGGCGCGGGCGAGACGGGGTTCGTCCTCTTCGCCTACTCGACCAACGGGTCGACCTACTCGCCGGTCGCGGCCTGCGCCGCGGTCGCGGTGAGCGCGACGACGGCGGTCTGCTCGACGACCTCGCTGCCGGTGGGCACACTGGACGTGCGCGCGACCTACCTGGGCAACGTGACCTACGCCGCGGCGACCAGCTCCGCGCTGCCCTACGCGATCCAGAAGGGCGCGGCGACCCTCGCCCTGTCGGCCAGCCCCAAGGGCCCGGTCGCCCTGGGCGCGACGGTGACGCTCACGGCGACGCTCGGCGCCGGCCAGACCGGCACGGTCGCCTTCGAGTACACGACGAACCTGTCGGCCTTCGCCTACGTCCCGGGCTGCGCCAGCCGCGCGCCGACCGGCACGACGGCGGCCTGCGTGACGACCGCGCTGCCGCGCGGGACGCGCGCGGTCCTCGCCGTCTACTCCGGTGACGCGACGTACTCGGCGGTCGTGAGCGGCGTCGTCGCCCTCGTCGTCAAGCCCACGCCCATCAAGGTCACCATCGGCGGCTTCGCGCGCAACGCATCGGCGCTCAGCGCCGGCGCGCGCGCGTCCGTGCGGGCCTTCGCCGCGCGCGTCGCGGCCCAGCCCTTCAGCCGGGTGGTCGTGCGCGGGTGGTCGGGCGCGGCGCTCTCGCTGGCGCGCGCCCGCGCGGTGGCGGCCTACCTCAAGACCGCGCTCGCCGCGGACGGCGCGCGCGTCAGCGTGGCGGTCGCCGCGGGCGGCTCGGGGGTCACGGGCGCGGTCTCGGTGAACGCGAGCTAGGGGATCGACGCGTCGCGGTGGCTCTCGGCCTCCGCGCGCTGCGCCTCGGTGAGGTCGGACGCCTTCAGGGGCTCGACGATGGTGAAGTGGTGGCCGACCGGGCAGAGCTGCGCGCGCCTCCACCCCAGGCGGACCGCCTTGAGCGACGCGCCGGGAACCCAGATCGTGGTGAAGAGGTGCCCCCGGCGGCAGCGCGCGTAGGTGCGCCCGCCGAAGCCGTAGCCGGCGGCGCGCGCGCGCACCGTGACGACCGCGAGCAGCGCGACGATGAGGACCACGACCCCCACGGCGACGCCGATGCCCGCGGCCACGGCCCTACGCTACGCCCGGCGGCGTGACCTACGGCCCTAGGGGCGCGACGCGCGCCGGGGCGACACTGGGTCCGTGGTCGGCACCGCGCGTCCGAGGGTCCTCTCGAGGTGGGTCACCCACGCGGCCTTGGTCGCGCTGGTCGCCGCGGTGCTGGCCACCCCCGCGTCGCGCGCGTCGGCTCTCCCGCGCGCCGCGGCGAAGGGGTCGGTGACCTGCGCGAGCATGACCGGCTCGGTCACCTTCAGCCCGCCGGCGAAGGACGGCGGGACGAGCCCCGAGGTCCAGCGCTTCACGCTCACCGCCACGCACTGCACGGCGAGCGCCAAGGGCGTGCACGTGACCCGCGCGACCATCGCCGCGACGGTGCGCCGGCCGACGAACTCTTGCGGCGCGCTCTTCGAGTCGGCCCCGGCGACGGGAACAGTGACCTGGTCGACGCGCTCGATGAAGAAGAGCACCTTCCGGTTCTCGAGCTACTCCTTGGCGGTCAGCCCAACCGGCCAGCGGGGCTTCCGCCTGCCCGCGCCGGGCGGCACCGCCCGCGTCACCGGGTCGTTCGCCGGCGCCGACCACGGCGCGCGCTCGATGGCGGTGGGCTACCTCGACCTGACCGCGTCGCAGTTCTCCGCCGAGTGCGCGTCAGGGTCCGGCCTGGCGCACCACCGCGTCGTCGCGGGCCGGGCCCGCGTCGCCTAGGCCTCGGGGCGGTGGCAGACCGCCTCGACGTTGTTGCCGTCGGGGTCGCGCACGAACGCCCCGTAGTAGTGCTCGTGGTACTCGGGCCACGCCCGCGGCTCGTGCAGCGACTCGCCGCCCGCGGCGACCGCGGCGTCGAAGAACGCGCGCACTGACGCCCGGTCGGGGGCGGAGAACGCGATGTGGGTCTCGCGGAAGCCGTCGCCGGAGTCGAAGGGGCCGATCCAGAAGTCCGGTTTGCCCTCCCACCCGTAGCCGACGACCGGCCCGAAGGTCATGATGCGCGTCACCCCGACGGTGGGGAGGACCGCGTCGAAGAACGCCGCGCTGGCCACGGGGTCGGTGCACTGGATCGAGACGTGGTCGAGCATCAGCCCCTGCTTAGCAGGGCTCGCGGGCTCGGGCAACCTGGGCGCACCGGGCTCACCGCGCAGGCCCGGGCTGACCCAGGCGAGCACCGCCGAGACACCGAGCGCGCCCGCGAAGGCGCCCAGCGCCCAGTGGGTCGACGCGTGCGCGACGAGCGCCCCGGCGACGATCGGCGAGAGCGCGGCCAGGCCGGTCGCCAGCTGCAGCAGGGAGTTCGAGACGCGCCCGCGAAGCTCGTCGGGCGTGCGCCGGAAGAGCGCGGCGAAGAGCGCGGCGTTGGCGGCGGGCGCGAGCAGGAGCGTCGCGGCGATCGGCAGCGCGACGAGCGGCGAGGGCGCGACGAGCGACGCGACGGCGAAGAGCGCCGTGCCGACCCCGGCGATGATCACGACCATCGCGCGCAGGCTGACGCGCCCCTGGAGCCTCGGCGAGACGATCGCCCCGACGAGTCCGCCGACCATGATCCCGGCCTGGACCAGTCCGATGGTCGCCGGGGCCACGCCGTGCACGCGCAGGCCGATGGTGATGGCGAACAGCATCCCGTTGAACGCGAAGTTGATCAGCGGCGCCACCGCGACGACCGAGCGAAGCAGGCGGTCGCGCCAGATGGCCTCGAGGCCCTCGATCGCCTCGCGCCAGAGCCCGGTGGTGCGCTCGCGCGGAGGCGGCGCGAACTCCCCGCGCATCAGCGCCGACGTGACCGTCGACACGCCGTAGCTCAGCCCGTCGCCGAAGAACGGGAGCGACCGGGCCAGGCCGAAGAGCGCGCCGCCGATCGCCGGGCCGGCCAGGCTGGCCCCGTACTGGCGGCCCTCGGTCGCGGCCCAGGCCGACTCGAGCTGGTCGGAGTGGACGATGGCCGGCAGGGCGGCCATCGAGGCCGGCGAGAACAGGGTGTCGCCGAGCCGGTCGACGACGGCGGCGCCGAGCACGACCTCCCAGTCGACGTGGTGGGTGAGGACGCCCACTCCCAGCAGCGCCAGCACGACCGCGCGCACGCCGTCGGCCACGATCATCGTGCGGCGCCGGTCGAGCCGGTCGGACAGGGCTCCGGCCGGCAGCCGGACGGCGAAGGCGCAGAGCGACGCGACCGTCGCCACCGCCCCGGCGGTCACCGCCGAGTGCGTGAGCTCGAGGATGAGCAGCGGGTAGGCGAGAGCGCCGAACTGGCTGCCGAGGTCCGAGAGCACCTGGCCGATCCAGAGCAGCCGGAAGTTGCGGTTGCGCGCGAGCGGGGTGGGGCCCGCCACGCCGGTGTCCTGCGTCACGGGCGCGGTTCCCGGGTCGCCCAGGCCACGGTGACGGCGAACGCGCCGGCCGCGCCGACGACGGCCGCGGCGATCGCCCACGCGACCGCCGGGCCGGTCGCCCACCCGGACACCACCGACGGCGCGATCGCCGCGCCGCCCTGGTTGTTGAGCGCGGCGTAGGCGCGCGCGTCGCCGGCCACGACCAGGGCGCCGGCGACCAGCGACCCGGCCAGGGCGCCCGAGACCACCGCGAGCGCCGGCCCGGCGCGCCGGCGCACGAGAGCGAGCGCGCCGACGAGCGCGGGCGCGCCCAGCGCGGCCCACCACAGCCAGGCGTGCCCGGCCGCGCCGAGCGCCGGGCCGATGCCCGGGCCGGTCAGGGGGGAGGCCACGCTCGGCGAGCTGGTCACCACGTCGAGCCGGCTGGCCACGAGCCACAACAGGCCCGAAGCGATCAGCGCGGACCCGCCGGCGGCCGCCCACGCTCGCGCCCTCGGCATCGGGCCAGGCTAGGCCTAGGGCGCCAGGATGGCCCGGAACCGACGCGCCGCGAGGGCGAGCCCGGCCAGGCCGATGGCGACGAGGTACGCGGCGCGCCCGATCATCAGCCACTGGAACTGGCCGAGCGCGATCCCGCGCAGCAGCGTCGCCGACTGGTACAGCGGCGAGGCCGCGATGATCGCGCCGAGCCAGTGCGGGTAGAGCGAGATGGGGAAGAAGGTCGCGCTGAAGAGGAACAGGGGCAGCTGAATCAGCGCCACCAGGTCGAAGTCCTGCCAGGAGCGGATGTAGGTGCATCCGGCCAGTCCGGCGCAGGAGAAGGCCAGGCTGGTCAGGAGCGTCGCCGGCCAGCACAGGATGACCCACGGGCTCACCGCGTCGCCCAGCAGCGCCATGCACGCGATGAAGCTCGCGGCGTAGAGCGCGGCGCGGCTGAGCGCCCACCAGACCTCGCCCAGGGCCACGTCGGTCACGTCGAGCGGGGTGGACAGGATCGCGTCGTAGGCGTGCGAGATCTTGAGCCGGAAGAACGTGTTGAATATCGAGTCGATGACCGCGCCGTTCATCGCCGACGTGGCGAGCATGCTCGGCGCGACGAAGACGGCGTAGGGGACGAGCCGTCCGCCGGTGTGGATCGGCCCCACGAGCTTGCTGAGCCCCAGGCCGATGGACAGCAGGTAGAAGAGGGGCTCGAAGAAGCCCGAGACGAACATCAGCCACTGCGACCGGTAGACCATCGCGTTGCGCTCGAGCACGCGCAGGCTGCGCCGCGAGCCGAAGGAGGGGAGCGCGCGGACCATCAGTCGACCAGCCGCCGGGTCAGCGTGCGCCGGCCCCACATGATCCCGACCGCGCTGAGCCCGACCAGGACCGCCAGGTGCGCGAGCACCGGGACCGTGGCGCCGTGGCCGAAGGCCGCGGCGCGCGCGAGCGCCACCCCGTGATACAGCGGGACGACCTGGACGACCGGCCGCAGCCAGCCGGGGTAGGCCGACACCGGGTAGAAGGTCGCCGAGAAGAGGAACATCGGCACGAAGGCGAACCGGTAGATCGTGGTGAACGACGCGTCGGTCTCGACCGTGGCGGCGAACGCGGTGAGCGGCGCGGCGAAGGAGAGGGTGATGAGCGTGCCGATGAGCGGCAGGGCGAGCCCCCACCACGAGTGCACCGCGCCGAAGGCGGCGATGATCACGGTGTAGACGACGCTCGTGCCCAGGGCCCGGGTCGCGACGAAGAGGAGCTTTCCCCCCAGGATGTCGGTCGGCTCGAGGGGGGTCGCCGCCGCGGCGTGGTACGTGCGAACCCACTTGACCGCGGCCAGCACCGGCCAGAGCGACTCGCCCTCGCCGAGCTGCATCGTGGTCGTGGCGAGGAGGCTCGGCGCGATGAAGTGCAGGTAGGTCTCGCCTCCGACCAGGCCCGTGTGCTTGCTCACCAGGTGCCCGACCCCGACGCCCATCGCGGCCAGGTAGAAGATCGGCAGCAGGACCGTGCCCATGACCGACCCGCGCCAGGTCTGGGCGTAGAAGGTCAGGTGGTACCACCAGGCCCGCCGCCAGCGTGGCCAGCCCGCGACGGTGCTCGTCGGCGCGGACATCAGTCGACCAGGGACCGGCCGGTCAGGCGCAGGAAGACGTCCTCGAGGGAGCTGCGCCGAACCAGCGCGCTGGCCGGGGTGAGCCCGGCCGCGTGGACCGCGCGCAGCGCCTCGTCGCCGTCGTCGACGTAGAGCAGGACCCGGTCGGGGAGCGCCTCGACGCGCTCGGCGTGGCCGGCCAGGCGCGGGGCGACCGCCTCGTGGTCGTCGGTGTCGAAGCGCAGCTCGACGACCTCGCGCGTCGAGTGGCGCTCGATCAGGTCGCGCGGCGACCCCTCGGCGACGATCGACCCCCGGTCCATCACCACCAGGCGGTCGCAGAGCTGCTCGGCCTCGTCCATGTAGTGGGTCGTGATGATCAGGGTCACGCCGTCGCGCTTGAGCCGGTAGAGGCGGTCCCACAGGAGGTGGCGGGCCTGGGGGTCGAGGCCGGTCGTCGGCTCGTCGAGGATCAGGAGCTCGGGCCGGTTGATCAGTGCGCGCGCGATGGTCAGGCGCCGCTTCATCCCGCCCGAGAGGTCGTCGACCTTGTCCTCGGAGCGGTCCTTGAGCTGGGTGAACTCCAGCAGCTCGGCGGCGCGCTCTCGGACCGCTTGCCGGGGCAGGTCGAAGTAGCGGCCGAACATCTCGAGGTTGAGGCGCACCGAGAGCTCGAGCTCGAGGGTGTCCTCCTGGGGCACCACGCCCAGGCGGCCGCGGATCTCGGGCCCGTGGGTCGCCGGGTCGAGGCCGAAGATGGTGAGCGACCCGGCGGTCGGCCGCGACACCGCCGAGATCATGCGCATCGTGCTCGTCTTGCCGGCGCCGTTGGGTCCGAGGAAGCCGAAGCTCTCGCCGCGCTCGATGGCCACGTCGATGCCCTTGACCGCCTCGAAGTCGCCGAAGCGCTTCACCAGGCCGCGCGCGTCCACGACGCGGGCGGCCCGCGTCGACGGCCCCGCGGCGAAGGCGGCGTGAGCGTCGGCGTGCGACACGGCTCTCCCTCTCACTCGGCCCCGACGGGCCTGTTCGGCGTCCGCGCGCCGCGGCCGCCCGGCGGCGTGAGGCTACCGGGGCCCCCTCACGCCGGCTCGGCGCCCTCGGCAGGACTCGAACCTGCGCACATGGCTTCGGAGGCCAATGCTCTATCCTCTGAGCTACGAGGGCCGGCTCCCAGCCTACCGGGGGGTCGTGTGCGCCCCGTGGGCCGCAGCGCGCGAGGGGGCCGACGTGAGCCAGTCGCGAGACCTCAGCGTCGCGCTCGCGCGCGACAGCGACCTCGCCGAGGTCCGACGGGTCTGCAACGCGGCCTTCGCCGGTGCGCGCGGGGCGTCCGTCGACGAGGCGAGCCCGCCCGACGTGTTCGCCGGGCGCGTCGTCTCCTACCGATACGCCGCGGACCCCGAGGGCGTCTACGTCGCGCGCGACGGCGACGGCCGGGTGGTCGGCGCGCTGGTCTCGGTGGCGCGAGGCACCATCGGCTGGTTCGGGCCCCTGGCGACGCTGCCGTCGGCCCAGCGCTCCGGCGCCGGCGCGGCGCTGGTCGAGGCCTGCCACGAGTCCTGGGACCGACGCGGCGTGCGACTGCGCGGGCTCGAGACGTTCGGTGACTCGGCCTTCCACGTCGCGTTCTACGGGCGCCTGGGCTACCGACCCGGCTGGACCGGGGTCGGCTTCGAGCGGGCGATCGGGCCCACGGCGATGCCCGCCGGGGCCGAGGTCGGCGGATCGGTCCCGGACCTCTCCTTCCTCTATCCCGGGCTCGACGTGGCCGCCGAGGCGCGCGCCACCGTCGGGACCGGGGCGGGGGTCGTCGTCACCGCCGGCGACGGGGTGGCGCTCGTGCACCTCGAGCCGACCTTCCAGGGCGCCGACACCGTCATGGTTCCCTTCGCCGCCGCGGCCAGCCGCGAGGGCTTCGACGCGCTGATGGCCGCGGCCGAGCACCTCGGCGCGGCCGCGGGCAAGTCGTCGGCGTTCGTGCGCGCGCCCGGGGCGGCGACGGCCACCTTCGACGCGCTGACCGAGCGCGGGTACCGCGCCGGCCACGTCTTCGTGCGCATGAAGTCGGGGGAGCGCCTCGACTACGACCGGGGCGAGGTCTACTGCGCCGACAACTGGCTGTAGCCCGGCGCCCTATCCTTCACCCATGACGAGCGCGCCGATCGACGCCGCGCTGCTGCCCGACACCGCGCGCGTCCTCGACGACGACGTCGAGGTCGGCGGGGTGAGCCTGCGCGCGCTGGCGGCCGAGCACGGGACCCCGCTGTTCGTCTACGACGAGGCGACGATGCGCGCGCGCGCCGCCGAGGCCGCCCGCTCCTTCGACCCGGGCGCCGCCTACGGGTCCAAGGCCTTCCTCTGCGGCGCGGTCGCGCGCCTGGTCGTCGAGGAGGGGCTCTGCGATCGACGTGGCCACCGGGGGCGAGCTCGCACCTGGTGCTGCGCGCCGGGGTCCCGGCGGGCCGGCTCATCGTCCACGGCAACAACAAGTCGGACGCCGAGATCGGCGCCGCCGTCGCCGCGGGCGTCCACCGCCTGGTCGTGGACAACTTCGACGAGGTCGCCCGGCTCGCGCGCGCGGTGTCGCCCGAGTCCCCGCTGGGCTGCCTGGTTCGCGTGACCCCGGGCGTCGAGGCCCACACCCACGAGTACGTGCGCACCGGCCAGGAGGACACCAAGTTCGGCGTCTCGATCGCGTCGGGCGACGCGCGCGCGGCGATACAGGCGCTGCGCGCGATCCCGGGGCTCACGCTCCACGGCGCTCCACGCCCACGTGGGGTCCCAGATCTTCGACGACCGAGCCCACCGCGAGGCGGTCGCGATCCTGGCCGGCTTCATCGCGGCGACTCCTTCGACGAGCTCTGCGTCGGCGGCGGGCTGGGCGTGGCCTACGTCGAGGGGGAGTCGGCGCCGACCATCGCCGAGTGGGCGGCCGCGGTGAGAGAGTCCGCGCGCGCGGCCGGGCTGGCGCCGGGAGTGGCGATCCGGCCGAGCCGGGGCGGGCCATCGTGGCCGCGGCGGCGCTCACCCTCTACACCGTGGGCGCGATCAAGGAGCTCGCCGGCGCGCACCTACGTCGCGGTCGACGGCGGGATGAGCGACAACCCGCGGCCGGTCCTCTACGGCTCGGGCTACGAGGCCTTCGACGTCGCTCGCGCCGCGCGCGCTTCGCGCGCGGCGGTGCGCCTCGTCGGCAAGCACTGCGAGAGCGGCGACGTGCTCGTCGACGACGGGCGACCTGCCCGCCGCGACCGGGGTCGGCGACGTGGTGGCGACGCCGGTGACCGGCGCCTACGGCTACTCGATGGCCTCGACCTACAACCGGGTCGGCCGCGCCCGCGGTCGTGTTCGTCGCCGACGGCAGCGCGCGCGTGGTGCTGCGGCGCGAGACCTTCGACGGACCTGGCGAGCCTCGAGGCCTGAGGGCCGCTCGCGCCCGGCGGTAGCCGGGTGGTGGAGACGCCGGTCGTTCGCGTGGGGGTCGTCGGCTGCGGCACCGTCGGCGCCGAGGTGGCTCGGCGCTGATCGACCGACCCGAACCGCCGGCCCAGCTCACGGACGCGGTCGACCGCCCGCTCGAGCTCGTCGGGGTCGCGGTGCGCGACGCCGGCCGGGCGCGCGACGGGGTCCCGGCCGCGCCTGGTCACGGGCGACGCGCTCGCCCTGGCCGAGCGCGCCGACGTCGACGTCGTGGTCGAGGTGGTCGGCGGCACCGACGTCGCGCGCGCCGCGATCGAGGCGGCGATCGACCGCGGCGCGTCGGTCGTGACGGCCAACAAGGCCCTGATGGCCGCGGCCGGGACCGAGCTCGCGTCCCGGGCCGACGCCCACGGCGCGTCGACCTCCTCTACGAGGCCGCGGTGGGCGGAGGCATCCCGATCCTGCGGGCGCTGCGCTCGTCGCTGGCCGGCGAGCGGATCGAGCGGGTGATGGGGATCGTCAACGGGACGACCAACTACATCCTCACGTCGATGACGTCCGAGGGGCGCGACTACGCGAGCGTGCTGGCCGAGGCCCAGGCGCTCGGCTACGCCGAGCGCGACCCGACGGCCGACGTCGAGGGGTTCGACGCCGCGGCCAAGGTGCAGATCCTGGCGTCGCTGGCCTACGGCACCGCGCTCGACGGCTCGACCATCGACCGCGAGGGGATCACCGGCGTGCGCGCGCTCGACGTCGAGCTTCGCGCGGCGCACCGGCCACGTCATCAAGCTCGTCGGGGTGGCCGAGCGCGTCGGCGACTCCGGGCTCTCCCAGCGGGTCCACCCGGCCCTGGTGCCGGTCGCCCACCCGCTGGCCAGCGTCAGCGGCGCCATGAACGCGGTCTTCGTCGAGGGGGCCCGGGTCGGCCCGCTGATGTGGCTGGGCCAGGGCGCCGGCGGCGCGCCGACGGCCACCGCGGTGCTCGGCGACCTGCTGGACGCGGCGCGAAATCGGGTGAGCGGGCGCCACGACGCGCCCTTCCGGGTCGTCGGCGACCTGGCGCTCGTCCCGGCGGCCGAGCTGCGGTCGGTCTTCTACCTCAGCGTCGACGTCGACGACCGCCCCGGCGTGCTGGCCGAGGTCGCCGCGGTGTTCGGGGCCCACGGCGTCTCGATCCGCACGATGGAGCAGGCCGGGCTTCGGCGACGACGCCCGCCTCGTCTTCCTCACCCACTCCGCGCGCACCGCCGACGTCGACGCCACGCTCGGCGACCTGCGCGCCCTGCCCTCGGTCGAGCAGATCGGCGCGCGCCTGCGCGTCATCGGGGGAGCAGGCGTGAGCGCCTGGCGCGGCCTCCTCGCCGAGCTACGGCGCAGTGGTTCGACCTGCGAGGCGTCGAGACGGTCGTCACGCTCAACGAGGGCAACACGCCGCTCCTGCACGCCGACCGGCTCTCCGAGCGCCTGGGGGCCGACGTCTGGCTCAAGTGTCGAGGGCCTCGAACCCGACCGGGTCGTTCAAGGACCGCGGCATGACGATGGCCATCACCAAGGCCAAGGCCCAGGGCGCGACGCCGTGTCGTGTGCGCGTCGACCGGCAACACGTCGGCCGCCGCGGCGGCCTACGCCGCGCGCGCCGGGATGGGCTGCGTCGTCCTGGTGCCCGAGGGCAAGATCGCCCTGGGCAAGCTGGCCCAGGCGATGGTCTACGGCGCCGAGGTCATCCAGGTGCGCGGCAACTTCGACGAGGCGCTCGACCTGGCTCGGTCGCTCGCCCAGAACGATCCCGGTCACGATCGTCAACTCGATCAACCCCGACCGGATCGAGGGCCAGAAGACCGGCGCCTTCGAGGTCGTCGACGCGCTCGGGCGCGCGCCCGACGTGCTGGCCATCCCGGTGGGCAACGCCGGCAACATCACCGCCTACTGGCGCGGCTTCACCCAGTACCACGACGCCGGGCGCGCCACGACCCTGCCCAAGATGTGGGGCTTCCAGGCCGCGGGCGCCGCGCCGATCGTGCTCGGGCCACGTCGGTCGAGCACCCCGAGACCGTGGCCACCGCGATCAGGATCGGCAACCCGGCCAGCTGGGTCAAGGCGCTCGAGGTGGTGCACGAGTCGCTCGGCGACGATCCGCGCGGTCACCGACGACGAGATCCTGGACGCGTACCACCTGCTGGCGCGCGAGGAGTCGGTCTTCTGCGAGCCGGCGATCGGCGGCGACGCTGGCCGGCCTGCTGCGCTACGGCGTGCCCGAGGGCGCGACGGTGGTGTGCGTCCTGACCGGCAACGGCCTCAAGGACCCCGACACCGCGGTCGCGGCCAGCGCGCCGCCGCCGGTGGTCGACGCGTCGGTCGACGCCCTGCTCGCCGCGCTGGGGTAGGCCCGGCCGGGCGCGCGAGCCGCTACACTGGTCCTGTCGTCCGGTGACCCCAAGGGTGCGTCGCCGGGCAGCCCGAAATTTCTCCTGCGGCCGCGCGCAACGCCGGTCCAGAGAAAGGACCCGAATGGCTATCAAGCCCTCCCCCGACCGGTCGGACCTGGAATCCAAGTCCCGCGACGACCTGGTCACCATCGCCCAGGTCAAGGGCGTCGCGGTGACCCCGCGCGCGACCAAGGCGTCGCTGATCGAGGCGATCATGAGCGACGCGTCGGCCGAACGGCGCCGCCCCCTCCAACGGCGCGGGCGCCAACGGCGGCGTCGAGCCCGGCTCGCGCACTGTGCGCAGCCGGCGCACGGTCGCCACCCCCGAGGACGACTTCGACGAGCTCCTCGGCGAGATCGCCGGCGACGCCCCGACGCCCGCGCCGGCCGCCGCCGCGCCCTCGGGCGACCCCGCGCCGGCTGCGACGGCGCCCGCGCCGCGCGGGCCGCGCCCCGAGCGCCAGCCGCGCGAGTTCAACGACGCGAGCGGCCGCAACCGGCGCAACCGGCGCAACCGCGGCCGCGAGCGCTTCGGCGGCGAGGCCCAGAACACCGCCGACCAGCCCTACAACGGCGAGCTCGTCGAGGTCGAGGGCCTCCTCGACCTGCGCGACGACGGCTACGGCTTCCTGCGCACGCGCGGCTACCACCCGTCGCCCAACGACGTCTACGTCTCGATCAACCAGGTGCGCCGCCTCGCGCTGCGCAAGGGCGACATGGTCGTCGGCGGCTACCGGCCGGCGGCGTCCAACGAGAAGTACCCGGCGCTGCTGCGCGTGGACTCGGTCCAGGGGCTCGACCCCGAGGTCGCGCGCCTGCGCCCGCGCTTCGAGGACCTGACCCCGCTCTTCCCGGACGACAAGCTCCGGATCGAGACCAACGAGGGCAAGCTCGACCTGACCCCGCGAATCGTCGACCTGCTCGCGCCGATCGGCAAGGGCCAGCGCGCGCTGATCGTCACCCCGCCCAAGGCCGGCAAGACGACGGTGATGAAGCAGATCGCCCAGTCGATCGAGGCGAACAACCCCGAGGTGCACCTCATGGTCCTGCTCGTCGACGAGCGGCCCGAGGAGGTCACCGACATGCGCCGCAGCGTCAAGGGCGAGGTCCTCTCCTCGACCTTCGACCGCCCGGCCGAGGAGCACACCCACCTGGCCGAGGTCTGCATCGAGCGGGCCAAGCGCCTGGTCGAGCAGGGCCGCGACGTGGTCATCATCCTCGAGAGCATCACGCGCCTGGCGCGCGCCTACAACCTGGCCGCCCCGGCCACCGGGCGCATCATGTCCGGCGGCGTCGACTCCGGCGCGCTCTACCCGCCCAAGCGGTTCTTCGGCGCGGCGCGCAACATCGAGGAGGGCGGCTCCCTGACCATCATCGCCAGCGCCCTGGTCGAGACCGGCTCGAAGATGGACGAGGTCATCTTCGAGGAGTTCAAGGGCACCGGCAACATGGAGCTGCAAGCTCGACCGCCGCCTGGCCGAGCGCCGCCTCTACCCGGCCATCGACGTCAACGGGTCGTCGACTCGCCACGAGGAGCTCCTCTTCGGCCGCGACCAGCTGCCCCAGGTCTGGCGCCTGCGGCGCGTGCTCAACGGCCTGGGCAGCGAGGGCCGCGAGGCCGCCGGGCTCGAGCTGCTCATGGACCGGCTCAAGGCGACCAAGTCCAACGACGAGTTCCTGGCCGAGATCGCCAAGGGCCCGGCGCCCACGAGCTGAGGGCTCGGTAGACTGTCCTGCCGCAAAGGAGTGCCATGAAGGCCGACATCCACCCCACCTACGTCGACTCGACGGTGACCTGCTCGTGCGGGAACACGTTCGCGACGCGCTCGACCAGGGCCGAGCTGCACGTGGAGCTCTGCAACGAGTGCCACCCGTTCTTCACCGGCAAGCAGAAGCTGGTCGACACCGGTGGCCGGGTCGAGCGGTTCCAGCGCCGCTACGCCCAGAAGTCCAAGCCCCGCGCGCCGCGCGCCTAGGGCCCGCGCCGCGTGCGCTCGATCGACGAGACGCTCAAGGCCCTCGCTGACGAGCAGGCCGCGCTCGAGGCCGAGCTGTCCGAGCCCGACGTCGCGCGCGACCGCGGCCGCCTGAGGGACCTCTCGCGCCGCCACAAGGAGCTGTCCGAGATCACGTCGGCCGGCGCCGCGATGGCGCGCGCCCGCGGCGACCTGGCGGCCGCGCGCGAGATGTACGCCGAGGCCGACGGCGCCGACCGCGACGAGCTGCGCGACGTCGTCGCGGGCGCCGAGGCCGACCTGGCCGCGCGCGAGGCCGCGCTCGAGGAGCTCCTGCTGCCGCGCGACCCCAACGAGGGCCGCAACGTACTGCTCGAGATCCGCGGCGCCGAGGGCGGGGAGGAGGCCAACCTCTTCGCCAAGGCCCTCTCCGAGATGTACCGCCGCTACGCCGCGCTGCGCGGCTGGGCCTTCGAGGTGGTCGAGGAGCGCGAGTCCGACCAGGGCGGCCTCGACGAGGGGACGTACCTGGTCAAGGGCGACGACGCCTGGACCCGCCTGGCGCTCGAGGCCGGGGTGCACCGCGTCCAGCGCGTCCCGGTCACCGAGGCCAAGGGCCGGGTGCACACGTCGTCGGCGACGGTGTCGGTGCTGCCCGAGGCCGAGGAGGTCGACGTCGAGATCGACCCCAACGACCTCAAGGTCGACGTCTACCGCTCCTCGGGCCCGGGGGGCCAGAGCGTCAACACGACCGACTCGGCCGTGCGGATCACCCACCTGCCCACGGGGATCGTGGTGAGCATGCAGGACGAGAAGAGCCAGCTCCAGAACCGCGCCAAGGCGCTCATCGTCCTGCGCAGCCGGCTGCTCAAGGCGGCCCAGGACGCCCAGGCCAGCGAGCTCGGCGACCTCAAGCGCTCCCAGCTGGGCAGCGGCGGCCGCTCCGAGAAGATCCGCACGTACAACTTCAAGGAGAACCGGGTCACCGACCACCGGATCAACCTGACGACCTACAGCCTCGACGCGTTCCTGGCCGGCGACCTCGACGAGCACGTCGACGCGCTGCTCGCCGACCGGCGCGCCAGCCAGCTCGCCCAGAGTGACGGGCGCTAGCGCGCTGGCGGCGCGCCTCAGCGCCCTCGGCCTCGAGCCGCGCGAGGCGGCCTGGCTGGTCGAGGAGTTCGCCCCCGACGGGGCGGCGACGCCGGCGCTCGACGCCGCCGCCGACCGGCGCCTCGCCGGCGAGCCCCTGCAGTACGTGGTCGGGCACTGGCCGTTCCGCGGCCTCGACCTCGAGCTCGACGCGCGGGTCCTGATCCCGAGGCCCGAGACCGAGGGCCTCGTCGACGCGGCGCTGGCCGCGGTCTCGTCGCCGACGCCGACGGTCGTCGACCTCGGCTGCGGCTCCGGGGCCATCGCCCTGGCGATCGTCGCCGAGCTGGCCGCGCGCGGCGTCACCGCGCGCGCGATCGGCGTGGACGCGTCGGCCGGCGCGCTGGCCGTCGCGGCGGCCAACGCCGCGCGCTGCGGCGTCGCGCTCGAGCTGCGCGAAGGCCACTGGTACGACGCGCTCGACCCCGCCCTCGCCGGGGGCGTCGACCTCGTCGTCGCCAACCCGCCCTACGTCGGCGCCGACGAGCTCGCCGGCCTCGACCCCGTGCTGGCTCACGAGCCGCGCGCGGCGCTGGTCGCGGAAGACCTCGACGGCGTCACCGGCTTCGCCGACGTCGCGGCGGTGATCGACGGCGCGCCGGCGTGGCTCGCGCCTGGGGGGGCGCTCGTCGTCGAGCACGGCGCCGCCCAGGGCGAGGGCGCGGTGGCGCGCGCGACCGCCGCCGGCTTCGCCGACGTGGCCGACGTGGCCGACCTCGCCGGTCGGCCCCGCGTCCTGGTGGCGCGCGCACGGTGAGCGCGCGCCTGGACGCCGCCGCGGCCGCCGCGGCGCTGCGCGCCGGGGCGCTCGTCGCCCTGCCGACCGACACCGTCTACGGCCTCGGCGCCTCCATCGCCCACCCGGCGTCGGTGCGCAAGCTCTTCGCCCTCAAGGGGCGGCCCGAGGGCGTCCCGCTCCCGGTCGTCGTCGCGTCGGTGGCCGAGGCGAGGGCGCTGTGCCCGGCCTGGCCTGAGTTGGCCGAGCGCCTGGCGGGCGAGTTCTGGCCGGGGGCCCTCACGCTGGCCGTGGCGGCGGCGCCCGGCCTCGCGGCGCTGGTGGGGTCGGGATCTGGCCTCGTCGGGCTGCGCGTGCCCGACCACGCGGTCCTTCGCGCGGTGCTCGCCGACGTCGGCCCCGTCGCGCTGACGAGCGCCAACCGCCACGGCGAGCCGCCGTGCGCGACGGCCGACGAGGTCGACGCCGCATTCGCCGGGCCCGAGCTCGCCGGCGTGCTCGACGCCGGCCGCTGCGACGGTGAGGTCTCGACGGTCGTCGAGGTCGACGCCGGGTGGCGCGTGGTGCGCGAGGGCGCGATCGGCGCCGCGGCGCTCGCCGCCGCGCTGAGCGCCTGATGCCGAGGGGCCGCGCCCCTCGGGGTTAGCGTTGAGCCGTGAATCGGATCCACGCGAGGGCGCGCGCGCTGGTGGTGGGCGGGTTCAGCCTGACCCTGGTCGGCGCCATCGCCTACCTCGGGCTGCTCGCCCACCTCGGCTACTTCCGCTCGGGCCAGTCGCTGGCCTTCGAGGGCGAGGTCTTCCTGCCGGTCGTGGCCGACGCCTCGGCGCTGCTCGCCTGGTGGTGGCTGACCCGGCTCGCGGTGACCGAGCCGTCGCAGATGACCCTGGTGCGGCGCGCCTTCTACGCCCTCGGGCTCCAGTCGCTGCTGAGCGCCGGCGCGGTCATGTGCTCGGTGTCGCTCGCCCAGTCGGCGACCACGACGGACCAGCTGGTGATGGCCAGCCTCGTCGTCGAGGCGATCGGCGGCCTCGGCGTCTTCGTCGGCTTCCTCGTCATCGCGGGCGTCTACACGCCCCAGCGCGAGCTCCCGCGAGAGCTCCCGCGAGAGCCCAGCCCGGCGGCCGTGGGCGACGACGACGACGAGTAGTCCGCGCGCGCGACGCGAGGCCGACGCGCCCGCCGAGGGGCCCGGCGACGTAGTAAGTAAGGCGTCATGAAGCTCCTCCTCACGTCGGCCGGGGTCAAGAACGCGAGCATCGAGGGCGCGCTGGTCGGCCTGCTGGGCACACCGATCGCCGAGGCCGACGCCCTGGTCATCCCCACGGCGTCCTACGGCCACCCCTACGGGGGCCCGATGGGGGCGTGGCGCTTCGCCGCCGGGCGCGCGTCGACCCCGCTGGTTGAGCTGGGGTGGCGATCCCTGGGGCTGCTCGAGCTCACCGCGCTACCCAGCATGGACCCCGAGCGCTGGGTGCCCCTGGTCCAGGCCACCGACGCCCTGCTGGTGGGGGGCGGCGACTCGCTGTACCTGGCTCACTGGGTGCGCCGGTCGGGCCTGGTGGACCTCATCCCGGCGCTCGTCGAGACGGTCTGGGTGGGGATCAGCGGCGGGAGCATGGTGATGACGCCCCAGATCGGCGAGGAGGCCGTCGCCTGGCGTCCGCCCGAGGGCGGCGACCGGGCGCTGGGGCTCGTCGACTTCGCGATCTTCCCCCACCTGGACCACCCGGACCTGCCCGAGAACACCATGGCCGACGCCGAGCGCTGGGCCGCTGGCCTGAGCGTGCCGGCCTACGCGATCGACGACCAGACCGCCATCCGGGTGGTCGACGGCGTGGTCGACGTGGTCTCCGAGGGCCACTGGCGGCACTTCCCCCACTAGCCGTCGCCGGCCCGCCGGGTCAGGCGGCGCGCCGGGTCACGCGGGCCCGGCGCCGGGGGCCCACGGGGCCGGGCGCTTGCCCAGGTACGCCGCGATCCCCTCGCGCGCGGCGTCCGAGGCGAAGAGCGCCGCCGACAGCGCGCCGGCGTGGGCGAAGGCGTCGCCGAGGGCCATCCCGGGGACGTCGTAGACGAGGCGCTTGGCCGCGGCGATCGCCGCCGGCTCGCCGAGGAGCAGGTCGGCGACGATCTCGTCGACCGCGGCGTCCAGGCCCTCGGCGCTCGCCGTCGCGCTGATGAGCCCGAGGCGTGCGGCCTCGGCGGCGGAGAATCGCCGGCCCCGCAGGAACGCCTCGAGCGCGTCGCCGCGGCGCATCTTGGGCAGGCAGACGACCGAGATGATGGCCGGCGCCACGCCCAGGCGCACCTCGGTGAAGCCGAAGGTCGCGTCCTCTCGGGCGACCGAGACGTCCATCACGGCGGCCAGCCCGACGCCGCCGGCCACGCAGTGGCCGGCCAACCGGCCGACGAAGGGCAGCCGTGATCGCTGGACGCGCTCGAGCAGCCCGGCCAGGTCGACCGGCGCGCCCGAGGCGCCCGAGAGGTCGGCGCCGGCGCAGAAGGTCCGCCCGGCGTTGGTGAGGACGACGACGCGCACCGACGCGTCGGACTCGCAACGGTCGATCGCCGCGGTCAGGGCGCCGGTCAGGCCCGCCGACAGGACGTTGCGCGCCTCGACGTCGGCCAGGGTGATCGTCGCGACCGGGCCGGCGACGCCGACCTCAACCCCCGGCACGAGGCCCCCGGGGCGACGGGCCGAGCGAGGGGCCGCCGGCGAAGCACTGGGCGCGAAGGAGCCAGTCGCGGCCGAGGTCGCCGCACGCGAGGTCGGTGTCGTCGAGGTGTCGGCGCTGGGTCACGACCAGGCAGAAGTCGAGCGCCGGCCCGGTGACGGCGTCGTCGGCGTCGGCGTCGCCGAACTCCCAGGTCGCCCCCGACGGCGCAGTGAGCGACACGCGCACGCGCCCGTCGGGCACGGCGTCGCCGCGCACCGCGTAGCTCCAGGCGCGCGTGGCGACGCCCAGTCGCGCGACGTGCGACAGGCGGTCGGTCGCGGGGACCTCCACGCCGAGCGCGTCGGCGACGTCGGCCCCGTGGGCCCAGGTCTCCATGACCCGCGCGCCGAGGAACGACGCGAGCGACATGTGCGGGCCGTACCAGGGCACGCGCGACGCCGGGTCGTGGGACTGGGCGGCCGCGAGCAGGCCGGCGCGCGCGTCGCGCCACTCGGCGAGCAGCTCGCCCGGGGCCATCGCGCGCGCGGGGCCGAGCGTGTAGTCGTCGAGGCCCCCGGCGAGCGCGCCTTCGACGAGGGCGCCGACCGACGCGCCGAACGCGCCGGGGTCGACGAGCGCGAGCGTCGCGGCGCGGTCGAAGTACGCGAGGTGGCCGACCTCGTCGGCGACGCTCCAGCCCGCGGCGGGCGTGGGCCGCGCCCACCCCGTGGCGTCCAGCGGGGCCACGAGCGCGTCGAGCGACGCGTGCTCGTCCGCGAGGTCGGCGCGCACGGCGTCGGCCGCGCTCACGGGGCCCCCAGCAGAAGCGCGGGCACGTCGACCACCCGGGCGCGCAGCCACTCGCCGAGCCCCTTGGCCTGGGCGTCCTGGCGCGTGGACGCGGCGACGCCCTCCTCGAGCAGCCCGTGCACCACGAAGTTCAGCGCGCGCAGGTTGGGCAGGCGGTGGCGGTCGACGTCGAGGCCGGCGGTCTCGGGCAGGAGGCGCCGCAGCTCGTCGACGCTCAGGTAGCCGTCGAGCCAGGCCCAGGCCTCGTCGGAGCGCGCGAAGACGCCGAGGTTCGCGTTGCCGCCCTTGTCGCCCGAGCGCGCGCCGACGACCCGGCCGAGCGGCGCGCGCACCGTCTCGCCGCCCGGCGCCGCCGCCGCGGGGCCGGGCGCCGGCTCGACCGACGTCGCGCGCGACGGCGCGTCCGAGTCGACCACGGTCGTCGCCTCGCCCAGGACGCTCACGCGCTGGGGGACCAGGTCGGCCGGAACCGCCGAGCGGGCTGGTAGACGCCGTAGGGCGCGGCCGGCCCCGGCGCGCCGCCGACCATGAAGAAGCCCGGGATCGTCGACGAGGGCGAGCTCGACCGCGGCGTCGAGCACGCGCGCGCCCGACCTTGCGCTCGTCGCGGTCCTTGAGCGTGACGCGCCAGAGCGCGACCGCCTCGCTCGTTGGTCGCCGGGTCGGGCTTGTCGGTGCGGACCAGGCGCACCGTGACCGAGTCGAACGCCGCCGGCGCCAGGGGGCAGGCCCCCCAGAACGCCGCCTCGACCAGCCGCGCCTTGGCCTCGATGTCGAGGCCGGTGAGTCGCGACGGTGAGTCGTTGCGGAAGCCGCCGAGCTCGTTCATGCACGACCTTGAGCGTGGCCGGCGGCGGCTCGCCCTGCACGCCGCTGATGCGCACGCGATCGCGCCCGAGCTGCCTCGAGCGCGATCGTGTCGAAGCGCGCCGTGACGTCGGGCCCGAGGTAGGCCGGCGACGCCGATCTCGTAGAGGAGCTGCGACGTGACGGTGCCGACCGAGACCTCGCCGCCGGTGCCGTCGTGCTTGCCGATCACGCACGAGCCGTCCGCGGCGACCTCGGCCCACGGGAAGCCGGCGCGCTCGAGCCCGGGGACCTCGGTGAAGAACGAGTAGTTGCCGCCGGTCGCCTGCGCGCCGCACTCGATCACGTGGCCCGCGGCGACCGCGCCGGCCAGCGCGTCCCAGTCGTCGCGCTTCCAGCCGTGGTGCCAGGCCGCCGGGCCCGCACGACCAGCGCGGCGTCGGTCACGCGCCCGGTGACGACGATGTCGGCGCCGCGCGCGAGCGCGTCGACGATGCCCCAGCAGCCGAAGTAGGCGTTGGCCGTCAGGAAGCCGGTTGGCGTCCTGAGCGGCTCGCCGGTCTCGAAGTGGCGCAGCGCGTGGCCCGCGGCGACGAGCTCGCCGAGCGCGGCATCAGGTCGTCGCCGTCGACGTAGGCGATCTCGGGCGCCAGCCCGAGCCTCGGGCGACCTCGGCGACGGCCTCGGCGCAGCCGTCGCGGATCGAGGCCGCCGGCGTTCGCCACCACCTTGATGCCCGCGGTCGAGGCAGGTGCCCATCACCTGCTCCATCTGGGCGACGAAGGTGCGCGCGTAGCCGCCGCCCGGGCGCTTCCCGCGCGTCCGCGCGAGGATCAGCATCGTGAGCTCGGCCAGCCAGTCGCCGGTCAGCACGTCGATCGGGCCGCCCTCGACCATCTCGGCCGCCGCGCTCAGCGCGGTCGCCGAAGAAGCCCGAGCAGTTGGCGATCCGGATCGGCTCGGTCATCAGCCGACGCCCTCGACGCCGGCTCGACGACAGCAGCACGTGCCGCTCTCGACCTGGTCGCCCGGGGCGACGTGCACCTCGGCGACGACGCCGGCGTGGGGCGCGCGTGATCGAGTGCTCCATCTTCATCGCCTCGAGCACCACGCAGCGTCTGCGCCGGCCGAGACGCGCTCGCCGGCCGCCACGCGCACCTGGATGACGTGCCCGGGCATCGGGGCGCTGAGCCCGCCGTGGGCCGCCTCGGCCTCCGGCGGCGCGAAGCGCGGCGCGACCTCGAAGTCGACCGTCGCCGCGCGGCGCCTGGACGAAGAGGCGCGTCGCCGTCGCGCGTCACGCGCGCGCCGCAGCGCGCACGCCCGTCGACCTCGACGTCGATGCGAGAGGGCGTCGCAGCGCGTGCACGACGGCCACGCCGCCGTCGCCGACGTCGGAACGCGCCGTCGCGCCGGCGCGCGGTAGGCGACCTCGATCGTCCGCCCGCGGTGGCGCAGGGTCAGCGCTCGGGCGGGCAGGCGCGCGTTGCGCCAGCCGCTCGGCAGCGACGCCAGCGACCGGCGCGGAGTCGCGGTGCGGGCCCTGCGACGCAGAGCGCGGCGGCGACGGCCGCGCGCCAGAGCTCGGCGTCGCCGGGGTCGAGCGGCGCGTCGCGGAACGTGCGCGCTCGATGAAGTCGGTCGTGGTGTCGCCGGCGAGGAAGTCCGGGTGGCGCAGCGTCGCCGACGAGGAAGTCGCGGTTGGTCGTGACGCCCCCGAGGTGCAGGCGCTCGAGCGCCAGGGCCAGGCGCGCCGCGGCCTCGTGCGCGCGTCGGCGCGTGGGCGATCACCTTGGCGAGCATCGGGTCGAACGCCGTCGCCGACGACCGACCCGGCCTCGACGCCGGAGTCCCAGCGCACCGCGGGGTCGGCCGCCGGCTCGAAGGCGGCCAGCGTGCCGGTCGCGGGCAGGAAGCCGGCGGCCGGGTCCTCGGCGTACAGTCGCGCCTCGATGGCCGCGCCCGTGAGCGACACGTCGGCCTGGGTGAACGCCGAGCGGGTCGCCGGCGGCGACGCGCGAGCTGCTCGCGCACGAGGTCGAGGCCGGTCACCGCCTCGGTCACCGGGTGCTCGACCTGGAGGCGGGTGTTGACCTCGAGGAAGAAGAACTCGCGCGTCTCGTCGTCGAGCAGGAACTCGACCGTGCCGGCCGACTGGTAGCCGAGCGCGCCGCGCCAGGGCCAGCGCGGCCTCGCCCATCGCGGCGCGCAGCGCCGTCGTCGACGGCCGGCGACGGCGCCTCCTCGATGATCTTCTGGTGGCGGCGCTGGATCGAGCACTCGCGCTCGCCGAGGTGGACGAGGTTGCCGTGGCGGTCGCCGAGGATCTGGATCTCGACGTGGCGCGCGCGCGCGACGTAGCGCTCGAGGAACACGCGCGTCGTCGCCGAAGGCGCGCTCGGCCTCGCGCGCGCGCCGCGGCGACCGCCTCGTCGAGGTCCTCGGCGCGCTCGACGACGCGCATCCCCTTGCCGCCGCCGCCGGCCGCGGCCTTGACGAGCAGCGGGAAGCCGATGCGGCGCGGCGTCAGCGGGGTCCTCGGTCGACGGCCAGCGTCGGCACACGGCCCGCGGCGGCGGCCTCGCGCTTGGCCGCGAGCTTGTCGCCCATGCGCGGCGATGGTCGTCGGGCGGTGGCCCGACCCAGACGCAGGCCGGCCGCCTCGACCGCGGCGGCGAAGGCCGCGTTCTCGGCGAGGAAGCCGTAGCCCGGGTGGACGGCATCGGCGCCGGCGCGCCGCGGCGGCGCCGAGCAGCGCGTCGACGTCGAGGTAGGAGGTCGGCCAGGCGCACCGACTCGTCGGCGTCGGTGACGAGCGGCGCGTCGGCGTCGGCGTCGACGTAGACGGCGACGGCGCGGATCCCCATCGCCCGCGCGGCCGCGGATGACCCGCCGCGCGATCTCGCCGCGGTTGGCGACGAGCAGGTCGACGTCGCTCACAGCCGGAACACCCCGTAACCGCGCGCGCCCTCGACCGGGCGCGTTGCGCACCGCCGACAGGCAGATGCCCGAGGACGGTGCGGGTGTCGCGCGGGTCGATGATGCCGTCGTCGCTGATCGCGCCGGTGGCGGCCAGGGCCAGCGAGCCCTCTCCTGGGCGTCCTCGACCGCGGCGACGAGCTGGGCGTCCTCGTCCTCGTCGAAGGGCTCGCCGCGCCGCTCGGCGCGCGCCGCGGCGGACCTGGATCATGACGCCCGGCGATCTGCTTGGGGCCCATCACCGCGATCTTGGCGGTGGGCCACAGGAACGTGAACCGGTTGCCGAAGGCGCGGCCGGACATCCCGTAGGTGCCCGCGCCGTAGGAGGAGCCGACGATCACGGTGAGGTGCGGCACCGTCGAGTTGGTCACCGCGTTGATCATCTGCGAGCCCTTCTTGATGATCCCGCCGGCCTCGGCCTCGCGCCCCACCATGTAGCCGGTGATGTTCTGGAGGAAGACCAGCGGCACGTCGATCTGGTTGCAGAGCTGGATGAACTGCGCCGCCTTCTCGGCCGCGCTCGGGCTGGATCACGCCGTTGTTGCCGAGGATGCCGACCGGGTAGCCGTGGATCGACGCCCAGCCGCAGACCAGCGTCGGGCCGTAGCGCGGCTTGAACTCCTCGAAGCGCGAGCCGTCGACCACTCGCGCGATGACCTCGCGCACGTCGACCGGCTGGCGCAGGTCGCGGCTGACGATCCCGAGCAGCTCCTCGGGGTCGTAGCACCGGGTCGTCGGCGGGCGAGCGACGGGCCCGGGCCCGGCCTTGCGCCAGTTGAGGTGCGCCGACGACCTCGCGGCAGAGGCGGATGGCGTCCATCTCGTCCTCGGCGAAGTAGTCGCCGAGACCCGACACCTCGGCGTGCATCTCGCGCGCCGCCGAGCGTCTCGTCGTCGGACTCCTCGCCGGTCGCCATCTTCACGAGCGGCGGGCCGCCGAGGAAGACCTTCGACTGGCCGCGCACGACGATCGTTGTAGTCGCTCAGGCCCGGCTGGTAGGCGCCGCCGGCCGTCGACGACCCGAAGACGACGCACACCGTCGGGATCCGCAGCTTCGAGAGCTCGATGATGTCGTAGAAGAAGCGCCCCGACTCGGCGAAGTGCGCCGTGGCCATCGAGCCGCCGCCGCGGTCGCCGCGCACGCGCAGGTCGGCGCCGGCCGACTCGACGAAGCTCACGTAGGGCATGCCGGTTGTCCCGGGAGATCTCGAGGGCCCGCGACCACTTCTTGGCCGAGTAGAGGGTCAGCGCGCCGCCGAGCACGGTGGGGTCGTTGCCCATGATCACGCACTCGACGCCGGCGATCACGCCGATGCCCGACCACCATCCCGCCGCCGACGGTGTAGTCCGACCCGTAGCCGGCCAGCGGCGCTGATCTCGAGGAAGGGGGAGTCGGGGTCGAGGACCGCCGCGATGCGCTCGCGGATCGGCATCTTGCCGCGCTCGCGCAGGCGCTGCGTGGACTCGGCGCCCCCGCCGGCGGCCGCGGCGTCGAGCAGGCCGTCGATGACGCCCAGCTGCTCGAGCACGTCGGCGCGGTTCTGCGCGAAGGCGTCAGAGTGGGGGTCGAGCGCCGAGGAGATCACGGGGGCCAGCGAGGGCTCCATGGGCCGATACTACCGACGGGGCTCGTCGCGATTTTTCGACGGTGAACAGGGAGAAGGGCGGCGGCGCGCCGCGCGCGCCGCGCGGCTCGCCTCCCGGGGCGCGAGGCCCGCGACGGTAGGGTTGACCCGTGCGCGTCGCCCTCGGAGCGGACCACGCCGGCTACGAGCTCAAGGCCGCGCTGGCCGTGACGCTCGCCGCGTGGGGCCACGACGTCCTGGACCTGGGCACCGACTCGGCCGACTCTCCGGTGGACTACCCCGACTTCGGGTCGGCCGTGGGCCGCGCGGTCGCCGGCGGGCGCGCCGACCTGGGAGTGGCGGTCTGCGGCTCGGGGATCGGCGTGTCGATCGCCGCCAACAAGGTCGCGGGCGTGCGCGCCGCGCTGGCCCACGACGCGACCAGCGCGCGCCTGGCGCGCGAGCACAACCACGCCAACGTGCTCTGCCTGGGCGCGCGCCTGATCGGCCTGCCGGTCGCGGTGGACGCGCTCGAGGCCTGGCTGACCGCGACCCCGGGCGAGGGGCGCCACCTGGCGCGCCTGGCCAAGCTCTCCGCGCTCGACGCGGCGTCCGACTAGAAAGGCGGGCCCGTGGCCCCATCTCCCCTTGACGCCTGGATCACCGACGACCCCGAGGTGACCGACCTGCTGGCGCGCGAGTGGGGACGCCAGACGACCACCATCCAGCTGATCGCCAGCGAGAACTTCGCCTCGCCGGCCGTGCTGGCGGCGGCCGGCTCGATCCTGACCAACAAGTACTCCGAGGGCTACCCGGGGCGCCGCTACTACGGCGGCAACCAGGTCGTCGACGAGGTCGAGGACCTCGCGCGCCGGCGCCTGACCGCGCTCTTCGGGGCCGACCACGCCAACGTCCAGCCCCACTGCGGCGCCAACGCCAACCTGGCCGTCTACCAGGCCCTGCTCGAGCCCGGCGACACGGTGCTGGCCATGCGCCTCGACCAGGGCGGCCACCTGACCCACGGCTCGCCGGCGTCGATCACGTCCAAGATCTGGCGGTTCGTCTCCTACGGGGTCACCCCGCGCTCGGACGACCCGTCGAGCCCGGGCGAGGTCATCGACTTCGACCAGCTGCGCGACCTGGCCCTCGCCGAGCGCCCGCGGCTCATCGTCGCCGGGGCGACCGCCTACACCCGCGCCATCGACGCGGCGCCCTTCCGCGAGGTCGCCGACGAGGTCGGGGCGATGCTGATGGTCGACGCGGCCCACGTGGCCGGCCTGATCGCCGGCGGCGCGCACCCCAACCCGGTGCCGTACTCCGACGTCGTGACCTTCACCACGCACAAGACGCTGCGCGGGCCGCGCGGCGGCGCGATCGTCTGCCGCGAGGAGCACGCCAAGAAGATCGACGCGTCGGTCTTCCCCGGCTTCCAGGGCGGGCCGCTCGAGCACGTCATCGCCGCCAAGGCCGTGTCGTTCCGCGAGGCGGCCGCGCCGTCCTTCGCTCGCTACGCCGCGGCGGTCGTCGCCAACGCGGCGGCCTTCGGCGAGGCGCTCGCGGCCGAGGGCTTCCGCCTGGTGTCGGGCGGGACCGACAACCACATGGTCCTGCTCGACCTGCGCGACTTCGACGCCGAGCTCACCGGCAAGGTCGCCCAGGAGGTCCTCGACCGCGCCGGCATCACGACGAACCGCAACACCGTCCCCGACGACCCGCGCAGCGCGTTCGTCACGTCGGGGATGCGCGTCGGCTCGGCCGCCGAGACGACCGCCGGCATGGGCCCGGCCGAGTTCGCGCAGGTCGCCTCGATGATGGCGCGCACGCTTCGCGCGCGCGACGACGACGCGCAGGTCGCGGCCACCCGCGCCGAGGTCGCCGCGCTGTGCGCGCGTTTCGACCCCTACGCGCGCTTCGTCTAGATGCACCACGTCCTCGCGTACTCGGTCGTCGCCGTCGTCGGTGCGGTGGTGACCACGCTGGCCGACGCGCCGGCGCGGGCGATCTCGCTGCGCGATCGGCTACACCGCCCAGCCCGACGACCGCAAGGTGCACACCGCGGTCACCCCGTACGGCGGGGGCGCCGCCATGTTCGTCGGTCTCTGCGTCGCGCTGATCGCGGCCGACTTCGTACCGAGCCTGCGCGCGGTGATCACCTCGAGCCACGAGATGATTGGCGTGCTTCTCGCGGCCGGGGTCATCTTCGTCGTCGGGGTGATCGACGACTTCCGCGAGATGAGCGCCCCGGCCAAGGTCGCCGGCCAGTTCCTCGCCGCGTCGATCCTCTACTTCAGCGGCGCGACGATGTACCAGCTCAAGCTGCCCTTCGCCGGGTTCATCGTCCTGGGCCCGTCGATCCTGCCGATCATCACCGCGGTGTGGGTCGTGGCGCTGTGCAACTCCATCAACCTCATCGACGGCCTCGACGGCCTGGCCGGCGGGATCGTCGCCATCGCCTCGGGCACCCTGTGCGTGTACGGGCTGCGCCTCGAGGACCTCGGGCTCCTGCCGACGACCAACGTGGGGCCGCTCATCGCGGCGCTGACCTGCGGGGTCTGCGTCGGGTTCCTGCGCGACAACTTCCACCCGGCCAAGCTCTTCATGGGCGACGCCGGCGCGCTGATGCTCGGGCTACTGATGAGCGCCTCGACGATGGTCATCGGCGGTCGGACCCCGCCGGCGTCGGGCGTCACCTTCTTCTTCTTCGCCCCCCTGCTCATCCCGGTCTTCATCCTCGGGGTGCCCCTGATCGACGCGGTCTGGGCGTTCGTGCGGCGCACCGCCTCGGGCCAAGGGTTCCACACCCCGGACAAGAACCACATCCACCACCGGCTGATGCGCCTGGGCCACGGCCACCGGCGTACCGTGATCATCCTGTGGCTCTGGACGGCCCTGCTGTGCGTCTTCGTCCTGCTGCCGCTCTTCCACTCGAGCGTGACCGTCTTCATCCCGCTGGGGGTGGGGGTCCTGCTGATCGGCCTGCTGACCTGGTTCAGCCCGCTGCTCAACCGGGCCGCCGCCCGCGGCGACGAGGTGGACGCGTCCGGCGAGACGGTCGCGCGGTGAACGACCCGGGCGGCCCGCCGGGCCCCGGGCGCGAGCGCCCGCCCGAGGGGTCGAGCCTCTCGGACCTGCCCGGGGTCGCCTCGCTCGCCGTCCTGGGCACGACCATCGCGAGCTGCCTCGGCGTGTTCGTCTGGCTCGGCATCTGGGCCGACTCGACGTGGAGCACCAGCCCGTGGGGACTGGTTTTGGGGATAGTGTTGGGGACGGTCGCCGCCGTGGTGAGCGTGGTCAAGCTAGTCCGGCGTTTCCTGTAATCCTTACGTCCGTGCTCGAGAACCTCCCCGCAACGATGCTGCCGCGCCTCCTGCGCCGAACCGTCCTCTCCGCCTTGTTCGCCGGCGCACTTGGCTTCGTCGTGGCCATTCTCCTGGGGTCGTCCGGCGCCGCCGCCGGGGTCGCCGTCGGCGTCGCACTCGCCATCGTCAACCTGCGCGTCTTCGACCGCCAGGCCGCCCGCGTCGAGCTGCGCGGGGAGCAGACCAACCGAGCGGTGCGCCGCCAGCTCGGCTCGAACACCGCCGCCCGGCTCGTGGTCGTGACGGCGATCGTCGTCGGCGCGATGTTCCTTAACGCGGGCCTGGGCATCGGGATCGTCGTGGGGCTGGTCATCTACCAGGTCGTCTTCGTGCTCAACGTGCTGCGCGTGGTCGCGGGGCAGGGCGGCCTCTCGTGATCTACGCCGCGGGCAAGATCGAGCCGGGGGTCCACCCGACCGCCAAGGTCCTCGGCCTCACGGTCAACGTCGACGTCGTCCTGTCCACGGTCGTCGCGGCCGCCATCTTCCTCACCATCGCCTACCTCGTGAGCCGTCGCGCGACGTCGGGCGTCCCGGGCAAGGTCCAGGCGACCTTCGAGTGGGTGATCGGCACGGTCACCGACCTCGCGGACTCGGCCGTCGGCGAGGAGGGAAAGCGCTTCGTCCCGCTCGGCGTCACGATCTTCTTCTTTATCCTGACGTGCAACTGGCTTGACTTCCTGCCGACGATCATGCGGCCCGGCCACTCCGAGGCGATCCTGCCGGCGCCGACCGGCGACGTCAACCTGCCCCTGGCCATGGCGACCGTCGTCATCATCTGGGTCCACGTCGAGTCGGTGCGCGCGCGCCGGGCGTCGGGCTACGTCAAGCACTACTTCCAGCCCTACGGCGCGCTCGCACCGATCAACGCGATCGAGGAGGTCACCAAGCCCATCACGCTGACCTTCCGACTCTTCGGGAACCTCTTCTCGGGCGGGCTGATGGTCGCGGTGATGCTGGCCCTGCTCCCGATCTACATCGCCCCGCCGCTGCAGTGGGGCTGGGAGATCTTCGACACCGGGCTGCTCGGCCTGATCCAGGCGTTCATCTTCATGCTGCTGACGATCCTCTACTTCGGGATGGCGATGAGCCACGACGAGGTCGAGCACGTCGCGCTCGAGGCCTCACACTGAGAAACCAGGAGGAAAAGGAAAATGGCAAGTACTGATGTCGCAAGTGCGGTGCGGGTGGCCGGGGCCCTCGTCGGCGGCGGGCTCGCGCTCGGCGGCGGCGCCATCGGCGCCGCGGTCGGCGACGGCCTGGCCGGCAGCCAGACGATCGCGGCGATCGCCCGCCAGCCCGAGATCGAGAACAAGGCGCGGACGTACTTCTTCCTGACGGTGGGCCTGGTGGAGGCGATGTACTTCATCAACCTGCTGTTCATGGTCGTCTTCGTCTACGTCTTCAAGAAGCAATAGGGCCGTGGCGCACGCCGCCGTGCTGAACGTGAAAGGGATCGAGTGATGCTGGGCGTCTCCGTCTTCCTCCTGCCCAACGGCACGTACGTCGTCGAGCTCCTGGTCTTCGCCGCCGTGCTCTGGTTCATGACGAAGGTCGTGATGCCGAGGTTCAACACGGTGCTCGGCGCGCGCCAGGAGAAGGTGCGCGTGTCCCTGGCCGCGGCCGACGAGGCCCGGGCCGCCGCGGCGGCCTCCGACGAGGAGCGCCAGCGCGTCCTCGCGGCCGCCCGCGACCAGGCGCGCGACATCACCGCCGCCGCCCAGGCCCTGGCCGACCAGGTCAAGGCCGAGGCCGGAGGGCGCGGCCAGGCCGAGTACGACCGCATCGTCGCGACCGCCCACCTCGAGGTCGCCGCGGCGCGCCAGCGCGCCATCGACGATGCGTCGGGCCGGGTCGGCGAGATCGTCTTCGACCTCGTCACCAAGGTCGTCGGCCGCGAGGTCGACCAGGCGTCGCACCAGGACCTCGTCGACGAGGCAGTCGCCGCGCTGCGCGCCGAGGCCCAGCGGGGGGTGGCGGGCTAGCGATGCTGCCGCGACTCGAGGGCTACGCCGTCGCCCGACTGGGCGCCGAGGACGCCGCCGCGCTGGTCGCGACGAGCGCGGACCTCACGCGCCTCGAGTCGACCGTCCTGGCTCGCTCGGACCTGCGCGCGGCGCTGGCCGACACGTCGGTGCCCGGCGCCATCCGCGGCCGGGTCCTCGGCGACCTGCTCGAGGGCAAGGTGACCCCCGACGCCCGGGCCCTCGCGGTCTACGCCGCGCAGTCGGCGCCGGCCCAGGACGTGGCCAAGAACCTCGCCGAGCTGGCCCAGCTGGCCCACGCGCGCCGCGAGGCGCGCCACACCCTCGGCCCCCTGGGCCACACCGAGAGCCGCCAGCGCATCGGCGGCTACGCCGACGCGCTCTTCGAGTCCCTCGCCGCCGACGAGTACCCGCGGGTCGAGGACGAGCTCTTCGCCTGGGCGCGCGCCATCGAGGCCAACCGCGAGCTGCGCCGGCTGCTCCAGGACCGCGACGCGCCGGTCGCCGCACGCGCCGGCACGACCGCCGACCTGCTCGCCGACCGGGTCCACCCGGTCACCCGGCGCCTCGCGGTCTTCACCGTCGAGGGCGGCCGGGCCCGCGACGTCATCGGCTCGCTCGACTACCTGGTCGACTACGTCGCCATGGCGCGCCAGTGGCGCGTCGCGCGCGTGCACACCGCGCGCCCGCTCGACGACGCCACGACCTCGGAGCTGGCCTTCAACCTGGCCGACCTCACCGGCCAGAACGTCGAGATCCAGGTCGCCGAGGAGCCCGACCTGCTCGGCGGGATCCTGGTCGAGGTCGGCGACCTGCGGCTCGACGCGACGACCCGCGGACGCCTCGGCGCCCTGCGCGACCAGGTGCTGGCCGGCTCGGCCGGGGCCGGCTCACCTTCTTCCCACTAGACAAGGACACTCGATGACCGACCTCTCCATCTCCACCGCCGAGATCACCGAGGCGCTCCAGCGCCACGTCGACGGACTACAACCCGACCGTCGGCGCCGAGCAGATCGGACGCATCGTCGAGGTCGGCGACGGCATCGCGCGCGTCTCGGGGCTCCCGTCGGCCAAGGTCAACGAGCTGCTCGAGTTCGAGGACGGCACGCTGGGCCTGGCGATGAACCTCGACGAGGAGACGATCGGCGCCGTCGTCCTGGGCTCGGTCGACAGCCTCGAGGAGGAGCAGGTCGTGCGCTCGACCGGGCGAATCCTCTCGATCCCGGTCGGCGACGCGCTGCTCGGCCGCGTGGTCAACGCCCTGGGCGTGCCGATCGACGGGCAAGCGGCCCCCTGGTCGGCGCCGAGAGCCGCCGGATGGAGGTCCAGGCCCCCGGAATCATCGGCCGCCAGCCGGTGTGCGAGCCGCTGCAGACCGGCATCAAGGCGATCGACGCGATGACCCCGATCGGCCGCGGCCAGCGCGAGCTGATCATCGGCGACCGCAAGACCGGCAAGACGACCGTCGCGGTCGACACGATCATCAACCAGAAGCGGCCAGGGCGTGAAGTGCATCTACGTCGCCATCGGCCAGAAGAACTCGTCGGTCGCCCAGACGGTCAAGACCCTCGAGGAGTACGGCGCGCTCGAGTACACGGTCGTCGTGGTGGCCTCGGCCGGCGACCCGGCGCCCTTCAAGTACCTCGCGCCCTACGCCGGCTGCGCGATGGGCCAGCACTGGATGGAGAACGGCGAGCCACGCGCTCGTCGTCTACGACGACCTGTCCAAGCAGGCCGACGCCTACCGCCAGATCTCGCTGCTGCTTCGCCGGCCGCCGGGCCGCGAGGCCTACCCGGGCGACGTCTTCTACCTGCACAGCCGACTGCTCGAGCGCGCGGCCAAGCTCTCCGACGAGCTGGGCGGCGGGTCGCTCACCGCGCTGCCGATCATCGAGACCAAGGCCGGGGACATCTCGGCCTACATCCCGACGAACGTGATCTCGATCACCGACGGCCAGATCTTCCTCGAGTCCGACCTCTTCTACTCGGGCGTGCGCCCGGCGATCAACGTCGGCAACTCGGTGTCGCGGGTCGGCGGCGCCGCCCAGATCAAGGCGATGAAGGCCGTCGCCGGCACGCTCAAGATCGACCTGGCCCAGTTCCGCGACCTCGAGTCGCTTCGCGACCTTCGGCTCCGAGCTCGACAAGACCTCCCAGGCCCAGCTCGACCGCGGCTACCGGCTGACCGAGCTGCTCAAGCAGGGGATCAACGCGCCGCTGCCCGTCGAGGAGCAGTGCGTCGTCATCTACGCCGGCACGCGCGGCTGGGTCGACACGATCTCGGTCGACGACGTGCGCCGGTTCGAGTCCGAGCTGCTCACGATGTTCCGCGCCCAGCACGCCGACCTGCTGGCGACGATCCGCGACACCGGCGCGCTGCCGGACGCCGCGGCCCTCGACGCGGCCATGCGGCCTTCGTCGACGGCTTCGCGACGAGCAACTAGGGGACGGGGCGCGGACGTGGCCGGAGGCCAAGAGCGGGTTCTGCGACGGCGCATCAAGACGGTGCGCGCGACTCGCAAGATCACCAAGGCGATGGAGCTGATCGCGGCGTCCCAGATCCCGCGCGTCCCAGGCCCGCATCGCCGCCAACCGCCCCTACCGCGACGGGATGCGCCGCGTCATCCTCGAGGCCGTGCGCGGCGACCGCGCCGCCGCGGCCAAGCTGCTGACCCTGCCCGAGCGCGTCGAGGCGGCGGCCGTCGTCGTGGTCGCCGGGGACCGCGGCCTGTCGGGCGCCTACAACTCCAACGTCCTGCGCGCCGCCGAGCGCCTCGTGCGCAGCCTCGCCGACGCCGGGACCGCGGTGCGGCTCTTCGCGGTCGGCAAGAAGGCGCCGGCGTTCTTCCGCTTCCGCGGCATCGCGGTCGAGCAGGGCTTCGCCGGCTTCGCCGACCGTCCCGAGTACGCCGACGCCCGCCGCGTCGCCGCGGCCGTCGCCGCGCCCTTCGTCGCCGGCGAGGTCCAGCAGGTCCTGCTGGTCTCGACGCGCTTCGTCTCGGCCGGGAGCCAGGCGGTGGACACCCACCAGCTCCTGCCCCTCGAGGTCCCCGAGGCGCCCCCCACCGACGAGAGGCCCGCCGGGCTGACCGGCTACACCGAGTTCGAGCCCGAGGTCGCCGAGCTCCTGGTGACGCTGACCCCCCTCGCGCTAGAGAGCGAGCTCTTCACCGCGATGCTCGAGGGCGCGGCCAGCTTCCACACCAGCCAGCAGCGCGCGATGGCCGCGGCGACCGACAACGCCGACGACCTGGCCCAGACCCTGTCGCGCGTGATGAACCGCGCGCGCCAGGACGCCATCACGACCGAGATCATGGAAATCGTCGGAGGCGCCGAGGCGCTCCGAACGGGAAAGTGAGCAGCAGATGACCGTAGCCCCCGAGCACACGCGACTGGAGGCCGGCCGCGTGGTGGCCATCGCCGGCCCGGTCGTCGACGTGGAGTTCCCGCCCCACTCGCTGCCCGAGATCAACCACGCGGTCGAGATGGACATCGAGATCGAGGGGCGCACCGTGACGGTGATCGCCGAGGTCGCCCAGCAGATCGGCGAGGGCCGCGTGCGCTGCGTGTGCATGAAGCCGACCGACGGCCTGGTGCGCGGCGCGGTCGTGCGCCAGACCGGCCGCGGGATCACCGTGCCGGTCGGCGACGCGGTCCTGGGCCACGTCTTCAACGTGATGGGCGAGCCGCTGGACACCGCGGACATCGGCGCGATCGAGGACCGCTGGGAGATCCACCGCAACCCGCCGGCCTTCGACCAGCTCGAGCCCAAGGCCCAGATGTTCGAGACCGGCATCAAGGTCCTCGACCTGCTCACCCCCTACGTCCAGGGCGGCAAGATCGGCCTCTTCGGCGGCGCCGGCGTGGGCAAGACCGTCCTCATCCAGGAGATGATCCGCCGGGTGGCCGAGCAGCACCAGGGCGTGTCGGTCTTCGCCGGGGTCGGCGAGCGCACCCGCGAGGGCACCGACCTGCTCCTGGAGATGCGCGAGTCCGGGGTCATCGAGAAGACCGCGCTGGTCTACGGCCAGATGGACGAGCCGCCGGGGGTGCGCCTGCGCGTCGCCCTGGCCGCGCTGACCATGGCCGAGTACTTCCGCGACGTGAAGAACCAGGACGTGCTGCTCTTCATCGACAACATCTTCCGGTTCGTCCAGGCCGGGTCGGAGGTCTCGACCCTGCTCGGGCGCATGCCCAGCGCGGTCGGCTACCAGCCGACGCTGGCCGACGAGATGGGCGAGCTCCAGGAGCGCATCACCTCGACCAAGGGCCGCTCCATCACGTCGATGCAGGCGGTCTACGTGCCGGCCGACGACTACACCGACCCGGCGCCGTTCACGACGTTCACGCACCTGGACGCCACGACCGAGCTCAGCCGCCAGATCGCGGCGCTGGGCATCTACCCGGCGGTCGACCCGCTGGCCTCGACGTCGAACATCCTCTCTCCCGAGGTGGTCGGCGAGCGCCACTACGCCGTGGCGCGCCAGGTCCAGCGGATCCTCCAGCGCTACCGCGAGCTCCAGGACATCATCGCCATCCTCGGCCTGGACGAGCTGGCCGAGGACGACCGGGTCACGGTGTCGCGCGCGCGCAAGATCCAGCGCTTCCTGTCCCAGCCGATGTTCGTCTCCAAGATGTTCACCGGCATCGACGGGATCAACGTCCCGGTGGCCGAGACGGTCGAGTCCTTCGAGCACCTCGTCAACGGCGACCTCGACGCCTACCCCGAGCAGGCCTTCTTCAACATCGGCGGCGCCGCCGACGTCGAGCGCCGCGCGGCCGAACTGGCCAAGGAGTGACGTGGCGACCCTGACCGTGGAGATCCTCACCCCCGAGGCCCCGCTGTGGTCCGGCGGGGCCACCGCACTCGTCGCGCGCTCGCGCGAGGGCGACTTCACGGTCCTGGCCGGGCACACCGCCCTGGTCGGCAACGTCGTGCCCGGCGTGGTGCGAGTGGCGTCGGCCGATGGCGAGCTCGCCTTCTGCGTCCACGGCGGCGTCTTCCAGGTGGCGACGGCCGAGGGCGACACGCGCGCCACCGTGATGGCGAGTGTCGCCGAGCGCACGACCGAGATCGACGTGGCGCGCGCGACCGCGGCCAAGGAGCGCGCCGAGTCCGCGCTCGCCGCCGAGGGCCGGGCCGGGGCCGAGGGCGCGTCGGATCGTGCGCTGGCCGAGGCGGCGCGCCAGCGCGCCGAGCTGCGGCTCCTCGCCGCCCTGCGGGCCTAGCGAGCGCTCACGTAGTCGAGCAGGTCGCGCTTCTCGCCCTCGAGCTCCTCGAAGCGGGCCTTGACCACGTCGCCGATCGAGACCATGCCGGTCAGCTGGCCGTCGGTGACCACCGGCACGTGCCGGATCCGCTTGGACGTCATCAGACCCATGAGGTCGGTGACCGACGTGGCCTCGGCGCAGGTCGTGACCTCGGCGGTCATCAGGCCCGAGACGCGCTCGTCGAGGATCGCGGCGCCGCGCTCGGCCAGGGCCCGCACGACGTCGCGCTCGCTGAGGATCCCGGCCAGGGGCGCGGACGCCCCGGTCACGACGAGGGCGCCGATGTGGCGCTCTCTGAGCAGTGCCACCGCCTCGGCGACGCTGCTCGACTCGTCGATCGTCGCCACGTCGTGACCCTTGGCGGACAGCAGGTTGGCCACTCGCATGATGGCCTCCTCTCCGTGTCACTTCGGACCCTACACTCCAGAGCCGGCGCGGGCCTAAGGCGGCGCGCAGGATCGCGTAAGAGTCTCAGAAGCCCGAGGTTTCGAACTCCTGGAGCTTGTCGTGGCGGTGGAAGGTCTCGATGGTGCGCACGGTGCCCGAGCGGCTGCGCACGACCATCGACTGGGTCGTCGCGCCGAAGTCCTGGAAGCGCACCCCGCGCAGGAACTCGCCGTCGGTGACCGCGGTGGCCGAGAAGAAGGCGTTGTCGCCGGCGACGAGGTCGTCGGTGGAGAGGACGCGGGTGAAGTCGTAGCCGAGGGCCTCGGCGGCGGCGCGCTCGGCGTCGTCGCGCGCGTGCAGGACGCCCTGGATCTCGCCGCCGAGCCCCTTGATGGCCGCGGCCGCGATGACGCCCTCCGGGGTGCCGCCGACCCCGAAGAGGACGTCCGCGCCCGAGCTCGGCCAGCCGGTGGCGATCGCGCCGGCGACGTCGCCGTCGGTGATCGAGATGACGCGCGCGCCGGCCTCGCGGACCTCGGCGACCAGGTCGTCGTGGCGCGGGCGGTCGAGGATCACGACGCCGAGCTCTTGGACGGGCTTCTTGAGCCGCGTGGAGAGCTCCTTGAGGTTGTCGGTCGCGGACGCGTGGACGTCGACCGCCCCGCGCCCGCGGGGCCCGACCGCGACCTTCTTCATGTAGACGACCGGGCCGGGGTTGAACATCGCGCCGCGCTCGGCCAGCGCGATCACCGCCATCGCGCCGTTGCGGCCCATCGCGGTGAGCGACGTTCCGTCGATCGGGTCGACGGCGACGTCGACCTCGGGCGGCCGGCCGTCGCCGATGTGCTCGCCGTTGTAGAGCATCGGCGCGCGGTCCTTCTCGCCCTCGCCGATCACGACGATGCCGTCCATCGCGACGGCGCCGAGCACGAAGCGCATCGCGTCGACCGCGGCCTGGTCGGCGGCGACCTTGTCGCCGCGCCCGGCCCAGCGCGCCGCCGCGATGGCGGCGGCCTCGGTCACGCGGATCAGCTCGAGCGCGAGGTTCCGGTCCGGCCGCGGCGGCTGCCTCACGTGGGCAGGCTACTTCGCGCGGCCCGGACCCCGCCGGGGCCGGCGCGGGCCCGGCCATACTTGACGGGTGACCTCGCTGCGCGTGAAGCCCGCCGGACCGGTCGCGGGCACCGTCGTGGCGCTCGGGGCCAAGAACGCGGTCCTCAAGGAGATGGCCGCGTGCCTGCTGGCCAGCGGCCGCCACGAGCTCACCAACGTCCCCGACATCACCGACGTCGCCGTGATGTCCGAGCTGCTCGTCGAGCTCGGCTGCTCGGTCTCTCGCGCGGACCGGGCGCTGGCGATCGACGTGCCCGACGCGCGCGACCTGCACCCGGTGGCCCCGGCCCACCTCTTCGAGGCGATGCGCGCGTCGATCGTCGTGCTCGGCCCGCTGCTCGCGCGCTGCGGCGAGGCCCACATGGCCCTGCCCGGCGGCGACGACTTCGGCCAGCGGCCGATCAACTTCCACACCGACGGCCTCTCGGCGATGGGCGCGACCTTCGCCAACGCCCGCGCGTCGATCAACGCGACGACCTCGCGGCCCCGGCTGAGGGCCACGAGGATCACGCTGGAGTACCCGAGCCACACCGCGACCGACAACCTGCTGATGGCCTGCGTGCTGGCCGAGGGCCGCTCGGTCATCGACAACGCCGCGCGCGAGCCGGAGGTCGAGGACCTCGGCCGCCAGCTCATCGCGATGGGCGCGCGCATCGAGGGCCTGGGCACGTCGCGCCTGACCGTCGACGGCGTGCCCGAGCTCAGCGCCGCGCGCCACGCGGTGGTGCCCGACCGGGTGGTCGCGGCGACCTACCTGGTGGCCGGGCTGGTGACCGGGGGCGACGTGACCGTCGCCGACGCGAGGCCCGAGCACATGGAGATGCTGCTGCGAAAGCTCGAGGCGATGGGCGCGCGGGTCGAGGCCGGCGAGGGCGTGCGGGTCGTGGGCCCGGCGCGCGTGCGCGCGTGCGACGTGGCGACCCTGCCGTACCCCGGTGTGGCGACCGACTACAAGCCGCTGCTGACGACCGCGCTCAGCGTGGCCGACGGCGTCTCGGTGGTGACCGAGAACCTCTTCGCCGGGCGGTTCCGCTACGTCGACGAGCTGGTGCGCCTCGGCGCCCAGATCACCACCGAGGGCCATCACGCGCTGATCCGAGGGGTCGACCGGCTCCAGGGGACCGCGGTGCGCGCGGGCGACATCCGCGCCGCGGCCGCCCTGGCCATCGCCGGGCTCGTGGCCGAGGGCGAGACGACGGTCGAGGGCCTCGATCACGTGGAGCGCGGGTACGACGACTTCGTCGGGCGCCTGGCCGGGCTCGGCGCGTACGTCGAGCGGGCGGCGTGATCCCCGACGACCCCGACGCGCTGCTCGAGGCGGCGCGCGCCGGGTCGCGCGGCGCGCTGGCGCGCGCCCTCACGCTCGTCGAGTCCGGGGGTGAGCCCCACCGCGCGCTCGCCCGCGCGGCGTACGTCGCTGCGGCGCCCTACGCCCTGGGCGTCACCGGGCCCCCCGGCGCGGGCAAGTCGACCCTGACCGACCGGGTGGTCGCCGCGCTGCTCGAAGGCCCCGCCGAGCGCGTGGCCGTGCTGTGCGTCGACCCGAGCTCGCCCTTCACCGGCGGGGCGATCCTGGGCGACCGCATCCGCATGCAGGGCCACGCGACCGACCCGCGCGTCTACATCCGCTCGATGGCCACGCGCGGCCACCTGGGCGGACTGGCCCTGGCGGTGCCCGACGCCATCCGCGTGCTCGGCGCGCTGGGGTGGGCCTGGGTCGTCGTCGAGACCGTCGGCGTCGGCCAGCTCGAGGTCGACGTGGCCGCGACGGCCGACACCACGGTCGTCGTCACCAACCCCGGCTGGGGCGACTCGACGCAGGCGGCCAAGGCCGGGCTGCTCGAGGTGGCCGACGTCTTCGTGATCAACAAGGCCGACCGCGACGGCGTCGCCGAGACGCGCCGCGACCTCGAGCAGATGCTCGACCTGTCGGCGCCCGGGCCGTGGCGCGCGCCGGTCGTGTCCACGGTCGCCACGACGGGCGAGGGCGTCGGCGACCTCGTCGCGGCCGTCCTGGCCCACCGCGAGTTCGTGTCGTCCGCCCCGGCGGCCGAGCGCGCCCGGGCGCGCGCGCGCGTCGAGCTCGAGCGCGCGCTGGCCGCGACGCTGCGCTCGCGCGTCGCCGGGCTCGACGCCGGCGCGGCCTACGACGAGCAGGTCGCCGCGCTGGCCGAGGGGAGGACCGACCCCTACCGGGCGGCCGAGGCGCTGCTGGGGCCCGCGTGATCGCGACGACGATCGCCTACGACGTCGTCTTCCTGGTCCACGTCGTCGCGGCCGTCGCGGCCCTGACCGTCCTGGTCGCGATGCGCTCGGCGGCGCGCGCGGTCGCCGTGGGCGCGCCCGACGACGTCCAGGCCCGGCGCTTCCCGACGCGGCGCAACTGGGCCGCGCGCGTCGTCCACCTCCTGCCGCTGACCGGGCTCGTCATGGTGGCGACCGGCGACTCCTCGGTCTCGCTGACCCGGCCGTGGGTCGGCGTGGGGCTCGCCTGCTACCTGGCGGCGGCGGGGCTCCTCGAGGCGCGCGCGCTGCCCCTTGAGCACGTCGTCGCCGAGGTCGTCGCCCACGACGGGCGCGCGGCGCGAGAACGCGGCGAGGCGCTGACGCGCTCGATCGACGCCGTCCTGCTCGCGGTCGGCGTCGCGCTGGTCGCGATGGTCGCGCAGTTCTAGGCCCGCGGCGGCCCGTCGGCTAGTGTCGGGCGAGGTGCGCCGGGAAGCCTGGTCGGCGGTCATACCGTCGACGCCCGGAGGACCCGTGCCCGCGCTCACCGCCGTCAACCTGGGATCGTGAGCGCGGCGACCTTCGCCCTGGCCGCCGCCGTGTCACTGGCGGCGAGCGTCGTCCTGGTGTCGCGCCTCGAGCGCGTCGCCGCGCGCGTCGGGCTCTCCGAGGCCGCGCTGGGTCTCCTCGTGGCGCTGGCCGCGGACTCCCCCGAAGTGACGTCGGCGGTGTCGGCGACGTCGCGCGGACACGCGGTCATCGGCGCCGGCGTGGTGCTCGGGTCGAACGTCTTCAACCTGGCGGCCCTGCTGGGCCTGGGCGCGCTGGTGGCCGGGCGCGTCGACCTGCACCGGCGCGTCATCCTCCTCGACGGCGCCGTCGCGTTGTGGGTCGCCGCGGCGACGTTCGCCGTCCTGGCCGGGGGCTGGGGGGCCCCGGTCGGGCTCGCGTTGGTCGTGGTCGTCGTGGTTCCCTACCTCATCGTCTCGACCAGCCCCCGGACCGCCGCGCGCGTGGGCGTGCCGCCCCGGGCCGCGCGATGGCTGGGCCGGGCGGTCGCCGACGAGGCGAGCGAGCTTCGCGGGGCCCTCGTCGCGGTTCCGCGCGGCCGCGGGGACGGCGTGGTGGCTCTGGCGAGCCTCGTCGTGGTCGTCGCGGCCAGCACGGTCATGGAGCGCACGGCCGAGACGATGGGCCGTCAGGGTCACCTCTCCGCCGAGGTCGTCGGCGGGCTCATCCTGGCCGCGGTGACGAGCCTGCCCAACGCGGTCGGCGCGGTCTACCTGGCCGCCCGGGGACGCGGCGCCGCGGTGCTGTCCACGGCGCTCAACTCGAACATGCTCAACGTCCTCGCCGGGCTCTTGGTGCCCGGCCTGTTCGTGGGGCTGGGCGCGCCGACGGCGGCGGGGACCTCGGCGGCCGCGTGGTACCTCGGGCTGACGCTGGCGTGCCTCGCCCTGGCCTACCGCGGCCGGGGCCTGGGCCGGTGGTCGGGCGGCGCGGTCGTCGTGGCGTACCTGGGGTTCGTCGCCACGGTGGCGATCCGCTAGGAGAGGAAGGACGCCCGCCCGACCATCCCCGCGGCGACCGTCGCGTTGGTGACCTCGTCGATGAGGACGAAGCTGCCGGTGACGCGGTTGTCGCGGTAGTCGTCGACGACCAGCGGGTCGGCGGTGGCCACGGTGGCCACGCCGATCTGGTTGGTCGAGAGCTCGGACGCCGGCAGGACCTCGAGCGTGCCGACGTCGACGACGCCGGCCAGCGCGGTCACGCGCGCGGGGGTCGAGCGGGTCGTGTGCTTGAGGCGCAGGCGCTGGCCGGGGGCGAGTCCGCGCTCGCCGAACCAGCACAGCGTCGCCTCGACCTCGCGCGTGACGGTCGGGAGGGGGTCGGTCGCCAGCAGGTCGCCGCGCCCGGCGTCGGTCTCGTCGGCCAGGGCCACCGAGACCGAGAGGCCGACGGCCGCCTCGTCGTGGGCCCCGCGGCCGCTGACGACGTCGACGACGCGCGTGCGCACACCGGCCGGCAGGAGCGTCACCTCGTCGCCCTCGGCCAGCGCCGCGCCGTTGACCATGCCGGCGTAGCGTCCGCCCGCCGCCGGCCTGGCGCAGGACCCACTGCACCGGCAGGCGCGACCCGCTCCCGGCGGCCTCCCAGACCCCGGCCCGCGACGCCTCGAGCGCGCCGAGCACCGTCGGCCCGTCGTACCAGGGGGTGTTCGCCGACGGCTCGACGACGTTGTCGCCGAGCAGCGCCGAGATCGGCACGACCGTCACCGACGCGTAGCCCAGGCCGCTCGGCCAGCGTCGTCACGTCGTCGACGCAGGCCTGGTAGGCCGACGAGGACCAGTCGGCCAGGTCCATCTTGTTGGCCGCGACGATCAGGCGCGCGCACGCCCAGCAGCGCGGCGATGCACGAGGTGCCGGCGGGTCTGCTCCTTGAGCCCGTGCGCCGCGTCGACGACGACCAGCGCCAGGTCGGCCGTCGACGCACCGGTCGCCATGTTGCGCGTGTACTGCACGTGACCCGGGCAGTCGGCGATGATGAACTTGCGCGTGGGCGTCGCGGCGTAGCGGTAGGCGACGTCGATGGTGATGCCCTGCTCGCGCTCGGCGCGCAGGCCGTCGGTGACGAAGCTGAGGTCGAGGTCGCCGACGCCGCGGCGCTCGCTGGCGTGCGACGACGGCGTCGAGCTGGTCGTCGAAGAGCTGAGCGCGTGTCGACGAGGAGCCGGCCGATCGAGCGTCGACTTGCCGTCGTCGACCGAGCCGATGGTCGCGAGGCGCAGCAGGTCCTTGGTGGGCGACGGTCATCTAGAAGTAGCCCTCGCGCTTGCGGTCCTCCATGGCCGTCTCGCTGAAGCGGTCGTCGGCGCGAGTGGCGCCGCGCTCGCGAACGTTGGCCGACGGCGACCTCGGCGACGACCTCGGCCAGGTGTGGCCGCGCGAGACTCGACCGCGCCGGTGCAGTTGGCGTCGCCCGACGGTGCGAAAGCGCACGGTGCGGGTCTCGACGGCCTCGCCGGGCCGGGGCTCGACGTGCGGACCGACCGCCAGCCACATCCCGTCGCGCTTGACGACCTCGCGCTCGTGGGCGAAGTAGATCGGCGGGCAGCGTCGATGCCGCTCGCGCTCGATGTACTGCCAGACGTCGAGCTCGGTCCAGTCCGACAGCGGGAAGGCGCGCAGGTGCTCGCCGGGGTTGACCTGGCCCTGGTAGAGCTGCCAGAGCTCGGGGCGCTGGCTGCGCGGGTCCCACTGGCCGAAGGCGTCGCGGAAGCGAGAGGATCGCGCTCCTTGGCCCGCGCCTTGTCCTCGTCGCGCCGCGCGCCGCCGAAGGCGGCGTCGAAGCCGTGCTCGTTGATGGCGTCGAGCAGCGTGACGCGTCTGGAGCCGGTTGCGCGAGCCCATCGGGCCCGGGTCCACGACGCGGCCGGCGTCGATCGACGCCTGGACGCTCGCGACGATCAGGCGCGCGCCGAGGCGCGCGACCGTGGCGTCGCGAAAGGCGATGCACCTCGGGGAAGTTCTGGCCGGTGTCGACGTGCATCACCGGGAAGGGCAGGGCCTGGGGCGCGAAGGCCTTGACCGCGAGGTGCAGCAGGACCGCCGAGTCCTTGCCGCCCGAGAAGAGCAGGACCGGGCGCTCGCACTCGGCGACGACCTCGCGCAGGATGAAGATGGCGTGGCGACTCGAGCAGGTCGAGGTGGTCGGCGCGTGGCGGGCGGGTGCGGGGTGGTCGTCATAGGCGGGAGAGACGCCCGAAAGTCTAGTGCACTCGGATATGGGATTGCTAGGCTCGGATGCCGCGATGACCGCCCCCGCCGACCTGCGCGACGAGCTCGACGCGGTCGACGCCGACCTCGAGCGCCGATCGGCGCGCGAGGTCCTCGCCTGGGCCGCTCGACCGCTTCGACGGCGACCTCGCGATCGCCTGCTCCTTCGAGGACGTCGCGCTGCTGCACCTGGCGGTGCGGCGTCCTGCCCGACATCGAGGTCCTCTTCCTCGACACGGGCGGCCACTTCGCCGAGACCCTCGAGTTCCGCGACCGCGTCGCGGCCCAGTGGAACCTCAACCTGACGGTCACCGAGCCGGGCCCGGACGCCGCGGACTGGCCCTGCGGCACGGCGCGGTGCTGCGAGCTGCGCAAGGTCGAGCCGCTGGGCCGCGCCCTGGCCGGCCGGTCGGCCTGGGTCACCGCGCTCAAGCGCGTGGACGCGCCGAGCCGCGCGTCGATGCGCGTCGTCGACTGGGACGACAAGTTCTCCCTGGTCAAGGTGAACCCGCTGGCCGCCTGGGGCGACGACGACGTGGCGTACTACCTCGAGTCCCACGCCCTGCCGACTCACCCGCTGTGGGCCCAGGGCTACGCGTCGATCGGCTGCGCGCCGGTGACCGTCAAGCCGCTCGACCCCGGCGACCGCCGGTCGGGCCGGTGGGCCGGCTCGGACAAGACCGAGTGCGGCCTCCACGAGGGCTAGCATCCACCGGTTTCCGCAGGGCCATCGGTAAATTTGGCCGGGATGCCAAGGGTTTTCCCCGGGGGGCCGGCCGGATGCTGCTGATCGTCATCGCCCTCCTCTGGGTGGCGCTGCTGGCCCCCATGGCCGTGCGGCGCCTGCGCGACCGCGGCACCGAGCGTTCGATCGAGTCGTTCCACACCGAGCACGAGGTCCTGAGCCGCCAGGGCTACGCGGTGGCCCCGGCCCACCGGCTCAGCGAGCCCGAGCCCGAGGCCGGGCCGGCAACGGCGCGGGCCTCGCGCCTGACCGTCGTTCACGCCGACGACACCTACCGGTCGCTCGAGTCGCGCAGCTCCTGGGAGGAGTGGGCCGAGGACTACGACTACGACCGCTACGAGGGGCCCGCCGCCCCGGTCAACCGCTACGCCCACGCCTACGCGTCGGTGCCGCGCGCCGAGGAGTACGAGCGCCGCCCCGCGCCCGCTCTGCGCGCCCGGCGCAGCGCGCGCGCCCAGCGGCGCCTCATCTTCACCTCGCTCGGCGCCGCGGTCGTGGTGATGACCGGCGCGGCGTTCGCGCTGTCGTCGTCGCTCGTCGTCGACGTCGCGATCGTGGCGTGGGTGGCGCTGGCCGGCTACGTCTCGCTCGCGCTCTACGCGGTGAGCCAGGGCTACCTCGACGAGTCGTCGCTCGGCCTTCGTCGCCGGTCGCGCCCGCTGGCCACCGTCGAGCCGTTCCGCCGCGAGGCCGAGGCCGCGTACGCCGACGACGACGAGTTCGACTACGACGAGTCGCCCGACGCGTCGTGGCGTCGAGGGTCCTCTCGCTACGCCCTGGGGTAGACTGGGTCCTCCCTTCGGGGGTGTAGCTCAGCTGGTAGAGCGCTACGTTCGCAACGTAGAAGTCGGCGGTTCGAGTCCGCTCACCTCCACTTCGCCAGCCCTCCGGCCCTGACGCCGGGCCAAATGGAATCGCGGCGAGGTCCGGCCGCCGACACGGCGGCTGTGGAACGATTCTCTCGTGGCCAAGACCGGGTGGCAGTCCCAGTGGCGCAAGCACCCGGGCGTCCGGTCCGGCGACGACCTGAGCCGCGGCGAGCGGGCCGCCGACCGCATGCGCAACGTCATGGGATCGTGGCCGTTCGTCTTCGGCTTCTTCGTCGTGATGATCCTCTGGGCCGCGGTGAACACTCTGCTCCTCGAGCGGGTGATTCACCACAAGGCCTTCGACCCCTATCCGTACATCCTGTTGAACCTCTTCCTGTCGATGCTCGCCGGGGTCCAGGCGGCCGCGCTGCTGATCGCCGCCAAGCGCGCCGACGCGATCTCGTCGGAGATCGCTCTGCACACCGAGCACAACACCGACGACATGAAGACGCTGATCCAGGAGAACACCGACCTGACCCACCAGGTCAAGGCCAACACGGACCTGCTCGACGAGATCCACCGCCACGTCGAGAGCATCGGGCGGAGAGTGGGCGCCGACCCCGGGCGCTTCGGCCCGAACGATGCCCCTCCGGGGCCCCCGCCCGCGTGACTCGTCGCCGCACGGCCCTGGAGCGCGCGCCGTGGAGATGATCCGCAGCGTGATCGTGTTCGACGCGGCCGACCTCGACGCCGAGAGCTCATTCTGGGCGGGCGTGCTCGACGGGCACGTCGTCGCCGAGGACGACTGGCACAGCGTGCTCGACGCGGACGGGGAGTGGCGCATCGGCGTTCAGCTGGCGCCGGGCCACGTGGCGCCCGGGTGGCCCGGCGACCCGCCCCAGCAGGTCCACCTCGACCTGCACGCGGTGGACTTCGCCGCCGCCCACGAGCGGGTGACCGAACTCGGGGCGCGGCTGCTCAAGGCAGCCGACGACCTCGGGGCCGAGGAGGGCCACCAGGTCTACGCCGACCCCGCCGGCCACCCGTTCTGCATCGGATGGGGCCACCCGACGCACGCCCAGCTCGCCGAGTTCGTCGCCGAGCGGTTCGGCTCGCCGGCCCCCGGCTCGTAGCGCGCGTCGCTCGGAGTCGAATGCGCTGCCCGCCGTGCTCGCCCCGCGATGCGTGAACTTCGCCGCCGCCGCCGGGGAGCGCTGACGCCGTGGCCCGGGTCGTCGGCCTCGGCGGGGCGTTCGTGCGCGCGGCCGACCCGGTCGCGCTCGCCGCGTGGTACCGCGACGCCCTGGGGGTCGACGTCGGCGACGAGGGGAGCCCGATGGCCGTCCTGCCCGACGCCGGGGGCGGCTACGCGGTGCTCGCGTTCTTCCCCGCCGACAGCGACTACATCGGGGACCCGGCGCGCCAGCAGGCGATGGTGAACCTGCGCGTCGACGACCTCGACGGCGTGCTCGCGCGCCTCGACGGCCTCGGCGTCGCGCACGACGCGCCGGAGGACTCCGAGTACGGGCGCTTCGCCTGGGTCGTCGACCCCGAGGGCCGGCGCGTGGAGCTCTGGCAGCCGGCCTAGCCGGCGTCGGTGGACAGGGCGGCCCCGCGCGAGCGCCGGCTCCGCGCCACGACGCCGACGACGGCGAGAGCGGCCGCTGCCGCCACCGGCGCCACCACGAGCGCGGCCCCCTGCGCCGCGAAGAGCACGTACGACGCGGCCACGACGACCGCGAAGTCGAGCCGCGGGAAGCGGGTGAGCGCCCCGGGATCGGCGCCCGAGTGCCGCGCCGACGACCACCGGGTCACGCGCACGAGGGCCAGCGTGACCACCACCGCGGCCGGGGCCGACAGGACCACGAGGAGTCCGTCCACCGCGACATCCTCTCACCGGCGCCGATCTCGCGTCGGGGCGGGCGATGGTCGAGCTACGCCCGGGCGGCCACCCGCGCGGCGTCGCCTCGCCGGCGAAGGAACCGCCGCTCCGCGTCGGTCCGGGCGAGCCCACCGGCGCGCTCGTAGGCGTCGGCGGCCTCGCGATAGCGGCCGAGCCGGCGCAGGAGGTCGGCGCGCGTGGCGTCGACGAGCGGGTAGTCCGCGAGCGCGCCCGACGCGACGAGCGCGTCGACGAGCGCGAGGCCCGCGGCCGGCCCGCGGGCCATCGCCACCGCGACCGCGCGGTTCAGCTCGACCACCGGCGTGGGGACGAGCGCGAGCAGGCGGTCGTAGAGGAGGGAGATCTCGTCCCAGTCGGTGGCCGACGCGCTGGCCGCGCGCGCGTGGCACGCGGCGATGGCCGCCTGGACCTGGTAGGGGCCGGGGCGCCGGCGCCGCAGCGCGTCGTCGAGCGCGACGAGCCCCTCGTCGATCTCGGAGCGGTCCCATCGCCCGCGGTCCTGGTCCTCGAGGGTCACGAGGTCGCCGGCGCCGTCGACGCGCGCGCCGCGGCGCGAGTCCTGCAGCAGCGCCAAGGCGAGGAGCCCGAGGGCTTCGGGCTCGTCGGGCATCAGCTCGACGAGGAGCCGCGCGATGTCGATGGCGTCGCGGCACAAGCGCGCGCGCACGAGGTCGGCGCCGTCGCTCGCGGCGTAGCCCTCGTTGAACGCGAGGTAGATGACCGCGAGGACCGCGGCCGTGCGCTCGGGCAGCAGGTGGTCCGGAGGCACCTCGTAGGGGATGCCGGCGTGGCGGATCTTGGCCTTGGCCCGCACCAGGCGCTTGGCCATCGTCTCGTCGCTGACGAGGAACGCGCGGGCGATCTGGGCCGTGGTCAGCCCGGCCACCGTGCGCAGCGTGAGCGCGACCTGAGCGTCGGTCGACAGCGCCGGGTGGCAGCAGGTGAAGACCAGGCGCAGCCGGTCGTCGCCGGCGCCCGGCTCGTCGTCTGGGGCCACGCGCGACACCTCCTCGTACTTGGCGGACTCGACGCCCGCGCGCCGGACGCGGTCGATCGCGAGGCGGCGCGCGGTGGTGGTGAGCCAGGCGCCGGGGTTGTCGGGCACGCCGTCGCGGCCCCAGGTCGTCAGGGCTCGCTCGAAGGCGCCCTGGGCACACTCCTCGGCCAGGTCCCAGTCGCGCACCGCCGCGATGAGCGTCGCCACCAGGCGCGCCCACTCGCGGCGGTACGCGGACTCGACCGCGAGGGCTACATCGGCCAGATCGGTCGCACCTCGATGGAGCCGAAGAGGGCCCCCGGGATCTTGGCCGCGACGCCGATCGCCTCGTCGAGGTCGGCGCACTCCACGACGTAGTAGCCGCCGATCTGCTCCTTGGTCTCGGCGAACGGGCCGTCGGTCGTGAGGACTTTGCCGTCGCGCACCTGGACGGTGGTTGCGTCGGTGCTCGGGCGCAGGCGCTCGCCGCCGCGCAGGACGCCCTTGGCGCCGAACTCGTTGCCGAACGCCTCGTAGCCGGCCATCATGGCGGCCTCCTGCTCGGGCGTGGGCTCGACCTCGGGGCCAGCGATGAACAGCACGTACTGCATGGGTTCTCCCTTCGTTGTTTACCGTACGACGAACGGGCCGGGGCGCAATGGACAGGTTCCGGCGAGAACTTTCCCGGCGCCGCGGACACTATGTGACGTGGAGGACTTTCGCGGTGCGAGCGACGCCGAGCTGCTGGAGCGCTCGGGGCGGGACCCGCGGGCCTTCGGCGAGCTCTTCGCCCGCCACGCCGGCGCCGTGCGCGCCTTCTGCGCCAGGCGCACCGGCGACCTCGCCCTGGCCGACGACCTGACCAGCGTGGCGTTCCTCGAGGCCTTCGCCCACCGGGGCCGCGTCGTCCTGGTGGAGGGCTCGGCCCTGCCGTGGGTTATCGGGATCGCGCGCAACGCCTCGCGCAACGCCGAGCGCTCGCGCCGGCGCCACCGCGCCGCGCTCGCGCGCCTGCCGCGTCCCGGCGCCGACGACGCCGTGGAGTCGCGCGTCGCCGAGCGCGACCAGCTCGAGACGGCGCTGCGCGAGGCGCGCGCCGCGCTCGCCGCTCTGAGCCCCGACGAGGCCGACGTCGTCGAGCTCGTCGCGTGGGGCGGGCTGGCCTACGAGGGCGCGGCCCTGGCGCTCGGCGTGCCCGTGGGCACGGTGCGCTCGCGCCTCGCGCGCGCCCGCGCGAAGCTCGCCGACCTCGTCCCGACCACTGAGAAGGAGTAGCCATGTCCATCCCCACCCCCACCCTCCCTGAGCTCGACGGCGCCGCCGCGGCTCGCTGGCGCGACGGGCTCGTGGCCGAGGTCGCGCGCCGCCGGCGCACGCGCGCTCGAGTGGCCGCGCTGTCGGGCTCGGCGGTCCTGGCCAGCGGCGCGACCGCGCTGGCGTTCGTGCTGGCCAGCCCGGGAGTCTCTTACGCCTTCGGGGGGTGGACGGCGACCCCGAGCCCGCAGTCGCCGGCCACGAGCTTCGCGTCGAACGACGCGTGCGTCGGCTCCCCGGCGACGATCGGGAATGACGGTCCGCCGACGGCGTCGGTGGTCGACGCCCGTGGCCCCTTCACCCTCGGCTACTACGTGACGAGCGCCAGCGGCTACGCGGCCCTCACCTGCGTGACCGGCCCGGCCTTCGCCCACCCGGCCGTCGCCATGTCGCGCGGCGTGAGAACGCCGGCCCCGGCACCGGGCCAGGTCGACGCCCAGCTGACGATCCCGCCCTCGGTCGACGGCGGCCAGTCCTACTCCATCGAGACCGGGGCGGTCGGCGCGGGCGTCACCGGGGTCACGTTCGAGCTGAGCGACGGCTCGGCGGTCGTCGCGACGGTCGGCGACGGCCTCCTCGTCGCGTGGTGGCCCGGCACGGCCACCGTCACGTCCACTCAGGTCGCCTCGGGTTAGGTCCGGGAAAGGCCTCCCGACCAGCCGAATCCGGCCCACTTGTGGGAAACGTGGGTCTATGTCGTTGGTATCGCGAGGGACGGAGTGGTTTCCGGTGGATAACGCGTCCGAAGTTGGGCATATCTGTCGGATATGGGCATTCCCAGTGGACAGGCCCTAGTGCCGGTGGCAGAGTGTCACGCGTAGTTCACGGAGTACCTGTCGACGATCGGACGACCCGAGAGGGGAGACCGACGGAGGAGGGAGGGACTCCCCGCAAGGGGGGGACGGAACTTCTCACCGGACAGTGGAGTTCGGTCCACTGTCAGGGACGATGAATGACGTGAGTTGCCTGCCGTCAGACGGTGGCCTGTCCGACACGGGTCAGCGGATGATGTGCCTTCGGGGACCCCGAGGGGCTGGCGAGCTTCGGCTCACTGGTCACTCGGGGTTCTCGGCTTTTGCGGGCGAAACCGCGAGCTAGAAGAGCGCGCCGCCGAGGGGCTCGATGAGTTCGGGCCCGTCGTTGCGCACCGACCCCACCGCGCGGTCCACCTCGTGGTGCACCAGCGTGCCGGCCGGCGCCGGGTCGAGCAGCGCCAGGCGAGCCGCGCGCATTCCCTCGTCGACGTCGAGCCAGGCGTCCAGGTCGTCGAGCTCGAGCACGACGGGCATCCGGTCGTGGATCCCGTCGATGTCGGGGCCCGGCTCCGTCGTGATCACCGTGCAGGTGCGCGTCGGCTCGGCGTCGGGCGGCCCGGCGGGGTCGCGCCACGACTCGTGCAGCCCGGCGAGCAGGATCGGGTCGCCGTCGGCGCGCGTGAAGAAGTGCGGCTGGCGCGCCGGCCCGCGCTTGTCCCACTCGTAGAAGCCGTCGACCGGCACCACGCACGGCCGGCGCGCGAAGGCCGAGCGGAACGACGGCTTCTCGGCCACCGTCTCCGCGCGCGCGTTGAACAGCCGGTTGCCCATCGCCGGGTCCTTGGCCCACGCCGGCAGCAGGCCCCACCGGTAGCGGTCGAGGACGCGCGCGCCGTCGACCTCGGTGACGGCGAAGAGGGTCCGCTGGGGCCCGACGTTCCAGCTCGGAACCCCGTCGGGCTCGACGCCCGAGGCCAGCGCCGCGTCGAGCAGCCGGGCGAGGCGCGACGGCGGCGTGAAGAGGGCGACGCGACCGCACATGGTGACCTCCCGCGCCGACCCTAGACGGCGCCGCCCGCGCCGCCCGCGGCGCGCGATACTGGCCCGGTGCCGCTCGTCGACGTGACCCACGACGCGACGCTCGACGAGGCTCGCCGGCGCCGCCTGCTCGAGGCGCTGCCCGACGCGGTGGCCGAGGCCGTCGACTGCGCCGAGGAGCCGTGGGTCGGTCCGCCGAAGGTGGGCGACCTCGAGATCCGCGTGCGCGCCAGGGGCGCCGAGGACGTCGGCGGCCTCAACGTCGTGATCGAGGTGCGCACCACGCTCGTCGCGTCGCGGGTGGCCGACGCGCAGCGCCGCGCCGACCTCATGGTCGAGCGCCTGTCGGGACTGGGGCTGGGCGCGGTCGGGGTCTGGCTGATCCTCGCCGAGGGGGCCTGGAGCCAGTCGGCGTAGGCCGCCCGCGCGGTCCGTCCGGGCCGGTCAGGCGGCCTTTCCCCTGGTCATGACGGGGAAGAGTCGGGCTGGCGCGTGTGAGCGCGCGTCAGTACTGTAGCGAACAAGTGTTCGCTTTTTCCCCGACCCGACCCCTCGTCGACGCCGACCTGGCGGCGCGGCTGCGCCCGGTCTCCCTGGCGGTCAGTCGGCGCCTGCCGCTCGAGGGCGCGGTGGCCGCGCTGGCGCCCGACGGGCTGCGCCGCGGCGCGAGCGTCGCGGTCGTCGCGCCGCCGGGCTGGGGCGCGGTCTCCCTGGCCTTCGCGCTGGTCGCCCCGGCCAGCGCGGCCGGGCACTGGGTCGGCGCGGTTGGCGTCGAGAGCCCCGGGGTCGGCGCGCTGGCCGACCTCGGCGTCGACCTGGCGCGCGTGCTCTTCGTGCCGCGCCCGCGCGGCGCGTGGGCCGAGGCCGCGGCCGACCTGCTCGACGGCGTCGACCTGCTCGTCGTGCGCCCCCCGGGGCGCGCGTCGGTGTCGGCGGCGCGCCGCCTCGCCGACCGCGCGCGCGAGCGCGCCACCGTGCTCGTCGCGCTGGCCGAGCCCGGCGCGCCCTGGCCGCTGCCGACCGACCTCACGCTCACGATCGCCGAGGCGCGCTGGGACGCGTCGTCGCGCCTCGACGCGCGACGGGTGTGCGTGCGCGTGGGCGGGCGCGGCGCGCTCTCGCGCGGCGCGGTGGTCGACCTCGTGCTGCCCGACGCCCGCGGCCGCGCGGCGGCCGGGTAGCCGTGGAGCGCCTCCTCTGCGTCTTCGTGCCGGCGCTGGCCGACGAGTCGCCCGACGGCGCGACGCTGCGGACCTACCTCGCGCTGCTCGACGCGCTGGGCCTGCTCTGCCCCTTCACCGAGCCGGTGCGCCTCGGCCTCTACGCGATGCCCACGCGCGGGCCGAGCCGGTTCTTCGGCGGCGAGGCCGCGGTGCTCGACGCGGTGGCCGCGGCCGTCGGCGACGTCGCGCGCGCCGAGGCGCGCCTGGGCGTGGCCGACGGCCTCTTCGGCGCCGAGCTGGCGGCGCGGCGCGCGGTCGTGGTGCCGGTGGGCGCGACCGACGCGTTCCGGCGCGCCCTGCCGCTCGACGCGCTGGGCGCCGCGACCTGGCCACCACCGGCCGGCGCCTCGGGCTGCACACCGTCGGGGCCTTCGCCGACCTGGCGGCGTCGCGCGTGGCCGAGCGCTTCGACGGCCACGCGGTGCGTCCTGCACCGGTGGCGCGCGGCCTGGTGGGCGAGCTCCCGGGCCAGCGCGACCCGCGCCTGGCCGCGCGCCTGGCGCGCCTGCGCGGCGAGGCCCGGCCGCACGCCGAGCAGCGCGGATTCTTCGGCGAGCCGCGGCGCGGGCGACGACCGCGCCGAGGCCGCGGCCGCACCGCGTGCGCGCGCGCCTGGGCGCCGACGCGGTGTGCGTCGCGTCGGCTCGCGCGGCGGGCGCGCGCCCGAGGACCGCGCCTCGCTCGTGCCGTGGGGCAGCGCCGGCCCCGCGCCGCGACGACGCGCCCTGGCCCGGCCAGCTCCGCGCCCCGCCGCCGGCGACGACGCTGGCGCGCTACGTGCCGGCCGACCTGCGCGACGCCGCCGGCGCCGCGCGTCGCGCGTGAGCGGCCGCGGCCTGCTCAGCGCCGACCCGGCGAGCGTCGGGTTCTCGTCGCGCGCGCGCGCGGGCGTGGCCTGGCACGCCGGGCCGTGGCCGATCGTCGAGCGGTGGTGGGCGAGCCCGCGGCGCCGCGCGCACCTGCAGGTGCTGCTCGACGACCGGCGAGGCGGTGCTGCTGCGTGGCCGAGTCGGTCGCGCTGGTGGCTCAGCGGGGTCTACGACTGATGGCGGTCTACGCCGAGCTGCACGCCCACTCGGGGTTCAGCTTCCTCGACGGCGCGAGCGACCCCGAGGAGCTGGTCGCCGACGGCCGCGCGCCTCGAGCTCGACGCGCTGGCGCTGACCGACCACCACGGCCTCTACGGCGTGGTGCGCTTCGCCGAGGCGGCGCGGGCCTTCGGCCTGGCGACCGTCTTCGGCGCGGAGGTCACGCTCCGGCGGCGACGACCGCACCGGCATGCCCGACCCCCCGGGCGAGCACGTGGTCGTGCTGGCCGCCTCGCCCGAGGGCTACCGCCAGCTCTCGGTCGCTGCTCGCCGAGGCGCTATCGGCGCGCGGGGAGAAGGGCGCGCCGCGCGTCGAGCTGTCCGACCTGGCCGGCGAATCGGCGACTGGCTCGTGCTGACGGGCTGTCGCAAGGGCCCCGTGGCCGCGCGCGCTCTACGACGAGGGCCCGAGCGCGGCGCGCGCGCGCGCTCGGGCGCCTGGCCGAGGCGTTCGGGGCCGAGCGCACTGGCCGTCGAGCTCTGGGACCTCGGCGAGCCCGAGCGACGTCGCGCGCAACGACGCGCTCGCCGAGATCGCGGTGCGCGCCGGCGTCGACGTGGTGGCCACCAACAACGTCCACTACGCGACCCCCGAGGCCTTCGCCCGGGCCAACGTGCTCTCGGCCATCCGCGCGCGCCGCAGCGTCGACGAGATGGAGGGCTGGCGTCGCGCGTCGCCGCTCGCGTACCTGCGCAGCGACGCCGAGCAGGCCGGCGCTTCGCGCGCTTGCCCGGGGTGGTCGACGCGCGCGGGCGCGCTCGGCGCGGCGATGCGCGTTCGACCTGCGCCTCGTCGCGCCGAGCCTGCCGGACTTCCCGACGCCCGACGGGATGGACGAGCAGGCGCTACCTCGACGCGCTCGTCGACGAGGGCGCGACAGCGCCGCTACGGGCCGCGCGACGCCGAGCGCGTGCGCCGGCGCGTGGCGCCAGATCGACCACGAGCTGCGCGTCATCGGCTCGCTCGGCTTCGCCGGCTACTTCCTCATCGTCTGGGACCTCACCGAGTTCTGCCGCGCGCGAGGGCATCTACTGCCAGGGCCGCGGCTCGGCGGCCAACTCCGCGGTCTGCTACTCGCTCGGGGTCACCAACGCCGACGCGGTGTCGCTCGACCTCCTCTTCGAGCGCTTCCTCTCCCCGGCGCGCGACGGCCCGCCCGACATCGACGTCGACATCGAGTCCGGGCGGCGCGAGGAGGTCATCCAGTACGTCTACGAGCGCTACGGGCGGCGCCACGCCGCCCAGGTCGCGAACGTCATCACCTACCGCTCGCGCTCGGCGGTGCGCGACGTGGCCCGGGCCCTCGGGATGACCGCGGAGGCAGCGCCAACGACGCTGCGTCGACTGCGGTCGAGCCGCAAGACACGTGGTGCCCGAGGGCGCGGCGCCGCCGCGACTCGCATCGTCGGACGCTGGCGACCGAGGCTGCTCGACCGGCCCCGCCACCTCGGGCTGCACTCGGCCGGGATGGTGATCTGCGACCGCCCGGTGATCGAGGTCTGCCCGGTCGAGTGGGCGCGCATGCGCGGGCCGCACCGTGCTGCAGTGGGACAAGGACGACTGCGCGGCGATCGGCCTCGTCAAGTTCGACCTGCTCGGCCTCGGCATGCTCGACGCGCTGCACCGCACGGTCGACCGGTCGCCGCCTTCGACGGCGTCGACCTCGACCTCGGCGCGCTGGCCCAGGACGAGGCCGTCTACGACCTGCTCTGCGAGGCCGACACCGTCGGGGTCTTCCAGGTCGAGTCGCGCGCGCAGATGGCCACGCTGCCGCGCATGCGCCCGCGCTGCTTCTACGACCTGGTGATCGAGGTGGCGCTCATCCGCCCCGGCCCGATCCAGGGCCACGCGGTCAACCCCTACCTGCGCCGGCGCCGCGGCGAGGAGGCGGTCACCTACCTGCACCCGCGCCTCGAGCCGATCCTGGCGCGCACGCTCGGCGTGCCGCTCTTCCAAGAGCAGCTGATGGAGATGGCCGTCGCGGTCGCCGGCTTCTGCCCCGGCCGAGGCCGACGAGCTGCGCCAGGCGATGGCGCGCGAAGCGCTCCGAGCTGCGCATGCTGCAAGCTCAAGGGCCGCCTCTACGCGGGCATGGCCGGCCAACGGGATCACCGGGGCGCCGGCCGACCAGCTCTTCGACGCGCTGGCCGCGTTCGCCAACTTCGGCTTCCCCGAGTCCCACGCCGTGTCCTTCGCCCACCTCGTCTACTGCTCGGCCTGGATCAAGACGCCACTACCCGGCGGCGTTCCTCGTCGCGCTGCTCAACGCCCAGCCGATGGGCTTCTGGTCGCCCCAGAGCCTCGTCGCCGACGCCACGCGCCACGGCGTCGTCGTCGAGCGGCCCGACGTCGACCGCTCGGGCGTGCGGCGCGACGCTCGAGCCGGCGCCGACGTCGAGGCGCCGTCGGTGCGCCTCGGGCTGGGGTCGCTGCGCGGGGTCGGCGACGACCGTGGCCGAGCGCATCGCGGCCGGCGCGCCGTGGGCCGGGCCAGGAGGACCTCGTGCGCCGGGCGGGGTGACGCCGCGCGCACCTCGAGGTGCTCGCCGCGGCCGGCGCGCTCGACGCTTCGGGCCGAGCCGGCGCGCGCTGACCTGGACCGCCGGCGCGGCCGCCCAGGCCTCGCCGGACCGCCTCGAGGGGATCGTGACCGGGCTCGTCGCCCCGGCGCTGCGCCGAGCCGACGCCGCTCGAGCGCGTGGCCGACGACCTGTGGGCGCTCGGGCTCGCCCCGGAGGCGACCGCGATCTCGCTCGCGCGCGCGTCGCTCGACCGCCAGCGGCGGCGTCCCGCGCGCGGCGCGCGCTGCTCGGCGCGGAGGCGCCGCGCGTCACCGTCGCGGGCGTGGTGACGCACCGCCAGCACCCCGAGACCGCCCACGGCGCGGTGTTCGTCAACCTCGAGGACGAGACCGGCCACGTCAACGTGATCTTCTCCAAGGGCGCGTGGGCGAGGTGGCGGCACGTGGCGCGCGGCTCGCCGGCCCTCGTCATCCGTGGCACGCCTCGAGCGCGGGCAGGGCAGCGCTCGCCGTGTCGGCCGAGCACGTCGAGGCCCTCGACCTCGCCGCGGTGCCGGCGTCGCGTGACTGGCGCTAAGGCCCCAGAACCCGATGCGGCTCACCGCGCAACCAACGGGCCGTGGGACGAACGCACTCCAGCGTCGCCGCGCTCACGCCCTTCGCCGAGGTCGTCGCGCCGCGCGGCACGGCGAGTGGACCCGCGCCGCCCCGGCGAGAGGCTGCCCACCAATCGATCAGCCCTGCCACCGCGGGGCCGTCAGCGGACGAGCGCGAGGCCAGTCGCGATGATGGTGGCGTGCACGACGATGAACCCGACATAGAACCACCGGATGGTGTAGCCGCGAATGATGAGCCAGGCGTCGGGGATGATCCCTCCAAGCAGCTCGCGCGCCATGATGACCCACATGACGTCCTGGTATCCGGCGGCGGAGCCGGCGGCGGCCGCAACGATCGCCACGACACCGATGGCGAAGAGGTCGAGACCGAATGTCCACTGCCAATCCACAAGTGCCTTGAACTCGACACTGTCGCGCGGCGCCGTCCAGGCCGGAAGCACCCGCAGCACCTGCTTGCCGTTCACGGCTGGCAAGAAGCGTGCGCCGAGCAGCACGTAGAAGCCACCGACCGTCCACAACCAAACCTTCATCTCCCCGATCCCCTCTCATGTCCGCTCATTCTGAAAACGCGTCGCCGTACGCCCGGTGCCCCCGAGCCGGTTGACTCTCACTCGCCGGCGTCACCCCCGTCCCTCGTCAACTCGACTCGCCACGGAGGGACCCGGTGACGCCGCGGCCCGCGGGCTCGAGGAGTCCGTTCAGCAACACGCCGATCATCTCTTCAGTTCGAGCTCCGAGATCCTCGCCGTTGGACCAGAGGTGCGAGAGAGAGTCGATCCCCACGGTGCAGGCGAAGATGGCCCGCGCGGCCGCCTCCGGGTCGAGGCCGCCCCGGAACTCACCTCGACGCAGGCCGTCCGTCACCAGGTCGGCGATCGAGCGGAGAGTCGCGTTGAGGTACGCGACGTACGCGGACCCGGGGGCGGAGCGCAGATTGAACTGCGATCCGAGTCGAGTGATGCATCGAAGGGAGGGATCGTCTCGCATGAGGCGGGCCCGCATGCGCAGGTTGAACGCGAGGCGATCCGCGGCCCCGGTTGGCGCCGGTTGGGCGGCGAACAGCGAGAAGATCTCCTTCTGCTTGGCCCGGAACGCGGCCAGGGCAATCTCCTCCTTGGACGCGAAATGGAAGTAGAAGGCTCCCTTGCTCATGCCGCTCGCCGCGACGAGGTCGTTGAGCGAGACGCCGTCGAAACCGCGCTCGGCGAACTCCGCCGCCGCCGTCTCGACGATGTGGGCCCGGGTCCGCTCAGAACGCTCCTGCCTGGGGCGACTCTCAATCATCGCCTAATCATACCGACCGGTCGGTTCTTGTCAAGCGCTTCCGTTGTGGCGTACGTGGCGCGGCAGGGCGGCCCGTCGAGATCCGCGGTTGAGCTTGAACCCCAAAGATGGAAGCGACGACTGATGCGCGACACCCGCCTGCTATCACCGGACCATGGCTGACGTCCTCCTGTTCCACCACGCGCACGGACTGACCGAGGGGGTGGTGGCCTTCGCCGACGAGCTGCGCGCGGCCGGGCACGTCGTGCACGCCCCCGACCTTTACGACGGACACGTATTCGCCGACCTCGACGAGGGGGTCGCCTACGCCAAGTCGGTCGGCTTCGACGTCATCGGCGAGCGCGGCGCCGCGGCCGCGCAGGGCCTCCCCGCCGGCCTCGTCTACGCGGGCTTCTCCCTCGGCGCGCTGCCGGCCCAGATGCTCGCCCAGACCCGCCCCGGCGCCAAGGGCGCGCTGCTGTGCTCGGCGGCGTTCCCCGCCGCGGAGTTCGGATCCGGGTGGCCGGACGGCGTCGCGCTGCAGATCCACATGATGGGGGGCGACCCCTGGGCCGAGGAGGACCTTCCGGCCGCGCGCGACCTCGTGGCCAGCGTCGACGGCGCGGAGCTCTTCCTCTACACGGGGGACGCCCACCTCTTCGTCGACCCCAGCCTCGACGGCTACGACCCGGGCGCGGCCCGCCTTCTCACCGAGCGCGCCCTGGCCTTCCTCGCCGCGGCGTCCTAGCCCGCGCGGCCCGTCCGGCGCGCCGACGCCCCGCGGTGCTTGAGTGGTCAGTGGCATGACCCCACCTCGGAGGACGCGCGCGCGGCTCGGCGCGGCCCTCGGCGCCCTGGCGCTGGTGGCGGCCGGCGCGGCGAGCGGCGCCGGCGCCTCGACGTCGGGATCGTGGCCGTACCCCAACGGCGAGCTGTCCAACGCGCGCGTGGCCACCGGCTCGCACATCACCGCGGCGAACGTGTCGCGCCTCGCCAAGGCGTGGTCGTTCCCCATCACCGGCCAGGCGGCCAAGAGCCTCGACCACCTGGGCTCGCTGGTCGCCAACCCGGTGGTCGTCGGCGGCGTCGTCTACATCCAGGACATGTACTCCAACGTCTACGCGCTGAGCCTGGCCACCGGGGCCAAGCTCTGGGAGCGCTACTTCGGCGAGAAGCTGCTCAGCGGCCCGGGCCCCAACGGCGTCGCCGTCGCCGCCGGCGTCGTCTACGGGCTGACCCCGCGCACGGCCTTCGCGCTGCGCGCGAGCGACGGCCGCGTGGTGTGGACCGATCGGCACCTGCTGGCCACGGGCCAGGGCACGTTCGGCACGCAGCCCGTGGTCGCGGGCGGGCGCGACTACGTCGCGAGCCAGTACGGGCTGAGCAAGGGCGGCGGCGTGCTGATGGCGCTGTCGGCGTCCGACGGCCACCTGCTGTGGCGTTTCAACACGACGACGTCACTGACCCCCGGGGTGAAGGCGGCCGGCCTCGGCGCGGGCGGGGCCTGGGAGGCGCCGCTGGTGGGCACCGACGGCTCGGTGACCTTCGGTACGGGCAACCCGTACCAGTCGCTGGGCTCGGCGATCTCCCACCCCGAGGCCCAGCTCTACACCAACAGCGAGGTCAACCTCGACGCGGCGACCGGCAAGCTGCGCTGGTACTACCAGGCGGTCCCGAACGACTTCAAGGACTACGACCTGCAGACCTCGCCGATCGCCGCGGTCGCTGGCGGCCGTGCGGTCGTGGTGGCCAGCGGCAAGATGGGCTTCGTCTACGAGATGGACGCGACGACTGGCCGGCTGATCTGGAAAGCGCCCGTTGGGGAGCACAACGGGCACGACAACGACTCGCGCGAGCTGCTCGACCACACCGGCGCGCCCCGGCTCCCGTTCCTGACGCTGCCCGGGTCGTTGGGCGGCGTCCTGACCAATCTCGCCGTCGCCGGCGGCACCGTCTACGTCGAGACCCTCGACCTCGAGCTCATCTACACCAAGGACAGCCAGCTCACCGGGACCGCGACCGCGCGGACCAAGGAGGCGGGCGAGATCGAGGCCCTCAGCCTGGCGACCGGCCGCGTCGAGTGGGACACCAAGGTCAAGGCGCTGCCCCTGGGCGCCATGACGGTCGTCAACGACCTGGTGGTCACGACCCTCTACCAGGGCCAGCTGGTCGCCCTCGACCGGTCCACGGGCAAGATCGTCGCGCGCGTGACGCTGCCGACGTCGACCAATGCGGGCCTCGCCGTCGCCGGCGACACGATCATCGTGCCCGCCGGCGGGCCCCAGACGACCAAGGGCGGCGGGCACCCCCAGGTGGTGGCGTACCGGCTGGCGGGGGCGGGCTAGGCGAAGGTAACGGCCGGCCGCTCGCCGGCGTCAACCTCGTCGCGGACCATCGACTGGGCCAGCGGGAGGTCGTCGGCGTGCGTGACGCCGATGCAGCGCGACGTCGTGGGCAGCACGTCGAAGCGCATCGGCGTGCGGTGCAGGATCGAGCCGACGAACACGGGCAGCATGACCTCGGGCTCGACGGTGAAGTCGTGGGCCGCCACCGCCTGGGCCATCGGCTCGAGGATCGACGGCTGGAAGCCCCACAGGTTCATTGACACGATCGTCTGGGGGTGCAGGACTCGCGGGCTCGGGCCGTCGTCGGCGACGTAGCCGTCGAGGGTCGACGTGACGTTGCGACGCTCGAAGATGTCAGTCAGGTGGCCGTTGACCACGTTGCACGCGCCGCGCGACACCGGCAGCTCGCCGACGACCGCGCGGTCGAGCCGGTAGCCGACGAGGCAGTGGTTGCGGGCTCGCCGCGAGGTGCCGGCCGAGCAGGGCGAAGCGCGTCGCGCGCCGTAGAGGTCGTCGGCGTTGGAGACGGCGAACGGCCGGGACCGGTCGAGGCTCGGCGTCGCCGCGAGGACCGCGTCGACCGTGCCGCGCAGCGCTCTCTGGACCGCGAACGCGACGTCGACGGCCGCGCGGCCAGTGCGCCTGCGACGTGGCTCCGGATGGTCGGGCCGGTGTCGGGGTTGACGACGATCACGATCTCGTCGAAGCCGGCGGCGTAGGCGTCGGAGGCCAGCAGGTCGATGACGCCCTCGCCGTGACCGCCGATCGGGGCGAGCGGCTTGACGCCCGCCGTAGCGCCGGGCGCGCCCGGCGGCGAGGACGACGAGCGACGGCCCGCTCACGCGGACCACCGCAGCACCGCGCTGGCCCAGGTCATGCCAGCGCCGAAGCCCGTGAGCAGCGCGAGGTCGCCGGGCTTGACGCGGTCGCTGCTCGCGCGCGTCGACCAGCGCGAGCGGGATCGACGCGCTCGAGGTGTTGCCGTAGCGGTCGATCACCGACGACCGCGCGGTCCATCGTCGACGCCGAGGCGCTGCGCAGGCCGCCTGGATGATGCGCAGGTTGGCCTGGTGGGGGACGACGAGGCTGACGTCGTCGACGGCTGACGCCGGCGTCCTTCAGCGCCCGCTCGGCGGAGTCGACCATGATGCGCACCGCGCGGCGGAAGACCTCCTTGCCGTCCATCTGGAAGTAGCCGCCGTGCTCGCAGGTGATCAGGTCGGCCGCGGAGCCGTCGGCGCCGACGTCGAAGCCCAGCAGGTCGTTGCCGTCGGTCGTCGTACTCCAGCACGACCGCGCCGGCGCCGTCGCCGAACAGCACGGCCATCGTGCGGTCGGTCCAGTCGACCCAGCGCGAGAGGTTCTCCGCGCCGATCACGAGGATCCGTCGGTTGCCCGTCTCGAGCAGCCCCTGGGCCGTGCGCACCGGCGTACATGAAGCCGCTGCACGCGGCGTTGACGTCCATCGCCGGGCAGCTGAGCCCCGAGGTCGTCGGCGATCATCGGCGCGCGGTGGCCGGGGATGAGCCGGTCGGGCGTGGTGGTCGCGAGGACGAGGAAGTCGATCTCGTCGGGCCCGACGCCGGTGTCCAGCAGCGCCGCGGCGGCGCCGCCAGCGCGCCCAGGCTCGACGGGCCGACCCGCCGATGCGGCGCTCCCGGATGCCGGTGCGCTCGGTGATCCAGGCGTCGGACGTGTCGAGGGTGAGCGACAGCTCGTCGTTGGTGACCACCCGGTCCGGAAGCGCGGTGCCCCAGCCCGTGAACCGAACGCCCACTGGTCGACTCCTTTCCCGGTCCCGCGTGCAAGTCTAGGTCGGCGGGCCCCGGCGTCCGACGGGCTCTCGATGACCGCCAGCGTGCAGCGCGCCACGCAGATCATGCGACCGTCGTCGTCGGTGAGGTCGATCGCCCCAGACGTGGAGCCGCCTGCCCTTGCGCACCGGCGTCGCCGTCGGCGGTCAGCGTGCCGTCGGCGCATCGACCGCGCAGGTGAGAGCAGTTGAGCTCGACGCCGACGACGATCTCGTCGGGCCACACGGCGCGCGTCGCCGCCGATGCGACGCCGCGCACTCGGCGAGCAGCGCGGAGACCCCGCCGTGCAGGAGGCCGAACGGCTGGTGCACCGTGGGGCCGACGTCGACCTGCAGCACGACGCGATCGGCCGACGCCTCGACGACGCTCGACGCCCAGGTGCCCGTGGATGCCGCTGGTCACGTCGACGCTCAGCTCGAAGTCGTCGCTCACCGCGGCCAGTCTACGAAGCCGACCGGGTAGCCTCGACCCGTGCCGACGCGTCGACCTGCGAAGCGACACCGTGACCCAGCCGACCGCGCCGATGCGCGAGGCGATGGCGACGGCGGTCGTGGGCGACGACGGCTTCGGCGAGGACCCGACGGTCGCCGCGCTCGAGGACGCGCTACGCGCAGCTGGGTCGGCAAGCCGGCCGCGGTGCTCGTGCCCGTCGGGCGTCATGGCGAACCAGATCGCCCTGCGCGTGCTCACCACGCCGGGCGACGTCGTCGTCGCCGGGGCGTCGCCAGCACGTGGTCGGCTTCGAGCTCGGCGCAGCCGCGCGCAACGCGTCGATCCAGTTCGCGCTCGCTCGACGACACGACCGGCGCGCTCGACGTCGACGAGGTGCGCGACGCGATCGCGTCCGAGGCGCACCACCAGCCCCACGTCGCGATGGTGGCCGTCGAGAACACGCACATGGCCGTCGGGCGGCGCGCCGTACCCGATCGACGCGCTCGACGGCCCTGGCGTCGCCGTCGACGGCGGCCGGTCCACCTCGACGGTGCCCGGCTCTTTAACGCCGTCGTCGCGACCGGCGTCGCGCGCCGCGCGCTACGCGGCGTCGCGACGACGGTGATGACGTGCCTGTCCAAGGGCCTGTGCGCGCCGGTCGGCTCGGTGCTCGCCGGTCCCGCCGACCTGATCGAGCGCGGCCGCGTCGAGCGCAAGCGCCTCGGCGGGGCGATGCGCCAGGCCGGCGTGCTCGCCGCGGCCGGGCTCGTCGCGCTCGACACGATGGTCGATCGCCTGGCCGAGGACCACGCGCGCGCCCGCGTGCTCGCCGACGCGGTCGCCGCGACCTTCCCCGACGCCGGGTACGACCCGGCCGACCTGCCGCGACCAACATCGTCGCCTTCGACGTGCCCGACGCCCTCGCGGCTCGTCGCGGCGCTCGGCGAGCGCGGCGTCCTCGCCGACACGGTGGGGCCGACGCGCGTGCGACTGGTGACCCACGCCGACGTCGACGACGACGCCCTGGCCGACGCGCTGACGGCCGTCGGCGGGGTCGGCGCGTCGCGATCGCTCGCGTAGCGCGCCACCGGGCCCCGGCGCCGGGGGACGCCCTCGGGGTAGCCTGGGTCGGCTCACAGGACCCTTCAATGACCGAGATCCTCCACCTCTCCACGTTCCTGCACCGGCCGATGTTCGACCAGGCCGGCGACCGGATCGGCCGCGTCCAGGACCTGGTCGCGCGCCTCGGCGACGACGCCCACCCGCCGATCGTGGGCGCCGTCATCCGCATCGAGGGCCGCGACCTCTTCGTGCCGATCCGCAAGATCGGCGGCCTGGCCGAGGGCCGCGTCACCTTCGAGGGCCGCCGGGTCGACCTGCGACGGTTCGAGCGCCGGCCCGGCGAGCTCCTCCTGGCCGAGGACCTCCTGGCCCGCCACCTCGATCAACCTGGTGCAGGGGCCGGCTTATCACCGCCAACGAGATCGAGATCGCCCACGATCGACGGCAAGTGGGAGGTCGTCGGCGTCGACCCCGGCCGCCGGTCGCTGCTGCGCCGGCTGCTCGGCGCTCGGGTGGGCGCGCACGTCAAGGCGGAGCGGATCGTCGACTTCGCCTCCGATCGAGCCGTTCGTGAGCCACGTGCCGACGGCCCGGCTGCGCATCCCGTACCGAAAGCTGTCCAAGCTGCACCCGGCCCAGATCGCCGACCTGGTCGAGCAGGCCAGCCACGAGGAGGGCGAGGAGATCATCGAGGCCGTCGGGCTCGACCGCGAGCTCGAGGCCGACGTCTTCGAGGAGCTCGACACGACCCACCAGCTCGAGTTCCTCGAGGACCGCAGCGACGCCGAGGCCGCCCGACTGCTCGCGCGCATGGAGCCCGACAACGCCGCCGACCTCATCAGCGAGGTCGATCAGGACCGCCGGCTGCCGATCCTCGAGCGGCCTGCCGGTCGACCAGCGCGACAAGGTGCGCAACCTCCTCTCCTACAACGCCGACACCGCCGGCGGGCTGATGAGCCCCGACTTCGCTCACGGTCGGGTCGAAGGCGACGGTCGGCCGACGCCCTCGACGCGGTGCGCACGTCGAGAGTCCCGGCCGAGTCGCTGCTACGTCGTGTTCGTCCTCGACGACGAGGGCCAGCCCAGCGGGCTCGGCCACGGTCGCGTCGCTGGTGCGCGCACGCGCCGACGAGGTGGCGCTGGCCGTCAGCCGGGTCCCGCTGACCCACGTCCACCCCCACTGGGACGTCTCGCAGGTGGCGCGCAAGATGAGCGACTTCAACCTCACCGTGGTCCCGGTGCTCGACGACGAGCACGCGGCGGTGGTCGGCGTCGTGACGGTCGACGACCTACTCGAGCGAGCTCCTGCCCCAGGGCTGGCGCCGCGAGTTCGGACTGACGGCGGTCGAGGAGTGACCGCGCGACCGGCCGTGGGGTCCCGTTCTAGGGGGGTGCGTCTGAAACCCCCCAGTACCGGCTCGCGCCGGATGACCACCAGGACCGTGTCGCGTCCCGAGCCCCTGGGCCACTAGCCCCCGGGTCGTCGGTCGCGGCGGGCGACCACGACGACCGAGGAAGGGGGTGACGTGCCCGAGTCCACGCACAGCCGAGCAGATCCGCGGCGCCTTCGGGACCGTCGACGCGCACGAATCGGGCTCGCGCCGTGGCTGGCGCGGGCCGCCTGCTGACGCTGCTCGCCATCATCGGCCCGGGCCTCATCGTCATGGTGGGCGACAACGACGCGGGCGGCGTGTCGACCTACGCCCAGGCCGGCCAGAACTTCGGCTACACGCTGCTCTGGACCCTCCCGCTGCTGATCCCGGTCCTCATCGTCACCCAGGAGATGGTCGTGCGCCTGGGCGCGGTGACCGGCGTCGGCTTCGGCCGGCTCATCCGCGAGCGGATCAGTCGCCGCTGGGGGACCGTGTCGATCTCGTCGATCCTCCTGCTGAACTTCCTCATCATCGTCACCGAGTTCATCGGCATCTCGCTGTCGATGAGGTACTTCGGCGTCTCGCCGTACGTCTCGGTGCCGGTGGCCGCGGTGACGCTGTTCGCCGTGACCTCGACCGGGTCGTTCCGTCGCTGGGAGCGGTTCATGATGCTCTTCGTCGCGGTCAACGTGGTCGTCTTCCCGCTGCATCTGGAACGCCCACCTCTCGACGGGCTCGATGGCCCACGGGCTCGCCGTGCCGGGGATCCGCGGCGGGGCGTCGTCGGCGGCCGTGCTGCTCATCATCTCGATCATCGGCACGACGGTCGCGCCGTGGCAGCTCTACTTCCAAGCAGAGCAACATCGTCGACAAGCGGATCTCGCCGCGCTGGCTCAACTACGAGCGCGCCGACACCGTGATCGGGTCGGTCGTCGTGGTCGTCGTCGCCGCGCTGCTCGTCTCGGTGACCGCCGCCGGGCTCGCCCCCCACGGCGGCCCGAACGCCTACACGAACTCCCTGGCCGTCGCGCGGGGACTGGGGCACTTCGTCGGCCACGGCGCCGGGACGTTCTTCGCGCTGATCCTGCTCAACTCCTCGATCATCGGCGCGGCGGTGGTCACGCTGGCCAGCAGCTACGCCGTCGGAGACCTCGCGCCGCGGTTCGCCCAGGGGCTCGAACGTGCCGCTGCGCGAGGCCAAGGGCTTCTACGGCGTCTTCGGCGGGCTGATCGTCCTGGCCGCGGCGGTCGCGCTGGCCCCCGGCGCGCCCCTCGGGCTGATCACCCTGGCGGTCCAGGCCATGTGCGGGCTGATGCTGCCGAGCACGTCGATCATCGTCCTGCTGCTCGCCAACGACCACGACGCCCTCGGACCGTGGGTCAACGCGCGCTGGCTCAACGCGGTGGCGGTGGTGATCGTCGCGAGCCTGGTCGTGCTCTCGGTCGTGATGATGATCTCGACGCTGTTCTCGAGCGTGAACGTCGTCGCGGTCCTCGTCGGCTTCGGGGCGGTGGCGGCGCTCGGCCTGGCGGTGGGGCTGCCCATCGGGCTCAGGCGCGCCGGGCCGCGGCCGGGCTACGCGGGGCGACCGGTACGAGTGGCGGACCCCCCGACTCACCCTGCTCGAGGCGCCCTACACGTCGCGCGCCCGGCGCATCCTCCTGCGGGCCAACGGCGCGTACCTGCTCGTCGCCGGCGTCCTGCTCGTCGTGCGCATCGCCCAGCTCGCCGCCTCCTAGTCTCTCTGCGATGAAGCCGGCCCTGGCGTGCGTGCACGCGCACCCCGACGACGAGGCGCTCTTCACCGCTGGCGCCACGGCGCGCTACGCCGACGAGGGCCGCGACGTCCTGCTAGTCACCTGCACCTACGGGCAGCTGGGCTTCGACGCCGCGGGCCGGGCGGGCCCCGACCCGCGGCACGACGACGCCGAGACCCGCGCGACGCGCGCGGCCGAGCTGGCGCGCGCGTCGGACCTGGTGGGCGCGACGCGCTGCGCCTCGCTCGGCTATCTCGACTCCGGCGGCCCGGGCTGGGCGAGCAACGCCGACCCGCGGGCGTTCGCCAACGCCGACGTCGAGCCCGTCGCGCTCACGCTCGCCGCGCTGCTCGACGAGGCCGGCGCATCCGTCGTCGTCACCTACGACGAGAACGGCTTCTACGGCCACCCGGACCACGTCATGGCCAACCGCGTGACGCGGCGCGCGGTGGAGATCGCGGCGTCGGTCGAGCGGCTCTACTACCCGGTGGCGCCCCAGCGGGTCCTCGACGAGTTCGTCCCCGAGGCGCGCTCGCGGGGCGTCGCGCTGCCGATGTGGGTCGTCGACGCGGTCGGGGTGCCCGACGACGCGGTCGACACGGTCATCGACGCGCGCCGGTACGCCGCGCGCAAGCAGGCGGCCGTCGCCGCCCACGGGTCCCAGATCGACAACGGCGACCTCGTCACGATGGACGCCGACCTCTTCACGCTGCTCTTCGGCACCGAGTACTACCGACGCGCCTGGAGCCGGTCGGCGGCCAGCGGGGACGAGACGGACCTATTTGGGGGCGTGACATGAGCGACGGGCTGACATTCATCGCGGTGCACGCCCACCCCGACGACGAGGCGATCAGCACCGGCGGCGTGCTGGCGCTGCTCGGCCGACAGGGCGTGCGCACGGTCCTGGTGACCTGCACCGACGGCGAGTTCGGCGACGCCCCCGGCGGGGTCAAGCCGGCTGAGGAGGGCCACGACGCCGAGGAGGTCGCGGCGCACCGAGCGACCGAGCTCGACGCGGCCGTCGCCGCGCTCGGCGTGTCGCGCCTGGTGAAGCTGGGGTACCGCGACTCGGGGATGCGCGGCTGGCCCCAGAACGACGACGCGCGGTCGTTCTGGGCGACGCCCGTGGAGGTCGCCGCCGAGCGCCTGGCCGAGGTCCTGGTCGCCGAGCGGCCCCAGGTCGTGATGACCTACAACGAGCACGGCTTCTACGGCCACCCCGACCACATCCAGGCCCACCGGGTGACGCTGGCGGCGATCGCGCTCCTCGACTACCAGCCGACGCTCTACTTCAACGCGATCCCCGAGTCGGTGATGGCGCGCTGGCGCGAGCGCTGGGAGGCCGAGGAGCGGGCCCGGGCCGAGGCGGCGCGCGATCGCGGCGCCGAGCTCGAGCCCGACGCGCCCGACGTCGGCGCGGACGGCGAGGAGATCGAGCTGGGGACGCCCGACGAGGAGATCGACGCGGTGGTCGACGTCTCGTCGGTCACCGACGCGAAGTACGACGCGCTGGCCGCGCACGCCAGCCAGATCGCCGACTCGTTCTGGATGAAGATGACCCGCGAGGAGTTCCGAGCAGTCATGGGTCGCGAGTGGTTCGTGCGCGCGGCCAACCCCCTCGGGCTCGTCGGCGTGGCCGACGACATCATGGCGGGGTACCGGTAGGCGCCCGCCGGGCCGGCGTTACATTTGAGCGATGCCGACGGGGCTCCTCGAGCTGCGTGGCGTGAGCAAGTCCTTCGGAGGGACTGACGCGCTCGCGCCGACCACGCTCTCGGTGGAGGACGGGTCCTTCGTGGCGATCGTGGGCCCGTCGGGCTGCGGCAAGTCGACCCTCTTCAACGTGGTCGCCGGGCTTCTGCGCCCCGACGGCGGCGACGTCGTGCTGGCGGGCGCGTCGGTGGTCGGGTCGACCGGGCACGTCGGCTACATGCTCCAGAAGGACCTCCTCCTGCCCTGGCGCACCGTCGAGGACAACATCACCCTGGCGGCGCGCCTGACCCGGCGCGTGACCGACGCCGATCGGGCCGAGGCCCGCCGAGTCGCCGGCGCGTACGGGCTCGGCGACTTCCTGCGCCACTACCCGAGCGCGCTCTCGGGCGGGATGCGCCAGCGCGTCGCGTTCATGCGCACGCTCCTCACCCACCAGGACCTCCTGCTGCTCGACGAGCCGTTCGGGGCCCTCGACGCCCAGACCCGGCTCGAGATGCAGCAGTGGCTCGTCCAGGTCTGGCGCGACAGCGGTCGGACCGTGCTCTTCATCACCCACGACGTCGACGAGGCCATCTTCCTGTCGGATCGGGTGCTCGTCATGAGCCCGCGGCCCGGGCGAGTCGTCGCGGACATCCCCAACGTGATGGCGCGCCCGCGCGGGGTCGAGACGCTGACCGATCCGATGTTCATTGCGATGAAGGCACGGATCCTGCGCCTGCTGCACGGCGGTGAGTCATGACGCGCAAGGTCCTGCGCAACGTCGGTGTCCCGCTGCTCTCGATCGTGATCGTCCTGCTCGTCTGGCAGGCCATCGTTGTCTGGGGACACGTCGCGTCCTACGTCGCGCCGCGGCCGATGGCGGCGATCCGCGCGGTGACCGGGAACTGGTCGACCCTGTGGCCGCTCACCCTCGGCACGCTGCGCGAGACGATCGTCGGCTTCGTGGTCGGAGCGGTGGTCGGGCTGATGCTCGCGACATTCATGGCGCGGCTGCCCGTCGTCAACCGGATGATCTACCCGGTCCTCGTCCTCTCCCAGGGGGTGCCCATCATCGCGCTCGGGCCGCCCCTGGTCCTCATCTTCGGTTTCGGCGTCACGCCCAAGGTCCTCATCGTCGCCTGGATCACCTTCTTCCCCGTCACGGTGAACGGCATCGACGGCCTGACCCACGTCGACGCGGACCTGCTCCAGCTCGCCCGGGTCTACGGCGCGTCGCGCTGGCGCACGTTCTGGCACGTCGAGCTGCCCGCGGCCAGCACGTCCCTGTTCTCCGGGCTCAAGATCGGGGCGACCTACGCGGTGGCCGGCGCGATCATCGGCGAGCTCTATTCGAGCGAGGGCGCGTCCCTGGCCCTCTACCAGCGCAACGCGAACGCGAACTTCAACACCGCCGCCGTCTACGGGACGACGATGCTGATGACGGTCATCGGAATCGCGTGGTTCCTGCTGATGCTCGGGGTGCAGACGTGGTCGACGCCGTGGCTGCGGCGAACGGTCGCGCGCCGGTGGCCCTGGACGCGCTGACGACGGGGCGCGTCGCGCCCGCTCCGGTAGGATCGTCGTCACCTCGAGCTCGGGAGTCGGTGATGAAGCGGTTCCGCGTCGCGGCCCTGGTGGCCAGCCTGATCCTGCCGGCGATCGCGCTCAGCGGCCCCGCCTCGGCGGTGCCCCTGACCAAGGTGACCTTCGCCTACGACTTCCCCGGCCCGGACTTCGAGCTGATACCGGTCGTCGTGGCCGAGCATCGCGGCTACTTCGCGGCTCACGGGCTGTCGGTCCACGTGGTGTTCCCGCCCGACACGTCCACGACCTCCAAGATGCTGGCCACCGGGTCGGCCGACATCGGGTTCGTGACGACGTCGGACATGGGCGTGGCGCTCAACGCCGGGGTCCCGCTGGTGTCGATCGCGAACTACTCGATGCGCAACAATTGGGCCCTCTTCGCCAAGCCCGGCGTGAGCCTCAAGGCGGCGACGCTCCACGCGACCCTCAAGGGCAAGCGGATCTTCTCCTACGGCGACACCTGGACCGAGGCCATGCTGCCGTACGTCCTCAAGTTCGCCCACCTCACCACGAGCCAGGTCTCGATCGTGACGAGTCCCGCCGGAAACGACCTGACGTCGCTGCTCGCGGGCAAGGTCGACTTCGCGACGAACACCACCAACTACGAGGGGCCCAACTTCGCGGGCAGCCACCAGAAGGGCCACCTCTCGCAGCTCCTCGGCACGTCCGCCGGGGCGCCGGACATCCCGATCTGGGTCTACGCGACGTCGACCAGCTACGCCTCGGCCCACTCGGCGAAGGTCACGGCGTTCATGGCGGCCATCCGCCAGGCGACCGCCTGGGCGGTGGCCCACCCGGCGGCGGCGGCCGGCGTGTTCGACATGGCCTACCCCAAGTCCGGCTACTCCGACAGCTACAACAAGCTCGGCTGGTCCCTGACGATCCCGTTCCTCACCAACGCCGCGCGCCAGTACTTCACCCAGACCTCGGCCGAGTGGGCGGCAGTCGCCACGGCGCTCAAGCGCGTCGGCCTGATCACCAAGGCCAAGCCGCCGACGACCTACTACACGAACCGGTTCCTCGGCTAGTGCCGGCGCCCCCGCGCGTCGGGGTGGTCGGCAGCTGCAACGTCGACCTGGTGGTCCGGGTCGCGACGCTGCCGCGCCCGGGCGAGACCGTGCTCGGCGGCGACGTCGAGCGCCAACCCGGCGGCAAGGGCGCCAACCAGGCGGCCGCCGCGGCGCGCCTCGGCGCGAGCGCGACGCTGCTCGGCGCGGTGGGAGCCGACGAGGACGGCGACTGGCTCGTCGAAGGGCTGGCCGCGCGAGGGGTCGACGTCTCGCGCGTCGCGCGCGTCGCGCGCCCGACCGGCGTCGCGCTGATCTGCGTCGCGCCCTCGGGCGAGAACCAGATCGTCGTGGCCCCGGGCGCGAACCAGGAGCTCGACCTGGCCTCGGTGGACCTGGGCGGATACGACGTCCTGCTGGCCTCGGCCGAGGTGGCCGGGTCCGCGCTGGCCGCCGCGGCGGGGTCGGGCGTGCGACTGGTGCTCAACGCCTCGCCGGCCGCCGGGATCGCGCCGGAGGTCCTGGCCGCCTGCGAGGTCGTGGTCGTCAACGAGGTGGAGGCCGCCGCGATCGACGCCGGCGCGCTGCGCCACTGCGTGGTCACGCGCGGGGCCGCGGGCGCGATCCTGCTGGACCGGGGCTTCGAGGTCGCGCGCGCGCCGGCGCCGCCGGTCGCCGCGGTCGACACGGTGGGTGCTGGCGACGTGTTCTGCGCGGCCTACGCGGTGCGCCTGGCCGTCGGCGACGCCCCGGCCGCGGCGATGGCGTTCGCGGCGACGGCCGGCGCGCTGGCCACCCTGGCCCCGGGCGCGCAGGGCGCCCAGCCGACGACCGAGGAGGTCCAGCGGTGGCTGGCCTGAGGGTCGCCATCGACACCGACCCGGGCGTCGACGACGCGGTCGCGATCCTGCTCGCCCTGGCCAGCCCCGAGCTCGACGTCGTCGCGCTCACGACCGTCGCGGGCAACGTCGCGCTGGACAAGACGACGCTCAACGCCCGCCGGCTCATCGACCTCGCGCGCCGGCCCGACGTGCCGATCGCCGCGGGGTGCGCCCGGTCCCTGCGCGGCTTCGTGACCCACGAGGGGTCGGTCCACGGCGAGGACGGGCTGGGCGACCTCTCGTGGGGCGAGCCCGCGGCCCGGGTCGTCGACGAGCACGCCGTCGACCTGCTCTGGGCGCTGGCCACGGCGGGGCCGCTGGCCATCGTCTCGATCGGCCCGATGACCAACCTGGCCACCCTGCTCGAGCGCTACCCGCAGGCCGACGAGGTCGTCGAGCGCGTCGTCGTGATGGGCGGGGCCTCCTTCGAGGGCAACGCGTCGCCGGCCGCGGAGTTCAACGTCTGGGCCGACCCGGAGGCCGCGGCGCGGGTCTTCGCCGCGCGCTGGCCGCTCACGGTGATGCCCCTGGACCTCACGCACCAGGCGACGCTCGGCCCCGACGACGTCGCCGCGCTGCGGGGCCTGGGCACCGAGGTGGGCGAGCGGCTCGCCGGGATGCTCGAGCGCTACGCGGACTTCCACGACGGCTGGTACGGGCACCGCCGCGTCATCATGCACGACGCCACCGCGGTCTACGAGCTGATCGACCCCGGCGCCATCGAGACCCAGGGCGTCACGGTGACCGTCGAGACGGCCGGCGAGCACAGCCGCGGGGCGACGTGGTTCGACCGGCGCCGGGTCCACGCCGACAGCCCGGTCCGGGTGGGGGTGCGCCTGGACAACGAGCGCTTCACCGCGCTGGTGCTCGAGCGCCTCGCGACCTACCGCTAGGCGAGCGGGGCGAGCCCGTCGACCAGGCCGGCGACGCGACGCTCGATCTCGTCGCGCACTGCGCGCACGCCGTCCAGGTCCATCCCGGCCGGGTCGGCGAGCTCCCAGTCGAGGTAGCGCACGCCCGGGACGTAGGGGCACTCGTCGCCGCAGCCCATGGTGACGACGACGTCGGCCGCGCGGACCATGTCGTCGGTGACCTTGCGCGGCCGCTCGCCGGTGATGTCCAGTCCGGCCTCGGCCATCGCCGCGACCACGGCCGGGTTGAGGCTCTCGCCCGGCGCCGACCCGGCGCTCGTCACGTCGACGCGGCCCGCGCCGTCGCGCCGGGCGAAGGCGGCCGCCATCTGGGAGCGGCCAGCGTTGTGGACGCACAGGAAGAGGATGACGGGGCGGTCGTTCACGGGGTCTCGGTGGCTGCGGGCGAGCGCGGGTAGAGGTGCCGCATCGCCCACAGCGACACGTAGACCAGTCCCACGAGGACCGGCACCTCGATGAGCGGGCCGACGACCCCGGCCAGCGCCTCGCCGCTCGTGACCCCGAAGACGCCGATGCACACGGCGATGGCCAGTTCGAAGTTGTTGCCCGCCGCGGTGAACGCCAGCGTCGCGGTGCGGTCGTAGGGGAGCCCGAGGGCTCGGCCGAGGGCGAACGACCCGAACCACATGACGGCGAAGTAGCCCAGGAGCGGCAGGGCGATGCGGGCCACGTCGCCGGGACGCGAGGTGATCGTGTGGCCCTGCAGGGCGAAGAGGATGACGACGGTGTAGAGAAGCCCGTAGAGGGCGAACGGCCCGAGCCGGGGCAGCAGACGCGTCTCGTACCACTCTCGGCCCCGCGCGCGCTCGCCCACCGTCCGGGTCACGTAGCCCGCGGCCAGGGGGATGCCGAGGAAGATGGCGACGGTCTCGGCGATTCGCCCCATCGACAGGTCCAGCCCCTGGGTGCTGAGTCCGAGCCAGCCCGGCAGCACGCGCAGGTAGAAGTAGCCGAGCAGGGCGAAGGCGAGGATCTGGAAGAGCGAGTTGAGCGCCACCAGGACGGCCGCCGCCTCCCGGTCGCCGCCCGAGAGGTCGTTCCAGATCAGCACCATGGCGATGCACCGGGCCAGGCCGACGATGATCAGGCCGGTCCGGTACGCGGGCAGGTCGGGCAGCAGCAGCCAGGCCAGCGTGAACATGACCGCGGGCCCGACCAGCCAGTTGAGCACCAGCGACGCCACCAGCAGCCGCCGGTCGCGCGCGACGACGCCCACCCGGTCGTAGCGCACCTTGGCCAGGACCGGGTACATCATCACCAGCAGGCCGATGAAGATGGGCAGCGACGTGCCCGACGTGACCTGGATCGCGTTGAGATGGGCGTTCAGGCTCGGTAGGCCTCGACCCAGTCCGATGCCCGCGGCCATCGCCAGCAGGATCCACACCGGGAGGAACCGGTCGAGGAACGACAGTCGCGCGACGACCGGCGCGTCCGTCTGGCCGTCCGGTGACCGGCCGGAGATCACCGTCACGATTCCCCTCGCGAGTCGGTCGTCGGGGGGGTCAGCAGCACGCCGCGGTCTCCGGGGACGTCGAGGACGACGGCGCGCAGCACGCCTGGTCGCCGGCCAGCGCCTCGGCGTCACTCGCGTCCGAGATCACGACGTACGTCTCCCAACGAGAGCCGTCGGGGCCGTCGACCCAGACCTTGTCCTGGACGGCGTAGCAGCAGGTCGTGCTCTCCTCGACGTCGGTGGCCAGGCCCGCGCGCGCGAGCCGGTCGGTGGCGGCCGCCACGTCGTCGGCCGAGAAGACCTCGACCCCGAGGTGGTTGATCGTCCCGGGCTCGCCGCCCTCGAAGAGGACCAGCTTGAGGGGCGGGTCCTCGATCGCGAAGTTGGCGTAGCCGGGGCGGCGTTTGGCCGGCTCGGTGGCGAAGTAGGCGGAGTAGAAGTCGACGGCCTCGTCGAGGTCCGAGACGTTCAGGGCGAGCTGCAGGCGCGACACGGGGGTTCCTTTCACATTGACACTGATCGATGCGTAGAGTACCTTATACATCGATGACTGTCAATGCGACACCGGCCCGCCGTCGCGCCACGCGGATCGCGCTGCGCGCGAGCGACGTCTGCTGCGCCCCGGTCGACGTGCGCGCCCTCGACGCCGAGCAGGCCGACGCCCTGGCCGGCGTCTTCGCGGCGCTGGCCGACCCGGCGCGGCTGCGGATCTACTCGCTGATCGCGAGCGCGGGCGAGGTCTGCAGCTGCGACCTCGAGGCCCCGACCGGCCTGAGCCAGCCGACGGTGTCGCACCACACCCGGCGCCTCGTCGCGGCGGGGCTGATCGTCGGGGAGCGTCGGGGCCGCTGGACGTGGTGGAGGGCCGACCCCGGCCAGGCCGAGGCGCTGGGCAGGATCCTGGGCCGCTGAGTCACGCGGCGGGGCTAGGGTCGCGGCGATGACGACCCTGCACGGACTGCGCACCGCGATCTACCCGACCGCCGACCTCGAGGCGGCCACGGCGTGGTGGACCGACTTCCTGGGCTACGGCCCCTACTTCGAGGAGCCGTTCTACGTCGGCTTCAACGTCGGCGGCTACGAGCTCGGCCTGCTACCCGACGCCGACCCGGCCGACGGCGCGCTGACGTACTGGGGCGTCGACGACGTCGACGAGGCGGTCGACGCGGCGCTCGAGCGCGGCGCGACGATCCACGGCGAGCCGACCGACGTCGGCGACGGCATCATCACCGCGACCGTCCGGCTGCCCGACGTCGGGGTCGTCGGCTTCATCCACAACCCGAACTTCGGCGCCGACGAGGAGTGAGCGTCCCGACGCTGGCGACCGAGCGGCTCGTCCTGCGCGCCTTCGCCGACGCCGACCTCGAGCCGTTCGCGCAGATGAACGCCGACCCGAGGGTGATGGAGTTCTTCCCGGCGCCGCTGTCGCGCGCGGAGTCCGACGCGCTGGTCGCGCGCATCGGCGCGGCGTGGGCCGACGGCTTCGGGATCTGGGCGCTCGAGGAGCGCTCCGGCGGCGAGTTCCTCGGCTTCACCGGCTTCGCGGCGCCCACCTTCGAGGCCGCCTTCACCCCGGCGGTGGAGGTGGGGTGGCGGTTGCGGGCGAGCGCGTGGGGACACGGCTACGCGACCGAGGCGGCCGCCGCCGCCCTGGCGTGGGCGCCGGGGCGGCTGGACCCGCCGCGCGGGGAGGTCGTGAGCTTCACCGCGGCGATCAACGCGCGCAGCCGCGCGGTCATGGAGCGCCTCGGGTTCGCCCACGACCCGGCCGACGACTTCGACCACCCGCGCGTCCCCGACGGCCCGATACGCCGCCACGTCCTGTACCGGCGGGCGCTGGTGGTGGCGAAGAATTAGCGCAGCCTTAGCGCGGACCTGAGCCGCGCTTACCTCGGCGCGCGATGGTGGGGGAGCGGGATGGTCCCGCACACCGACGAAAGGACAGCCCCATGTCCCCCCAGCCCCACCCGTTTCGAACGATCCTGGCGACGACCGCCATCGTCGCCGGCGTCGGCCTCGGCGCCGCCGGAGTCGCCTCCGCTGCCTCCCCCGGGGCGACGACGACGACCACCACCACGACGCCGATGAGCGACGCGCCGCCGACCGACCCGGCGACGCTGAGCCACGGCCCGGGCGAGACGCCGCTCACGGGCGCCGAGCTCACCGACGCGGTCGCCGCGGCCACGGCCGCGGAGCCCGGCGCCACGCTGGTGCGCGCCGAGACCGACTCGGCCGGCTCGCCCTACGAGGTGCACATGCGCACGACGAGCGGCGCCTACGTGACCGTCAAGCTCGACGGCGCCTTCACGGTCACCGCCGTCGAGGACGGCTTCGGCGCCGGCCCGGTGGGCGCGACGCCCCCGGCGGGCGCGAGGCCCAGCCCGAACGCCTAGACGCTGGCGGCGGCCGCCCGTCGGGCGGCCGCCGCGACGCCGCCTACGATCGCGCGGTGGATGAGGGCCGGGAGCGCTACACCCACGGCCATCACGAGTCCGTCCTGCGCGCCCACCGCTGGCGGACCGTCGAGAACTCCGCCGCCTTCCTGCTCGGCGACCTGGCGCCGGGCCAGCGCGTCGTCGACGTCGGCTGCGGCCCGGGGACCATCACCGAGGGCCTCGCGCGGATGGTGGCCCCGGGGGCGACGATAGGGGTCGACCGCGACGCCGGGGTGGTCGCCGAGGCGGCGGCGGCTCACGCCGGGCGAGAGAACCTGCGCTTCTGCGTCGGCGACGCCTACGCGCTGCCGGTCGACGACGGCGCGGCCGACGTGGTCCTGTTCCACCAGGTCCTCCAGCACCTCGCCGACCCGGTCGCCGCCCTGGCCGAGGCCGGGCGGGCGCTGCGCCCCGGCGGCCTCGTCGCCGCGCGCGACGCCGACTACGGGGCCTTCGTCTGGGCGCCGGCCGACGGGCGGCTCGACGCGTGGCGCGACCTGTACCGCGCGGTCACGCGGGCCAACGGAGCGCAGTCCGACGCCGGCCGTCACCTCGCCACCTGGGTCGCTGAGGCGGGGTTCGCGGACCCGAGGGTCACGGCGTCGACCTGGACGTTCGCCACCCCCGAGGAGCGGGCGTGGTGGGGCGGCCTCTGGGCCGAGCGCGTCACGCGCAGCGACCTCGCGGCGCGCGCGCTCGAGCTCGGCCTGGCCCGCGAGGCGGAGCTCGCGTCGATGGCGGAGGCGTTCACTGAGTGGTCCTCTCTCCCGGTCGGGCTGTTCGTCGTGGTGCACGTGGAGGTGGTGGCGCGCCGCTGGCGTTAGACGCGCACCACCGCCACGTCCCCCGAGACGGTGGAGAGCCGGAGGGCGAGTACGTCGCCCGACCCGGCGTCACCGTCGCGGTCCAGGTCGAAGGCGCTGGTGAGGTCCCCGCTCATCGAGCGCGCCTCGACGTCGATCTCGAGACCCGGGGTCACGGCGACGCGCACGTCGCCCGACGCCGAGCGGGCGACGACGGTGCCGGCGCCGGCCGCGCTCACCTGGACGTCGCCGGACGCCGTCGAGACCTCGGTCGACCCGCCGGGCACCGAGACGCGCACGTCTCCGGAGGCGCTGTCGACCTTGGTCGCCGGCGCGCCCTCGCGCACCACGACGTCACCCGACGCCGAGCGCGCGCGGAGCGCCGTGCGGGCCCGGCCGACCAGGAGGTCACCCGAGGCGGTGTGGGCGTCGACGTCCGACGCGTCGTCGACGACGACGTCGCCCGACACCGTGTGCAGCGTGGCGTCTCTCACGACGCCGTGCACGACGCAGTCGCCTGAGACCGTCTCGACCTCCACGTCGGAGCCTTCGGGCAGCGAGACGCTGACGCTGACGTCGCGCGTGCCCATCGAGAACAGGCCGCGCCGGAACGCCTTCAGGGGCGAGCCGCCGGGGCCGTCGGCCGCCGGGGTGGTCACCCGGAGCGTCTGGTGGGCCGCGTCGAACTCGACGACCGTGTCGGCCAGCAGGGACTCCGGGGCGCCCGGGTCGACGCGCAGGGTGACGACGACGTCGGTGCCCGACGTCGTCGAGACGACGATGTCGCCGCTGCGCGTCGCCACGCGCGCCGCGACCGGGCCGGAGGCCGTGAGGTCGACGCGGCGCTGGCGCGGGCCGGTCTCGTCCCTGTGGGTGCTGTCGCTCATTGCCTCCCCTAACTGCGGCCGCGGCCGCGCATCTCGTGGCGCCAGCCGCTCCCCGTCTCGTCGCGCAGCGAGCGGTCGAGGGTGCGGAGGATCCAGGTGTTCGACGACTGGCCCGAGGCCTGGGCCGCCTGCTCGAAGCGGCGCTTGAGGTCCTCGCTCAGGCGCAGGGCGAAGCGCGCCGTGAGGTCGCCGGCGGGAGTGGCCGGCGCCTCATCGGCGGCCTCGGCCAGGGGGGCGATCTGCACGTCGTCCGGGCCGAGGGTGACCCCCACCGTCTGGTGGTGGCGGAGGTTGAACTCCGCGACCAGCTCGTTGAGGGACTCGAGGAAGGCGGTGCGCGCGACCGGCTCGAGGGCGGCGGCCAGGCGCTGCGCCGTCGCGGCGGTCTCGGGGCCGCCTATCTCGCCGAGGGAGACGAGCCCCTGGCGGACCTTGGACCAGTAGTCTGATATCAGCACGATGTCAGTATGACATCATTCTGATATCACGTCAAGTCCCGTGGTTCGCGTTCTGGTCGTCGGGGTCCGGGACGTTCGTGGTCAGGCAGAACGGGTGCCCCGCCGGGTCCAAGAGGGTCACGAACCCGCTGCCGGACGGCGCCTCGCGTCGGGTGGCGCCCAGGGCGAGGGCCCGGGCCAGCTCGGCCTCCAGGTCGTCGACCGAGACGTCCAGGTGGGCCTGCTTGGGCGTCGCCGGGTCGGGCCAGGTCGGGGGCGAGTGGCGCTCGACCCGGTGCGCCGTCAGCCAGACCCCGCGCAGGCGCACCGCGGCGAAGCCCTCGGACTCGTAGGCGACGGGGGCGCCGAGGAGCGCGCCGTAGAAGCGAGCCAGCGCGACGGGGTCGTCGCAGTCCAGGGCGATCGCCCCGAGGCGCGCGCCCACTAGTAGCGGTAGTGGTCGGGCTTGTAGGGGCCCTCGACCGCGACGCCGAGGTAGTCGGCCTGGACCTTGGTCAGCGTGGTCAGCCGGACCCCGAGCGCGTCGAGGTGGAGCCGGGCGACCTTCTCGTCCAGGGCCTTGGGCAGCACGTAGACGTCGCGCTCGTAGTTCGAGAAGTTGTGGTGCAGCTCGACCTGGGCCATGACCTGGTTGGTGAACGAGTTGCTCATCACGAAGCTCGGGTGGCCGGTCGCGTTGCCCAGGTTGAGCAGGCGGCCCTCGGAGAGCACGATGATTGCGCGCCCATCGGGCAGGGTCCACTTGTCGACCTGGGGCTTGATCGTCTCGCGGCGCGCCCCGGGCAGGGCCGCCAGGCCGGCCATGTCGATCTCGTTGTCGAAGTGGCCGATGTTGCCGAGGATCGCCTGGTGCTTCATGGCCAGCATGTGCTCGACGGTGACGATGTCGCGGTTGCCCGTGGCCGTGACCACCAGGTCGGCGCTGGCCAGCGCCTCCTCGAGCGTCGTGACCTGGAAGCCGTCCATCGCGGCCTGCAGGGCGCAGATCGGGTCGATCTCGGTCACGATGACGCGCGCGCCCTGGCCGCGCAGGCTCTCGGCGCAGCCCTTGCCGACGTCGCCGTAGCCGCAGATCACGGCGACCTTGCCGCCGATCAGGGTGTCGGTGGCGCGATTGAGCCCGTCGATCAGGCTGTGGCGGCAGCCGTACTTGTTGTCGAACTTCGACTTGGTCACCGCGTCGTTGACGTTGATGGCCGGGAAGAGCAGGGTGCCCTCGCGGGCGCTGTCGTAGAGGCGGTGCACCCCGGTCGTCGTCTCCTCCGAGACCCCGACGATGCCGGCGGCCATCGGCTCGAAGAGCCCCTCGCCGCTGGCCACGATCCGGTCGAGCACCGCCAGGATGACCCGGTACTCCTCGCTGTCGGCGGAGTCGGGGGCCGGGACGAACCCGGCGCGCTCGAACTCGACGCCCTTGTGCACGAGCAGCGTCGCGTCGCCGCCGTCGTCGAGGATCGTCGTCGGCCCGGACTCGCCGGGCCAGCGCAGCACCTGCTCGGTGCACCACCAGTACTCCTCGAGGGTCTCGCCCTTCCAGGCGAAGACCGGCACGCCGGCGGGCGCCTCGGGGGTCCCGGTCGGACCGACGACGACCGCGGCGGCGGCGTGGTCCTGGGTCGAGAAGATGTTGCAGCTCGCCCAGCGCACCCGCGCGCCCAGGGCGACCAGCGTCTCGATGAGGACGGCCGTCTGGACCGTCATGTGCAACGACCCGCTGATGCGGGCCCCGGTCAGCGGCTTGGTCGCGCCGTACTCGGCGCGCATCGCCATCAGGCCGGGCATCTCGTGCTCGGCGAGCCCGATCTCGGCGCGCCCGAAGGCGGCCAGCGAGAGGTCGGCGACTTTGTGGTCGGGTGCGGCAGACGTCATGGGTCCAGGTCCTTTCGTGGTATCAGGCTGCTGGGCGCCGACCGCTGTCACGCGCACACTCGCGCGCGCCCGGGGCGAGCCTAGCGTCAGACCCCGACCCGGAACTCGACGACGTCGCCCTCGCGCATCACGTAGTCGCGCCCCTCGACCCGGGCCCGGCCGGCGGCGCGCAGCGCGGCCAGGGAGCCGGCCGCGACCAGCTCGTCGTAGGCGGCGACCTCGGCCTTGATGAAGTGGCGCTCGAAGTCGCTGTGGATCGCCCCGGCCGCCTCGGGCGCGGTGGCGCCCGCGCGGATCGTCCAGGCGCGCGCCTCCTTGGGCCCGGCCGTGAGGAAGGTCTGGAGACCGAGCGTCGCGAAGCCGACCCGAGAGAGCTGGGCCAGCCCCGACTCGGCCTGGCCGAAGGCGGCGAGCAGCTCGCTCGCCTCGGCGTCGTCGAGCTCGGCCAGCTCGGCTTCGACCTTGGCGCACAGCACGACGCTGGGCGCGGGCGCGACGGACGCGGCCAGCTCGGCTCGGCGAGCCGGGTCCACCAGCTGGGCCTCGTCGACGTTGAAGACGTAGATGAACGGCTTGGCGGTGAGCAGGTGCAGCTCGGCGACCGCGCCCCGGTCGGCGCCGGCGGCGCGCGACAGCGGCTCGCCCCGGTTGAGGGCGTCGCGCGCCGCCAGCGCGGCCCGGAGGGGCCCGGCGCCCTCAGCGCCGCGCTTGGCGTCGCGCTCGAGTCGGCCGAGCGCGCGGTCGACGGTCTGAAGGTCGGCCAGGATGAGCTCGGTCTCGACCGTCGCGACGTCGCCGCTCGGGTCGATCCGCCCGTCGACGTGGATGACCTCGTCGTCCTCGAAGACCCTCACGACCTCGCAGATCGCGTCGGCCTCTCGGATGGCCGCGAGGAACTGGTTGCCGAGCCCCTCGCCCTCGGACGCGCCGCGAACGATCCCGGCGATGTCGACGAAGGTGACCGACGCCGGGACGATCCGCTCGGCGTCGAACATCGCGGCCAGCACCGCCAGTCGTCCGTCGGGCACCGCGACCACGCCGACGTTGGGCTCGATGGTCGCGAAGGGGTAGTTGGCCGCGAGGACCCGGTTGTGGGTCAGCGCGTTGAAGACCGTGGACTTGCCGACGTTGGGCAGGCCGACGATGCCGATAGAGAGGGCCATGGCCGCAGTGAGGCTAGTGGAGGCCCGCGGGCGCGGATTCTTCTGGAGCCATGAGGCGCTCCTTATCGGCGTCTCACCTGCGTGGCGTACAACAGAGGGAGTCGAAAGGAGACACCATGTCCCGCACCCGAGCCCTCACCTCGTGGTTCAACACCCTCGCCCTCACCGCGGCCGCCGCCATGGGGATCGTCCTGATGTCGAGTCACATCCACTCGACGCCCTCGGCGACCCCTACCACCGCGGCGGTCGCTGCGGCGGCGACTCCCGCCACCACGGCCGCCGCCGCGCCGACGGCCACGGCGGCGCCGTCGGGCCTCACCCCGATCTCGGTGACGTACCACGGTGGCGACGACGGCGGGTCGTCGCACGACTACTAGACCCGGCGCCGCCCCGTCGGCGCCGGCCTGGCACGGCCGAGCGGGTATAACGCGAATGGCGGGCCGCGCCGCGGTCCCCGCCGGGTAGTCAATTTCTGGTCAACATTGGCGGGTACCCTCGCCGCGTCGGGCAGAGTTGACGGGAGGCGACATGGAACGGCTCCGCGCGATCTTCTCGTGGCTCGTGACCGCGGTAGTGACGGCCACCGGCGCGAGCGCGGTGGTCGCGCTCAGTCGCACCCCGGCGATCCCGGAGTCGGCGGTCACCCCGACGACCGTGGCGTCGTCGGTGACGACCACCACGCGCCCGGCGGCGAGGGCCTCGTCGGCGCCGCCCACCACGGCGCCCGTCGGACACCACTCGCGTCGCCCCGGCTCTACCTCGGCGACGACAACCGTGCCGTCCACGTCGTCGACGACCACGGTGCCGGCCACGTCGACGACGACGGTGCCGCCCACGACGACGTCAACGAGCACGACGGTCGTCCCGCCCCCGCCCCCGTCGCCGGTCACCTCGACCACCACGCGACACAACGGGGGCGGCAGTGACGATGGGGGGTCGGGAGGGTCGGGGGACAACTGACGGCCCCGTCGTAGGCTGAGGGGCGGTTGCGCCCCCGTAGCTCAGGGGATAGAGCGTCGGTTTCCTAAACCGTGTGCGCAGGTTCGAATCCTGCCGGGGGCACTCGTCGCTGCGCGGTGGCGGTTCCAGACTCACTCGGGCGGGGAGTCGTGCAGAGGGGACGTCCTACGTGACTGAGTCGGACTTGATCGCCCCGTCCCTTATCCGGATTCTCCGTCTGGCGTGATTGGCGACGTCCTCGTCGTGCGTCGCGATGATCACGGTCACTCCGGAGTCGCGCTGGAGCTCGTCGAGGAGCGCCATGAACTCCTTCGCGTTCGTCGAATCGAGGTTCCCGGTCGGCTCGTCAGCGATGACGACCTCGGGGGCGTTCGCCAGGGCCCTCGCGATGGCGACGCGCTGCTGCTCGCCTCCCGAGAGCCGCGACGGGAGGTGCTCCAAGCGGTGGCTGAGGCCGACCTGCTCGAGGAGCGCCCGCGAGCGGGCGTTCCTCGCGTCGCGCGACGGCTCACGCGGCACCATGGCGATGGCGACGTTCTCCGCGGCGCTCAACGTCGGGATCAGGTTGAACTGCTGGAACACGAACCCGATCTCGCGCGAACGGATCTCGGTCAGGTCCCGGTCGGTCGCGTCTTCGAGGGAGCGACCGGCGAAGCGAATCTGCCCCGAGGTCGGCGAGTCCAGGGCGCCAAGGAGTTGTAAGAGGGTCGTCTTGCCCGACCCACTCGGTCCTTCGAGGGAGAGGGTCTCGCCGCGGTCGATGCGCAGGTCGACCCCTCGCAACGCGTTAACCGTCACACCTCCCTTGGAGAAGGTGCGCGTCACGCCCACCAGGTCGTAGAGGGGGGCGTCCGCGCCGGATCCCCGAGTCTCGGCGGTCCCCACGTCAGTCACGGCTGGTCCTTCCACGTTCGCTCGGTCCTACCCGAGGTCCCGGAGGGCCGTGGCCGGTGAGAGGCGGGCGGCCCTCCAGCCGCCCGCGGCGCCGGCGATGACACCGCCGAGGAGGGCCCCAGCGAAGGCGATCACGATCGTGAGCGGGTGGATCGGGGCGGTCAGGTGGACCGTCCGGGCCACCGTGGCCGACGTGGTCTGGCCCAAGAGGCCGCTCACCTTCGACGCGCCGACGGCCAGGCCGGTGCTCGAGACACTCAGGCCCGGCCCGATGGCCCCGATGATGAGGCAGATCGCAGCGCCGACGCCGACGCCGACGACTCCGCCGACGACGCCGATGCCCACAGTCTCGGCCATGATCTGGCGAACGACGCGCCGGCGCGACCACCCGATCGCCCGGAGGGCCCCGATCTCGCGCACTCGCTTGGAGACGCTCGAGAGCGTGAGGAGGCCCGCGATGAGGAAGGCGGCCAGGAGGACGACGACGGCCAGCGCCCCACCGAGGTCGCTGGCGAGCTTGCGGGCGTTGGCCAGGCTGCCGGTGACCTGGTCGGCCAGCGACGCCGACGTCAGCACCGTCGCGCCGGGCAGGGCCGCCTTGATGGCCTTGGCGACGCTCTTGACGTCCTTGGCGTTCGCCACCGAGACCAGGACCTCGTTGATCCGGTTCGAGTTGGTCGAGAGGGACTGGAGGTTGGAGAGGCTGAAGTAGACGTCAGAGACGTCACCGGTCAGCGTCGGGTTGACCAGTCCGACGATTCTGTACCCGACCTTGTTGATGGTCAGCGTCTCGCCGATGGCGAGGCCCTTCTGGGAGGCGTAGGCCGTGGTGACGAGGACCTGGGTCTTGGCCACCGAGGAGGTCGATGACAGCCACGCGCCCTTGACGAGCTGGGCCTTGGTCACGAGCCCCGAGGTCGGGTCCGCCGGGTTGACCCCGGCCACGGTGTAGGTGGACGTCGAGGTGTTGGTGGTCGGGGGGTTGAGCACCTCGGTGATCGTGCGCTCGGGGATCACGACGTTCTGCTGGTAGGCCTTCTGCGCCGGCGTGAGGCACTTGGCGAAGGCCGACGCCGCGCCGCCCCCGAACCTGAACCCGCCCGGGGGGCCGCTCGAGCCTCCGCTCGGCACGGTCGTCGAGGTCGAGCCGAGCTGCTTGTTGATTAGGTTCTCGATGCAGGTGCGCTCGGCCGCCTGCTGGGCCGCCGTCAGCACCGGCGGCTTCACGGTCGTCGACACAGTCTGGCTGCCGGTCTTGACCGACGCGGTGATCTTGGGCACGGTCCCGGTCTCGTGGAGCGCGTCGAGCGACAGGGCGCCGACGGCCTTGGTGACGCCCTTGACCTTGGCGACCGTGCTCACGGCCTCGCTGGGGAACGTGATCAATGTGCCCGGGACGAAGAAGTCGTGGGTGAACTTCGTGCCCGCCGGTCCTAGCTTGGCCAGGTCGGTGATGACCGAGGAGTTGGCCGCGGCGAGCGCCGCGGTGTCCGACGAGTTGAGCGACCCGCCGGGGCCGCCAGAGAAGAACCCGCCCCCGCCAGCGGGCGTCCCACCCCCGGGAAAGCCGCCGCCGAAGCCGTTGGGCACCGACGTCGTGGTCGTCGCCGTCGACAGCGTCGGCGCTACCGTCCGGGTCACGATGATGTCGGTGCCGACCGACTTGAGCGGCGACAATGCCTTGGACTGCGCGTCGCTCAAGCCCTGGGAGACGCCGATGATACCCATGACGAGGCCCACGCCGGCCGCCAGGCCGACGGCGGTCACGATCGTGCGGCCGAGGCGGCGCCGAAGCTCATTCCACGCGTAACTCAATGAGAACACGTGGTCCTACTGGGAGAGGGGTCGAAACGACGACGGGTGCACTGGGCGAAGGGTAACCATCCAATCCGCCCGCTTACCCAATTCATATCCGCGCGAGGCGATTATTACCTCGCCCTTAACACGGCCCTCACCCGCGACCGGCGCGACCGCGACAACGACGTCGGGACGCGCTCGCGCGAGGCGTTACGCGACGTGCTCGCCCACCACCTCGAGGTTGACGAACTCCGGCGGACCGTCGAACGCCTCGGCCATGAGGCGGCGGACCTCGACGAGAGCGGCCTCGCGCCGAGGGTCGCGCTCGCGCTCTCGGGCCTTCTCCTCGCTCTCGAAGACCACGAGGGTGTAGATCCTCGAGGGGTCGGCCTGGTCGCGCATGGTCACGTTGCGTACCAGCCCGGACCCGGGCACTTCGGAGGCCGCGAGGCTATCGAAGATCGCCGAGACGTCTCCGTCGTGGCCCTCGCGCAGGCGCATCGTGATCAACTGGGCCCACATCGTGGAGACCTCCTGGTGGCGTAGGGAGCGACAGTACCCCGGGGCGCGGGATCGGCGCTCCGTAGACTTCGCGCGTGGCTGAGCCGGTGACCGTCGTAGAGGGCCCGCTCGACCGCGCGACGCGCGCGGCCGCGGCGTCGCTGTGCGGCCGGGCCTTTGGCGACGACCCCTTCTTCCGCTTCCTGCTGCCCTCCGACGCGCACCGCGAGGCGTCGCTCGTGCGCCTGCACGCCACCGTCCTGGCTCACCTCGGGCCCCGGGCGCGCCTCGCGGTCGCTCGCGCCGGGGACGGGCGCGTCCTCGGCGTCTCGGCGTGGCTGGCGCCGGGCGGGTTCCCGCCGCCGCCGGGCGCCCAGCTCGCCCAGCTCCCGGCGACGCTGGCCGCCTTCTGGCGCAGCCCCCGGTCGATCGCCGCGGCCAGCCGCGTCGTGCGCGTGGCGATGCGCTCGCACCTCAAGGAGCGGCACTGGTACCTCCAGCTGCTCGCCGTCGAGCCAGACGCGCAGCGCTCCGGGGTGGGGTCGGCCCTGATGGCGCCGGGGCTCGAGCGGGTCGACGCGGACCACGTGGCGGCCTACCTCGAGACCCAGAACGACGAGAACGTGGCCTACTACGCGCGGTTCGGCTTCGCGCTCGACCACCGGATCGACCCGGTAATTGGCGCCCCGGCGCTGCTCGCGCTGCGCCGCGACGCGCGCTAGACGCGGCCGCGCGCGACTCTTAGTCGATTCTTCGCGCGCGCTTGCGGCGGTCTTGGCTTCGACCGCCACACTGGGTCAACCCCCACCCAAGGAGCCCACATGCAGACAATCACCTTCGCCCTCGAAGCGGCCTTCGCGGCCCTCGCGGTCGGCGTCGCCGTCGGCGCGCCGATCGTCGGGATGCGATTGCACCGCCGTGACTCGCGACTCGCCCCCACCCCCGCCCGGGCGGTCGCGCACGTCGCTACGCGAGACGATCTCCCCGTCGCCGCCTAGCACCGCCGAGGCCGGCCCGGTCGCGTCCGCGTCGACCGGGCCGGCCTCGGCGCGTCCGGGCCCGTCGGGGCCGCGGCTCGACCGGGCCTACCATCGGCCCATGGCCGACTCCTTCCACACGATCATCGAGCCCTTCCGGATCCACTCCGTCGAGCCGCTGCGCATGACCAGCGCCGCCGAGCGAGGGGCGGCGGTGCGCGCCGCCGGGTACAACCTCTTCAACCTCCACGCCGACGACGTACTCATCGACCTGCTGACCGACTCGGGCACCGGGGCCATGTCGCGCGACCAGTGGGCCGCCATCCAGCACGGCGACGAGAGCTACGCCGGCTCACCCTCGTGGTTCCGGTTCGAGGCGGCGGTGCGCGACCTCTTCCCCTTCCGCCACGTGATCCCCACCCACCAGGGCCGCGCGGCCGAGAAGATCCTCTTCAGCGTCGTCGGCGGCCCTGGGCGGGTCGTGCCCAACAACACCCACTTCGACACGACACGAGCCAACGTCGAGGCGACCGGCGCCGAGGCCCTCGACCTGGTCATCGCCGAGGGCCGGGACCCGTCGCTCGTCCACCCCTTCAAGGGCAACATGGACGTGGCCGCGCTCGAGAAGGTCCTGGCCGACCGGGCGGGCGACGTCCCGGTGGTCTTCCTCACCATCACCAACAACTCCGGGGGCGGCCAGCCCGTCTCACTGGCCAACGTGCGCGCGGTCAGCGAGGTCTGCCGGGCGTCGGGGGTCCCGCTGTTCCTCGACGCCTGCCGGTTCGCCGAGAACGCGTGGTTCATCCACGAGCGCGAGGAGGGGCAGTCGGGGCGGGCGATCGCCGACATCGTGCGCGAGGTCGCGTCCTACGCCGACGGGATGACGATGAGCGCCAAGAAGGACCCCTTCGGCAACATCGGCGGGTGGCTCGCGCTCAACGACGACGACGTGGCCGAGCGGTGCCGCAATCTCCTCATCCTCACCGAGGGATTCCCGACGTACGGCGGCCTCGCCGGGCGAGACCTCGAGGCGATCGCCCAGGGCCTCACCGAGGCCGTCGACCCCGACTACCTGCGGTACCGGATCCGCTCGACCGCGTACCTCGGCGAGGCCCTCGACGCGGCGGGCGTGCCGGTCGTCAGGCCCACCGGCGGCCACGCCGTCTACCTCGACGCCCGGGCGCTGCTCTCGCACCTCGACCCGCTCGAGTACCCCGGGCAGTCGCTGGCGGTGGCGCTCTACGTCTACGGCGGGATCCGCAGCTGCGAGATCGGCTCGGTGATGTTCGGGCGCCGCCCCGACGGGACGGAGGCGCCCGCGGCGATGGAGCTCGTGCGCCTGGCCATCCCTCGACGCACGTACACCCAGAGCCACATCGACTACGTCATCGAGGTCGTGACGGCGGTCGCGCGCCGGGCCGGCGACCTGCCCGGCTACGCGATGACCCACGAGCCGCCGGCGCTCCGGCACTTCACCGCGCGTTTCGAGCCGAAGGGCTGAGCCCCGCGCGGCGGTGGAGCCGCCGCTACATTGGGCGTTGGTCACTCCAGGGGGTTCAGATGACCGACACCGTCGCCGCCGACGCCCTGGCTCACGCCGGGCCGCCGCTCACCCGACCGAAGATCCCGATCGTCCCGCTCAAGGGCCTGCCGTTCTCGGCGCTGGCCCTGGCGATCGTGACGACCGGCATTGCCACCAACTGGACGTGGCTGCTCACGTTCAGCCACGTCGTGGGTGGGGCCACGTGGACGGCGCTCGACCTCTTCGTCGGCCTGGTGATCGGCCCGATCATGGGTCGGATGTCGATCCCCGCGCGCGCGGAGTTCGCGTCGAAGTTCATGCCGGCGATGGTCATCATCATGCCGACGATCGTGACGATGAACCTCGGCGCCGGGTTCTCCCTGGCCCACAAGCTCGGCAACCTCTCGTCGTCGAGCCCCAACCACGCCTGGCTGATCGGGTCGTTCATCGTCGTCGGGATCATGGCGACGATCGCGCTGGGCGTCCTGGAGCCGGCCAACGTCGCGGTGCTCTACGAGATGAACAAGCCGGTGCCCAACGGGGCGCGTATTGAGCGGCTGATGAAGCGGTTCATCTACACCGCCGGGGCCACCGGCCTCATGCAGATCGTGACGCTCGTCATCATGACTCGCCTGGCGTCGCGATGACCGCCGAGGGCTACTCCAACGACGTCGACCGGCGGTACCCGCCGGTCGCCTGGCTGACGACCGGGGCCCTGATGGCGATCGTCGCCGGCGGAATCCTCATCGCCGCCTACGCGCCGCGAAAGGCGCCGATCGGGGTCGCGGTCGCGCTGCTCGTCGTCGGCGCCGCGCTCCTGGTCACGGGCTGGGTCCTGCTCAGCCGCCAGCGGGTCTTCTCGTGGACGACGTTCCGCAACGTCCTCAAGTGGGCACTGCTGGCCTACGTGATCGAGGCCGGGATGATCGAGTTCGCCTTCGTGCGCAACCACGCCCGAGGCTCCACGCTGCTGACGGTCACCCTGATGCTCGTCGTCTTCGCGACCGCCGTGCCGTCGACAATCGCCTTCACCGTCGCGCGCTACGCCACGCCGGACTAGCTGAGGGGCCGCAAGGCCGCGGCGCCGGGCCGGTGCCGGGCGCGCGGATGTGGCTATCGTCGCGGCGTGAGCGACATTCCCGCGCCGCACCGCGCCGGCACGGTGCCCTTCGGCCCGTACGAGACGTGGTACCGGGTGACCGGGGACCTCGGAAGCGGCCCGACGCCGCTCGTCGTCCTGCACGGCGGGCCGGGCTCGTGTCACGACTACACGCTGCGCATCGCCCGGGTAGCCGAAACCGGGCGCGCGGTCGTGCACTACGACCAGATCGGCTGCGGCCGCTCGTCGCATCGGCCGGGCGCGCCCGCCGACTTCTGGAGCGTCGACCTCTTCCTCGACGAGCTCGACAACCTGCTGTCGGCCCTGGGCATCGCGAGCGACTACCACCTCCTCGGCCAGTCCTGGGGCGGGATGCTCGGCGCCGAGCACGCGGTGCGCGCGCCGGCCGGGCTGCGCTCGCTCGTCATCTCGAACTCCCCGGCGTCCATCGCGCTCTGGCTCGAGGGCGCGAACCGGCTGCGCGCTCAGCTGCCCGAGGACGTGCGCTCCGCGCTCGAGCGCCACGAGGCCGACGGCACGTTCAACGACCCCGAGTACCTCGCGGCGACCGAGGAGTACTACGCGCGACACGTCTGCCGGGTGGTACCGAACCCGCCCGAGGTGCTGAGCACCGTCGGGCTCCAGAACGCCGACCCGACCGTGTACCACACGATGAACGGGCCCAACGAGTTCTACTGCGTGGGCTCGCTCGCCTCGTGGAGCGTGGTCGACCGGCTCGACCGGGTCGTCGCGCCGACGCTGCTCATCAGCGGGCGCTACGACGAGGCGACCCCCGAGGCGGTGCGGCCGTTCTTCGAGCGCATCCGTGACGTGCGCTGGGAGGTCATGGCCGAGTCGAGCCACATGCCCTTCATCGAGGAGACCGAGGAGTACCTCCGGGTCGTCAACGCCTTCCTCGCCGAGCACGACGCCTAGGCCGTGGCCGGCCGACTCGTCGTCCTCGACTCTGTCCTCGTCGACGTCACCGTCGTTGTCGACGCCCTCCCCGAGCGCGGCTCCGACACGCGCGCGAGGGAGTCCCTGGTCGCGGCCGGCGGCGGCTTCAACGTCGCCGCGGCCGCGTCGCGCCAGGGGATGGCCGCGGTCTACGGCGGCCGGCTGGGGACCGGGCCGCTGAGCGACGCGGCGCGCGCGGCGCTCACCGCCGAGGGCGTCACCGTCGCGCTGCCCCCCGACCCCGGCGCCGACGTCGGGTTCTGCCTGGTCATCGTCGACGCCGGGGGAGAGCGGACGTTCGTCACCGCGCCGGGCTGCGAGCTCTCGCTCGGCGCGGCGGACCTCGCGTCGCTCGGGCTCGGCGACGGCGACTTCCTCTACCTGTCGGGCTACAACCTCGTCTACCCCGAGGTCGGCGCGGCGGTCGGCGGGTGGCTCACGGGCGTGGCGCCCGAGGTCGTCGTGGCCCTCGACCCGGGCGCGCGCGTCTCCGACGTGCCGGCCCCGCTGCTCGCCTCGGCGCTCGGACGCGCCGACTGGGTCCTGGCCAGCGTCGACGAGGCCCGCGCCCTGGTCGGACCCGGGGAGGCCGCCGCCGTCGCGGAGTCGCTCGCGGGGCGCACCGGGCGCGGGGTCGTGGTCCACGACGCCGAGCGCGGCTGCGTCGTCGCGCGCGCCGGCGCGGTGACCGCGGTCGCCGGCTACCCGGTCGCGCCGGTCGACTCGAACGGCGCGGGCGACGCCCACAACGGCGTCTTCCTCGCCGGGCTGGCCGCCGGGCTCGACCCCGCCGCCGCGGCCGACCGCGCGAACGGCGCCGCGGCGGTCGCCGTGTCGCGCCTCGGCCCGGCGAGCGCGCCGCGCGCCGACGAGCTCGCCGAGTGGTTCGCCCGATTCACGGGCGACCAGTAAGGAGGAGACGTGGACCGACTTCGCACGCCCGACGACCGGTTCACCGGGCTGCCCGACTTCGACTTCGCGCCCCACTACGCCGAGGTCGCCGACCCCACCGGTGGCGACGCCCTGCGCGTCGCCTACCTCGACGAGGGCCCCGAGGACGCGGACCCGGTCGTCCTGCTCCACGGCGAGCCGAGCTGGTCGTTCCTGTACCGCCGTGTGATCCCCGGCCTGGTCGCCGCCGGCCACCGGGCGATCGCGCCGGACCTGGTGGGCTTCGGTCGATCTGACAAGCCGACGCCGCGCTCGCAGTACACCTACGCCCGCCACGTCGAGTGGGTGCGCGAGCTCCTCTTCGAGCGCCTCGGGCTCTCGGGCGTCACCCTCTTCGGACAGGACTGGGGGAGCCTGGTCGGCCTTCGCCTGGTGGGCGAGCACCCCGAGCGCTTCGCGCGCGTGGCCATCGGCAATGGCGGGCTGCCGACCGGCGACCGGCCGCCGGGCGAGGCGTTCCTCGCCTGGCGCGAGTTCAGCCAGAGCGCGCCCGAGCTGCCGGTCGGGGCGATCGTCAACGGCGGCTGCACCTCCGACCTCGCGCCCGAGGTGGTCGCCGCCTACGACGCCCCGTTCCCCGACGAGTCCTTCAAAGAGGGCGCGCGCCAGTTCCCGGCGCTCGTGCCGGCGGCGCCCGACGACCCGGCTCACGACGCCAACGCCGCCGCCTGGGCGACGTTGGCGGCCTTCGACCGTCCGTTCCTGTGCTGCTTCAGCGACTCCGACCCGATCACCCGCGGCGGCGACCGTCGGTTCCGCGAGCTCGTGCCCGGCGCGCGTGACCGCGAGCACGTGACCATCGAGGGCGCCGGGCACTTCCTCCAGGAGGACCGAGGCGAGCTGCTCGGCGCGGTCCTGGCCGCCTTCATCGCGGCGACTCCCTAGAAGTACTCCTCGCCGAGCTCGGCGCTCCAGCGCGGCGCGCGCACGTCGCCGCGCGGCCCGCTCCAGGCGTGCCAGGGCTTGAGGTCGAGCACCGGGGTGCCGTCGATCGCGTCGAGCCCGCGCACCCTGAGCGAGCGCGCCGCGACGCCGACGACCTCCACGACGCTGGTCAGGATTCGGTTGGGGCGGTCCTTGGCGCGGTTGGCGAAGACGCCGACGACCGGCCAGCGCGGGTTGTCGCGCGGTCGGCGCGACCACGGCGCGTCCGCGCGGGCGCGGTCGGCGTAGAAGACGACCTCGACGTGGCTGAACTCGTCGAGGCCGGCGAGCGCCTCGTCGGGCACGCCGTCGGCCAGCTCGATCGTCGAGGTCACGTCACCCCAGCGCCGGTCGACCGGCTCGGCCGGCGCCGCGCGCACCCGGGCCACCGGGCGCACCGTCCACTCCACGGCGCCACGCTAGGGCGCGGCGCGCCGTGGCTATCGTGGACCGACCGAGGGGGTCGATGGCCGAGCTGACTTTCACCTACGGCACGATGGCGGCCGGCAAGTCGACCCTGGCCCTCCAGCTCTGCTGGCAGCTGCGCGAGGGCCGCCACGACGTCGCGCTGTGGACCTTCGGCGACCGCAGCGACGACGGGACGGTGACGAGCCGCATCGGGATCGAGGCCGCCGCCGAGGCCGTCGAGCCGGGCAGCGACCTCGCCGGGCGGATCGGGCGGCTGCTGGCCTCGGGGGCCGGGATCCTCGTGATCGACGAGGCGCAGTTCGCCTCGGTCGACCAGGTCGACGCGCTGGCGCGCCTCGTCGACGACCATGGCGTCGACGTCCACGCCTTCGGCCTGTCGGCCGACTTCCGTCAGAACCTCTTCCCGGGGTCGGCGCGGCTCTTCGCGATCGCCGACTGGGCCCACGAGCTCCCGCTCACGTCGTCGTGCTGGTGCGGCGCCAAGGGGCGCTGCAACGCCCGGGTCGTCAACGGGGTCGTCGCGCGCGAGGGCGACCAGTTCGTGACCGGCGACGTCCACGACGGCGCCGTGCACTACGAGGTGCTCTGCCGCACCCACTACCGCCTCGGCCAGCTCGGGGTCGCCGACTCTCAGAAGAAGGCGGCGCAGAGCTCGTAGAGCTCGCGGGGCACGGAGCGCTGCCCGTGGGCGACCGTCTCGAGCGGCGCGAGGTCGATCCGGTTGCCGGTGACCACCGGGATCGTCCCGAAGTTCCCGTCGATGACGGCCCGGTAGGCCGCCGCGCCGACCCTCGTCGCCCAGATGCGGTCGTAGGCGGTGGGACTGCCACCGCGCTGGAGGTGGCCGAGGACCGTGGTGCGCACCTCGAAACCGCCGTGGTCGTCGATGCGCGACGCGAGGAACTGGCCGACGCCCCGGGTGGCCAGTCGCACCGCGTGCGGGCCCTCGGCCCAGAGGTCGGTGGCCTCGTGGCCGCCGAGCGTCTCGAGGTTGACGCCCTCGGCGACCACGACGATGGAGTACGCGGCTCGGCCCGAGCGCCGACGCACGAGGTGCTCGATGACGTCGTCCATTGTCATCGGGAACTCCGGGATGATGACGAGGTCGGCGCCGCCGGCGAGGCCGCCCATCGTCGCCACCCAGCCCGTGGACCGGCCCATCGTCTCGACGACCATGACGCGGTGGTGCGACGCCGCGGTCGTCTGGAGGCGGTCGAGCGACTCGGCCACGAAGCTGATCGCGGTGTCGAAGCCGATGCAGTAGTCGGTCCCCGGCAGGTCGTTGTCCAGGGTCTTGGGCACTCCCACGACCGGGCCGCCGCGCTCGGCCAGCCAGTGGCTGATGCGCTGGGTCCCGTCGCCCCCGATGGCCACCAGGGCGTCGAGGTGCTCTCCGATCGTCTCGAGGACCCGCTGGCGCCCGCCGGCCGGGTCGTCGAGGTCGTAGCGCGCGGTGCCCAGCAGCGTCCCGCCCTGGGCCAGGACGCCCACGAGGTCCTCGGGCGCGAGGGGGCGCCCCGCGAACCCGGCGGCCAGCCCCTGCCAGCCGTTGGCGATCCCCACCACCTCGTGGCCGTCGCGGAAGGCCATGGCCGAGATCCCGCGGATCGCCGCGTTGAGCCCCGGCGCGTCGCCCCCCGCCGTCAGGACCCCAATTCGCATCTCGTATCGCCTCTCTCGCCCCCAACTGTACGCCCGCTCGCATCGATGTCCTGGTGACGGCGACCCGGCAGAATGGGCCGATGGCCGACGCCGCGCCGACGAGCACGGGCGAGTGCCGCTACGCCGTCTTCGCCGAGTGCCCGACCTGCGGCGGCGCGATGACGCCCGAGCACGCGCACTACCGATGCGCGGCCTGCGGCTGGCGCGACTCCTGCTGCGACTAGCGACATCCAGTTTTCCTTTGGATTTCACCGGGGACATCCCGGTAGTTCACCGGGCGTTTACCTCTCCTTCGTAGGTTGCGCGGTGGCGTCGGACGCGTACCCGGAGGTCCCGGGGCGCGCCGCCGGAGCCCTTTCTTTAGGAGGAAAGCCCACCATGAAGATGCAACTCGGGAGGAGGGTCGGCGTAGCGCTCGTCGCGGTCGGCCTCTTCTCCACCCTCGCGGTGCTTCCGGCGGGAGCGTCGGCCACCCTGACCGGTGACCTGACCTTCTCGTCGTCTGACGGCGCTGCCGCCCTCACGCCAGCGTCGGGCGGTTCCTCGTTCGATTTCCCGTTCTTCTCCCAGGCGATCCAGACCTTCGAGACGCAGGCGGCGAATGTTTCGGGCTCCAGCGCCCCATCGTCGTTCCCGAGCTACTCGAGCGTCGGCTCGACCGCGGGCAAGAAGGGCGTCATCGCGGGCACCTTCGCGATCGGCGCCTCGGACGTCCCGATGGGCACGGTGGTCAACGGGACGAACCTCGACTCGTCGCTCCTCACCAACGCTGACGCGGCCCACACGCTCACGAACTACGTGCAGATCCCGGTCGTGCTCGGCGGCGAGGGCATGATGTACAACCTGCCGTCTCTGAGCAAGAGCAAGGCGTTCAAGAACTACCCAGTGGTCATGACCTCTAATGTCATCGCGAGCATCTTCGACGGCAAGATCACCAAGTGGAACGACCCGGCGCTCTGCAAGCTGAACCCCAAGATCGTGACGGTGAAGAAGAAGAAGGTACACGGCAAGCTCAAGGTTGTCTCGCGCAAGTGCGCGCTGCCCAACCTGACCATCACGCCGGTCTTCCGCGCCGACGGCTCGGGAACGTCGTACATCTTCTCGGACTACCTGCACACGACCCAGGGCGCGAACTACGAGACGCCGTCGGGCACCGAGGTGTACCCGAGCACGACGTTCAACCAGGGCCAGCTCCCCTCGAACGCGCTCGGGGGAGTGGGCAACCCGGGCGTGGCGACCGACGTCACCTCCAAGGTCGGGGCCATCGGCTACGTCGAGTACGCCTACGTCCTCATCGCCAAGGCGACCGGGGCCCCGGTGGCGACCGCCAGGGTGGTCAACGCGAGTGGCAAGACCGTGGCCATCAGCCCGGCGAGCGTCGCGGCGGACGCGGCGGCCTTCTCCTCGACTCCGCCGTCCGAGGCGGCTGACGGGCACGTGGCGAACTTCTCGATCGTCAACGGCAACACCGCCGCCTCGTACCCGATCGCCGGGTTCAGCTGGGCGATCGTTCGCCAGGACTGGAGCGGCCTCGGCACCAACGGCTCGGCCCCGGCCACGCTGCAGTCCGAGCAGCTGGTCGCGAAGTTCCTCGACTGGTGCGTCCAGGCCAAGGGCGGACAGGTCGTGGCCAAGAACAACGGCTACGTTCCCCTGCCGACATACCTGGCCGCCCTCGGCGACTCGGTGATCGGGACGATGACGTTCAACAAGGCTCCGCTGGGCCTGAGCTAGTCAGTCAGATCGGAAGCGGGCACATGGCGACACTCACCACGGAGAGCGCGTCGTCTGGGTCCGGCGTGGTCAAGCGGTTCCGCCGCTCGGCCACGCCGGACCGCCCGTACCGGTACTCGCTTCGGGCGGTGGCGCTGCTCTTCGCGGCGATCATCGCCCTCTTCGTCTGGAGCATCCTCAACACGGCCTGGCCGGCCATCACGTCCAACGGCTTCAACCTGATCTTCGGCAAGACCTGGGTCGCCGGCACCGGCCCCTACGGCGGCGCGCCGCTGATCGTCGACACCCTGTCGACCACCGCCATCGCGCTGGTCTTCGCGGTGCCCATCGGGCTGGGTACGGCGCTCAGCCTGCAGTTCTTGCTGCCGCACCGAGTTCGCGGTATCGCCGCGTCACTGGTCGAGCTCCTCGCGGCCATCCCCTCGGTCGTCTACGGCCTCTGGGGCATCTTCGTCATGGTGCCGTGGCTGATCAACACCGTCGAGCCCTTCCTCTCGCACCTCACCGGCGGCGCGTGGCCCTTCAACGGCGCCCAGGACGGATTCAGCGTCATGCTCGCGGGGGTGGTGCTCGCCATCATGATCCTGCCGACGATCGTCGCGGTGTCGCGCGACGTGATCGCCACCGTCCCCGTCGACCTCACCGAGGGGGCCCTGAGCCTGGGCGCGACTCGCGGCCAGGTCTACACCCGCGTCGTCCTGCCGTCCGCGCGCACCGGGATCCTCGGCGCGATCGCCCTCGGCACCGGGCGGGCCCTCGGTGAGACCATCGCCGTCGCGATGGTGATCGGCTCGAACGACCACTTCCCGAACTCCCTCTTCTCGTCCGGGGCGACGCTCGCATCCGTCATCGCGGTGGAGTTCAGCAACGCCGTCGGCTCCGAGGGCAGCGCGCTGGCGGCCATGGCCCTGATCCTGATGGTCATCACTGGAGCCGTCAACTTCGGCGCTCGGGCGCTGAGCAAGCGGGCGGTGGCGCGCTGATGTCGACCGTGATTACCGGGCTCCCCCCCGACCCGATCCTGGAGCGTCGCGCGATGATCCAATTGCGCGCCTCCCAGAGCATGGCCCGGCGAGCCTTGAGGTCGCGTGTGGTGCTGAGTGCCATGGGCGCGGCCGTCGTCGTGGCGCTGGTTCCCCTGTTCTCGGTCCTTGTCGTTCTGATCACCAAGGGCGCGCACTACATCTCGTGGACGTTCCTGACCACGGTGCCACAGCTGCCGAGCCTGTTGCACCTGAACACCGTGGGCGGGATCAGCAACGCCATCGTGGCGACGCTGGTCATCGACTTGCTCGCCGGAGCGGTGGCGACGCCCATCGGGGTCGTCCTGGGGCTCTACCTGGCCGAGACCACGTCACGGGCGGGCGCCGCGCTTCGCGCCTTGGTCGAGACGATGACCGGGTTGCCCTCGATCCTGCTCGGCGTCTTCTCCTACGAGTTCCTGGTCACTCGGATGAAGACGTACACCGGAATGGCGGCCTCGGTCGCGCTGGCCATCCTCATGATCCCGGTGATCGCCAAGGCCGCGGAGCTCGCCTTCGCCGGCGTGCCCACGGCGCTCAAGGAGGCGGCCCTCGCGCTGGGCGCGCGTGAATCGCGCGTGGCCGTCAGGGTCGTCATCCCGACGGCGCTGCCTGGAGTGATCACCGGCGTGCTCCTAGCCTTCGCCCGCGCCGTCGGTGAGACGGCGCCAGTCCTTCTGGTCGCCGGACCCACGATCTCCACGCTGGTCAACGCGAACCCGCTGCACCCGATGACGCCTCTCCCCATGCTCATCTACGGGTACTCGTACTCCCAGTACCCCAGCCTGCGGTCGACCGCGTGGGGAGTGGCTTTCGCCCTGGTCTTCCTCGTGTTTCTCTTCACGACGACCAGTAGGTTGATTTCGCGCAGAATGAGAAGGGAACGACGGAGCTGATGGACCCGACTGAGACCACGATTGGCGTGACTGAGGTCGCCGTGCCGGAGACGACGGCGCCCATTCGGCGCGCCGCGATGAGCCTCGTTGACGTCGCGGTCGCCTTCGGTGGTCGGGTCGCGGTTCGCGACGTCACGTTCGACGTCCCGGCCAATCAGGTCACGTCGCTCATCGGGCCGTCAGGTTCGGGAAAGACGACGCTGCTGCGCGCGCTCAACCGCCTGCACGATCTGACCAAGAGCGCGAAGGTGACCGGCGACATTCGACTGGGCGAGATCAACGTCTACGGATCGGAGTTGCCGACGACGCTCCTGCGCAGCCGGATCGGCATGGTCTTCCAGCGGCCCAACCCCTTCCCGACGATGTCGATCTACGACAACGTGGTTTCGGGCCTGCGCTTCAACGGGATCAAGAAGAAGTCGCTGCTCGACGAGGCGGCGGAGTCGTCGCTGGTCGCCGCGGCGCTGTGGGACGCCGTCTCGAACCGGATGAAGGCCCACGCGGTCACCCTCTCGGGCGGCGAGCAGCAGCGCCTGTGCATCGCGCGTGCCTTGGCCGTGGAGCCGGAGATCCTGCTGATGGACGAGCCGACGTCGTCGCTCGACCCGATCTCCGTACAGGCGATCGAGTCGCTGATGGGCGAGCTCAAGAACCGGGTCACGATCGTCATCGTCACCCACAACATGCAGCAGGCGCTTCGGGTGAGCGACGACTGCGCGTTCCTGCTCATGGGCGAGGACCGCGCCGGCGAGCTCATCGAGTTCGGGCCGACCAAGAAGATCTTCAACGACCCGGCCGACCCCCGGACGTTCGACTACATCTCACGGCCGCTTCGGCTGAGCCCCCTTCGCGTCGTGGCAGACTGGCCGCGATCGGAGACCCCATGTCGCGCGAGCTCTGGCAGCTGTCGGCCCTGACCCTGGCCGAGATGGCGAGGTTGGGCGAGGCGTCGGCCCGGGAGGTCGTCGACGCCCACCTGGCTCGCATCGACGAGGTCCGCGCGGCCGCCGACGCCTCCGATGGCGCGCGCCGCGCGGGCGCCGACGCGCGCGCGTTCGGCGTCCTCGCGCCGATCGACCCGCGAGCGTGAGCGCCACCGTCCGCGGCGTCGAGCGCGACGAGGTCAGCGCGGCGGCTCGGATCGTCCAGGCCGGGTCATTCCACCCCGAGGACGAGCGGCCCGACGACGCCGACGCCTACTGGGCGGCGGTCGAAGAGACCCGCGAGCGCGGCGGCGACGTGCTGGTCGCGCTCGAGGGCGGCGAGGTGGTGGGCGTGGCCCAGGTCGTCGTGTTCGCGCACTTCCAGCGCGCCGGCGGGCGCTGCGCGGAGGTCGAGAGCGTGCACGTGCGCGCCGACCGGCGCTCGCGGGGCATCGGCGCGGCGCTGCTGGCCGCCGCCGAGGGTCTCGCGCGCGACCGCGGCTGCTACCGGATCCAGCTCACGAGCAACGTGACGCGATTCGACGCGCACCGCTTCTACGAGCGCCAGGGCTACGAGCCGACGCACCGCGGATTCAAGAAGTACCTAGCCGACCTCGCGTAGCACGCCGTCGTCGACGTCGAAGACGAACCCGCGCACGTCCGAGGAGTCGATCAGCGCCGACTCGCGGATCGCGGCCACCGTCGCTCGCACGTCGGCGTCGACGTCGGCGAAGGCCCCGAGGGCGAACCCGGGCGCGACCCCGGACTCGTCGGCGACCCGAGCGCGGAACGCCGCCTCGTCGAGCCCCTCGAGCCCGCAGCGGGTGTGGTGGACGACCATCACCGACCGGGTCCCGAGGAGCCGCTGGCTGAGCAGGAGCGAGCGCAGCGCGTCCTCGGTCGCCTGGCCGCCGGCGTTGCGGATGAGGTGCGCCTCGCCGAGGTCGAGACCGAGGGCGCCGAAGAGGTCGAGGCGCGAGTCCATGCAGGTCAGCACGGCCAGGCGCCGGCTCGGCGCGGTGGGCAGCTCGCGGTGGCCGTGGCGCCCGACGTACTCGCGGTTGCGCTCGACGAGGTCGTCGATCCCGGACACCGGGCCATCCTAGGGAGGCGCCGGTGCGCGGCGGCGCGCCGCGCGTCGATACGCTCGCGGCGAGGAGGCTTCATGGACCACATCGACCACCTTCGCGACGAGCTGCGCCAGCCGGCGATCGAGCTGCGCTCGCTGATCCCCGACGTCTGGCGCGGCTACACCGAGACCTCGCGCGCCGCGATGGCCCCCGGCGAGCTCGACGCCGTGGCCAAGGAGCTGATCGCGCTGTCGATCTCGGCGACGCGCGAGTGCGACGGCTGCATCGGCGCGCACGCGCGCGGCGCGGCCCGCGCCGGCGCGACGCGCCAGCAGGTCGCCGAGGCGATGGGCGTCGTCGTCTCGATGAACGGCGGCCCCGGCACCGTCTGGGGCCCGCGCGCCCTGCGCGCCTTCGACGAGGCGGTCGCCGCGCGCGCGACGGCCTAGGCGCGCGACCGGTAGAGGTCGCGCACCAGCGCGACCTCCGCTGCGTGGTGCACGAACTCGTCCAGGACGTGCAGCGCGAGGTCGATGGTCGAGTCCCGCGCGTACTCGCCCCAGCCCTCGCCCAGCGGCGCCGTCCACCCGGCGTCGTCGAGCCCGGCCAGCGCGTCGACCCAGCCGCGGTAGCGCGCCTCGAGGAACGGCACAACCTCGTCGGCGGCCGTGGGCATCCCCGCGGCGACGTCGGGCCAGCCGTCGCCGAAGCGCAGGCCGGTGAAGCCGCCGAGCGCGCCGGCGCCGACGTGCACGACGCGCCAGGCGATGGTCGTGACCGGCGCGGGCGTCGGCCCGGGCCCCCCGCCCCCGCCGTCGATCGCCCACGCGCCGTCGGCGCCGCGGCGCACCGACCACGACCCCGGCGCCGGCTCCCAGAAGAGCTCGTCGTCGCTCAGGCCCTCGAGCCGGTCGCGCAGGCGGCCCCAGGCGACGTCGTAGGCGCGCAGGATCGGTCGGGCGGCGTCGGTCACGGGGGGCACCCTACGGCGCGCCTGTCACACCAGGTCGTAGGGGAGCGACTTGATCCCGTTGATGAAGCTCGACGCCAGGCGCGCCGGCTCGGCGGTGGCGTGGATGCCCGGCGTGCGCGCCAGCAGCTGGCGCCACATGACCGAGATCTCGCGGCGCGCGAGGTGGGCGCCGAGGCAGAAGTGCGGCCCGGGCGCGCCGAAGCCCAGGTGGTCGTTCGGGCTGCGCCCCAGGTCGAGGGTGAAGGGGTCGGCGAAGACCTCCTCGTCGCGGTTGGCCGAGTTGTAGAAGAGCAGGACCTTGTCCCCGGCCTTCAGGTCGACGCCCGAGAGGGTGAAGTCCGACGCGAGGGTGCGGCGCATCCAGATCACGGGGGAGGCCCACCGCACCATCTCCTCGACCGCGGTCGGCGCCAGGCCCTCGACGTCGGCCAGCCAGCGCGCGCGCTGGTCGGGGTGCTCGGTGAGGGCCCAGAGCGTGTGGCTGAGCGCCGTGCGCGTCGTCTCGTTGCCGGCGACGACCAGGAGGATGAAGAAGCTGGCCAGCTCCTGGTGGGTGAGGCGCTCGGACTCGATCTCGGCGTTGACCAGCGCGCTCGTGATGTCGTCGACCGGGTGGGCGACGCGCTCTCGCCCGAGCTCCTCCATGAGGGCGGTGAGCGTCATCCCGGACTCGAGCAGCACGGCGACCGGGTCCTGGTCCTCCGGGACGAGGTCGCTGTCGCCCATCGAGAGGATGATGTTCGAGCACCGCAGGACCGTCTCGTACTCGCTCGGCGGCACGCCCATCATGTCGCACACGATCCGCAGGGGCAGCGGGGCGGCGACGTCGGCGACGAAGTCCCCGGTGCCCCCGGCGAGCGCCCGCTCGACGAGTTCGGCGGCGACGCGGTCGACCGCGTCCTCGACCGCGCGCACCGCCCGCGGGCTGAAGGCGTTCGAGACGATGCGGCGCAGGCGCGCGTGCTTGGGGTTGTCGGTCGAGATCATCCCCGAGAAGTACTCGATCATCTCGGTCGGCAGGTCCATGATCGAGACCGCGCCGCGGCCCGACGTGAAGACCTCCGGGTGGCGCGACGCGGTCACCACGTCGCGGTGGCGCGTCAGCGCGTAGTAGCCCGGGCCCTGGGGGAACTCGATGGCGGTCCCCTCGATGAGGGGCTCCTCGAAGAAGGCGATCGGGCGCTCGGCGCGCAGCGCGGCGAAGGCCCCGTCGCGCTGGGCCCAGGGGAGCTTCCAGAACTCGAGGTCCGACAGGTCGACGTCGGCGGCGCCCAAGGATGGGGAAGTCACGCCCCGACGATACCGAGGGCGGTCACGGGCGCGGCGCCGCGCGGCAGACTGGGGAGGTGACCGACATCACCGACGACGAGCGGGCCCGGCGCCTCTCGGCCCTCACGGCGCTGATGGACCTGATGCGCCCGGCCGTCCAGGCCGACGGTGGCGACCTCGTCCTGGTGCGCGCCGACGTCGAGACCGGCGTCGTGGAGGTCCAGCTCCAGGGCGCCTGCTCGAGCTGCGCGATCTCGTCCTCGACGCTCCAGGGCGGGGTCCAGCGGATCCTGACCGACCGGCTCCCGTGGGTGACTGAGGTCCTCGGCGGGGTCGACGAGTCGATGGACGCCGACGAGTCGATGTCCCTGGGCACCGGCGCCTACGTCCCGCGCTACCGGCCCGACTGAGCCCCGCCGAACCGTCACGAGGGTCGGGTCAGCGGCTATTATTTAGTTAGGTGAACTAATGGACGTTGACGCTACCCAGGAGACCGCCGCGCGGCTGCGCCGCGCCGTGACCCGGCTCCATCGACGCCTGAGGGCGTCGGCGCTGGGCGGGGTCTCGCCGGCGCTGGCGTCGCTCCTCGCCTCAGTCGAGCGCCTCGACGCGCCGACCCTCGGCGAGCTGGCCGTCGCCGAGCAGGTCACCCCGCCCACCGTCACCAAGGCGGTCCAGTCGCTCGAGGAGTCCGGGCTGCTCGCGTGCGCGCCCGACCCCGACGACCGGCGCAGCACCCGCGTCCGGCTCACCGCGGCCGGGCGCCGCGAGGTCGCGACGATCCGCCGGCGCAAGACCGAGTTCCTCGAGGGCGCGCTGCGCGACCTCTCGCCCGCCGACCGACGGCGCGCCGACGACGCCGTCGCCCTCCTCGAGCGGCTGGTGGACCGGGCGTGAGCGCCGCGCAGCGCTTCCGCAGCCGGACCTTCGCCGCGCTGAGCGTGCGCAACTTCCGCCTCTACTTCGTCGGCCAGCTGGTCTCGGTGTCGGGCACCTGGATGCAGTCGGTGGCCCAGGGCTGGCTGATCCTGCAGCTCACCGGTTCCTCGGTCGGCCTGGGCGTGGCCATCGCCTTGCAGTACGTGCCGATCCTCCTCTTCGGAACGTACGGCGGGCTCATCGTCGACCGCCACGAGAAGCGCCGGATCCTCTACCTGACCCAATCGTCGGCGGGGGTCCTTGCTCTCGCGCTCGGGCTGTTGGTGACGACGCACCACGTCACCGTTCCGACGGTGTGGGTGCTGGCCACGCTGCTGGGCGTGGTGAACCTCTTCGACGTCCCGGCCCGCCAGGCGTTCGTCCAGGAGATGGTCGGGCGCGACCTCATCGCCAACGCCGTGAGCCTCAACAGCGTGCTGATGAACGCCGGGCGGGTCATCGGCCCGTCCATCGCGGCCGGGTTCATCGCGGTGGTGGGTACCGCGGTCTGCTTCTACGCCAACGCCGCTTCCTACGCGGCCGTTCTCGTGGCCCTGGTGGCGATGCGCGCGAGCGAGTTCCTGCCGCTGGCCACCGTCGAGCGCCAGCGCGGCCAGCTTCGCCTGGGGCTCCGCTACGTCATGGCCACGCCGGCGCTGCGCGGGGTGATCGTCGCGGTCGCGGTCGTGGGCACCTTCGCCTTCAACTTCACGGTCACCCTCCCGCTGCTCGCGCGCTTCACGTTCCACGAGTCCTCGGCTGAGCACTACGGGCTCCTCATGGGCGCGATGGGCGTTGGCGCGGTCGTCGGTGGGCTCTTCGTCGCCTGGCGATCGCGGCCGACCCAGTCGCTGCTGATGGCACTGGGGGTGGGGTTCGGGGTGTTCCTCACCGCCGTGGCGCTCGCGCCGACGGTCACCTGGGCCGAGGTGCTGCTCGTCCCGACCGGCGCCTTCTCGGTGGCTTTCGTGGCGACCGCCAACGCGACGCTCCAGCTCAACTCGAGCCAGGAGATGCGCGGGCGCGTCATGAGCCTGCACGGCATGGCGTTCCTCGGCACGACGCCGATCGGCGCGCCGCTGGTCGGCGCCATCATCGCGGCCAGCGACCCGCGCGTCGGGCTCCTGGTCGGTGCGGCGTCGGCGCTGGCCGCCGCCGGGCTGCTGGCGGCACGCCGGCGCCGCCGGGCGCTCTCGCTGTCGCCCCGGCCGGCGTGAGCCCGGACGCGTAAGGGACGACCCGGCCGAATCGTCGCAGAAGGTCTAGACGTTTGACGCGGAGGTCTGGTAACTTCGCGCCATCCGGGCCGGGCCCGGGCGCGGCGGGGGGTTGCGATGTCGGAGACGACACTTGGCGGGGGCGGCGGCAGCGAGGCGGACCAAAAGGACCTCGCGTCATTCGGGTACAAGCAGGAGCTGCGCCGCACTCTCGGCACTTTCAGCTCCTTCGCCGCGGCCTTCAGCTACATCTCGCCGTCCACCGGCATCTTCACTCTCTTCGCGGTGGGCCTGGCCACGGTCGGCGGAGTGTTCATCTGGTCATGGCCGCTCGTGGCCCTCGGCCAATTCATCGTCGCGCTCAACTTCGCCGAGGTCTCCAGCCACTACCCGGTCGCTGGGTCGGTCTTTCAATGGACCAAGTACCTAGCGGGCCGTCGCTACGCCTGGTTTACCGGCTGGATCTACATCTTCGCCGGCATCCTGACCGTCACGGCCGTCGTCGTGACATTGCCGATCGTCGTCCTGCCGATGCTCAACCTCATGGGCTGGAACCTCAACGCCAGCGCGGTCGACGACCAAATCTGGGTCGCGGTCATCACTTTGGTCGTGATCACCGTGCTCAACATCTACAGCGTGAAGCTCGTGTCCATCGTGAACAACACCGGCGTCTTCTTCGAGATCGCCGGAATGGTGATCTTCGCCCTGATTCTGCTCATCTTCCACCACCACCAGTCGATCGCCGTCGTGACCCACACTGGCGGAACTCACCTGGGCTTCAGCTCCTTCACGGCGGCGATGTTCATGAGTCTGTTCGTGATCTACGGATTCGATACCGCGTCCACGCTGGCCGAGGAGACGAAGGATCCACGCCGGGCTGCTCCCAAGGCCGTCCTGTCGTCAATCGGCGGGGCGTTCGTGATCGGCGGCATCTTCCTGGTCGCCATGCTGATGTCGATCCCTAACCTGCGCAACGCGGTGTCGAACGGGTGGGGACCGGTCCAGATCATCGAGGCGAACTTCTCCAAGGGCTGGGCCATCGTGTACTTCCTCATCGTGACCGCGGCCGTCCTGGTCTGCTGCATGTGCATCATGACCAGCACCATTCGCCTGTGCTTCGGCATGGCGCGAGACAATCGACTTCCGGGCTCCAAGGTGCTGGCCAAGGTCCACCCGCGGCTGCACACGCCGGTCTGGGCCTGCCTGGCGGTCGCCGCCGTGTCGGCAATCCCTCTGTTCAAGTACACGGGTGCGGGAATCATCGCCATCGCCGCGACCGCGATGATCTACCTGTCCTACTTCCTGGGCAACGTCGCAATCTTGGGCGCGCGCCTGAGGCGAAAGTGGCCGACCGTTAAGGCTCCGTTCTCGCTAGGCGCGTGGGGTCCACTGGTGAGCGTGCTGGGAATCGCCTACGGCGGCGCCATGCTGGTGAACTTCGCGTGGCCGCGCCCCGCGGGGAACCCCACGCCCGCGCAGACGGGCATCAGCTTTGGGATGCACTGGCTGAATGAGACGCCGGTGCTCTATAGCGTCCTGGGCTTCGTCCTGCTGATCGGCGTCCTGTACTACTTCCTCGTCGAGGTTCGCAAGCCGCTACCGGTCAATCCGCCGGCCGAGACCGGCTCCTTCGTGATTCCACCGGAGTCGCTGGCGCCCGACCAGGTCTAATCAGCGCCGACGGCGCAGCGCGGCGAGGGTGGCCGCGTAGGCGACTCCGGAGACGGCGCAGATGACCCCGTAGCTCCCCGCGTTGCCGGTGCGGGCGATCGACGCGACGGCGCCGACGATCGCCGCGACGATGGTGGCCACCCCGGCGATGGCCGTCGCGTCGCGGTCAAGGGACCGCTGGCGCTCGTCGCCCCGGGACCCGAGGACCGCCGCGACGTCCCCGTCGCCGCCAGCCCAGGCGTAGGCGAGCGCGCCGAGCAGAGCGCAGGCGGCGAACACGCCGAGGGCGAACCCACGCTCGCCACGCGCCCACAGCGCGCTCGCGAGGGCGACCCCGACGACGGTCATGACGAGCGCGCTCGCCCCACGGCGCCAACGGATGCGTGTCACGTGTCCTCCTCAGTTCCGTCGAAGAGCTCCTCGACGCTGGTCGCGAAGTGTCGCGCGAGGGCGAGGGCCAGGGGCAGCGACGGCAGGTAGCGGCCGGTCTCGATCGAGTTGATCGTCTGGCGCGAGACCCCGACGGACCCGGCGAGCTCGGCCTGGGACTGGTCGCGTACCGTGCGCAGCTCCCTGACGCGGTTGTTCACGTGTCAAGTATGCTTGACACAAGCCAGTGTGTCAAGTCACCTTGACACTACCCGGGGGTGCCCGGCGTCAGCTCGAAGCTCCACATGACGGCGCGCGCGCGGTCACCGCGCAGGACGTCTCGGGCGTACTCGACCGGCTGGCCGGCCGAGTCGAAGGCGACGCGCGTGACCGCGAGCAGTGGGCGCCCGCGCGGGACGCCGAGCAGGCGCGCGGTGCGCGCGTCGGCCGCGACCGGCTCGACCTGCTCGACCGCGCGGGTGGGCCGCGCGCCGTAGCGTTCGGCCAGTAGGTCGTAGAGCGACCCCGTGAGGGGCTGGTCGAGGAGGCCGGCGAATCGGGCGGCCGGGAAGGCCGAGTGCTCGACCAGCACCGGTGCGCCGTCGGCGAGGCGCAGCCGATCGACCACGGCGACGCGGCCGCCGGGGGCGAGCTGCAGCGCGTCGGCCGTGAGAGCGTCGGCGACGGCCTCGACCGCCGAGAGCACCGTTGCCGACGCGACGCGCCCCGCGCGCCGCGCCTGGGCCGTGAAGCCGGCGAAGTTCGTCAAGTCGTAGTCGATCACCTGGTCCGCCACGAACGTGCCGCCGTTGCGACCGGTGCGCCGCCGGATGAGCCGGCGCTGCTGGAGGTCGGCGAGGGCCTGGCGGACGGTCAGGCGGTTGACGCCGAACTGGCCGGCCAGCTCGCGCTCGGGCGGGAGCCGGTCCCCGGGAGCCAGGCGGCCGTCGGTGATCGCCGTGACGAGCGCGCTGGCGATCTGGGCGTGCAGCGGCCCGCGCTCGCGCGACACATCGGTCTCCCACGCCAGGGTTCGGGTCACGGGCCTCCTCCGTCTGGACTGTAGACGTCCGCGAGCGACCTTATGGTATAGATACTTTCTCGACCCAGGGGGGGCGCCATGATCGACCGCGCGCGCGCCGTCGTCATCGGCGGCGGCATCGGCGGCTGCTCGGTCCTGTACTGGCTGACGCGCCTGGGCTGGACCGACGTCGCGCTCGTCGAGCGCTCCGAGCTGACCAGCGGGTCGACCTTTCACTCGGCCGGGCTGGTCGGCCAGCTGCGCTCGTCGCTCGCGCTGACCCAGATGATGATGGACTCGGTCGAGCTCTACCGGTCCCTCGGCGCCGAGGTTGACCTCGAGACCGGCTGGCGCGAGGTCGGGTCGCTGCGCCTCGCGTCGTCGCGTCCGCACTTCGAGGAGCTCCAGCGCCAGGCCGCCTGGGCCGAGACCTTCGGGCTCGACCTGCGACTGGTCGGCGCCAGCGAGGCCCAGGCCCTCTTCCCCCCGATGTCGACCGAGGGCGTGCTCGGCGCGGCGTACCTGCCGACCGACGGGTACGTCGACCCCAGCCAGCTGACCCTGGCCCTGGCCAAGGGCGCGCGCCAGCGCGGCGCGACGATCCTGACCAACACCCGGGTGACCGGTGTGCGCGTCGAGCGCGGCCGGGTCGTGGGCGTCGACACCGACGCCGGGCCGATCGAGTGCGAGGTCGTCGTCAACGCCGGCGGCATCTACGCCCACGAGGTCGGCGCGCTCGCCGGCGTGCACGTGCCCCTCGTGGCGATGGCGCACCAGTACGCGATCACCAAACCGGCCGGGCTGCCGCGCGACATGCCTACGCTGCGCGACCCCGCGCGCCTCGTCTACTTCCGCGGCGAGAGCGGCGGGCTGGTGGCCGGCGGCTACGAGCGCAACCCGGCCGTCTGGGGGCTCGGGGGCATCCCGGGCGACTTCAACTCGAAGCTCCTCGACCCGGACTGGGAGCGCTTCGCCCCGCTCTACGAGGCGGCCGCGAGCCGGGTGCCGATGCTCGACGACGCCGAGATTGTCACCCTGGTCAATGGGCCGGAGGCCTTCACCCCCGACGGCGAGTTCATCCTGGGCGAGAGCGCGGTGCGCGGCTTCTGGGTCGCGGCCGGCTTCTGCGCCCACGGGATCGCCGGCTCGGGCGGCATGGGCAAGATCGTCGCCGAGTGGATCGTCGAGGGCAGCCCCCGGGTGGACGCCTGGGCCCTCGACTCGCGGCGCTTCGGGCCCGCCTACCGGGACCGCGGCTACACGCTGACGCGCACCGAGGAGATCTACGCCACCTACTACGACGTGAAGTACCCCGGCCACGAGCGCACCAGCGGCCGGCCCCTGCGCACCTCGGCGCTCTACGGGCGCCACCGGGCGCTCGGCGCGGCCTTCGGCGAGAAGTCCGGCTGGGAGCGGGTCAACTGGTACGAATCCAACGCGGCCGCCGGCGACGAGGCCGAGCGCCCCGGCGGGTGGGCCGGCGAGCTCTGGAGCCCGGCCATCGGGGCCGAGCACCGCGCGACGCGCGCCGGCGCCGGGCTCTTCGACGAGAGCTCCTTCGCCAAGCTCGAGGTCGTCGGCGCCGGCGCGCCCGAGTTCCTTGAGCGGCTCTGCGCCAACCGGGTCGCCCGCGGGGTCGGGGCGATCACGTACACCCAGCTGCTCAACGACCGCGGCGGCGTCGAGTGCGACCTCACGGTGACGCGCCTGGGCGAGGACCGGTTCCGCCTCGTGACCGGCACGGCCTTCGCCAATCACGACGCCGCGTGGGTGCGCGCGCACCTCGACGCCGGCGCCGGCGTGCGCGTCGAGGACGTGACCAGCCAGTACGCGTGCCTGGCGCTGTGGGGGCCGGCGGCGCGCGACGTCCTCGGCCCCCTCACCTCGGCCGACGTGGGCCACGCCGCGTTCGGCTACATGAGCGCACGCGAGCTCAACGTCGGCGCGGTGCCCTGCCTCGCGGCGCGCGTGACCTACGTCGGCGAGCTCGGCTGGGAGCTCTACTGCCCGAGCGAGTACGCGGCGCGCCTCTTCGACGCCCTGGTCGAGGCCGGGGCGCCCCACGGCCTAACCCCGGGCGGCTACCGGGCGATCGAGTCGATGCGCCTGGAGAAGGGGTATCGCGTCTGGGGCAGCGACGTGACGACGACCGACACCCCCTTCGAGGCGGGGCTGGGCTTCGCGGTGAAGATGGACAAGGGCGAGTTCGTCGGGCGCGCCGCGCTGGCGGCGGCCGGCGAGCCGACGCGGCGCCTGGCCTGCCTCACCCTCGACGACCCTCGCTCGATCGTGCTCGGCAGCGAGCCGGTGCGCCACTCGGGCCGGCCGGTCGGGCGGGTGACGACCGGCGGCTACGGCTACAGCGTGGCCGCGTCGATCGCCTACGCCTACCTGCCGGTGGCGCTGGCCGAGCCGGGGACGCGTCTCTCGGTCGGGGTCTTCGACGCCGACGTCGGCGCCCGGGTGGTCGCCGAGCCGCTCTTCGACCCGCGCGGCGAGCGGATCCGGTCCTAGCGCCCGGCCGCCGCGGCCAGCGCGCCCTCTAAGTCGAGCGCGGCCGCGGCCGCCTCCATGCGCTCGGCGTGCTCGAGGGCGTACGCGCGGTAGTCGACGTCGAGGTCGGAGATGGCCAGCTGGAGGACGCCCCACATCGCCTCGCGCAGGTCCGAGACGATCTTCATCAGGGCGAGGGTCGCGCGCGTGGCGTCGTCGACCGCGCCGAAGTAGTGCGCGAGCAGCGCCGCCTCGGCCTCGGGCGTGAAGCCGTTGTTGACGGCGACGTTCGCCAGGTCGAAGAACGGGTCGGCCATCCCGGCGTACTCCCAGTCCACGATCCGCACGCGCCCGTCGAAGAGGAAGTTGGCGTTGAGCAAGTCGTTGTGGCCGAGCACCTCGGGTCGGAACGGCCGCGCGGCCTCGATGCGGTCGGCCAGCGCGAGCGCGCGCTTGAGGTCAAAGGGGGGGGCCACCCCCCGTCGCGCGGCCTCGTCGCGGTAGTCGCGCGCGATGCGGAAGGGGTTGAAGACGGCGCCGACGCGCCCGGCGGCGTGCACCGCGCGCAGCGACTCGACGAACGCGCCGAGCATGGGCTCGGCCGCGAGCTCGGCGGCCGGGATCGGGCGCGCGACGATGAAGCGCGTCACGATGCAGTTCGTGCCGGCGTCGAAGGCCAGGACCTCGGGGCCGACGCCGATGGCCGCGGCCAGGCGGCCGGCCTCGACCTCGACCGCGCGGTCGACGCCGAGGAGCTCGGTGTCGGTGCCGGGCACGCGCACGACGACGCGCTCGTCGCCGAGGTCCACGTCGTAGTTGGCGTTGGTGATGCCGTTGGTCAGCGCGGTGACCGAGACGACGCGACCGCCGAAGAGGCGCTCGAGGAGCTCATCGGCGGGCCCGCGCATCGCGCCAGCGTACCGAGGCGCGTTCGGGGCCTCAGGCCGGCTGGGGCGAAGGCTCCTTCGGGCAGCCCGAGTGCGCGCTCGCCGACGATGTTGCGCTGGATCTCGGCGGTGCCGCCCCAGATCGTCTCGGAGCGGCTGAAGAAGAAGCTCGCCTGCAGGTCGGACACCGGGTAGTCGGCGCGGCCGCGCGCGGTGCCCGGGCAGGAGCCCCTCGGCGCTGCCCGGTGCCCGGTCGAGGATCTGGGCCTCGCATGCCCATGACGTCGAGCGCCGAGCTCCATCGTCGGCTCGGTGCGCCTCGGACCAGAACATCTTGTTGCACGCGCCGAGCTTCGCGGCCTCGTGCGTGCCGTTGAGCGCGTCGGTCAGCGTGCGGTAGCCGTTGACCTGCATGATCTTGCACGTCCGTCCACGAGCGCACCAGGCCGTCGCGGACGAGCTGGCGTCGACGTCCGTGCCGCGCCGGCGCGCCTCGGCGACGAGCCGCTCCCACTCCTTCAGGAAGCGGCGGTAGCTCGTGGTGGCCGACGCTGCCGCGCTCGAAGCCGAGCGTCGTCATCGCGACCTTCCAGCCGTTGTTGACCCCGCCGACGACGTTGTCGGCCGGGCAGCGCGCGTCGGTGAAGAAGACCTCGTTGAACTCCGCCGTGCCGTCGACCTGGGTGATCGGGCGGACCTCGACGCCGGGCTGGCGCATCGGCACGAGCAGGTACGAGATGCCGGCGTGCTTGGGCGCGTCGGGGTCGGTGCGCGCGAGCAGGAAGATGTAGTCGGCGTGCTGGGCCTGGGTGGTCCAGACCTTCTGGCCGTTGATCACCCACTCGTCGCCGTCGAGCACCGCCGAGGTCGACAGGCGACGCGAGGTCCGACCCGGAGTTGGGCTCGCTGAACCCCTGGCACCACGTGGTCTCGCCGTGCAGGATCCCCGGGAGGAACTCGCGCTTCTGCTCCTCGGTGCCCCACTGCAGGATCGTCGGGCCGACGAGGGTGTCGCCGAAGAAGTCGGCGCGCAGCGGCGCGCCGGCCTTGGCGAACTCCTCGTTGAGCACGACCTGCTGGAGCGTGCGTGAGCCCCTTGCCGCCGTACTCGGCCGGCCAGCTCGCGCAGATCCACCCGCCCTTGAAGAGCGTCTCGGGCCACTCCGTGTTGAACTGCGCGGCGCTCCTCGGCGGTCATCGGGAAGCCCGCGCTCGAACCAGCCCTCGGGGAGGTTCTCCTCGAGCCACGCGCGGATCTCGCGCGCGGAACGCCTCGGCCTCGGCGCGGGTACGTCAGGTCCATGCGCCGAAGCGTAGCCAGCGCGCCCGCGCGCCTCCTGGCGGGTTTGCGCGCCGGCGGCGGGCTCGGACGACGATGGTGCGCCACCCGTCCTCGAGAGTCCCCGCCCGTGCCCAAGTCACCCCCGCCAGTCCCTCCGACGACGTGCGGGCGTCGTGGGCCCGCTCGCGCGCCGATCCGTCTGCCCGACGCGCGTGCGCGCCGCGGCCGCCCGGCGCCGGGCGGGCGGCGGGTCGCCTTCCTCATCTACCGGGGCAACCCGCGCTGCGGCGGCCAGGGCGTCTACACCCGCCACCTGACCCGCGAGCTCGTCGCGCTCGGCCACAGCGTCGAGGTCTTCTCCGGGCCCGCCGTGGCCCGAGCTCGACGAGGGCGTCGGCTTCACGCCCGTGCGCGGGCCTCGACCTGTACCGCGACCCCGACCCCTTCCGGATCCCGGCGCGCGCGCGAGTTCACGTCGCTCGCCGACGTCGATCGAGTTCGCGACGATGATGCGCTCGCGCGGGTTCGGCGAGCCGCTCGCGTACTCCCGGCGGATCCGCACGGTTGCTCGCGGCGCGACGCGGGCGACTTCGACGTCGTCCACGACAACCAGTGCCTGGGCTCGGGGATCCTCGGGCTGCACGCGACGGGCTGGCCGCTGCTCGAGACCCTCCACCACCCGATCACCGTCGACCGCTCGATCGCGCTCGACCACGCCGAGAGCGCCTGGCAGCGCTTCACCACGCGGCGCTGGTTCGGGTTCCTGCGCATGCAGGTGCGCGTGGCGCGCCGGCTGCCCGCGGTGCTCACGGTGTCGGCGAACTCGCGCGCCGACATCAACCGCCAGATGCACGTGCCGCTCGAGCGGCTGACCGTCGTGCCCGTCGGCGTCGACCACACCGTCTTCCGCCCCGACGCCGACGTCGCCAAGCGGCCCGGGCCGCCTCATGGTGACGTCCTCGTCGGACGTGCCCATGAAGGGGCTCGTGCCGCTGCTCGAGGCGGTCGCCAAGCTGCGCGCCGAGCGCGACATCGACCTCGTGCGTGATCGGCCGGCCCCGCCCAGGCGGCCGGGTCGCGCGCGCGCATCGAGCGGCTCGGGCTCGGCGACATCGTGACGACGATCTCGGGCGTGAGCGACGAGGAGCTGGCCCGCCTCTACGGCGAGGCCGAGGTCGCGGTCGTGCCGTCGCCTCTACGAGGGGTTCTCGCTGCCGGCGATCGAGGCGATGAGCTGCGGCGTGCCGGTCGTGGCGACCACCGGCGGCGCGCTGCCCGAGGTCGTCGGGAGTCGAGCGGCGAGACCGGCGTGCTCGTCGAGCCCGACGACCCCGAGGCGCTCGTGGCGGCGATCGCGACGCTGCTCGACGACCCGGCGCTGCGCGAGCGCCTCGGCGCCGCAGGGCGCGAGCGCGTGATGCAGCGCTTCACCTGGCAGGTGACCGCGCGCGGGACCGCCGCCTGCTACGACGCGATCCTGACGCGGCCGAGCCGCTGCCCGACGCGGTGGCGTTCGCCTGATGCTGACCGCGCGACTACGACCGGCTCGGCGCTCGAGCGGCGGCGACACCCTGCTGGACCTCGGGCTGCGGCTTCGGCCGCCACGCCTTCGAGGCCGCGCGCCGCGGCGCCGACGTGGTCGCCGCTCGACGCCGGCGCCGACGAGGTGGACGGCGTCGTGGCCACGTTCGTCGCGATGGCCGAGGCCGGCGAGCTCAGCCCGGGGTCGTGGCGCGCGTCGGCACGGTCCAGGGCGACGCCCTGCGCGCTGCCGTTTCGCCGACGGCGCCTTCGACCGGGTGATCTGCGCGCGAGGTCCTCGAGCACATCCCCGACGACCGCGGGCGCGATGGCCGAGCTCGCGCGCGTGCTGCGCCCCGGGGGCACGATGGCCGTCACCGTGCCGCGCTACGGCCCGAGCTCGTCAACTGGGCGCTGTCGGACGAGTACCACAGCGTGCCGGGTGGCCACATCCGCATCTACCGGCGCGCCACTGCTCGAGTCGCGGCTGGCGCGCGGCCGGGCTCGAGGTCACCGGGCACCACTACGCCCACGGACTGCACAGCCCGTACTGGTGGCTGCGTGCGCTCGTCGGCACGACCAACGACGCGAACCCGCTGGTCCGCGCCTACCACCGGCTCCTGGTGTGGGACATCGTCGCGGCGCCGCGCTCGACCCGCGCGCCGAGGCGCGTGCTCGCGCCGCTCGATCGGCAAGTCCCTCGTGGTCTACCTGCGGAGCCGCGCCGGCGTGACCGGCGCGCTGCGGCGCTGGCCGGGCGTGCCCGGCGTGCTCGAGCGCCGAGGAGGTCGGCGGCCAGCGCGCCGACCACCTCGCAGTCGCTCCAGCTGCGCCGCGGGATGATCCCGTGGTTCCGCGGACGGCCACTGCGACCCGTGGAACCACGTCGAGGCGGCGATGGCCCTGACCGTGTCCGGGCGCGTCGGCGAGGCGAGCGCGGCCTACGGCTGGCTGGCCGCCGACCCAGCTGCGGCGACGGCAGCTGGTTCAACTACTACCTGCGCCGACTCGGTCAAGGACGCGCGCCTCGACACCAACGTCTGCGCCTACCTCGCCGCCGGGCGTCTGGCACTACGTCTGCGCGACCGACGACGTCGACTTCGCTCGCCGGGCTCTTCGGCGATGGTGGAGTCGCGCGCTCGACTTCGTGCTGCGCTGCCAGCTCGCCGACGGCACGATCCGCTGGTCGCCTCGACGCCGACGGGCCGGCCCGAGGGCTACGCGCTGCTCACCGGGTCGTCGTCGATCTTCCACGCGCTGCGCTGCGGCGGTCGCCGCTGGCCGAGCGACTCGGCGACGGCGCGCCCGGCCTGGGAGCTCGCCGCCGGGCGCCTCGGCCACGCGGTCGCCCATCACCCGGGCGCCTTCGCGCCGAAGAACGAGTTCGCGATGGACTGGTACTACCCGGTGCTCTGCGGCGCGCTCGCCGGCGACGCCGCGGCCGCGCGGCTCGACGCCGGCTGGGAGCGCCACGTGCTCGACGGGCTCGGCGTGCGCTGCGTGTCGACGAGCGACTGGGTCACCGCGGCCGAGACCGCCGAGTGCGCGATCGCCCTCGACGCGCTCGGGCGACGCGACGGCGGCGCTCGACGCTGCTCGCCCAGACGCGCGCGCACCGCCGCGCGGACGGCGCCTACTTCACCGGCCTCGCCTACCCCGGCGCGCGCGACGTTCCCCGGCGACGAGACGACGTCGTACACCGCGGCCGCGGTCTGCTGGCCGCCGACGCGCTCAGCGCGATCGTCGGCCGCGCGGGGCTCTTTCGCCGCGAGCGCGCTGCCGCGCCGCCTCGACCTGCCGCGAGCCGCGGCTGCCGCGCGTCGGCCACCTGACGCGCGAGAGCACGCGCAGGCTCCCGACGCGACGCCACCTCGGCGAACCCCTCGGCGAGCGCCTGCGCGGTACAGCTCGTAGGGCGGGCGCCCGCCGTCGGCGGGGTCGTCGAAGACGTCGTGGATGCAGCAGCAGCCCGCCGGCGGCCACCGCGGCGACCACGCCCGGTAGTCGGCCCAGGCCGACCGCGTCGCCGTGCCCGCCGTCGATGAAGAGCAGGTCGAGGCCCTGGGCGAAGTGCGCGGCGACCGCGGTCGACGATCGCCGACGAGGCCGACCACGCTCGCCTCGAGCGCGGCGGCGGCGATCGTCGCGCTGCCAGGAGGGCAGCGTGTCGATGCGCCCGTCGTCGCGTCGACGAGCGCCGGGTCGAAGTGCTCCCAGCCGGCCTGGGTCTCCTCGGACCCGCGGTGGTGGTCGAGCGAGTAGAGCAGCGCGCCGGTCTCCTCGGCCGCGGCGCCCAGGTAGACGGTCGACTTGCCGCACCACGCGCCGAGCTCGAGCCAGGTGCCGCCCGCCGCGCCCGCCCACCCGCGCGCCAGCGTCATAGAGCGCGCGGCCCTCGTCGCTCGGGCATGAACCCCTGCACCGAGCGCGCGAGCCCGAGGAGCTCGCTCGGCGCGGCTCACGCGCCGGCCGCCTGGGCCAGGGTGATCGCCGCCAGGGTCACGAAGACGACCCCGCCGACCACGCGCAGCACGCGCAGGGGCACCACGCGCAGCAGGCCGCGGCCGCCGAAGGCGCCGAGCGCGGCGACGCCGACCATGGCCAGCGAGCTCGCGACGAAGACGCCGACCGGCTGGTGGGTGCTCGCCGCCAGGCTGGCCGCCTGGACCTGGGTGAGGTCGCCGAACTCGCCGACGAAGATGACCGCGAAGGCCGTCGCCGCGACCCGCCAGGGCGTCCCGGGGCGCTCGGCGCGCGCCTCGCGCTCGCCGACCTCCTCCTCGCGCCGCTCGGGGCACGAGCAGGAGGTAGGCCCCGCCGCCCAGGAAGAGGAGCCGCCACCACGACCTCGCGCGCGACGGTGGGCAGGAGGGTGAGCAGCCCGCCGGCGGTGACGGCGAGCGCCATCTGGACGACGAAGGCGATCGACGCGCCCAGCCAGACGTGCAGCGGGCGAGCGCGCGCGCCCATCAGGATCGTGGCGACCATCGTCTTGTCGGGCAGCTCGAGCGAGGAACATCAGGGCGAAGACCCCGACGTACGCCCCGGCGCTCAGCGCGCCGCCCTAGAACTGCGGCCGGATGGCCTGGGTGAAGGCGAGGCCCACGCGCATGAGCTCGATCTGCTGGTCGACCTGCTTCTGCTGGTCGACGATCGTCGTGGGCCCGGTGGAAGGCCTCGACCTCGTCGGCGAAGGCCGGGTCGGTGATGTAGGTCGGGCAGCCGCCCACGTGAGGCGCGGGTGCAGGTACGCCGGGAAGATCGACAGCGCCTCGTCCCAGCGCTCGGTGAAGTAGCGCCAGGCCGTTGGCCCGTTCACCGGCAGCCCCATCAAGAAGAGAGAGCACCGCCGGGGCGTCCTGGCTGCGGATCTCGCCGAAGCAGCGCGGGAGCAGGTCGTCCACGACCTCCTCGACGTCGAACCCGGGCAGCGAGAAGAGGAGCCGCTGCTCGTCCTGGGGGGTCGGCGGGTTCTTGAAGCGCTCGAGCATGAGCCGGTAGTGGTCGGGGTCGCCGTTGCGCGCGACGACGCCCAGGATCGGCATGGCCAGGTCACCGCCGTAGTTGCCGGCCTCGAATCGGCGCACCGCCTCCGCGCGCACCGCCGGGTCGGCGCCGACGCCGCCGAGGGCCGAGACGACGATGCCGCGCATCTGGCGGGCCAGGTCGTCCTCGTCCTCGCGCTGCTCCCAGCCGAGGCGCTCGAAGATCGGCGAGAAGTGCGAGCGGACCCACTCGCGGATCGCCGGGCGCTGTGCCTCGGTGAGCGCGCGGTTGACCCAGCTCGCGGCCGACGCCACCGACCCGCCCACCAGGCCCCCGCCGAGCCCCGGTCCGCCCCAGATGAAGGGCTCGTCGATCCCGGCGAGGCCCGTCACGACGGCGTCGAACTGCGACCACGGAGCCCGGGCGAGCGTACACGAGGCCCCAGGTGTCGCCGACCAGGGTGACGCGCTCGGGCGGCGTCGAGCTCGGCGAGGCGCCCGGTCAGCGCGCGTAGGGACGCCTCGTCGTAGCCGACGCGGTAGTAGCCGCTGCCCCCGGCGTTGACCACGACGGGGCCGTCGAGCGACACCGCCGCCGCGGCGCCCCCGAGCAGGTGGCGCTCCTCGCCGCCGCCGTCGAGCGAGCGCGCGATGACCGGGACGTGCCAGGCCTCGCCGATCTCGGTCACCTCGGCGCGCGCGCCGAAGGCGAAGTGGGTCTGGGTCAGGGCGCCGGCGTCCAGGCGGACGAGGGGGTGGCCGCCCTGGAGGATCCAGGTGTCCATCATCGTGCGCACCGGCTCGTCCGGAGACCTCCTCGAGCGCGTCCCACAGGTCGGTGGTCACGGTGTTGGCGTAGGCGTGGTCGCTTGAGGTAGACGCGGATGCCGTCGCGGTAGACCTCGGCGCCCGAGGTACTGCTCGAGCATCCGCAGGACCGACGCGCCCTTCTCGTAGGTGAGGAAGTCGACCATCGCCAGCGACTCCGACGGCGGCGACGACCGGGAACTCGATCGGACGGGTGGAGTGCAGGCGTCGATGCGCGATGGCCAGCTCGCGGTTGACGGCCTGAACGGACCCAGGGCTGCCACTCGGGGCGGAACTGGTCGGCGCAGACGACCTCCATGAACGTGGCGAACGCCTCGTTGAGCCAGATGCCCTCCCACCACTCCATCGTCACGAGGTCGCCGAACCACATGTGGGCGAGCTCGTGGGCGACGACCTTGACCACGCGGCGGAGCTCCGCGAGCGACGCGGTCGCCGGGTCGATCGAGCAGGTCGACCTCGCGGAAGGTGACGCAGCCCGAGGTTCTCCATGGCGCCGAAGGCGAAGTCGGGGATCGCGACGAGGTCGACCTTGTCGCCGGGGTAGGGGATGGCGAAGTAGTCGGTGAAGAAGCGCAGCGCCCGCACGGCCGACCTCCAGGGCGAAGGCTGCCAGGTGGCCCTTGCCGATGGGGTGGACGACGCGGAGCGGGACCCCGTGCGCCGTCGACCGGCGCGGTCTCCTCGAATGGCCCGACGACGAAGGCGACGAGGTAGGTCGACATCTTCATCGTCGGCGCGAAGCTGACCGTGCGCAGCCCGTTGCCCAGGTCGACGTCGTCGACGACGGGCGAGTTGGAGTAGGCGGCGAGGTGGCTCGGCGACGGTCAGGGTCGTGGCGAAGGTCGCCTTGAAGGACGGCTCGTCGAAGCACGGGAAGACCCGGCGGGCGTCGCGACTCCTGGAGCTGGGTGGTGGCGATGAGTGCGGGCCCGGCCCTCGTCGTCGACGAAGGTCGACCGGTAGAAGCCGTGCAGGAGGTCGTTGAGCACCCCGGTGAAGGCGATCTCCAGCGTCGCCGGGCCGGCCGGGACGCCGTCGTCGAAGGCGAAGGTCGCGCGTCTCGAGGCCCTCGTCGAGGACCGCGTCTCGGCTGCGCCGCGCGCTGCCGCCACCGGTCAGGGTCGCCGGGCCGAGGTCGAGCTCGATGGCGTTGAGGATGATCGTGTCGGTCGCCTCGGCGACGTCGACGTCGATCTCGACGCGACCGGCGAACGTCCCGGCGTCGAGGTCGGGCGAGAGGAAGATTCGGTAGGCGCGCGGGACGACGGCGCGAGTCAGTCGGTAGGGGTTGGACGTGGGCACGGTCGTCAAGCCTAAGCCAAACGTTCTACGCTCGCTGGGTGACCGACGCCCCGCCCCCGGTCGCGCCGCGCGTCGCGCCGGGCCCCGGCCGGCTGGCGGTGACCGGGATCGGCAACGCGATGCTCGACATCATCACGCGCGACGTCGACGGCGCGCACGAGCGCCTCGGCCTGGTCAAGGCGTCGATGAACCTCATCGGCGCCGAGCGCCTCGGCGACTTCTACGACGCGATGGGCCCGACGGTGGAGATGTCCGGCGGCTCGGTGGCCAACACGATCGCCGGGGTCGCCGCCCTCGGCGGGTCGGCCGGCTACATCGGCAAGGTCGCCGACGACGAGTTCGGCGAGCGCTTCACCCACGACCTGGCCAGCCTGGGCGTCGAGCTCGACCTGGCCGTCGCGTCGCCCGAGGACGGCGCGACCGGGCGGTGCCACGTCTTCATCACCCCCGACGCCCAGCGCACGATGGCCACCTACCTGGGGGCGTCGAACCGGCTGCGCGTCGACGACATCAGCGACCGGCTGATCGCGCGCTCGGAGATCACCTACGTCGAGGGCTACCTCTTCGACCTGCCGCCGGCCAAGGAGGCGATCGGCCGGGTCGTCGACTTCGCCCACCAGCACGACTCGATGGTGGCCCTATCGCTCTCGGACCCCTTCTGCGTCGACCGCCACCGCCACGACTTCCTCACCCTGGTCACCACCGAGGTCGACGTGCTCTTGTGCAACGAGCACGAGGTGCTGTCGCTCTTCAGCGCCGTCGACCTCGAGAGCGCGTTCGTCGCGCTGGACGAGCTCGGGCTGCTCGCCGTCGTGACGCGCGGCGCGCGCGGCGCGGACGTGTTGACGGTCGACGGGGTGGTGAGCGTCCCGGCGCGCGACGTCGAGGCCGTCGTCGACCAGAACGGCGCCGGCGACATGTTCGCCGCCGGCTTCCTCTACGGCCTGGCCCTCGGGGCCGACCCGGTCGAGGCGGCTGACCTGGGGTCGCTGTGCGCCGGCGAGATCATCAAGCACCTCGGCGCCCGGCCCGAGGTCGACCTCAAGCACCTGGCCGGGGCGGCCGGCCTGATCTAGAGCCCCTGGGCGTCGAGGATCGCGTCGAGCTCCCGGGTGCGCGCGGTCTCCCAGGCCACCCAGGTGAACGCGATGGGGATGCAGGCGAGCAGCATCAGCGCGTCGCCGCCGATCCACATGATGGCCCCGCCGAGGTGGATGTTCGAGAGCAGCCACTCGCGCGTCGCGCCGGCCGGGGCGACCTGCGCGTAGTGCGGGTACGGGTTGTGCGAATCCATGGACATGGCGAGCCCGGTCACCGTGTCCACCGGCACCGCGGCCATCACGTAGACCAGTCGCAGCCCGGGGTGCAGGCGCCGGCCGGCCTCGACCCCGAAGGCCGAGCGGAAGAAGAGGTAGCCCACCACGAGGAAGGCGACGTGCTCGAGGTCGTGGAGCGCCTCGTGGGTGAGCAGGACGTCGAAGAGCCCGGTCAGGTGGGCCACGGGGATGAACGCCGCGTACAGCGCGAAGGCAGTGAGCGGGTGGAGCGCCAGCGCGCCCGCTCGGCCGCCCAGGAGTCGCGCGAGCGCCGGGGAGGCGGCCGCGGCCAGGTCGAGCGGCGCGGCGAAGGCGAAGAGCGGCGCGGCGCCCATGATGAGCATGAGGTGCTGGATCATGTGGTCGCTCACGTAGGCCGAGTCGTAGACGCCGACCACGGACTCCACGGCGAGGAACGTGACGGCCAGGCCGGCCACGAAGCACGCGACGCGCCCGCGCCGCCACCCAGGGACCCGCGCCACGCCCCAGAGGTAGAGGGCCAGGGCGCCGGCGATCAGTGCCAGGGGCGCGGGGTCGATCTGCCAGCGCCCGACGTCGCTCCAGGTGAAGCGCGCGAGGGCCGCCAGCACCGGGCGAGTCTACGGGCGGTGGTTAGGATGACCCAGTCCGGTCCGCCGGGTGGACCACGGGACGTCACCGCCGACGCCCCCGGAGGGAAATGACGAGACGAGTCGATGGCGATCGCGGGCGGCGCGCGGCGAATGCTTGTACGCGTACGCACGACCTCTGTAGGGTGAGCCGGTGAGTTCCAAGTGGTTCGGGCCCCGAGCCCTGGGGCTGCACGTCGTGCTGCTCGCGTGGATGGGGATGTGCGCCGCCGCCGCGTGGTGGCAGGTCGGGCGCGCGGTCTCGGGCAACGCGCTGAGCTTCATGTACGCCATCGAGTGGCCGGTCTTCGCGATCCTCGGCGTTCTCGGCTGGTACGCGCTGGTCAACATGGAGCCGGTGGACGAGCGCCACGAGGCCGAGCGCCGCGAGTACGAGGAGCGCATGCGCGCCGAGGCCGCGGCGGCGCGCGCCGCGGCGGCGCGCGACGACGAGGACCCGGTCCTCGCGGCCTACAACGACCACCTGGCGCAGCTGGCCACCAAGCCCAAGAGGAAGCTCTGGGGCCACTAGTGGAGCAGGCGTTCCGGCGCTACCGGGTGATGTCGTTCGTCACGGGCACCACCCTGCTGATCCTGTGCGCCTTCCTGGCGCTGCACACGTGGGACCTCTCGCTGTGGGACTCGCTCAAGGCGCTCGTGACGGTCGTGGGGATCGGCCACGGCGTCGTGCTCTACCCGATCTACATGGTGATGTGCTTCCAGTTCTGGCTCAAGGTCCGCATCCCGGTGCCGCTGCTCGTGCTGATGCTCCTGGCCGGGTTCGTGCCCGGACTGGCCTTCTACATGGAGCGTCGCGTGCGCCTCAGGGTCTTCCCCCGTGGCCTCGCCTGACTGGACGCGGCGCCGCGTCATCGCCTACGCCCACCAGGGCGGGTCCTACGAGGGGCCGTCCTCGACGCTCTTCGCGATCGAGCGCGCGCTGGCCGCCGGCGCGACCGGGATCGAGCTCGACGTCCACGCGACGCGCGACCGACGGGTCGTGGTGTGCCACGACGACACCGTCGACCGCACGACCGCCCACTCCGGGTCCATCAGCGACCTGACCCTCGACGAGCTGCGCGCGATGGACAACGCGTACTGGTGGGTCGAGGGCGAGACCGCGTCGCCCGGGCGCGCCGACCACGAGTACGCGCTGCGCGGGCGCGCCCCGGCCGACCGGTCGCTCGGCGTGGTCACGCTGGCCGAGGTGGTCGGGGCCTTCCCCGGGGTCCTGCTCAACCTGGACATCAAGCGCACCGCTCCGGCGGTCGAGCCCTACGAAGGGCTGCTGGCCGAGGAGCTCGCCCGCCTCGACGCGGGCGAGTCCGTCATGGTCGCGTCGTTCCTCGACGACGCCATCGCGCGCTTCCGGGCGGTCGCCCCGGGGGTGGCGACGTCGGCGGCGACCGGGGAGGTCGCGGCGTTCTTCTTCGGGCTCGACCGGCCCGAGCCCCCGGTGCCGCCGGTCAGCGCCTTCCAGGTCCCGGCGACCTTCGGAGACGTGACCGTCGTCGACGAGCGCTTCGTGTCCGCGGCCCACGCCGCCGGCGTGGCGGTCCACGTGTGGACGATCAACGAGCCCGACGAGATGGAGGCGCTGCTGGACCTCGGGGTGGACGGCCTCGTCTCGGACCGGCCGAGCGTGCTGGCCGAGGCGATCGGGCGCCGCGGGCTGACCTGGGGCGGGCTCGGTCCCTAGCCGCGGCCGCAGTTCGGCCGCTTGCCGTGGTTGGCCTTCTTCTTGGCCCGCAGCTTGCGCTTCACCGTCCGCTTCGACACGGCTAACAATGCTAGTTGGTCTGGGCGGTGCCCCGGGCCGGGGGGAGGGTCGTGGACGCGTCGGGCGGTGACGGGGTGCTGGTGCTCGTGGCGACCCCGCTGGGCAACCTGGGCGACCTGACGCGGCGCGCCCGCGAGGCGCTCGAGCGCGCCGACGTCCTCTACTGCGAGGACACCCGGCGAACCCGGGTCCTGCTGAGCGCGGTCGGGGTCGCGTCGCGAGGGCGCCTGCGCGCGCTGCACGAGCACAACGAGGCGGCGCGCGCGGCCGAGGTGGTCGAGCGGGTGCGCGCCGGCCAGGTCGTGGCGCTGGTCAGCGACGCCGGGACGCCGGGGATCTCGGACCCCGGCGAGCGCGTCGTCGCGGCGGTCGTCGCGGCGGGGCTCGCGGTCACGACGGCGCCGGGGCCGTCGGCGGTGATCGCGGCGCTGAGCGTGAGCGGCCTGCCGACCGACCGGTTCGTCATGGAGGGCTTCATCCCGCGCGCGCGCGGCGCGCGCGCCGCCGCACTCGACGCGTGGGACGCCGAGGGGCGCACGATCGTCTTCTACGAGTCGCCCCAGCGGGTGGCCGCGACGCTGGCCGAGCTCGCGGCGCGCGACCCCGACCGGCGCGTCGCGGTCTGCCGCGAACTGACCAAGGTGCACGAGGAGGTCCTGCGCGGGACCGTCGCCGAGGTCGCGGCCGCGCTGGCGGCGCGCGAGGTCCTCGGCGAAGTCGCGGTCGTGCTCGCCGGCGCGCGCGCCGCGGCGGTCGACGCGTCGGCGCTCGACGCCGCGCTGCGCGAGCGCCTCGGGGCGGGGCTGAGCGTGCGCGACGCGGTCGGGGCCGTCGCCGACGCCGCTCGGCGTCTCGCACCGCGACGCCTATCGGGCGGCGCTGGCGATCCGCGGCGAGGAGACCGCTCGGTAACCTTGCTCGATGGGCCGCTTCTACGTGACCACGCCGATCTACTACACGAATGACGCCCCGCACGTCGGCAGCGCGTACACCACGGTCAACGCCGACGCCCTGGCCCGCTGGCACCGGCTGGTCGGCGACGATGTCCTCTTCCTCACCGGCACCGACGAGCACGGCCAGAAGGTCGCCGACGCCGCGGCCAGGGGCGGGCTGAGCCCGCGCGAGCTGGCCGACCGCAACGCCGCGCGGTTCCAGGAGGCCTGGGACGCGATCTCGATCTCCTACGACGACTTCATCCGCACGACCGAGGAGCGCCACTACGCCAGCGTCCAGGCGTTCCTGTCGACCATCCACGAGAACGGCTACATCTACAAGGGCGTCTACCAGGGCCTCTACTGCGTGAGCTGCGAGGACTACTACACCTACGAGGCGAGCGACGCGGGGCGCTGCCCGATCCACGGCAAGGAGCTCGTGGCGATGGAGGAGGAGAACTGGTTCTTCCGCCTCAGCGCCTTCCAGGAACGGCTGCTCGAGCACTACGAGAGCCACCCCGGCTTCGTCACCCCCGAGACCAAGCGCAACGAGGCGCTGGCCTTCATCCGCGGCGGCCTGCACGACATCTCGATCACGCGCACGTCGATCGACTGGGGCGTGCCGGTGCCCTGGGACCGCGAGCACGTCTTCTACGTCTGGTACGACGCGCTGATCAACTACCTCACCGCGATCGGCTACGGCGTCGACGCCGGCGTCGGTCGAGCGCTGGTGGCCCGCGAGCCACCACCTCATCGGCAAGGAGATCATCCGCTTCCACTGCGTGTGGTGGCCGGCGATGCTGATGGCCGCCGGCCTCGAGCCGCCCCACCACGTCCACGTGCACGGCTGGCTGCTCATCGGCGGCCAGAAGCTCGGCAAGACCATGGCCGCCGAGGGCGCGGTGCGGATCTCCGACATCTCGCCGACCGAGCTCGCGCGCGAGTACGGGGTCGACCCGCTGCGCTACTACCTGCTGCGCGAGACCGCGCTGGGCAACGACGGCGAGTTCTCCCTCGAGGGGATCGCCGCAGCGCTACAACTCCGACCTGGCCAACAACCTCGGCAACCTCCTGTCGCGGGTCACCACGCTCGTGGGCTCTAAGTGCGCGGGGGTCGGGCCCGGCCCCCGGCGACGGGGGCCACCTGCCGGGCGTGATCGACGACGCGGTCCGCGAGTCGCGCGCCGCGTGGGACCGCTTCGCCCCCCACGACGCGCTCGAGGCCACGTGGTGGATCATCGGCGCCGCCAACGCCCACCTCGAGGCGAACGAGCCGTGGCGCAAAGAGGCCGGGCGCCGAGGTCGACGCGGTGCTCGGCGACGCGCTCGAGGCGCTGCGCGTCGTCGCGGTGCTGGCGTCACCGGCGATGCCGTCGGTCTGCGCCGAGATCTGGCGCCGGATCGGGACTGCCCGGGTCGCCGACCGACGAGGCCGCTCGAGGCCGCGGTGCGCTGGGGCGGCTACCCCGGCGGGCTGCGCGTCGAGCGCGGCGAGCCGCTGTTCCCGCGCCGGGACAGCGCGTGAGCGGCTGGACCGACGCCCACTGCCACCTCCAGGACGAGTTCGTCGACCCGGGCGCCGCATCTTGGACGCGATGCTGGCGCGCGCCGCGGCCGCCGGGGTCGCGCGCGCCGTCGTCGTGGGCACCGACGCGCGAAGCTCGGCCCAGGCCCTCGCCGTCGCGGCCCGCCCGGGCCCCGTCGAGCTCTGGGCGACCGTCGGGCTCCACCCGCACCAGGCGACTGAGGACCTCGACCCGGTGCTCGACCTGGCGCGCGCCGGGCACGAGCGCCTGGTCGCGATCGGCGAGTGCGGCCTGGACTACTTCTACGAGCACTCGCCGCGCGCCGACCAGCGCCGGGCCTTCGCCGCCCAGGTCGGCGCGGCCCACGAGCTCGACCTGGCGCTGGTGATCCACGCCCGCGACGCCTTCGACGACCTGCTCGGCCTCCTGGCCAGCGAGGGGATCCCGCCGCGCACCGTCGTCCACTGCTTCACCGGCGCCCGCGCCGACGCCGAGGCCTGCCTGGCGAGCGGCTGCGACGTCTCGATCTCGGGGATCGTGACCTTCAAGTCGGCCGACGATCTGCGCGAGGCCGCGCGGGCCGTGCCGGGCGAGCGGCTCCACGTCGAGACCGACAGCCCCTTCCTCGCCCCCGTCCCGCACCGCGGCCGCCCCAACGAGCCGGCCTACGTCGCGGTCGTCGGCGAGTACGTCGCGCGACTGCGCGGGGTCGACGCGGCGGAGCTGGCCGCTCAGACCAGCGCCAACGGCGCCCGGCTGTTCGGCCTCGAGGCCCTAAACACCCCGTGACCAGGCGAGTCGGGGCGCTGGCGCCGTCCGATTGCCGCCCGCGCCGCCCCCTGCCTAGCGTTGGGGGGCGCGAGTCGGCGCGGACGCGGAGGGCAGAGATCTGAGGACCAGTCGACCACTGGCGCGTCGGCGCCCGTGGGCCCGGGCCGCGCTGGCCGCCACCGCCGTCGCGGCGCTCCTCGGCGTCGTCGCGCCGGGCGCGCAGGCGGCCGGGCACGCCCGACGGCCGGTCCCGGACGTCGTCGGCCTGCCCAAGGCGCAGGTCTACGCGGCGATGCGCCACGCCCAGCTCTACTTCGTGACCCGCGGCCCGGGCAGCGCCGACGGGACGTGGCGCTCGGCCGACGCCGAGAGCCCGCGCGCCGGCACCCCGGTGGCCTGGCACGCCACGGTGACCGTCACCGTCTCGCGCGCGGCCGGCCACGCGCGCGTTCGCGTCCCGCGCTTGGTCGGGCGGACCCGCGCCCAGGTCTACGCCGCGATGCGCACGGCCCACCTCTACTTCGTGACCCGCGGACCGGGCAGCGCCTCCGAGCGCTGGGTCGTCGCCACCGCCCAGCGCCCCCGGGCCGGGACGCTGGTGCGCTGGCAGTCCACGGTGATCGTGACCGTGTCGACGAAGCGCCCCGTCCACCACCCGACCACCACCACCACGCGCCCGCGCCACCCGACCACGACGACGAGGCCGCACCCGGCGCCCACCACGACGACGTCGTCGACGGTGCCGCCGACCACCTACCCGGGCGAGACGACGACGACCGGGGCGTCGACGACCACCGTCGCGACGACGACGACCGTGCCGAGGACGACCACCACGCTCAAGAAGAAGAAGCCCAAGCCCAAGCGCTACCGCATCGGCGTGGCCACCTGGTACAACTACATCCCCGGGCGGTGCGCGACGTCCTACCTGCGCTTCGGCACCCGGATCCACGTGCGCGACCTTCGCACCGGCAAGACGATCACCTGCGTGGTGACCGACCGGGAGGGCAAGGGCTCGAATCGCGTGGTCGACCTCTCCGAGACCCAGTTCGCCGAGCTCGCGCCCCTGGCGGTGGGGGTGATCCGGGTCAAGGTCTCCTGGTGACCCTCACGCGCCGAGAGCTCTCGGCGATCCTCAGCGCGAACGGGCTGCACCCGTCGCGCGCGCTCGGCCAGAACTTCGTCGCGGACCCCAACACCGTGCGACGCATCGCGCGACTGGCCGGGGTCGGCCCGGGGGACTCGGTGCTCGAGATCGGCGCCGGGCTGGGCTCGCTCACCCTGGCGCTGGCCGACACCGGCGCGGCGGTCACCGCGATCGAGGTCGACCGCCACCTGATCGGGCCGCTCACCGAGGTCGTGGGGCCGCGCGGCGTGTCCGTGCACCGTGCCGACGCGCTCAGCGCCGACTACGGCTCCCTGCTCCAGGGCGCGCCGGCCGTCGTCGTGGCCAACCTGCCCTACAACGTCGCCACCCCCGTGGTGCTGCACCTGCTCGAGGCGGTGCCGCTGGTCACCCGGATGCTCGTCATGGTCCAGCGCGAGGTCGGCGAGCGCCTGGCCGCGTCGGCCCGCGACGAGGCCTACGGCGCGGTCTCGGTGCGGGTGCGCTACTTCGCCGACGCCCGGGTCGTCGGTCGGGTCCCCGCGACGGTCTTCCTGCCGCGCCCGCGCGTCGAATCGGCGCTGGTCGAGCTCGTTCGCCTCGCGCGCGTGCGCGTCGACCCGGGGGTCGTGGCCGAGGCCCCGCTCTTCGAGGTGGTGCGCGCGGCCTTCGCCCACCGGCGCAAGATGCTGCGCGGATCGCTCGCCGAGTGGGCGACCCCGGGGGTCTTCGAGCGCGCCGGGGTCGACCCCACGCGCCGGCCCGAGGAGCTGAGCCTCGAGGAGTTCGCGGCCTTGGCGGCGGCGCGATGATCGGCCTGGTGGCCGACGCCAAGCTCACCTGGACCCTCGAGGTCGTGGGCGAGCGCGACGGCCGGCACGAGCTGCGCTCCGAGATGACCACGATCTCGCTCACCGACATCCTGGTGGTCGACGAGGTCGGCGACTACGTGCGGGTCTTCAACCCCTTCGACGCCCCCGTGCCCGAGGGCGCCGACAACCTCGTCGCGCGCGCCCTTCGCCTGGTCGGCCGGCGCGCCGGGGTCACCATCGAGAAGGCGATCCCGCCCGGGGGCGGCCTGGGCGGCGGGAGCGCCGACGCCGCGGCCGTGCTGCGCTGGGCCGGGTTCGACGACGTGCCCCGCGCGATCGCCCTGGGCAGCGACGTCCCGTTCTGCCTCGTGGGCGGGCGCGCCCTGGTCGAGGGGGTGGGCGAGCGCGTGACCGAGCTGGCATTCGAGGCGCGCGGCCTCACCCTGGTGATGCCGGGCTATCCGGTGGACACCGCGTCGGTGTACCGCGCCTACGACGAGATGCGCGCCGAGGGCTGGCGCCCCGGCGGCGAGAACCACCTCGAGGAGCCCGCGGCGAGAGTCGAGCCGCGCCTGGGCCGGGCGCTCGCCTGGCTGCGCGAGCGCTACGGCGAGGCACGCCTGGCCGGGAGCGGGTCGACGATGTTCGTGCCCGGCCACCCTCGCGACGGGTTCTGGTGGGAGGAGGAGGGACCGGACGGCCCGCTCCGGTTCAGCCGGGCCGTGACCCAGCCGGCTCGGGGTCGCTGACGGCTACTTGCCGGCGGCGCGGCGCTGGAACCGGGTGCGCTTGAGCATCTTCTTGTGCTTCTTCTTGCGCATGCGCTTGCGGCGCTTCTTGATCAACGATCCCATGGCTCGAGACAGCCTAGCCGGTGGCCCCGAGGGCCCACAAAGCCGCTACGAGGGGTCGGCGACGCGCTCGACGCGCAGCGCCTGGCGCGGGCAGCCGCGCACGGCGAGTCGCGCGCTCTCGCGCGCGGCGAGGTTCGCCAGCGGGGTCGGGTCGCTCACGATGATCGGGTAGCCCCACTCGTCGACGCGCACGAGTTCGGGCGCGAGCTCGGCGCAGTGGCCGAAGCCGTCGCAGAGGATCGGGTTGACCCGCAGCACGAACCCACCGAGTCGGCGCCTCACTCCCACACCAGCTCTTCCTCGCGCTCGAGGAGCGGGACGGTCGCGAAGTGCCGGCCCGACCGGCTGGCCGCGCAGGCGCGGCCGGCGGCGTGGCCGTCGAGGTCGGCGGCGAAGGCTCGCAGCGCCGAGCGCACCATGCGGACGACGCCGTCGGGGTGGCGGCAGGCCCCGCGCCCCTCGATCACCCCGCACCGCTCGACGAGGCGCCGCGCGGCGACGCCGGCGTCGCGCGACGCGCTCGCCAGGTGCGACAGGTCCTCGGCCAGCGCCGGCAGGCCGAAGGCGCACGGCCCGCACTGGCGGGCGCTCTCGTTGGCCATCCAGCGCACGATCCGGTGGGTCTCGACGAGGCCGCAGCCGTCGCGCGGCACGACGACGAGGACGCCGGCGCCGACGCTGAGTCCGCGCGCGCCCAGGGCGTCGTTGGCGTAGGGCAGGTCGAGCGCGGAGGGGTCGACCCACGAGCCGCCGTAGCCGCCGAGCAGGACCGCGGCCGGGTCGGCGTCGGCCCCGGCGGCGGCCAGGATCGCGCGCAGCGGCGTGCCGAGCGCGACCTCCAGGACGGTGGGGTGCTCGATCGCGCCCGAGACCGACACCAGCGTCGTGCCGGGGTGCGCCTCGGTGCCCAGGCCGCGGTACCACGCCGCGCCGAAGCGGCCGATCAGGCCGACGTTGGCGCAGGTCTCGGCGTTGTCGAGCAGGACCGGGGCGTGGCCGACGCGCAGGATCGACGGGCGCTGCGGGCGGTACTGGGGGAGCGACTCGTTGTCGTCGAGCCAGTGCGCGAGCGCCGACTCCTCGCCGGCGACGTAGCGGTGCGGCGGGGTGTGAAGCTCGAGCCGAGGCGCGCGCCCCGGGCGGCGCTCGCGCTCGTGGATGGCGTGGGCGAGGTGGTTGACCGACGCGCGGCTCTCGCGCGAGACGCAGACCGCGACGCGCCGGGCCCCTACGACGCCCGCGAGCAGCTCGGCGCCGTCCAGGACCAGGTGAGGGTTGGCGGCGAGCAGCGTCTGGTCCTTGTGGGCCGCCGGCTCGCCCTCCATCGCGTTGACGACGACCAGCTTCTGGTGGCCGCGCTGCTCGCGGATGAGCTTGGCCTTGCGCCAGGTGGGGAAGCCCGCGCCGCCGCGGCCGATGAGCCCGGAGGCCTCGAGCTCGTCGAGCAGGGCGCCGCGCTGGCCGGTCGGCGCGAAGAGCTCCTCGTGGGCGGCCAGCGACAGCGGCCGCCCAGTGGCGCCGGCGAGCACGCGCGGGAGCTGGTCGGGGGCGATCACCGCGTCCCCCTGTCGCGCGGCTTGCGCGCGAAGCCGCCAGGTCGCGCGGCGGGGGCGTCGTCGGGCCGGGGCGCCGAGGCGAGCGGCGAGAGCGCGGTGCGCCCGGCCGCGCGCTCCGGGCGGCGCACGAGGCGCGCCAGCGCCGAGGCCACGCCGACCAGGCCGAACAGGGCGATGAGCGCGAGCCCCCAGCCGTGGCGCGCGTCGGACCCGGCCATGTAGGCGTGGGAGATCGCGATGGCGAAGCCGATCCAGCTGAACCAGTGGATGAGCCGCCAGGTCGAGTTGGCGAGGCGCGCCTTGAGCAGGCTCGAGAACCAGACGGCGAGCATCAGGTCCATCGCCGCGGCGCCGACCCCGATGGCGACGCGCCGGTACTGCGAGGTGAGCGGGATGAAGATCGACAGCGGCCCGGTCGGGACGTAGGAGTCGATCACCGTGGTCGCCACGTGGATCCCGACGAAGACGAACGCGACGGCGGCGACCGAGCGGTGCAGCTCGGCCACCTCGAACCGGCCGATCCGGCTGCCCCCGGTGCGCGTGGCGACGAGCGCGCCGAGCGCGACGACGAGGGTGAAGAGGGCCAGGGCGACGAGCCCGGTGGCGCGCGTGGAGTACCAGAGGTAGGGGGAGGTCAGCGCGATCACGGCGCCGCCTCGTCGGCCGGCCAGCCGCCGACGTACTCGACGGCGCCGTCGCGGCGCACCAGGCGGGCCGACCACCCGGCCTGGGCCACGTGGTACGCGGCGTCCTCGCCCCACAGCAGGGCCGCGGTCGCGAAGGCGTTAGCCGTCACGCAGTCGGCGGCCGAGACGGTCGCCGTGGCGTAGGGCCCGTCGGCGCAGAGCCCGGTGCGCGGGTCGACGATGTGGTTGGCGACGCGCCCGGCCGCGCGCCAGGTCCGCACCGCGAGCGAGCTGGTGGCGAGGCCGCCCTGGACGCTGACGCGCGGCTCGCGCCCGGTCAGTTCGAGGGTGTCCGAGACGCCGACCGCCCACGGCCCGTCGGGCCCGGAGCCGTGGACCGCGACGTCGCCGCCGATCTCGACCACGACGCCGCCGCGCGCGGCGGCGTCGGCGGCCACCAGGTCGGCGAGCAGCGCCTTGGCGCTGGCGCCCAGGTCGAGCCCGACGCCGGGGGCGAGGGTGGCGGTGCGCGCGTCGTCGTCGAGGGCGACCGCCGCCATGCCGGCCGCGGGGACCGGCGTGGCGCCGGCCACGTCGGCGCCGGCCAGCTCGTCGTAGTCGCGGTCGTAGCCGAGGGCGACGAGGGCGGGCAGGACCGTGGCGTCGCACAGCCCGCCGGTCAGGTCCGACGAGCGCCGAGCCGCTACCAGCGCGCGCCAGAGCGTGTCGCTCACGGGGACAGTCTCGCCGACGCGGGCGTTGAGGCGCGAAACCTCGGAATCGGCCCGGAACCGGTTGCAGGCGAGGTCGATGGCGTCGATCCAGTGCCAGAGCCGCTCGGTCGCGAACTCCAGGTCGGCCTCGCGCTCGGTGGCGAGCGTCCCCGACAGGCCCCAGGTCAGGAACCTCATGGCGCTAGTGGCAAACAGTCTTGCCCGAGGGGGTCGTTGTGCACACGGTCGTCGTCGTCACCGGCTGGGTCGTCGGCGGCGTGGGTGGCCGGGTCGTGGGCGGCGCGGCCGGCGCCGTGGTGGGCGGGGCCGTCGTCACCGGCGCGGCGGTCGTGGGCGGCGACGAGGGCGATGAGGGCGACGAGGGGGACGGCAGCGTGGTCGCGCTCGACGACGGGGCGCCCGGCGTGGTCGGGGGCGCCGTCGAGTGGCGCCTGGATCCCGCGCCCGTCGGCGCGGTCGTCCCCGGGCTCCCGGTGGCCCCCGAGGTCCCGGTCGCGCCAGGCCCCGGGGGTGCGCCGGCCGGCGCACCGCCCCGCGCGCCTGGCGACGTGGTCGTCGTGACCGGCGTGGTCGTCGCCGACGTGGTCGACGCCGACGAGGTCGACGCCGACGACGCCGCCGCGCCGTGGGCGAGGAAGGCGACGAGCAGGCCCGACGCGAGGCCCGAGCCGGCGAAGAGGCTCTGGGTGAGCTGGCGGACGCGGATCAACCGGCGTCGCGGCTCTCGGTTCGAGGTTCGGGAGCGCATGGTCGGGGAGGGTCAGGACCGAGTCTGCCACCGGCCGGGGCCCCCGTGACCGGACGGGTCCGGGTTCCCTGGTGGCGTGGGACAAATTTGGGACCCGGTTGTCGCGGCGGTGGAGGGGGCGGCCCCCCGGGCGCCGAGTCGCGCTCACGGCCCGGCCTAGTAGCAGATTGTCGTGCCCGACGGGGTGGTGTGGCAGACCGTGGTCGTGGTGACCGGGGCGGTCGTGGGCACGGCGGCGTGGGTGGCCGGGCTCGTGGCCTTGCCCGTCGTGGCGCTGGGGTGGGTGCTCAACGTGGCGGCCGGCGCCGTGGTCGGCGTCGTGGTCGTGGGCGAGCTGGTGGCCGGGCGCGCGGTGGCGGCGACGAAGCCGACCAGTACCGCCGCCGCGGCGCCCGAGGACAAGAAGACGGTCTGGGTCGCGCGCCGGACGCGAGCGAAGCGGCGGTCGCGCAGTTCGGGGGTGCGGGTTGGGGACCTCATGGCACACAGTGTGCCGGGCCCGAATAAGCGCGGCGGACGGCCCGGCTAAGAAGTTCTGCAGAACTAGAAGCCGCCCGACTCGGGCAGGCTCAGGGTGAACCGGGCGCCGCCGAGCTCGGGGTCGCGGTCGACCTCGACGGTCCCGCCGAGCTCCTCGGCGACTTGGGCGACGATGGAGAGGCCGAGGCCCGACCCCGGGAGCGACCGCGCCGACGCCGAGCGCCAGAAGCGGTCGAAGACGAAGGGGCGGTCCTCGGGCGCGACCCCCGGGCCGCTGTCGGCGACGACGACGGCGCCGCGCGAGCTCGTCACCCGCACCCGTCCGCCGGCCGGCGCGAACTTGACCGCGTTGGTGAGCAGGTTGGAGACCGCCCGGACGAGGCGGTCGCGCCGGGCGACGACGGTCGACGGGTCGACGGTGGCCTCGATCTCGACGTCCTTGGTGCGCGCGTGGGTGCGCGCGGTGTCGACGCACTCGTCGACGCACTCGTCGAGCCGCAGGGTCACGGCGTCGCCCTCGCCGCGGTCTCCGCGGGCGAGCTCGCCGAGGTCGGCCACCAGCGCGGCCAGCTCGTCGACCTGGGAGACCACGTCGGTCGTGATCTGGCGCAGGTCCTCGTCGCTGAGCTCGCGGGCCCGGCTCAGCACCTGGGCGTTGGTGCGCAGCGACGTGAGCGGGGTGCGCAGCTCGTGGCTGGCGTCCAGGACCAGCTGGCGCTGGAGCGTCTGGCTGTTCTGGACCGAGGACATGAGCCGGTTGAAGACGCGCCGGAGCCGGCCGAGCTCGTCGGCGCCGCCCTCGGCGATCCGGTGCGACATGTCGGTCGTCTCGGCGACGTCCTCGATCTCGTTGGTCACCTCCTCGAGCGGGTGCAGCGCGGTGCGCGCGATGAGGATCCCCATCCCCAGGGCGAGCAGGAGCCCGGCGGTGGCCACGATCAGGAGCGTGCGCACCAGCGAGTGCAGCTGGGACTCCTGGCCCGTGAAGTTCACGATGTAGAGCGAGGCCGAGGTCGTGGAGATCTGGCACAGCCCGGTCGAGCAGCCCACCAGGGAGCCCTTGGGCAGCGGGAGGACCAGCTCGCGGTAGTACTGGCTCTTGTAGCTGATCGTCCGGTGCACGGCGCCGGACTGGCCCTTGGCCACCTCGAGGACCGCCGCGTCGATCGGGACGTTGCTCGACGGGTCGGTCGAGCCGGTCGGCAGGACGATGACGTGGAAGGCGCCGGGGGACTCGTCGCCGTGGGGGAGCGACTCCGAGAGCGACGCCTGGGAGAGCGACTCGTCGACCGAGCGCAGGAGCGCGTTGCGCGTGGTGAGGAACGACGCGAGGCACGCCAGGACGACCGCCACCGCGGCCACCCCGACGGTCCCGGCGATGACGCGCGAGCGGAAGGTCACGTCGTGCGCAGGGCGTACCCGACGCCGCGCACCGTCTGGATCAGGCGCGCCTCGCCGGACTCCTCGAGCTTGCGCCGCAGGTAGCCGATGTAGACCGCCAGGGAGTTGGTGCCCGAGTCGAACGTGTATCCCCAGACCAGGTCGAGGATCTGGTCGCGGGTGAGCACCTGGCGGGGGTGGCGCAGGAAGAGCTCGAGCAGGTCGAACTCGATCTTGGTCAGCGCGATGGACCGCTCGGCGCGCTTGACCTCGCGGGTCGATGGGTTCATGGTGAGGTCCTCGAAGCGCAGGACCGCCTCGTCGCCCTCGGCGTAGCTGTGGCGGCGCAGCAGCGCGCGCAGGCGCGCGAGCAGCTCGGCCAGGTCGAAGGGCTTGACGAGGTAGTCGTCGGCCCCGACGTCGAGCCCCTCGACGCGGTCGTTGACGGCGTCGCGCGCGGTCAGCATCAGGATCGGGGTGGGGTCGCCGGCGCGCCGGATGCGCCGGCAGACCTCGAGGCCGTCGATGTCGGGCAGCTGCAGGTCGAGGACGATGGCGTCGGGGGCCCGCAGCTGGACGCTGCGCAGCGCGCTGAGCCCGTCCTCGAAGAGTTCGACCTCGTAGTTCTCCATCCGCAGAGCGCGCCCGAGCGCCGAGCGGATCGCCGAGTCGTCGTCGACGATCGCGATGTAGGACGGGCTGGCGCTGGCGGTCACGGCGGCTCCTCGGGGGGCTCCACCCACTGTGGCGGACGGCCCTTAAGCATCCCCAGACATTCTGTAAGAATCCCGGAAGATTGTCTCACACCGCGATGGCGGGTAGTTCAACCGGTAGAACAGCGGACTTTGGATCCGAAGGTTGGAGGTTCGAGCCCTCCCCCGCCAGCCGATCAGCGCCGCAGGTACCGGCGCGCCGCGACGGCGGTCCACACCGCCTCGACCGCGCCGAAGGGCCACGCGCCCGAGGCGAAGCCGTAGGCGCTCGAGAGCGCGCAGCCGAGCGCGAACGCCGCGACGTACCCGCGACCGCGCCGCTCGAGGGCGTACATCGCCATCATGAACGTGAGCGCCGCGACCCCGCAGAGGGTGAGCGTCACCCGAGCTCCCGTCGCAGCAGCTCGGCCAGCGCCAGCGGCGCGTCGCCCTGGACCGAGTGGCCCGAGTTGGCGACGCCCTCGACCACGGCGTCGGGCCGGCGCGCGAGCAGCTCGGCCACGTCGTCGTCGTCGACCATCGAGCCCTCGCCGAGGGCCCGCACGAGGGTGAGCGGCAGCGTCGTCGCGGCCAGGCGCTCCCAGAGGTCGCCGACCGCCGGCGCGGCGATCGCCGGCGCGGCGTGCTGCTGATGGCGCCAGACCCACGTGCCGTCGGGTCGCTGGACGGCGTTGTGCAGGATCCCGCGGCGCAGCGACGAGACCGACCGGGTGGGGTGGTGGGCGACGGTGCGCTCGAGCAGCGCGTCGAAGTCGGCGAAGGAGGCCGGGCCGTTGACGAAGTCGACCACGCGGCGCGCCTTGTCCTGCGTGACGGCCGGGGTGATGTCGATCATGACCAGCCGGCTGACCAGCTCGGGGTGGTCGGCCGCCACGACCAGCGCGGTCAGCCCGCCGAGGCTCATCCCGGCGAGCGGGCGCGGCCCGTCGAGCAGGGCGCCGAGGGCCGCGGCGACGTCCGCGGCGTGCGACGACACCGCGGTCGGCCCGAAGGGGCCGGGGTCGGAGTGGCCGTGGCCCGGCAGGTCGAGTGCGAGCAGGGGGCGGCCCAGCGCGAGGGCGACGGTGTCGAAGGTGTGCGCGTTCTGCGCGCCGCCGTGGAGCAGGACGATCTCGGGCGACGCGTCGCCCCACGCCAGGCCCGAGAGCTGGCGCAGCCCGTCGACCGACGCGTGGACGCGCCGCACCGGCGGGATCGGGCCGGGCAGGCCCCACTCGTCGAGGTTCTCGTCGAACATGGCGAACTCGTCGTAGGGCACGTGGGCCATCGCCGCAGCGTAGACAACCGATGCTAAGCAGGGGATCGTGGGACGTGAGACGTGCGTGGTGGTCCTCGCGGCCGGCGAGGGCACGCGCATGCGCTCCCCGCGCCCCAAGCCGCTGCACCGCCTCTGCGGGCGCGAGATGGTGCTGCACGTGCTCGACGCCGCGAACGTCGACGACGTGCGCGCGCGCGTCGTGGTCGTGGGCCACGAGGCGACCTGGGTCGAGAAGGCCGTGCGCGAGCGCGCCGGCGCCGGCCCCCCCCTCGTCTTCGTCGAGCAGCCCGAGACCCTGGGGACCGGCCACGCCGTCACGGTGGCGCTGCCGGCGATCGCCGAGCAGGTCGGCGGCACCGACGGCGACGTGCTGATCCTGCCGGGCGACACCCCGCTCCTGCGGTCGTCGACCGTCGCCGCGCTGCTCGAGCGCCACCGCGCGACTGGCGCGGCGATGACCGTGCTCACCGCCCTCGTCGACGACCCGACCGGCTACGGGCGCGTCGTGCGCATCCGCGACGGCTCGGTGGCGCGCATCGTCGAGGAGCGCGACGCGACGCCCGACGAGCGCGAGGTGCGCGAGGTCAACACCGCGATCATGGTCGTGCGCGAGGGGCTGCTCGGCCCGGCGCTGCGCCGGGTGGGCCGACACAACGCCCAGAACGAGTACTACCTGACCGACGTCGCGGCCGAGCTGCACGACGCCGGCCACCTCGTCGCCGCCGTGGCGGTCGACGACCCGGGCGAGGCGGCCGGGGTCAACGACCGTGCCCAGCTGGCCGCGGCCGAGTCGGCGCTGCGCGGGCGGATCAACCGGCGCTGGATGCTGGCCGGAGTGACGATGTTCGACCCCGCCACGACCTACGTCGACGTCGACGTGACGCTGGCCCCGGAGGTCTCCCTGCTGCCCGGCGTGGTCCTCGCCGGCGCGTGCGTCGTGGAGGCCGGCGCGGTGATCGGCCCGAACGCGGCGCTGCGCGACTGCCGGGTCGGGGAGCGCGCCCGGGTCGGCGCGGCGACCGCGACGCGCGCCGTGGTGGGCGCCGACGCCGTCGTCGGGCCCTACGCGGTGCTGGCCCCGGGGGCGGTCGTCGCCCCCGGCGTCGTCGTCGCCGCGCACGCGGTCGTCACCTCGTAGCGCGCCGCGGCGACTGTGTACGCTGAGGTCGTGGAGGGGCTGGCCAAGCGGCGACTCGTCATCGTCACGGGCCGCTGCCACCCCGAACTGGCCAAGGACATCGCCAACCAGCTCGGCGTGAGCCTCACCGAGGCCAACGTGCGCGAGTTCGCCGACGGCGAGATCCACTGCCGCTTCGACGAGTCGATCCGCGGCGCGCACGTCTTCATCATCCAGACCCACTCGTCGCCGGTGAACGACGCGGTCATGGAGCAGCTGATCATGATCGACGCCGCCAAGCGCGCCTCGGCCAAGTCGATCACGGCGGTGATCCCGAACTACGGCTACGCCCGCCAGGACCGCAAGTCGGCCGGCCGCGAGCCGATCACGGCCAAGCTCATCGCCGACATGCTCCAGACGGCCGGGGCCCATCGGGTCCTCTCGGTGGACTTCCACTCCGGCCAGATCCAGGGCTTCTTCGACATCCCGGTCGACCACCTCGTCGCCGCGCCGGTCCTCGAGGAGTACCTCAAGGCCAACGCCGACCCCCACGAGCTGGTCGTCGTCGCGCCCGACGCCGGGCGCGTGAAGGTGGCCGAGCGCTACGCCCAGCACCTGGGCTGCGACCTGGCGCTGATCCACAAGACCCGGCCGCGCGGCTCGGTGAGCGTCGCCGAGGCTCGCCACATCGTCGGCGACGTCGACGGCCGACACTGCGTGATCATCGACGACATGATTGACACCGCGGGCACGATCGTCGCCGCCTGCGACCTGCTCAAGGCCCACGGCGCCGAGGAGATCTGGGTGATGGCCACCCACGCCGTCTTCTCGCCGCCGGCCGTGGACCGGCTCTTCAACGCCCCGATCTCGCGGGTGATCGTCACCGACACCCTGCCGCTGCCCCCGGAGCGGCGCTTCGAGAACCTCGAGGTGCTGTCCATCGCCAGCATCGTGGCCAACGCGATCTCGGCCATCTTCGAGGACGCGTCGGTCTCGGACATCTTCAGCGGGGAGAACCTGCTCTAGGGGCGCCGCGGCGCGCCTGGGCTAGACTGGCGCTCCCGCGCGGCCGACTCTCGGGCCGCCCAAGGAGTCGAGATGCCCCAGGTCACCCTTCACGCCACCGCCCAGCGCCCGCTCGGGTCGCGCCCGGCCCGCCGCCTGCGCCGCGACGGGTCGATCCCGGCCGTCGTCTACGGGCCCGGCGTCGACCCGCTGCCCGTCGCGGTGGACGCCAAGGCCTTCCGCGCCGCGGTCTCGGGCGAGCAGGGGCTCAACTCCCTGATCGAGCTCGACGCCGACGGCCAGCGCTTCCTCGTGCTCGCGCGCGAGATCCAGCGCCACCCGGTGCGCGGCACCGTCGCCCACGTCGACTTCCAGGTCGTCGACCCCGACCAGCCGGTCACCGCCGAGGTCGCGCTGCACGTCATCGGCGACGCCGTCGACGTCCGCCACGCCGACTGGGAGGTCGAGCAGGCGATGTTCAGCCTCATGCTGCGCAGCCGCCCCGCCCAGATCCCCACCCACGTCGACGTCGACATCTCGGCGCTCAAGCCGGGCAGCGCGATCCGCGTCGCCGACCTCACCTTTCCCGAGGGCGTCGTGGTCGTCGGCGACACGAACGCCTCGATCGTGACCACGCACCTCGGCCGCGTGGTGGCCAAGCCGGCCGGCGCCGCCGAGCCCGAGCCCGTCGAATAGTCCCGGTGTCGCCGCGGCGTGGCCGCGAGGGCCCGCGGCGGGGACGGGCGAGCGACCTCCTGGTCGTCGGCCTGGCCAACCCGGGCGACGAGTACGAGGGGTCGCGTCACAACGTCGGCGGTGACGCCGTGCGCGAGCTCGCGCGCCGCCGCTCGGTGCGCCTGTCGGCCGAGCGGCGCCAGCGCGCCGCGACCGGGTCCCTCGAGACGGCCCAGGGCCTGGTGACCCTCGCGGTGGCGCAGACCTTCATGAACGACTCGGGCGCCGCGGTCGCCCCGCTGGTGCGGCGCACCTCGCTGGCCGACGAGTCGCGCCTCGTGGTGGTGCACGACGAGCTCGACCTCGAGCCGGGACGGCTGCAGTTCAAGCGCGGCGGCGGGCTCGCCGGGCACAACGGGCTGCGCTCGATCGCCGACGCGCTGGCCACGCGCGAGTTCGCGCGCCTGCGCGTGGGCATCGGCAAGCCGCCCAGCAAGGACCGCGGCGCCGACTACGTCCTGGCCCGCCCCGGGGCGGCGCGCCGGCGCGAGCACGACGCGGCCGTCGCCGCCGCCGCCGACGCGCTCGAGGTCCTCGTCGACGAGGGCTTCGACGAGGCCCAGCGCCGGGCCAACGCGTGAGCGGGCTGCGCCGGGTCCTGGACGCCGCGGCGCCGGGGCTGCGCGCGGCGCTCGCCACCGACGGGGTGGCCCCGGGCGCCGCGGCCACGCCCCTGGCCGTCGCGGCCCACGCGCTGGCGCGCCCCTTCACGGTCGCGCTCACCGCGACCTCGACCGACGCCGAGACCCTGCGCGTCGCGGTCGGCGCGCTGCTCGGCCCGGGCGACGAGGTCGCGCTCTTCCCGGGCTGGGACACCCACCCCCTCGAGCGCGTGAGCCCGGACGCGTCGGCGATGGCGGCGCGCGCCCTGCTGCGCCACCGCCTGGAGGCAGGCGAGCGCCCGCGCGTCGTCGTGGCGCCGGTGCGCGCGCTGGCCCAGTGGCTGGCCCCCGGCGACGCCGTGGCGCCCTTGGTCGTGACCGCCGGCGGCGCGTGCGACCGCGACGACCTGGTCGCCTGGCTGGCGCGCGCCGGCTACCGCCGCGAGGGCCTGGTCGAGCACCGCGGCGAGTTCGCTGTGCGCGGCGGGATCGTGGACGTTTGGCCGGCGCAGTCGGAGTGGCCGGTGCGCGTGGACCTCTTCGGCGACGAGGTCGACCGGCTCGGCACGTTCGACATCGCCAACCAGCGCTCGCGCGCCGACCTGGAGTCGGCCGTGGTGGCGCCGGCGCGCGAGTGGGTCCCCGACGGCGCGGCGCGCGCGGGCGCGCGCGCCCTGGCCGACTCCGCGCCGTGGGGCCGCGCGGCCTTCGACCGGATCGCCGAGGGCCACCTCTTCGACGGGATGGAGGGCTGGATGACGCTGGTCGGCGCGCCGTCGCTGACCCTCCTGGACGCGGCCCCCGACGCGTCGGTGGTCGTCGTCGACCCGGCGCGCGCGCGCCACCGGCTCGACGACCTGCTGGCCGAGGAGCGCGAGCTCGCCGACACCGTCGCCGCGACCTGGCGCGCCGACCGCGAGGTGCCGCTGCTGCACGCTCCCTGGGACACGGTGATCGGCGGGCGCGACGTCGTCGCGGTCGAGCCCGGCCCCGAGCCCGGGCGCCTGCGCGTCGCCGCCCCGCCGGTCGTCCAGGGCGACCCGGCCCGGCTGGCCGCCCACGTGCGGGGCTGGCCGGCGCGCCGGCGCGGCGTCGTGCTGACCGCCGGCGAGGCGACCGCCCTGCGCGTCGCCGACGCGCTGCGCGCCGAGGGCCTGGACGTGACGACCCGGCCCGAGGCGGTGCTCGACGTGCGCGTGAGCGTGATCGAGTCGGCGCTGCCGGCCGGCTTCGCCCTCGACGACCCCGACGTCGTCGTCTGGAGCGAGACCGACCTGACCGGGCGGCGCGCGGTGCACCGCGCCGAGCGCGCCCGCGCGCGCAGCGCCGACGGCTTCTTCGACGACCTCGCGGTGGGCAGCCACGTCGTGCACCGCCAGCACGGCGTCGCGCGCTTCTCGGGCACGACGACCCGGGCGATCAACGGAGTCGTGCGCGACTACCTGATCCTGGAGTTCCGCGACGGGCGCAGCTACTGGCCGACCGAGCAGATCGACGCGCTCACCCCGTACGCCGGTGGGGACTCGCCGGCGCTGTCGCGCCTGGGCGGCGCGGAGTGGCAGCGCACGCGGGCCAAGGCCCGCGCCGCGGCGTACCTGGTCGCCCAGGAGCTCGTCGCCCTCTACCGCCAGCGCGCGGTGGCCGCCGGGCACGCCTTCGCGCCCGACAGCGCGTGGCAGCGCGAGATGGAGGACCTCTTCGCCTACACGCTGACCGCCGACCAGGCGCGCGCGATCGACGACGTCAAGGCCGACATGGAGGCGCCGCGCCCGATGGACCGCCTGCTGTGCGCCGACGTCGGCTTCGGCAAGACCGAGGTCGCGGTGCGCGCGGTCTTCAAGGCGGTCCAGGACGGCAAGCAGGCGGCGGTCCTGGTGCCCACGACGCTCCTGGCCAGCCAGCACCTGGCGACCTTCGCCGAGCGCTTCGCCGGCTTCCCGGTGCGCGTCGCCCTGCTCAGCCGGTTCGTCGACGACGCCGAGGCGGCCGCGACGGTGCGCGGGCTGGCCGACGGCAGCGTCGACGTCGTGGTCGGGACCCACCGGCTCCTCGGCGGTCAGGTCCGCTTCAAGGACCTCGGGCTGCTCGTCGTCGACGAGGAGCAGCGCTTCGGCGTCGCCGCACAAGGAGGCGATCAAGCGGCGTCGGTCGGCGTCGACGTGCTCACGCTCACCGCGTCGCCCGATCCCGCGCACGCTCGAGATGGCGGTCGCCGGGATCCGCGACCTCTCGATGATGCACGACGCCGCCGGCCGACCGGCGCCCGATCCTCACCCACGTGGGCGAGTTCGACGAGGCCGCCGTGGTCGAGGCGGTGCGCCGCGAGCTGCTTCGCGAGGGCCAGGTCTTCTACGTCCACAACCGCGTCGGCGACATCGACCAGGTGGCGCGCCGCCTCGGCCAGCTCGTGCCCGACGCGCGCGTCGCCGTCGCCCACGGCCAGATGGACGAGGGCACGCTCGAGCGCGTCATGGTCGACTTCTGGGAGCGCCGCTGCGACGTGCTGGTCTGCACGACGATCGTCGAGTCGGGGATCGACCTGCCGACGCGTCAACACGCTCATCGTGGACCGCGCCGAGCGCCTCGGCCTCGGCCAGCTCCACCAGCTGCGCGGGCGCGTCGGGCGCGGTGCGCCAGCGCGCCTACGCCTACCTCTTCCACCCCGCCGACCGCGTGCTCTCCGAGACCGCCTACGAGCGCCTGCGCACGATCGGCGACAACACCGCGCTGGGCAGCGGCTTCAAGATCGCCATGCGCGACCTCGAGATCCGCGGCGCCGGCAACCTGCTCGGCCACGACCAGTCCGGGCCCGTGGCCGCGGTCGGCTACGACCTCTACGTCCAGCTGGTCGCCGAGGCGGTCGGCCGAGGCCAAGGGCGAGGCGCCGGTCGTGGCCACCCCGGTGACCCTCGACGTCCCGGGCGAGGCGCACCTGCCCAAGGCCTACGTCGAGGCCGACGACGTCGCGCCTCGAGGCCTACCGCCGCCTGGCGGGGGTCACCACCCTCGACGAGCTCGAGGACCTGCGCGCCGAGTGGCGCGACCGCTACGGCCCCCTGCCCGCCGCCCGCCGAGGGGCTGCTCGAGCTCGCCGAGCTGCGCCTCGAGTGCCTGGAGCTCGGCGTCGCCTCGGTGGTCGTGAGCCCGCCGCGCGTCGGCGTGCGCAGCCGGCCGCTGGTGCGCGTCGCGCCGCTGCGCCTGAGCGTCTCTCAGCAGGTGCGCGTGCGCCGCGTCCACGGCAGCCGCGCCTACGACGAGGGGGCGGCCGAGCTGCGCGTCGAGCTCACCCACGACGCCGCGACGCCCCGGGCGCTGCGCGCGCTGCTCGCCGAGGCCGTCGCCATCAGGGAGCCGGTGGCCCCTCGGTAGGCTGGACCGGTGCGTCGCCTCCTCGCCCTGATCGTCGTGGCGGCGGTCGGCGCCGGCGTTTACGGCCTCTCGGGGGCCTCGTCGGGGCTGCGCGTGGGCGCCGCGACGGTGAGCGCCTCGACCATGAGGTCCGAGCTCGCCTCGATCGGGTCGAGCGCCGGCCTCCAGTGCTACCTCACGGCGCTGGCCCAGCAGTCCTTCGCCACCGGGTCGGGCGGCTCGTCGCTCTCGGCGTCCGGCGCGGCCGCCTGGACCGGCCTGCGCGTTGAGGGCCTGGCGATCGAGCAGTACGTCGACCAGCGATTCCACTTCCACCCGACCGCCGGCGAGCTCGCGGCCGCGACGGCCTCGCTCGAGGGCGAGATGAGCCAGGCCGCCGCCGCGGTGAACTACACCTGCTCCGGCGACCCCGCCGCGGCCCTCGCGACGATGACCCCGGAGATGCGCACGGCCCAGGTCGACGCCCAGGCGGCGTCGCTCGAGCTGGTGTCGCGCCTCGACTCGACCATCCCCACGACCGCCACGGCGCTCGAGCAGTACTACGCGGCCCACGTCAGCCAGTACGACACGCTGTGCGTGAGCGCCGCGGTCGTTCAGCTCAAGGACGTTGCGGCGTTCCAGGCGATGGAGAAGACCGGCGCGTCGATCGCCGCTCTGGTGTCCAAGTACTCGATCGACGCGCAGTCGGCGTCGGCCGGCGGGGCGCTGGGCTGCTACGCGCCGTCGAACCAGCTCTACGCCACCGTGCGCTCGGACCTCGCGAACTCCGCGCCCGGCGTCTTCCCGGCGTCCCCGGTCGAGATCCGCTACAGCGGGTCGATCGCGGCACTCTTCCTCACCGCGACCAAGCGCACGACGACCCCCTACGCGTCGGCGCAGCCGCGCGTCCTGGCCGACGTGACCGCGCTCAACACCACGGCCGCCAATGCCGTCAAGCAGCGGATCCTCTACCGCGCCCACGTCTCGATCGACCCGTCGCTCGGCCGCTGGGGGCTCTCGTCGTCGGGGCCGGCGGTCTTCGCGCCGGGCACGCCGAAGAAGTCCGACGTCGCCGGGGCGTCGGTCCTGTCCGGGGCCCGCGGCGCCACCTATAAGTGACGCGCCCGGTCGTTCGCGTCGTCGGGCTGGGCCCCGGGGGCGCCGAGCTGATGACCGGGCGCTCGCGGGCCCTGCTCGAGGCCGCGCCGGTCGCGCGCCTGCGCACCCGGGTCCACCCGGCGGCTGAGTCCTTCCCCGGCGTCGAGAGCTACGACGCGCGCTACGACGAGGCGGACGGCTTCGACGAGCTCTACGCCGGCATCGCCGACGACCTGGCCGCGCTGGCCGCGTCGTCGCCCACGCGCGAGGTCGTCTACGCCGTGCCCGGGTCCCCGGTCGTCGCCGAGCGGACGGTCGAGCTCTTGCGCGCGCGCGGCGACGTCGACGTCGTCTGCGAGCCGGCCGTCTCGGTCGTCGACCTGGCCTGCGCGGCGATGGGGGTCGACCCGATGGCCGCCGGCCTGCGCGTCGCCGACGCCCTCGACGCCTCGACGCTGCACGGTCCCGGCCCGGTCCTGGTGCTCCAGGCCTACTCGCCCGAAGTGCTCGCCGCGCTCGCCGACGCCCTGCCCCCGGGTGCCGACGTGACCGTGCTGCACCACCTCGGGCTGGCCGACGAGTCGGTCGTCGCGACGGGCGTCGCGGGCCTCGCCCGCGTGGACGCCGACCACCTCACGAGCCTCTGGGTGCAGGGGTGGCCGGGCGGTGCGGCTCAGGTCGAGTCGCTCGCCGCGCTCGCGCACCGGCTGCGCGCCGAGTGCCCGTGGGACGCCGAGCAGAGCCACGGGTCGCTGACGCGCCACCTGCTCGAGGAGGCCTACGAGGCGATCGACGCGCTCGACGCCCTCGGGCGAGAGGGCGATGGCGCCCCGGACCAGGGGGTGGTCGACCACGCGGTCGAGGAGCTCGGCGACCTCCTCTTCCACGTCGTCTTCCACGCCGAGCTCGGGGCCGAGGCCGGGCTCTTCGACCTCGCCGCGGTCGCCGAGCGCGAGACGGCCAAGCTCGTCTCGCGCCACCCGCACGTCTTCGGCGACGCCGAGGCGCGCACCGCGCGCGAAGTCGAGGAGCGCTGGGAGGTCCTCAAGCGCGCCGAGCGCGGCCGCGGGTCGGCCCTCGACGGGGTCGCCTTCGCCCTGCCGGCCCTCGCCCTCTACACCAAGCTCCTGCACCGAGCCGAACACGCCGGGCACGGCGAGCTCGCGCGCGCGCGACGCGTCGAGGACGCGACCGGGCTCGTCGACGCGCTGGTCGACCTCTGCGCTCGCGCGCTCGACGCCGGGGTCGACCTGGAGGGCGAGCTGCGCGAGCGCGCGATGACCCTCGCCGACGCGCTGCGCGCGGCCGAGCCGGGCGGCGCCGCGCAGCCCGGGCGGTAGCGTTGCCGGGGAGGCACCCATGAGCGCAATCGAGTTCGTCCGCGGCCGCATGGTCCTGGACTCGCGGGGCAACCCGACGGTCGAGGCCGAGGTCTTCCTCGAGTCGGGGTCCTCGGGCCGCGCGATCGCCCCGTCGGGGGCGTCGACCGGGTCGCGCGAAGCCGTCGAGCTGCGCGACGGCGGCGAGGCCTACTCCGGCAAGGGCGTCACGCGCGCGGTCGCGTCGGTCAACGGCGAGCTGGCCGCGGAGCTGCCCGGGCTCGACGGCCTCGACCAGCGCGCGGTCGACATGGCGATGGTCGACCTCGACGCCACCCCGACCAAGGAGCGCCTCGGCGCCAACGCCATGCTCGCGGTGTCCCTCGCCGACGCCAAGGCCGCCGCGGCCGAGACCGACCAGCCGCTCTACCGGTACCTCGGCGGGGTGAACGCCCACGTCCTGCCGGTCCCGATGATGAACGTCCTCAACGGCGGCGTGCACGCGCCCAACTCGTCGACTTCCAGGAGTTCATGGTCGATGCCGGTCGGCGCGGCGACCTTCGCCGAGGCGCTTCGCTGGGGCGCCGAGACCTACCACGCGCTGCGCGCGGTCCTCGCCGAGCGCGGCCTGCCGACCGGCGTCGGCGACGAGGGCGGGTTCGCCCCCGACCTCGCCGACAACGAGACCGCGGTCAAGGTCCTCGTCGAGGCGATCGAGCGGACCGGGCGCGCGCCGGGCGAGGACGTCGCGATCGCGCTCGACCCCGCGGCCAGCGAGTTCTTCCGCGACGGCGCGTACCACCTCGACGGCGAGGGCCGCGTGCTGTCGAGCGCCGAGATGGTCGACTACTGGGCGGACCTCGCGGCGCGCTACCCGATCGTGTCGATCGAGGACGGCATGGCCGAGGACGACGGCGACGGATGGGTCGCGCTGACCGAGCGCCTCGGCGGCGCGGATCCAGCTCGTCGGCGACGACAACTTCGTCACCAACTCGACGCTGCTGGCCCGGGGCATCGAGCGCGGGATCGCCAACGCGATCCTCATCAAGGTCAACCAGATCGGCACGCTCACCGAGACCCTCGACACGGTCGACCTGGCGCGGCGCAGCGCCTACGGCGTCGTGATCTCGCACCGGTCGGGCGAGACCGAGGACATGACCATCGCCGACCTGGCGGTGGCCGTCAACGCCGGGCAGATAAAGACCGGCGCGCCGGCGCGTTCTGACCGCGTCGCGAAGTACAATCAGCTCCTGAGGATCGAAGAGTCGCTGGGCGAGCAGGCCCGGTTCCTCGGGGCGCGTCATTGTCGGGGGCGGCGAGTGGTCAGCAGCGGCTAGCGACGCGAGCGCGGGAGCGACCGGTGGATGGTGCCCGCTGGCGGCTCCGTCACGGCGGCTCGTCATGCTCGTCGTGTGGTTCCCCCTCGCCGCCCTCTGGCACCAGCAGTCGCCAGACTCGACGCGGCGTCGGCTCAGCATCGCCCAGGTCCGCGCGCAGCAGCGCACGCTGGCCGCCGAGTCCAAGTCGATCTCGCCACGCGCGGCCGCGACCGAGCTCGCGCGCGAGCAGTACCAGCTCGTCGCAGCCCGGGCCAGAGCCTCATCCAGGTGCTGCCCGGGCGCGATCGGCGGCGGCAACGCGGCCGCGTACCGGGCGACCCCGGGCTCCCGCCCCTCGTCTCGCCGTCGTCGGTGAACTCGCTCGTCGGTGACCGCGCACGAGCGCGGCCAACGACGCACGCGCGCCCGTCGGGGCCGAGGCGTTCGTCTCGCGCCTCGTGCGCACCCTCGAGTTCTGGCGTTGAACCTTCCGCGACGCCGACGCCGCCGACGTCGAGCGCGGTGGCCGCGCTGCTGGGGCGACCGCCGGCGGGGCGCTTCGCCGTCGTCGTGCGCCGCGCCGACGGGTCGCCCGGTCGTGATCGAGAACGAGCCCGCGCCTGCGCGACGGCACGCCGATGCCCACGCTGCTGCTGGCTGGTCGACGCCGACGCTGCGCGAGGCGGTGAGCCGGGTCGAGTCGGACGGCGGCGTGCGACCGCCTCGAGGCGCGCGGTCGACGCCGACGCGCTGCGCCGCGGCGCACGCGCGACTACGCCGCGCGCCGGGACGCGCGATCGTGCGCGCCGACGGCCCCGGCGCCGACGGGCGGCGTCGGCGGCACGCGCGACGGGCGTCAAGTGCCTGCACGCGCACCTCGCGAACTACCTGCGCCGGCGGCGAGGACCCCGTCGGCGAGGCGGTCGCCGCCGAGATCGACCCTGCCCGGGCTCGTCGGGCGTCGACGGCTCGTCGGCGTGACGGTCGTCGCCGCGCTGGACTGCGGGACGAACTCGACGCGCCTGCTCATCGTCGACGACGACGGCGCCGTCGCTGCGACCGCGAGATGCGCATCACCCGGCTCGGCCGAGGGCGTCGACGCCGACGCGGCGTCCTGCGCGACGACGCGATCGCGCGCACGCTCGCGGTCCTCGACGAGTACCGGGCGATCATGGACGCCGACGGCGTCGGCGACGGGCTGCTCGTGGCGACGTCGGCGGTGCGCGACGCGGCCAACGGCGCGGAGTTCCTGGCGGCGGCGAGCGAGGTGTCGGGGTCGACGCGCGAGCTCCTGAGCGGCGAGGAGGAGGCCGGCTGCTCCTTCGCCGGCGCGACGGCCGACCTCGACGCGACGCTCGACCGACGGTCGTCTCGACATCGGCGGTGGGTCGACCGAGCTCGTCGACGACGTCGACGGCGAGCTCGCTGCGCACTCGATGCAGCTGGGCTGCGTGCGGCGTGACCGAGCGCGCGCTCGGCGCGCGGACCCGCCCGACGCCCGGCGAGCGTCGCCGCGGCCGCCGCGATGATCGACGGCCGAGCTCGACGAGGCGTTCGCCGCGCTGCCCGCGCTCGGGCGCTCGATCGGCGCGGTGCGCCTGGTCGGGCTCGCCGGCACGGTGTCGACGCTGGCCCATGATCGACGCTCGGAGGCTCGCCTACCGTACGACGAGACGCCGTCCACCACCGCTGGCTCGTCGCTGGCGCGACCGCGGTCGCTGGCGCGACCGGCTGGCCGCCGAGACGACCGAGGCGCGCCGCGGCGCCCCGGGATGGTGCGCGGACGCGAGGACGTCATCGCCGCCGGGCTCTTCGTCCTCGACCGCGGTCATGGCGCGCCTCGGCGCGCGAGAGCTGCTCACCAGCGAGCACGACATCCTCGACGGGGTGGCGCGCGAGCCTGCTGACGCGGTGCGCACGCCGCTCGCACCTGACACGATGTATGGGTCGGGAGGGCCGGCGTGGTGACGACGCGCGGGCCGATCTCGTCGACCCATCGTCCTGCACGGGCGCCGGATCGTGCTGCGCACCCTGCACGGAGAACGACTACGACGGCTGGGTCGAGGTGCGCACGCGGTGCCGCGACTGGCTCGCTGCAGTGGGAGCCGCGCGTCGGCCCACGCGACGCCACCTGGCCGAGGACCGCGCGCAGCTTCGCCGCCCGCTGCGCGCTGCGCGAGCGCGAGCGCCAGCTGGGCACCGGCTTCGGCTTCGGGATCTTCGTCGGCGGGCGCTTCGTCGGCGAGCTCACGCTGTCGTCGATCCGCGCGGGCCCCTCCAGAGCGCCTACGTCGGCTACTGGATCGACGAGGCGCTGGGCCGGGCGCGGGCTACGTGCCCGAGGCGGTCGTGGCGTGCCTGCAGCTTCGCGTTCGAGTCGCTGCGCCTGCACCGCGTCGAGATCATCGATCATCCCGAGCAACGTCGCGTCGCGCCGCGTCGTCGAGAAGCTCGGGCTCCGCTTCGAGGGCGTCGCCGAGCGCCTGCCTGTCGATCGACGGCGTGTGGGAGGACCACGCCCGCTACGCGATCACCGCCGAGGAGTGGGCCGACCGCGGCCCGAGCTCGTCGCCGACTGGCTCTGCCGCGCTCGGAGGTCGCAGACCGCGACGAGCTCGCGGCGGCGCGATCTCGTCGACGAGGCCGTGCGCAGCCGGCCGCCGAGCCCGGCGGCCAGACCGGCCCGCCGGTGCGCGCCGCTGCGCGGCAGGACGACCAGCGCGTCGGAGGCCGCTCGCGCCACGGCGAGCGCCGACGACGGCGGTGTCGAGCGCGCCAGCGCCGCGACGCGTCGTCGACCGAGACGTCGCGCGCGCGACTCCACGACGGGATCTCGTAGCGACGTGCGACGCAGCGCGCGCAGGTCGCGCGAGCATCCGCGACCGAGTCCCGCGCCGACGCGCACCGAGCTGCCCGGCGACGTCGAGCCAGGTCACGCGGCACGACCTCGACGTCGAGGCCGAGCCGGTCGGCGAGCCAGAGGAGCTCGACGTCGAAGACGTAGCCCGGTCGTCTGGAGCCGCGCGAGGCCAGCACGCGGCCGCGCCGGCGCGGAAGCCCTTGAACGCCGCACTGCGTGTCGGCGAGGTCGACCCCGCCGAGCGCGCGCACCGCGAGGTTGAACGACCCGGCCCGCGTCGGTGCGCAGCGCGCGAGCCGTAGTCGACGTGGCCGTCGACCGACGCGCGAGCCGACCGCGACGCGGCGTCGCGGCTCGCAGCGCCTCGACGCAGCGCGGGGAGGTGGCGCAGGGGTCGATCGCCATGTCCGCGTCGGCGAAGGCGACCGTGTCGCCCGTCGCCGCGAGGATGCCCGGCGCGGACCGCCGCGCCCTTGCCGAGGTTGCGCGGCGAACGTACCACCGCGCGCGAGCGGGAAGTGGGCGCTCGAGCCGCTGCGGCGTCCGCACGGGTGTCGTCGCGACGAGCCGTCGTCGACGAGCACCAGCTCGGTCGCGTCGAGGTCGACGGCGCCCTCGGCGCTGCGCCGCGCAGCCGGTCGAGCCCGTCGGTCGAGCCGGTCGGCCTCGTTGAAGGTGGGGACGACGAGGGTGAGGGCGGGCGGCATCGCTCACGGCCGCCCCGTCGATCAGGGACGGGCGGCACCGATGAGGCCGAAGGTGAACGCTGGCTGGAGCGCGATCGTCGTGCCCGAGTGGGCCGCCGCGATCGTCGTCTGCGGCCCGTACGGGCCGCTGCCGCCGTACATCACGACGTGGTCGACCGCGTTGTCGCCGTCGAGGTTGAAGTAGAAGAGGAGGTCGCCCGGCTGGAGCGCGGTGAGGCTGCACGTGGCGGCAGCGCCGTACCACTGCGACGCCGCCGTCCGCGGGATCGAGACGCCCGCCTGGGCCCAGGCCCACTGGGTCAGCCCGGAGCAGTCGAAGCCGACGCCCCGGCGACTCACCGCCCCAGACGTACGGGACGCCGATCTGGGTCTCGGCGGCGTGCAGGGCGGCCTCGCCCTGGGCCGACCCGGCGGCGACCCCTGAGACCGGGGCGGCGTGGCCGCCTGAATCGCCTCGAGGACCTTGTTGGCCGCGGCCTGGCCCCCGACGGCCGACGCGGCGTTGACCGCCTCCTCCTCGCCCCCGAGGTCGTGGCGCTTGGCCGCGGCCACGCCGACGGTGACCTCGTAGGCGACGATCTCGGTCTCGAGCTGGCGCGTCACCACCGCCAGCGTCGCGCGCGTCACCGCCTCGTTGTGGACGTTCTGGGCGAGCAGTCCGCGGATCGTCACGGTCTGGCGCTGGGCCCGGGCGCGCTGGTCGTTGACCTGCGAGATCGTCGCGTCGAGCGAGCGCTTCTGACTCTGGTAGTGGTCGCGCAGGCTGGTCAGGTCGCCGATCACCTCGTCCTGGTAGACCTGGCGGGCGTCGCTGGTGGCGACGTTCTGGTTGAAGAGCGACAGGACCTGGGCCGCGTCGGCGCCCAGGACGTAGGAGCGCACGACCGCCGTCGCCAGCTTCTTCGCGGTGACCGAGATGTCGTCTCGCTTCTGGCCCTCCCGGGCGTCGAGCGTGGAGATCCGGGCGTTGATCTGATGGAGCTCGACCTGGGCGGCGTCGTACTCGTTGGCCGTGATCTCGCTCGTCTTCTCCTGCTGGGAGAGGGTCGACGAGAGCCGGGCGATCTCGGCCTTGGTCGCGGCGATCGACCCCGCGGAGGCCGCGGCGGGCACGGCGAGGACCCCGACCACCGCCGCGACGAGCAACGCGGCGACGCGCTGGCTCGTGGCCCGACAACGCGCGCGAGTCATGGTCAAAGCCTAGTTATGGCCCCTCTCGATTCTCGGCCGCCTGTCGAGTACTTGCGTTGGGTTAGCGTTGCGACGCCGCGCGCTAGGGGGCGTAGCCCAATCGGCAGAGGCAGGGCGCTTAAACCGCCCCAGTGAGGGTTCGAATCCCTCCGCCCCCACCCTCGGGAGCGCTCACCGCTTTTTAGTAGCGTGGCCCCCGTGGCAAAGAGCGCGACGGGCAAGTGGGTGAGCCGGGTCGGCGCCGCGGGCGGCGGCAAGGCCTACCGCACGCGCCGACCGAACAACTACTACGGGATCCTGGCCGTCATCGTCCTGCTCGGCGCCGCCTCGACCGTCTGGGCCCGCTACAACTACGAGCACCCGCACCACGCCAAGTCCACCCCGCCCGCGGTCGGCACGACCTGGTACGCCAGCCTGGCCATCAACGTCTGCGGCAAGGCCGCGCCCTTCTTGAACGGACCCGACGGCGCCAGGTCGTGTCACGTCCTGGCGGCCAACGTCCTCAAGATGATCCCGACCTCGGCCGCCGACTCGGGCAACAACGCGACGGTCGCGCAGTTCGGCAACGAGACCCCGGCCTCGTCATCTCCACGAGGCAGTTCGCATCGGGCCGAGACCGGGCACGGCGAACCTCAAGACGACCTACGTCAACGGCCAGGCCTGCCCGGAGGGCGCGCCCTACCCGGGTCAGCCCGGCAAGGTCGTACGCGTACTGGTGCCACCTTCGGACAGAAGAAGCCCACCATCACGACCAACCCCGCGTCGATCAAGTTCGGCCGTACATCCGCATCACGATCGCCTTCAATCCCGTCGGCTCGTGCCGAAGCCGCCGTCACTGACGACCGACGCGATGGTCCGCTACCGGACGTCGACGACGACCACGACGACCTTCACGAGGCTGACCACAGACCACCGACGACCCGGGCGGCCACGACCACGACTCCGAGCACGACCACCACCACGACCAGGGCTAGCCGTGCTGGCGGTCGTCCTCGTCGGGGGGGAGGGCACGCGGCTCCGGCCACTCACGTACCAGACGCCCAAGCAGCTCCTGCCCCTGGTGGGCGCGCCGATCATCGAGTGCGTCCTGGCCCAGCTCTCTCGCCACGGCGTCACCGACGCCGTCCTGGCGCTGGGCTACCTGCCCGACCAGTTCACCGAGGCCTACCCCGACGACGTGATCGCCGGGGTGCACGTCGAGTACTCGGTGGAGTCCGAGCCGCTCGACACCGCCGGCGCGATCCGGTTCGCGGCCGCGCGCGCCGGCGCCGAGTCGACGTTCGTCGTGATCAACGGCGACAACGTGACGGACCTCGACGTCACCGCGCTCATCGGATTCCACCGCGAGCGCGGCGCCGAGGCGACGATCGCCCTGCACACGGTGGCCGACCCGTCGCGCTTCGGCGTGGTGGCCGTCGGGCCCGACGGCCGGGTCAGCGAGTTCGTCGAGAAGCCGCCGCGCGACCTGGCGCCCTCCAACCTCGTCAACGCCGGCGTCTACGTGGTCGAGCCGACCGTGCTCGAGCGCATCGCCCCGGCCGGGCGCGTCGAGCGTGGAGCGCGACACCTTCCCGACGCTCGCCGCTGCCGGGCGGCTCTACGCGATCGTCGACGACGCGTACTGGATCGACACCGGGACCCCGGAGGGCTACCTGCGCGCCAACGTCGACGTGCTGGGCGGGCGGACCGGCCGGACGGTCGAGGGCGTCGTCGACGGGTCGTGGCGCCACCCCAGCGCCGTCGTCGACCCGGGCGCGACGCTGCGCGTCAGCGTGGTCGACGCCGGGGCGAGCGTGGGCGCGGGCGCGGTCGTGGAGAACGCGGTCCTGCTGCCGGGGGCCGCGGTCGAGGCCGGGGCGCGGGTGCGCTCCTCGATCATCGGGCCCGGCGCGGTCATCGGCGAGTTCGCGACCCTCGACGCGACCTGCGTGGTGGGCGCGCGCGAGCACGTCGCCGCGGGGTCGGTCCTGTCCGGCGACGTCCGCCTGGGCGGGGTCTCAGCGAAACAGGTCCTCGCCGGGGGGGCGCACGAGGTCGGCGCCCGACCCCTCGCCGAGCAGCGTCGGGTCGAGCCCGCGGACGAGGGCGAAGGGCGTCGCGGCCGCCTTGCCCAGCACGAGGTCGGCGGCCGCGGCGACCTCGTCGGCGACCGCCACCTCGGTGGCCTCGAGCACGCGGCCGAAGGCGTCGCGCGTCCCGCGAAGGTCGAGGACTCGACACGAGGCCGGCGACGCCGATCGCGACGTCGGTGACCCCGTTGCGCCAGGCGCGGCCGAACGTGTCGGTGACGACCACCGCCACGGCGACGCCGGCGCGCCGGCGAAGCTCGGCGCGCAGCCGGCGCGCCGAGCGGTCCGGGTCGCGCGGCAGCAGCACGGCGACGCCGGGCTCGGAGTTGGACAGGTCGACGCCGGCGTTGGCGTTGACGAAGCCGTGGGCGGTCTCGGTGATGCGCAGCGGTCCCCGCCGGCGCAGCACGCGCGCGGCCTCGCGCTCGACCAGCGCGACCTTGGCCGCCTCGGTGCTCGCCGACCGACTCGACGCGACCCTCGGACTTCGAGACGACCTTGGAGGTCACGACGACGACGTCGCGGTCGGCGAGCGAGAGCCCCGCCGCGGCCAGCGCCTCGAGGAGCAGCCCGGCGAGGTCGTCGCCCTCGCGCACCTGGCCACACGCCGCCGATGGCGGTGATCGTGAGGCGTCACGGAGCACCGCCTCGGCCAGGGCGCGCGACGCGGGACCGGCGTCCATGACCGTCGTGGTCACGACCGCGCGCACCCCGAGCGCCTCGACCTCGCTCGCGCGCGACGCGTCGGCGACGTCGATGACGAGCGTGCCGACCAGATCCCGGTAGAGGCCGGCGACGCCGACGCACGAGGGCTCGTGGCCGAGCTCGGCCAGCAGCCGGTCGGCCGGCCCCTTGAGGGCGGCCCCGGCGACGATCGGCGACACCGCGACGACGTCGGCGCGCCGCGCCGCGACCGCCTCGCGGACGCCGGGCACTCGCAGCACCGGCTCGACCGAGAGGAGCGGGTTCGACGGCGCGACCACGACGCGCTCGGCGGCCGCGATGGCCTCGACCACCCCGGGCGCCGGGCGCGACCCCTCCGCGCCGACCACGTGCACGCCGGTCACCACGACGTCGTGGCGGCGCCTCACGAAGTACTCCTGGAAGGCCATCGGGCCCTCGGCCGTGTCGAGGACCGTCGCGAGCGGGTCGTCGGTCACCGGCAGCAGGGTCGCGCGCACGCCGAGGCGCCGGGCGACCTCGGCGGTGACCGCGGACTTGGGCGCGCCCTCGCCGAGCCGGTGCGTGCGGTAGAGGTGGGTCGCGAGGTCGCGGTCGCCCAGGGCGAACCAGTCCGGGCCGCCCAGGGCGGCCAGAGCGTCGCGCGCCACCCAGGACTCGTCGGCGCGCCCCCAGCCGGTGACGGGGTTGGCCACGCCGGCCAGCGTGTAGGTCACCGTGTCGAGGTCCGGGCAGACGACCAGTCCGCAGTGCGCGAAGTCGTCGCCGACGTTGACGACCGCGACGAGGTCGGCCTCGTCGACCACGCAGCGCAGCGCGAGGAGCAGGCGGGCGGCGCCCACTCCGCCGCAGAGCACCGTGATCACGCGAGAGACACTAGGGGGGCATCGGTAGCATCGAGGTCCGTGAGCGGCGACCTGCTGGACGGGTGGCCCGAGGGCTCGTGCGGGGTCGCGCTGAGGCTCGACGCGGGTGCCGTCGAGGTCCGGTCCGAGGCCGGCGACCTCGACGAGCGCCGGGAGTGGGCGTCGGTCTCGAAGCTGGCGGTGGCCCTGGCCTTCGGCGTCGAGGAGGAGTGGGGGCTGCACCGCTTCACCGAGGGGCTCGGCCCGCGGGGGGCCACGCTGGCCAACCTGCTCTCGCACTCGGCCGGCCTGGGCCTCGAGGAGGGCGACCCGACCTCGCCAGTGGGCACGCGCCGCGTCTATTCGAACTACGGAGTCGACCTCGCGGTCGCCGCCGTGGTGGGCGAGGCCAACGCCGCGCAGTGGCTGGCGCAGCGCGTCTTCACGCCGCTCGGGATGGAGTCGTCGGCTCTCGAGGGCCGGCCCGCGTCCGGCGTCGTGGGCTCGACGCGCGACCTGTCGACCCTGGCCGTGGCGTGGCTGCGCCCCGACGCCGTCTCGCGTGAGACGCGCGACCGCATGGTGGCGCCCTACATCCCCGGGCTCGCGGGCGTCGTGCCGGGCTTCGGCCGCTTCGACCCGTGCCCGTGGGGGCTCGGGCCCGAAGTCGCCGGCGAGAAGCGCCACTGGATGGGCGACTGGCCGCCCGAGAGCTTCGGCCACTTCGGCCAGAGCGGGTCGCTCGCGCTGATGAACGCGCGCGAGGGGATCGGCGTGGTCGCCCTGGCCGGCGCGCCGTTCGGTCCCTGGGCTGTCGAGCTCTGGCCGCGGTGGTCGAGCGGGCTCCTCGCGCGGCTGCGCGCGTGAGCGACGCGCCGCTCACGGTCGGGCTCGACCTCGACGGGTCGCTCGAGAGCCTCGGCAACTCGATGGACGACCTCGCCGACGCGCTGGTCGCGGTCGCCGGGTGCGACCTCGTGCGGTTCCGCACGCGCTCGCGCGCGCGCACGGGCGAGGCGCGCGTCGCCGCGCGCGCGCTGTTCGCGCCGTGGTGGCGGCGCGGGCGGGGCCGCGCGATCGACCGGCTGCTGCCGCGCGTGGACGTCCTGCACGTCGCCGGGCTCGAGCTCCCGCCCACGCGCACGACGCCGCTGGTGGTGAGCGTCGACGACCTGCGTCCGCTGCGCGGCGAGACGCGCGATCACCAGCGCGTGGCCTCGCTGCGCCGGGCCCTGGCGGGTGGCGCGACGCTCGTCGCGTCCACGCGCACCGCGCGCCACGAGGTCATCGACGTCCTCGGCGCCCCGCCCGGGCGCGTCGCGGTCGTCCCGCCGGCGGTCCCGATCGTCGCGGCGGCGCGCGGGGGCGGCGACCTGGTCGTCAACGTGACCGGCCTCGTCGACCGGTTCCTCGCGCTGGCGCCCGAGCTCGCCCTCGCCGCGTCGCGCCACGGCGCGAGGGTGGTCGCGATCGTGAGCTCCTCGGCGCGCCAGCGCCTGCGCGCGGCCGGGCTCGACGTGATGGCGCGGTCGCGGGAGGAGGCCCGCGACGCCCTCGCGGGGGCGCGCGTGGTCGTCCACCTCTCCGACGGCGCGCGGTTCCCGTCCTTCGCCATCGCCGCGCTGGCCGCCGGCGTGCCGACCATCGCGCGATCCACGCCCATCAACCGCGAGCTGCTCGACGGCGCGGCCGCCCTGATCGAGCACGACCACGAGTGGCCGGCCACGCTCGGCGCGATGCTCCAGGACGAGTCGCGCCGCGCGCTGCTGCGCGCGGCCGGCGTCGACCGGGCGCGCGACTACGCGCCGGCGACCGCCGCGCGGGCCTACGCGGCCCTCTACGGCGAGGTCGTGAGAGGCTGGCGGCCGTGAGGCGAGTCGTGGTGACCGTCGAGCAGCTCGCCCGACCGGCGCCCGGCGGGATCGCCACCTACGCCCGGGGCCTGATCGCCGGGCTGGCTGCGCTGGGCGACGAGGGCCTCGAGGTGGTGGCGCTCGGCCCGAGGTCCCTCGCCGACGCTGGGCTCGCGGCGCCCGTGCACGCCGTGGGCGCCCCGGTCGGGGTGCTGACCCGGGCGTGGGCGCGCTGGCCCCTGGGGGTGCCGGGCGACGCCGCGGTGGTGCACGCGACGACGATGGCCGGCCCGTACCGCGGCGGCGCGCCCGGCGCGGTCCACTCGGTCGCCGTCCACGACCTGCTCTGGCGCGACGAGCCGCAGGCGTCGACGCGCGCCGGGCGGCGGTTCCACGAGTCGCGGCTCGCGAGGTTGCGCGGCGCCGCGGCGGTGCGCGTCGTCACCACGTCGCCGACGCTGCGCGACCGGCTCGTCGCCGAGGGCGTCGACCCGGCGCGGATCTTCAGCGCGCGCCTCGGGGTCGACGACGCCACCGCGCCGGCGACGGGCGCCGAGGTGGCGGCGCTGCTCGCGGGCCACGGCGTCCACGGCCCCTACACGCTCGCCGCCGGGACGCGGGAGCCGCGCAAGAACCTCGCGGCGTTGGCCGCGGCCCAGCGCGCGGCTCGCGCCGGCGCCCCGGGCCTCGGGCCCCTCGTGCTCGTCGGGCCGTCCGGCTGGGGCGCCGCCGCGCCGCCCGGCGTCGTCGAGCTCGGCCCGGTCGCGCGCGACCTCCTCCTCGGCCTCTACCGCGACGCGTCGGTGGTCGCCTACGTGCCGCTGGCCGAGGGCTGGGGGCTCCCGCCGGTCGAGGCGCTCGCCCAGGGCGCGGCGACCGTGGCCAGCACGGCGACGCCGTCGGTCGACTCCAACCCCGAGGCGGTGCGCGTCGACGCGCGCGACCTTGACGCGATCGCCGCCGGCCTCGTGGCGGCCCTCGAGGCGCCGGCCGACGACGGCGCTCGCGAGCGCCGTCGCGCGTCGGTGGCCCACCTGAGCTGGCGCGAGTGCGCGCGCGACCACCTGGCGGCCTGGTCGTGAGGCTGGCCCTCGACGTCTCGGCAGTGCCGTCGCGGCCCGCGGGCGCCGGGCGGTACGTCGTGGAGGTGGCCCGGCGCGTCGCCGCGCCCGGCGTCGAGGCGACGCTCGTCGCGCGCCGCGGCGACGCGGAGCGCTGGCGCGACGTCGCCCCGGGCGCGGGCGTCGCGGCCGTGGTGCCCGACGGCCGCGTGGCGCGCCTGGCCTACGAGGCGCTGCGCCTGGGCACGAGCCCGGTCGCGGCGCGCGCCGACGTCTGGCACGGTCCCCACTACACGATGCCGCGGCGCGGGTCGACCCCCGCGGTGGTCACGATCCACGACCTGACCTTCTTCACCCACCCGGAGTGGCACGAGCCGTCCAAGGTCGCGTTCTTCACCCGGGCGATCCGCCACAGCGCCGCCCACGCGGCGGCACTGGTCTGCGTGAGCCATACGACCGCGGCCGAGCTCGACGCGGTGGTCGCCGACCACGCGCCCGTCGTCGTCGCACCCCTGGGCGTCGACCACGCGCGGTTCAACCCCGAGGGCGCGGGCGACCGAGCGGCGCTGGCGGGCGCCGGGCTCGACGCGGGCGCGCCCTTCGTCCTCTTCGTCGGCACGCTCGAGCCGCGAAAGGGGCTCGACGTCCTGCTCGACGCGTTCGACGAGCTCGGGGCCGACGACCCCGACCTCGAGCTCTGGGTCGCCGGGCAGGCCGGGTGGGGGACCGGGCCGATCGAGCGGCGCCTTTCTGGCCACCGCTTCGCCTCGCGCGTGCGCCGCCTGGGGTTCGTCGGCGACGACGTCCTGGCGGCGCTGCTGCGGGCGGCGTCGGCCGTGGCGTACCCGTCGCGCGGCGAGGGCTTCGGCCTCCCCGTGCTCGAGGCGCTCGCGTGCGGTGCCCCGGTGGTGACGAGCGCCGGGACCGTGATGGAGGAGGTCGCCGGCGACGCGGCGTTCTACGCCGCCGTCGGGGACGCCCCGGGCGTCGCACGCGCGGTGGCCGAGGCCCGCGGCGCGTCGCGCGAGCTCCTCGCGCGCACCGGCCCGGCGCGCGCCGCGGCGTTCACGTGGGAGGCGACCATGGTCGCCCACCGCGAGGCCTACGCCATGGCGGCGCGCTAGCGTGCGCGCGCTCGTCACCGGCGCGCGAGGGTTCGCCGGGCGCCACCTGGTCGAGCACCTCGCCTCACGGGGCGACGAGGTCACCGGCGTCGACCGCGAGGTCGACGTCACCGACGCGGCGGCGGTCGTCGCTGTCGTCGTGGCGACCGCGCCCGACGTCGTGGTCCACCTGGCCGCGCTGAGCCACGTCGGCGACTCGTGGCGCGACCCCGACGAGGTCGAGCGCGTCAACGTCGGCGGCACGGGGTCGGTCCTCGAGGCGGCGCGCCGCGCCGCGCCGGGCGCCACGGTCGTCGTCGTGAGCTCGGCCGACGTCTTCGGCGTCGTCGACGAGGCCGACCTTCCCCTCGCCGAGGACCTTCGCGCTCGCGCCGGTCAGCCCCTACGGCGCGTCGAAGGCGGCCGTCGAGGCGCTCGCGCGCGACGCGGCCGGCCGCGGCCAGCGCGTCGTCGTGGCGCGGCCCTTCAACCACGTCGGCCCCGGCCAGTCGACCTCCTTCGCGGTGCCGGGCATCGCGTCGCGGCTGCTGGACGCCCGCGACGCGGGGCGCGACGAGGTCGGAGTCGGGGACCTGAGCGCGCGCCGCGACCTCACCGACGTGCGCGACGTCGTTCGCGCGTACCGCCTGCTCGCGGTCGTGGGCGAGCCCGGCGAGGTCTACCACGTCGCGTCGGGCGCCGACGTCGCGATCGGCGACGTCGCTGCGCGGCTCGTGGCGCTCATCCACCCGAGCGCGCGCCTGGTCCTCGACCCGGCGCTCGCGCGCCCGGTCGACGTGCCGGTGCTGCGCGGGAGCGCGCAGAAGCTGCGCGCGGCCACCGGCTGGGCCCCGACCATCGCGCTCGACGACACGCTGCGCGACGTCGTCGACGACCTCGTCGCGGCCCGGAGGCGCTCGGGGCGCTGACTAGCCTTGGTTCGCTGATGGAACAACGCGCTCCGGCCGTCGTCGCGGTCGTCGTCACCACCGGCCCGGGGCCGGGCCTCGAGGCGACCCTGGCGTCGCTGGCCGCCCAGGACTACGACGAGCTGAGCCTGCTGGTCCTGGCCAACGGCGGCGCCGACGGCGTCGCCGCGCGCGTCGCCGCGGTCGCGCCGAACGCGTTCGTGCGGGCCCTCGAGGACAACCTCGGCTTCGGCGCGGCCTGCAACGAGGCCGCGCTGATGGTCGAGGGCTCGGCGTTCTTCCTCTTCTGCCACGACGACGTCCGGCTCGAGGCCGACGCGTTGAGCGTGATGGTCGAGACGGCCTACCGAGCCAACGCCGGGATCGTGACGCCGAAGTTCGTCGCCTACGACGACCCGTACGTGCTGCTGCACGTCGGCCAGACCTGCGACCGCTTCGGCGTGGTCCAAGAGCGCGTCGAGCCCGGCGAGATCGACCACGGCCAGCAGGACCTCGAGCGCGACGTCTTCGTCGCGCCCGGCGGCGCGACCCTCGTGCGCGCCGACCTCTTCGCGACGCTGCGCGGCTTCGACCCGATGATCTCGCTGCTGGGCGAGGACCTCGACCTGTGCTGGCGCGCCCAGGTGGCCGGCGCGCGCATCGTCGTCGCGCCGGCGGCGCGCATCGCGCACCGAGAGACCGTCGCGACCGGCGAGCGCCCGGTGACCGTGACGGGAAACCGGCGGGCCAGTCGCGGGGACCTGCAGCGCCGCCACCAGCTGCTCGTCGTGGCCACCGGCTGGGGCCGGCGTTTCACCGTCACCACGCTGGTCGAGCTCGCGGTGCTCGACGCGATGGAGCTCGTCATCGCACTGGTCGGGCGCGACAGCGACCGGGCCGGGGCGATCCTCGGCTCGTGGCGGTGGTGCTGGCGCGCCGGCGCGCGGTCGTCGAGCGCCGCCGCCGCCTGCGCGAGGTGCGGGTCCTCGCTGATACCCAGCTGCGCCGCCTCCAGGTCGGCGGCGCCGCGCCTCGAGCGGTTCGTGGTCACCCTGGTGCGCGACGGCCTGGACCGCGCGCGCGGCATCCTGCCCGAGGAGCCCGCGCCGGTCGAGGACGCCGGCGACGGCGTCGGCTTCGCCGCGGCCTTCTCCGAGGACGAGGAGTTCGACGAGCTCGGCGCGTCCGAGGAGATGGCCCCGCGCCGGCCCCTTCGCTTCCTGGCGACGTTCCGCTCCCAGGCGGCGGCGCTGGCCGTGGTCGTCGTCCTCTGGCTGATCGGGTCGCGCAACCTCCTCGCGACGCACCTGCCGCTCATCGGGCGGCTCGCGCCGCTCGACTCGTGGTGGTCCACCTGGCGGCACTTCTTCGCGACGTGGACCTCGGCCGGCGTCGGGACGGGTTCGCCGGGCGCGCCGGGCTACGCCGTGCTCGGGCTGGCGGGGACCTTCGTCTTCGGCCGCATGGGCATCCTGCCGCGCCTCGCGCTGATCTTCAGCGCGCCGGTGGGCGCGGTCGGCGTCGGCCGGCTGCTCAAGGGCCGGGTCTCGAATCGCGCGCGGCTCGTCGCGTCCGTCGCCTACCTCGCGCTGCCGGTGGGGGTCAACATGATCGCCCAGGGGCGCGTCGACGTGCTCGTCGCCGTCGCCGGCCTGCCCTTCATCACGCGCCGGCTCCTCGACCTGCTCGGCGTGCCCGGATTCCCCGCGGCGCCCTACCGCGACCCCGTGCCATTCGGCCAGCGCGGCTGGCGCGCGACGCGCGCCGGCCAGCGCCTCGTCGCGGTGATGGTCGTCGCGCTGGTCACGGCGATGGCCCCGGCGACGCTCGTCGCCGCGGCGCTGGTGGTCGCGGGGGTGACCCTGGCGCGCGCGTTCGACCGCGACCCCGAGGACCCGGTGGGACGGCCCTGGGCGGTCGGCGGCCGCCTGCTCGTCGGCGTCGCGGTGCTGCTCGCGCCGCTCACCCTCGACGCCGCGCTCGCCGGGCGCTCGGCCCTGTCCGTCTTCGGCCTGGCGCGCGGCCCGTGGTCGGCGCCCGACTTCGCGCAACTCGCGCGCGGGGTCGACGGCGCCTTCGCCAACACCTGGCTCGGCTGGCTCCTGCCGGCCGCGGCGCTCCTGTCGATCTTCCTCTGCCGCGCGGAGCGCCGCCGCCTGGCGACGCGCGTCGCCACCGTGGGGGCGCTGGCGCTGCTGGTGGCCGCGCTCGACGCGCGCCACTGGATGGGCGCCTTCGCGCCCGACCTCGACGTGCTGCTCGTCCTCTACGGCGTCTGCCTCGCCGCGCTGGTGGGCCTGGGCGTCTCGGCGCTGGAGAACGACCTGCGCCAGGCGACGTTCGGCTGGCGCCAGGCCGCCGCCGGCGCGATGGTCGCCAGCCTGGTCGTCGCGGCCGGGCCCTTCCTCACCAGCCTGGCCAGCGGCCGCTTCGACCTGCCCGCGACCAGCGCCGCCGAGTCGCTCTCGGCGCTCGGTCCGACGAACGGCGTCGCCTACCGGGTGCTCTGGCTCGCCGACCCGTCGGTCGCGCCGCTGCCGGGGTGGTCGGTCGCGCCGGGACTGGCCGCGGCCACGACCACCGGCGGCCTGCCCGCCGGCGCGTCGCTCTTCAGCCCGCCGGGAGCCGGCGCGGCCGCCGGCCTGCTCGCCGACGTGCGCCTGGCGCTCCAGGGGCGAACCGTGCGCCTGGGCAGCCTGCTGGCCTCGGCCGGGGTCTCGTCGATCGTCGTGATGAACGCCGCCGCCCCGCAGGTCGCCGGGGTCCAGAGCACCCCGATGCGCCCGGTGCCGGCCGGGCTGCTCACCGCGCTGACGCGCCAGACCGACCTCTCGCTCGCGCTGACGACGCCGTCGGTCGAGGTCTACTCCGACGCCGCCTTCCACGGGCTCGTGTACCAGGCGGGCACCGCGCCGGCCGCGCTGGCCGGGGGCGTCGGCGACACCGAGACCTGGCCGACGGGCGCGACCATCGCCGCCGGGCTCGCCCCGGCCGGGGACTTCGCGCTGCGCGTCGGCGGCGCGGCCCAGGCGCGCGCGCCGTCGCCCGACGGCTGGGACGCGGCCTGGACGGTCGCCAGCGCGCCGGCCGGGGCGGACTCTCGCCTCGCGCTCGACGCCTTCCCCTTCGACGGGCTGCTGGCCGGCGCGACCCTGGCGGCGTGGGTCGTCGCCGCGCTCGGCTTCCGGGGGCTGCGCCGGGTGGAGCGACTGGTCGGGGTGACCGCCGGCGCGCGCCACGCGAGGAGCGGTCATGACTAGGCGCGCTCTGCTCGCCGGCGTGCTGGTGGCCGCGCTGGCGGCCGTCGCCGCGCTGGGCGCGGTCCACCCGCCGGCCAACCCCTCGGCGCTGCCGACCGGGCTCGCGGCGGCCGGCGCGGCCGAGTCGAGCGCGCTCTACTGCACCGGGCTGACCAGCGCGACGGGCGCCGCGGCCGGGCGGGTCGTCTTCCTCAACACGACGGCGGCGCACCGCGACGTCGAGGTCGCCGTCGTCTCGGACAGCGGGCACCGGGGGAGCGAGACGATCCCGGTCGGCCCCCACGCCGTGGTGACGCTGTCGCCGGCCTCGCTCGCCGCGGGGGCGACCTACGGCGTCTCGGCGGTCGTCGACGGCGGCGGCGTGGTCGCCGACGAGGTGGTCGGGAGCGGCCGCGCCGAGGCGCCGTGCGCGACTGACGGCGTGACCCAGTGGTACGGGTCGGGCTTCGACTCGACCGTGGGGTCGAACGCGTCACTGAGCTTCTACAACCCGACGGCGACGCCGGCCGTCGTCAACGTCACCGCCTACACCCCGGCCGGATTCGTGGCGCCGGCGCCCTTCCAGGGCCTGGCCGTCGCCGCGCACGCCGAGACGACGATCGACCTCGGCCGCGCGGTCGTGAACGTGCCGAACTTCGGCGCTCGCGTCAACGTCGTGCGCGGCACCCTGGTCATCGCCGGCGTCGAGCACTCGCTCACCGTCGGCTCGATCGACGGCGGCGCCTCCGCGCCCGCGACCAGCTCGGTCTTCCCCGCGGTGACGACCGAGCCCAACGCCGTGGCCCAGGTCCGCCTCGCCGACCCCGGCCCCGTCGGCGCTCGCGTGACGCTGCGCGTGTCGCTCGGGGCCTTCGCGGTCCCGGCGATCACAGTGGACGTCCCGGCGTACGGCGAGGCCCAGGCCGTCATCACCCCGAACTCGTCGATCCCGGCGGCCGGGCTCGCGGTCGTCCGGCTGTCGTCGAGCGTCCCGGTCGTCGCGTCGCTCGCCGCCGGGACGGCCGCCGGCGTCGCGCTGACCCCGTCCGCCGCGCCGACCGGGCTCGCCCTCCTGGGCGGATTCGACCCCGTCTACTCCAGGGTGCTGATCGCCAACGCGTCGGCGAGCGCGGCGACGGACGTTCGGGTCGTTCGCTCCTTCGCGGTGGCCGGCTGCGCGCCCGCGCCGCGCGTCGTGCCCGGCCACGGGTCGTTCCGGGTGGGCGCCGCAGCGGTGTGGAGCGCGATCGCGGCGATACCGGCGGTCGGCGCGTGCGGGGCGGTGATCGTCTCGTCGAACAGACCGGACATGGTCGTCGCCCAGGTGCTGGTGACGGTCCCGGCCGGGGTCGCGGTCGTCTCGGGCTCGCCCGGCTAGACCGCCGGCAGCGTCGGCGGCTGCCAGGTCGCGCGCGCCGCGGGGACGGGGGTCGCCTCGTCGCTCGGCGCGGGCGCCGGCGCCGGGGCCGGGGCCGGGTCGGCCTCGCGCGTCGAGCCGCCGTTGGAGAGCGACGACACGGTCTTGGTGCCCCGGTCGTGGACCGGCTCGCCGTGGGCCTCGTCGACCAGGCGCGCCGCGGTCTCGCCGTCGAGGGTCTCGTGCTCGAGCAGGGCGTGGGCCAGCGAGTCGAGGCCCCGGCGGTGCAGCGTGAGCACCTCGATCGCGCGCGACTCCTGCTCGCGCAGGATCCGCTCGACCTCGTCGTCGATCACCTTCGAGGTGTCGTCGGAGTAGTCGCGCGTGTGCATGAGGTCCTCGCCGAGGAAGACCTGGCCGCTGGGAGCCCCAGGCCATCGGGCCGATCTCCTTGCTACATGCCCCACTCGCGCACCATCCGGCGCGCCAGCTCGGTGTTGCGCTCCAGGTCGTCGGCGGCGCCGGTCGACAGGTCGCCGTAGACGAGGAGCTCGGCGACGCGACCGCCCATGCGCACGCACAGGTAGTCCTCGAGCTTCTGGCGCGAGTAGATGTGGCGGTCCTCCTCGGGCAGCTTCATCGTGACGCCGAGCGCCATGCCCCGCGGGATGATCGTGATCTTGTGCAGCGGGTCGGCCTCGTCCAGCACGTAGGCCAGCAGCGCGTGGCCGCCCTCGTGGTACGCGACGCGCTCGCGCTCGGCGTCGCTGAGGACCACCGTGTCGCGCTGCTGGCCCATCAGCACGCGGTCGCGCGCGTTCTCGAAGTCCTCCATCCCGATCGTCGGCGAGCCGCGGCGCACCGCGTGCAGCGCGGCCTCGTTGACCAGGTTCGCCAGGTCGGCGCCGCTCATGCCCGACGTCCCGCGCGCCACCATGTCCAGGTCGACGCTCGGGTCCATCGGCTTGGACTTGGTGTGGACCTGGAGGATCGGCACCCGCTCCTCGAGGTCGGGCAGCGGCACGACGATCTGGCGGTCGAAGCGGCCCGGGCGCAGCAGCGCCGGGTCGAGCACGTCGGGCCGGTTGGTCGCGGCCATGACGACGACGCCCTCGCCCGACTCGAAGCCGTCCATCTCGCTGAGCATCTGGTTGAGGGTCTGCTCTCGCTCGTCGTGCCCGCCGCCGAGGCCGGCGCCGCGCTTGCGGCCGATGGAGTCGATCTCGTCGACGAAGACGATCGCCGGTGCCTGCTTGCGCGCGGTGCTGAAGAGGTCGCGGACCCGGCTGGCGCCCACGCCCACGAACATCTCCATGAAGTCCGACCCCGAGACCGAGAAGAACGGGACGCCCGGCCTCGCCGGCGACCGCGCGGGCGAGCATCGTCTTGCCGGTGCCCGGCGGGCCGACCAGGAGGATGCCCTTGGGGATCGTCGCCCCGATGTCGCGGAAGCGCGCCGGGGTCTTGAGGAACTCGACGACCTCGTTGATCTCCTGCTTGACGCCCTGGTAGCCGGCGACGTCGGCGAAGGTCGTGCGTGGGCCGGTCCTCGGATGAACTGCTTGGCCTTGGATGCGCCCGACCGACATCATGCCGGTCATCTGGGTCTTGGCCTGGCGGTTGATGAAGACCATGATCGCGACGAAGATGCCGATCCACAGCAGGTAGGGCAGGAGGACGGCGAAGAGGTTGCTGGAGTTGGCGAAGGTGACCTTGACCCCGGCCGTGCGCAGGGCGTTGACCTCGTCGTTGAGCGCCGGGGCCGGGCCGTTCACGGTGTAGCTGGCGCCGCCCTTGATGGTGCCGGTGATGACGCCGGAGTTGTTGTTGATCGCCGCCGAGGTGATCTGGCCGTTGCGCGCGTCGGCCAGGAGCTGGGAGTACGACAGGGTCTTGACGGTCTTGCCCGAGATCATCGTGTTGATGACCAGCAGGCCCAGGACGAAGGCGACCGCCGCAATCAGGAGCAGTCGGCGACGCGACTCGGGCGCGCGCGGGGTGGCTCCCGGCATGACCCGGCGCAGGTTGGGGCGTTCGTTGGGGGGAGTCACCGCATCTAATCTAGGGGTGCCTGTGAGCAACTGGCTTCGCGCCTGTGCAAAAAGCCCCTGAGTAGCATTAGGGGTCGTGAGCGCCGCCGACGGGGTCATGTCGACGCGCCGGCGCGCCGGCGCGGTGCTCCTCGTCTGCCTTCTCGGGTTCCTCGCCGGCCAGGTCGTCGCCGCCGTCCTCATCGGGCTGGGCGCCGCGCTCGCCCACTACCCCGGGGGCCTCAGCGCGCTGGCGCGCAGCTCGACCCCGCCGTGGTGGGCCAACGCCCTGAGCCTCGTCGGGCTCTGGGCCGGCTTCGGCGCCGCCGTCGCGTACGCGTCGGGGCCGCGCGGCATCGGCGCGCTGCCCGGCGCCTGGCGGGTGAAGCGCAGCGACGGCCTCTACGTGCTGCTCGGCGGGGCCTGCCAGCTGGCGGTCGCCCTCATCTACGCGCCGTTCCACGTCCGGGGGTTTGGGCGGCCGGTCCACCACCTCTTCGGCGCGGCCTCGGGGGCGTCCCTGGCGCTGCTGGGGGTCATGACGTCGATCTGCGCGCCGGTGCTCGAGGAGTGGTTCTTCCGCGGTGTCGTCTTCCGGGCGCTCGAGGCCGGCGCCGGCGGGCCCGGCGCGCTCGCCACGTTCGCGGCCGCGGTGGTTAGCGCGCTGCTCTTCGCGCTGGCCCACGCCGAGGCGCTGCAGTTCGCCGGCCTCGCGCTGCTCGGCGTCGTCCTCGCCTACCTGGTCGCGCGGACCCGCCGGCTGGTGCCGAGCGTGATCACCCACGCGACCTTCAACTCCGTGGCCTTCGCGGCGCTGCTCGTCCAGCGGTCCCGGTGATGCGCCGCTGGCTCACCCCGCTGAGGGTGACCGAGCTCGTCGGGGTCCTGCTGGTGATGGGTATCACCCTCTTCGAGCTCCACCCGAGCCTCATCTTCTCGGGAACGCTGATTACCGGCGGCGACACCGCCAGCCACGTGGCGCTGCCGGCCTTCCTGCGCACCCAGGGGAATCTCTTCAACCTGATGCCGTGGTACCCGGGGTGGTACGCGGGGATGCCGGCGTACACCTACTACTTCGTGCTGCCGGACTTTCTGGCGACCCTGGGGAGCTACGTCATCGGCTTTGCGGTCGCCATGAAGCTGGCCACGATCGTGGGCTCGATGCTGATGCCCGGAGCGGCCTACCTGATGGGCCGGCTCTTCCGCGCGCCCAAGCCGGTGCCGATGGCCCTGGCGATGGCCACGCTGCCCTTCCTCTTCGACTCCTCGTACACCATCGACGGCGGAAACCTCTTTTCGACCATGGCCGGCGAGTACGCGTTCAGCCTGTCGCTGGCCTTCGCCCTGGTGGCCATCGGCCTCTTCGCGCGCGGGATGCGCACCGGCCGCGGCTACTGGGCGGCCGCGGCGCTGCTCAGCCTCACCTTGGCCAGCCACGTCCTGCCGTGGTTCTTCGCGATCGGCGCGGTGCTGGTCATGGTGATCTTCGAGGTCCTCACGCGCCTGGGCCACGGCGACCCCAGGGACGCCAACGTCCGCGGCGACCTCGCGCGCCCGATGCGCTTCGCCGTGGGCGCCGGGCTGCTGTCGGCGGGCCTGTCGGCGTGGTGGCTCTTCAGCTTCGCGACGACCCAGAGCTACGCGAACTCGATGGGCTACTCCAACGACAACACGTCGACGCTGCACGCGGTCTTCACCACACTCGGCTGGTTCACCTCGACCGGCGGCGCGGCGGGGGACCGCTGGGTCATCACCGGAGCGGCCATCGCCTGCGTCGTCGCCTTCGTCGTTCGCGACCGCCTCGGCATGATCCTGTCGACGATGGTCGTGCTCTCCCTCGCGGTCTTCGTCTTCGACCCCCAGAGCGTGATCTGGAACGAGCGGCTGGTCCCGTACTGGTTCATCTCGACGCACCTCATCGTCGGCTGGCTCGTCGGCTACGCGCTGTCGCGCTGGGTGGCGCGCGCCGCCCACAGGGCCAAGGGCCTCTTCCTCTACGTCGGCGACGGGCGCCTGGCCTACGCGCGCGTCCCGATCGAGGACCCCGCGGGCCTCGCCGCCGGCGCCGCGTCGGTCGACGACCTGGCCGAGGTCGACGGCGACGACGAGGACGCCGGGCTGCGCGAGCGCCTGCGCGCCTGGCGCGCAGAGGCCGCCGCGGAGGACCCGGCGGTGCGCGTCGAGCGCCGCCTGCGGCGCGCGACGGTCGCGGCGATCGTGCTGGGGCTCGCCTCGACCCTGCCCGGGCTCATTCCGGTGAGCGCGTCGGCACTCGGGCTCAACACGCTGGGCAACCAGGTCAGCGGCTGGGCGCAGTGGAACTACTCGGGCTACCAGACCAAGTCGTCGTGGCCGGAGTACCACGACATCATGACGACGATGTCGAGCGTCGCGTCGCGCTACGGCTGCGGTCGCGCGATGTGGGAGTACAACTCTGACCAGAACCGCTTCGGCTCGCCCGAGGCCCTCATGCTCCTGCCGTACTGGACGCACAACTGCGTTGACTCGATGGAGGGGCTGCTCTTCGAGTCCTCGGCGACCACGCCCTACCATTTCCTCGACCAGGCCGAGCTCTCGGCGGGCCCGAGCAACCCGCAGGTCGGGCTGCCCTACGGGCCCCTCAACGTGACCCTGGGCGTCGAGCACCTCCAGATGCTCGGTGTGAAGTACTACCTCGCCTTCACGCCCTCGGTCGTCGCCGCGGCCAACGCGGACCCGGCGCTCACTCTCGTGGCCAAGACCAAGAAGTGGCCGGCCCCGGGCTACCAGTGGTTCGTCTACAAGGTCGCGAACGCGGCCCAGGTCGAGCCCCTGGCCGCGCTGCCCAACGTCGTGAACGGCATCGGGTCGCGCAAGGCGTGGCTCAAGGCCAACGTCGCCTGGTGGCTCCACCCCAAGCTCTGGGGCGTGGTCGGCGCGGAGTCCGGCCCGGCGGCGTGGCCGCGCGCGACCTCGATCTGGCGCATGTCGAGCGTCGCGGTTCAGCCGACGACCGTGAGCCACGTCGACACGGGGTCCCAGACGCTGAGCTTCGACGTGTCGCGTCTCGGCGCGCCAGTGCTGGTCAAGGTCAGCTACTTCCCGCGCTGGCACGCGTCCGGCGCGCTCGGGCCGTACCGGGTGAGCCCGAACATGATGGTCGTCGTCCCGACGAGCCACCACGTCACGCTCGGCTACGGGTCGACCCCGGCGCTCACCGCGGGCAACGTGGTCTCGGACGCGACGGTGCTGGCCGCCCTGGCCGCGATCTGGATGGCGGTGCGCCGCCGCCGTACGGCCCTGCGCTAGCCCGGTAGCCTCGGCGCCGTGGACGAGTCGGTCTTCAAGGCCTACGACCTGCGCGGCCGCTACCCGGACCAGCTCGACGAGGCGACCGCGCGCGCCGTGGGCTCGGCCTTCGCCGAGGTGGCCGGCGCGCCGCGCGTCGTCGTCGCGCGCGACATGCGCCTGTCGGGCCCGGCGCTGGCCGGGGCCTTCGCGCAGGGCGTGCGCGGGGTCGGCGTCGAGGTCCTCGACCTGGGGCTGGCCTCGACCGACCTCCTCTACTTCGCCTCGGGCCACCTCGACGCGCCCGGGGCGATGTTCACCGCGTCCCACAACCCCGCGGCCGACAACGGCGTGAAGCTCTGCCTGGCCGGGGCGCGCCCGGTCGGCGTCGACACCGGGCTGGCCGACGTGCGCGCCGCGGCGCGCCGCTACTACGAGCACCCGGCCACCGGCGACGCCCCCGCCACCGAGATCGACCTGTGGGTCGAGTGGGTGACCCACGTCCACTCGTTCATCGACCTGACCGAGCTGCGCGACCTCAAGGTCGTCGCCGACGTCGCCAACGGGATGGGGGCGCTCATCGTCCCGCGGGTCTTCGAGGGCCTCCCCCCGTCGCTCGACGTCCTCTACGGCGACCTCGACGGGACCTTCCCCAACCACCCGGCCGACCCGCTCAACCCGGCCAACCTGGTCGACCTGCAGCGCCGCGTCCTCGAGACCGGCGCCGACATCGGCCTGGCCTTCGACGGCGACGCCGACCGGGTCTTCATCGTCGACGAGCGCGCCGAGCCGGTCTCGGGGTCGGTGACGACCGCGCTGGTGGCCGCGGCCATGCTCGAGCGCCACCCCGGCGCGACGGTCCTCTACAACGTCATCTGCTCTAAGGCCGTGCCCGAGGTCATCGCCGAGCGCGGCGGGGTCGGGGTGCGCACGCGGGTCGGCCACAGCTACATCAAGCAGGTCATGGCCGAGACCGGCGCCGTGTTCGGCGGCGAGCACTCGGGCCACTACTACTACCTCGACAACTACCGGGCCGACTCGGGCATCATCACCGCGATGATCGTCCTCGACCTGCTCAGCCGCTCGGGCGGCGCCCTCTCGGACCTCGTCGCGCCGTTCGACCGCTACGCCGACTCCGGCGAGGTCAACACGACCGTCGCCGACCCCGCGGCGACGGTGGAGCGCCTGGCCGAGCGCGCGCGATCGGCCGGCGCGAGCGTCGACCGGCTCGACGGGGCCACCGCCGATTTCGGGACGTGGTGGTTCAACGCGCGCCCCAGCAACACCGAGCCGCTGCTGCGCCTCAACGTCGAGGCGGCCGACGAGGCCGACTGCGCGCGGCGCCTGGCCGAGGTGCGCGAGTGGGCGCTGGAGGCGGCGTGAGCCTCGACCCGTTCCTGCTCGCCCTGCTGCGCGACCCCGTGGACCGCGAGCCGCTCCTCTACGTCGAGTCGGCGTCCGTCCTCTACAACCCGCGCCGGCGCGTCGCCTACGAGGTGCGCGGCGCCATCCCCGTGCTGCTCGACACCGAGGCGCGGCCCGTCGACGACGCCGAGCACGAGCGCCTGGTGGGCGACCCCGGCGCGCGGCCCACCGGTCCCGGGCCGGCCCCGGGCGCGCCGTGACGCGCCGGTGAGCGGGACCGAGGGCGCGGCGCCCGACTACGTCGAGGTCAACCGGGCCAACTGGGACAGCCGGGTCCCGCACCACGTGCGCGGGTACGAGCTCGAGGACTTCCGCGCCGACCCGGGGCACATCTCGCACGTCGTGGCCTTCGACCGGCCGCGGCTCGGGCGGCTCGACGGCCTCGACGTCGTGCACCTGCAGTGCCACATCGGCACCGACACCCTGTCGCTGGCGCGCCTGGGCGCCAAGAGCGTGACGGGCCTGGACTTCTCGGCCCCGGCGCTCGAGGCGGCGCGGTCCCTGGCGGCCGAGTGCGGCGCGTCGATCGACTACGTCGAGGCCGAGCTCTACTCGGCGGTCGAGGCCCTCGGCGCCGGCCGCTTCGACCTCGTCTACACCGGGATCGGGGCGCTCTGCTGGCTGCCGGACATCGCCGGGTGGGCCCGGGTGGTGGCGGGGCTGCTGCGCCCGGGCGGCCGGCTGTTCGTGCGCGACGGCCACCCGATGCTCTGGGCGCTGTCCGACCCGCGGCCCGACGGGCTGTTCGTGCTGGAGTACCCGTACTTCGAGACCGCCGGCGTGCCCTTCTCCGAGGAGTACAGCTACGTCGAGCACGACGAGCCGCTGGCCTCGCCCGACACGCTGAGCTTCAACCACGGCCTCGCCCAGATCATCACCGCCGTCACCGACGCCGGGATGGAGCTGCTCTCGATCGAAGAGCACGACAGCGCGCCGTGGAACGCGCTGGGCGACGCCATGGCGGAGTCCGACGGTGAGTTCCGCCTGCGCGAGCGCCCTGAGCGCCTGGCCGCGACCTACACGCTGCGCGCCGCCAAGCGGCGTTCGGGGGGCTAGCCCAGGCGCTCGACGATCATGGCCATGCCCTGGCCGCCGCCGACGCACATCGACTCGAGCCCGAAACGCTCGCCGGTGTCCTCGAGGGCGTTGAGCAGCGTCGTCATGATGCGCGCGCCGGTCATCGCCGAAGGGGTGGCCGAGCGCGATCGCGCCGCCGCGGACGTTGAGCTTGTCCCACGGGATGCCGAGGTGGCGGGCGCTGGGGATGACCTGGGCGGCGAAGGCCTCGTTGATCTCGACCAGGTCGATGTCGTCGATCGTCATCTTGGCGCGCGCCAGCGCCTGGCGCGACGCCTCGACGGGCCGAGGCCCATGATCTCGGGGTTGAGTCCGGTGACCCCCGACGACACGATCCGCGCGAGCGGGGTGATGCCGAGCTCGCGCGCCTTGGTGTCGCTCATCACCACGACCGCCGCGGCGCCGTCGTTGAGCGGGCAGGCGTTGCCGGCCGTGACCGTCCCGCCCTCGCGGAAGACCGGCTGCGAGCGTGGCGAGGCGCTCGAGCGTCGTGTCCGGCGCGCGGGCCGTCGTCGCTGCGTCACGACCGTGCCGTCGGGCAGCGTGACCGGGATGATCTCGCGCTCGAAGAACCCGTTCGCCTGGTGCTCGACGGCGCAGCTCCTGGCTGCGCAGCGCGAACTCGTCCATCTCGAGCGCGGTCACCTTCTCGAACTCCGCGACGTTCTCGGCGGTCTGGCCCATCGCGATGTAGATGTCGGGCAGGCCCTGGGCTGGGGCGTCCAGGGCTCGGTCGACGCGCGCGGCGCGTGGCCGTGCGCGCCATCGGCCGCGCGCGAAGAGTGCGTTGATGCGCCTTGCCCGTGTCCGACGCGCCGGAGCGCGTAGCGCGAGACGGTCTCGACGCCCGCGGCGACGAAGACGTCGCCCTCGCCCGCGCGGATCGCGTGCGCGGCCATGCGGATCGTCTGGAGCGAGCGACGAGCAGTAGCGGTTGACCGTGACGCCCGGGACGTCGTCGAGCCCGGCGAGGAGCGCCGCGACGCGCGCGACGTTGAAGCCGGACTCGCCGGCCGGCTGGCCGCAGCCGACGAGCAGGTCCTCGACGCTCTGCGGGTCGAGATCGGGGAACTTGGCCAGGACCGTCGCGCACGACGAGCGCCGTGAGGTCGTCGGGTCGCAGGTCGACGAGCGATCCCTTGAACGCGCGCCCGATCGGCGTGCGTCCGGTGGCGACGATGACGGCGTCGGGCATGGGGTCCTCCTACGGTTACGGCGGTAAATGGAGCCTAATCAAGTCGCGCCGAATTGACGACTTCGCGTCCTCCAGCGGTCCGGCGTCGGCGAAGCCCTGGCGCACGCCCTGGCCGGCGCGGCGTGCGAGCTGCTCGGGCTCGAAGAGCATCCAGTAGGCGTTGCGCGCGTGCTTGCGGCTCCGGCTCTCGAAGACGCGCGGCGAGCACCTCGGGGTCGTCCGGCCTCGTCCTCGTGGACGAAGACCTCGAGGATCGGCGTCGTCGTCATCAGCTGGGCCGACATGATGCCCTGGCTGGCCTCGTGGGCGCACTGCTTGTCGATCGGGCGCGGCCCCGGGCATGCCCGAGCGCGACGCACGATGTCGCAGCCGTCGCGCTCGATGAGGGCCTTCGCGGCGACGGCGAGGTCCTTGAAGCCCGGCACGGTGCGCGAGACGCACCCGGAACCGGGTGCCGTAGCCGGGGCAGTCGGCCAGCTCGGCGCGCGCGGCGGCGCCCATGTCGTAGCGCGCGAACATCGTGTCGACGACGCCGATGCGCGCGGGTCCTGGGTCGTTCTTGCTCGCCCACGCTGGCCTCCGCCTGACCCAGCCCAGGTAGGGAAGGCGGGCCCTTGGTCCCTTCAGCCAGCGCCACGGTGGCGCCCGCCTAGTGTGACGCTGACAAGGAGGCGGCGATGGCGTGGGACTTCGAGACCGAGCCGGAGTTCGAGAGCAGCTCGAGTGGATGCGCGGCTTCGTGCGCGAGGAGATCTTCCCGATCGAGACGCTCGACCTGATCCGACGACGACGCTGCTGACGCGTCGATCGCGCCGCTCCAGGACGCAGGTGCGGCGACGCGGGCTGTGGGCCGCGCACCTGCCGCCCGAGCTCGGCGGGCATGGGCTTCGGCCAGGTGCGCCTCGGCCTCATGCACGAGGTCCTCGGCCAGACCCCGTACGGCCCGCGTCGTCTTCGGCAACAACGCGCCCGACTAGCGGCAACGCCGAGCTGCTCGCCGTCGGCATGGAGATGACCGGTCGCGACGACATCCGCGAGCGCTGGCTCGAGCCGCTGCTCGCCGGCACGATGCGCTCGGGCTTCTCGATGACCGAGCCCGAGACCGCCGGCAGCGACCCGCAAGCCTGCTCAAGACCCGCGCGGTCGCGCGACGGCGACGAGTGGGTCATCAACGGCCACAAGTGGTACACGACCAACGGCTCGGTCGCCGACATCCTCATCGTGATGGCCGTGACCAACCCCGACGTGCACCCCTACCAGGGCTCGTCGATGTTCGTCGTGCCGGTCGGCACGCCCGGGCGTCACGATCGTGCGCGACGTGGGCTCGATGGACGACCCCGAGGTCATCTACGGCCGCTTCGGCAACCACGCCGAGATCACCTACGACGACGTCCGCGTGCCGGCCGACCACCTCATCGGCCCCGAGGGCTCGGGCTTCGTGCTGGCCCAGGCGCGGCTCGGCCCGGGCCGGATCCACCACTGCATGCGCTGGCTCGGCCAGTCCCAGCGGGCGTTCGACATGATGTGCGAGCGCGCGCTCAGCCGCTTCACCCACGGCTCGCTGCTCGCCGAGAAGCAGACCGTCCAGAACTGGATCGCCGACTCGCGCGGCCGAGATGCACGCCGCGCGCCTGATGACGCTGCACGCGGCGTGGAAGATGGACCAGGTCGGCGCGTCGGCCGCGCGCGTCGAGATCGCGATGATCAAGTACTACGGCGCGACAGGTGCTCACAACGTGATCGACCGCGCGCTCCAGGTCCACGGCTCGCTCGGCTACGTCGACCGACCTGCCGCTCGAGGCGATGTACCGCTGGGCGCGCGCCGCGCGCATCTACGACGGACCCGACGAGGTCCACCGCCAGACCGTGGCGCGCCAGGCGCTGAAGGAGCTACGACGCCCTCCGAGGTGCCGACCGAGTTCATCCCCGCGCGGCGCGACCGCGGCGCGCGAGAAGTTCGCGGACGTGCTCGAGTTCCTCGAGGCCGATCGGGCCTAGCGCGGGGCCAGACCGGCCGCGGCGTCCGCGACGTCGACGACCGGCACGATCGCCAGCACCGGCACCCCGACGCCCGCGGCGACGTAGCGCGCGACGTGGTCGCGGCACTCGTCGTAGGAGCCGTGCACGACGAGGTCGTCGATGACCTCGTCGGGGATGACCTCGTTGGCCAGCTTGCGGTCGCCGGCCGCCCAGGCCTCCCACATCGGGGCGAGCGCGTCGGCGCGGCCGAGCCAGCGGTGGAACTCCGCGTAGGCCTCGACGGTCAGGTACGACGAGATCATCCGGCGCGCCACCGCGCGCGCCAGCCCCTCGTCCTCGGTGGGCACGACGAAGATGCGCGCGGCGATGGCCGCGCCCTCGCCGACCTCCGCGACGCAGCGGGCCACGTCGTTCGCGCCGAGCCAGTTGAGGATCGCGCCGTCGGCCTCGCGCCCGGCCAGGCGCAGCATCGCCGGGCGCAGCGCGCCGAGCAGGATCGGCGGCGGGCTCTCGACGGGCCGGCCCAGGCGGAATCCGCGGACGGTGAAGGTCTCGAAGGCCTCGTCGACGCGCTCGCCGGCCAGCGCGCGCTTCAAGAAGCGCAGGGTGTCGCGCGTGCGCGCGAAGGGCCGGTCGTAGGCGACGCCGTTCCAGCGCTCGACGACCGGCTGGCTCGACGCGCCGATGCCCAGCGTGAACCGGCCCGGCGCGGCGTCCGCGAGCGCGGCCGCGGTCATCGCCAGCAGCCCGGGCCCGCGGGTGAAGACCGGGGCCACCGCCACCCCGAGGGCGAGCCGCGGCTCCCAGGCGGCGGCGAGGGCCAGCGGGGTGAAGCCGTCGGTCCCGTCGACCTCGCTCGACCAGACGTCGGTGTAGCCGAGGTCGGCCAGGCGCGCGTAGCGATCACGGTGCTCGGGCAGGGAGACGCCGTCGAAGGGGATCGTGATGCCGTAGCGGGCCATGGCCCAGTGTCGCACGCCCTAGGCCAGGTAGTCGCCGCCGCGGGCCTTGGGCACCGACAGGCCCCGGCGCTCGAGGTCGTGGGACCAGCGCGTCACGAGGGTCTCGATCACCGTGGCGCGCGCGTAGTGCTTGTTCTCGCCCGAGATCAGGTTCCAGTGCGCGTGGTGGGCGTCGGTCGCCGCGAGGACGGCCTCCATGGCGGCCTCGTAGGCGGGGCGCTTCTCGCGGTTGCGCCAGTCGGCGTCGCTCAGCTTCCACCGCTTGAGCGGGTGGTCGCGGCGGTCCTCGAAGCGCTTGAGCTGCTCGGCCGCCGAGACGTGGAGCCAGAACTTGACGACCGTCACCCCGGCGTGCGAGATGGCGTGCTCGAACTGGGCGATCTCGCCCAGGGAGTGGTGGGCCTCGTCCTCGGAGATGAGCCCCTCGACCCGCTCGACCAGGGCGCGCCCGTACCAGGAGCGGTCGAAGACGGTCATCTCGCCCAGCCCGGGCAGCGCGTCCGAGAAGCGCCAGAGGAAGTGGTGGCGCAGCTCCTCGGCGCTCGGGGGACCGATGGGCACGACGCGCACGTGGCGCGGGTCGAGTCCCTCGGCCATGCGCCGGATGGCGCCGCCCTTGCCGGCCGCGTCGAAGCCCTCGAAGAGGACGACCAGCCCGGGGCCGACCCGGTGGGGCTCGATCAGGCCCGCGGTGAAGAGCCGTAGCTGTACGAGGCGTCGTTGGGCCGCGCGAATCCGCTTGTCGGACTCCTCGGACGAGATCTTCGCGTCGAGGTCGATGGCGTCGAGCCGGGTTCCCACGATGGTGCCGTGGACCACGCTACCGGCGCTGAACGAGGGGGGTCCGGCGCGTCCGTAGACTCGTTGGGTCCGAAGGAGGGATGGTGCGCCGTCACGCGTGGGCGCTCGCCGCGCTGGCCGCGGCCCTCGTCGCCGGGGCCGCCGGCGTGGCGACGGGCGCCACGACGACCACCACGGCCCCGCCCGCCGGCCCCGCGCCGATCTGCGTCGGCGCGGGCGCCCAGCGCCACTGCTTCGGCTGGGGCGCGCGCGACACCTGGGACCGCGCCCCGGTGCGCACCGCGCACTACGCGCCGGTGCCCTCCCAGCCGGGGATCGTCGCCTACGCCGCCTGGCTCGACACCTCGCGCACGATGCTCGCCCTCTACCCGGGCTACGAGGGCCCGGGCCCGACGCCGGCGTCGGTGTCGCGCGGGCCCGAGGAGGTGCCCCCGAGCGCACGGGCGCGGCTGCTCGCGACCTTCAACTCCGGGTTCTACGAGAAGGACGGCGCGGCGGGCTTCTTCACGGCGCACCGGCTGTACTTCCCGATGGTCCGGGGGCTGGCCACGGTCGTGCGCTACCGCGACGGGTCGGTCGACGTGATCTCGTGGACCGGGGGGCGCACGCCGCCGCCGAACGTCCTCATGGCCCGCCAGAACCTGCCGCTCCTGGTCGCCGGCGGCCGGCCGACGGCCCGGAGCGCCAACAACTCGCTCTGGGGCATCACGCTCGGCGGGGTGCCGGCGGTGTGGCGCACGGCGCTGGGCGTCACCGCGACGGGCGACCTCGTCTACGCGGCCGCCCCGGACCAGACGTCGGCGTCGCTCGCTCGCATCATGGTCCAGCTGCACTGCGTGCGCGCGATGCAGCTCGACATCAACCCGGAGTGGCCCATCTTCGTGACCTACGCGGCGCGCGGCGCCGCCGGCCCGTCGCTCTTCGTGCCCAACCCCCACCAGGTCCCTGACCGCTTCCTCTACTCGAGCACCAAGGACTTCTTCGCCCTCTACACGCGGCGCCAGGCGGGGGAGCCCCAGCCGTGGTAGGGCGTCACGCTCGCCGGACCGGCCGGCGCCTGCCGTGGGTGGTCGCCGCGGTCATCGTGATCGGCGCCGGCGCGGCGGTCGCCGCGGTCGCGGACACCACGTCGACCACGACGACCAGCACGACGACGTCGACCTCGACCACCGTCGCGGTCACGACGACGACCACGCCGTCACTGGTGACCCTCTCGGCGGTCGGCGACACCGAACTCGGCGACACGCCTCAGCTGCCGGCGGACCCCCTGGCGTACCTCGCGCCGGTCAAGGCCGCGCTGGCCGCGCCGATCGTCTTCGGCAACCTCGAGGGCACGCTGTACGACGGGCTGAGCTCGTCCAAGTGCGGCGCGGGCTCGACCGAGTGCTACGCGTTCCGGGTCCCGACGGCCGACGCGCGCGTGCTGCGCGCGACCGGGTTCACGGTGCTCAACAGCGCCAACAACCACTCCCACGACTTCGGCGACGCGGGGGCGGCGTCGACGTCGGCGGCCCTGCACGCCTCCGGGATCGCCCAGGCCGGCCTGCCCGGGCAGATCGCGGTGGTGCACGACGGCGCGGCGACCGTCGCGTTCGTCGACTTCGCGCCCTACCTCGACACCAACGACATGCTCAACTACCCGGCCGCCGAGGCCCTGATCCGCCACGCCCACCACCTGGCCGACGTGGTGGTCGTGTACATGCACTCGGGCGCCGAGGGGTCGGGCGCCGACCACGTGACGCGCCAGACCGAGTACTACGTCGGCGAGGACCGGGGCAACCCGTACCAGTTCGCCCACGTGGCGATCGACGCCGGCGCCGACCTGGTGCTGGCCAGCGGGCCGCACGTGCTGCGCGGGATGGAGTTCTTCCGCGGCCACCTGATCGCCTACAGCCTCGGCGACTTCGCCAACTACTACGACTTCGGCGGCGGCGGCGACCTCGCGCTCTCGGCGATCCTGCACGTGACGCTGACCTCGGGCGGGCGCTTCGTCAGCGCGAAATTCACCTCGGTCGTGCTCTCCGCGTCGGGTCAGCCGCGCGTGGACCCCACGCACGCGGCCGCGTCCTTCGTCAACGGGCTCTCGCGCACGGACTTCGGGTCGAGCGCCGCGCTGGTGAGCGGGAGCGGCGCGGTCGTCGAGCCGCCCGCCGGGCGCTAGGTCAGCAGCCCCCGGCCGGGCCCGGGGTCCCGGGGCCGCGCGCGAACCCGGCGACCGTCCCGGCGTCGACCGGGCGCGGGTTGGGCCCCAGGTGCACGACGTACCACACGCCGCGCCAGCTGATGAGCGAGAAGACGGCCACCGAGTACGTGGCTCCGGCGCGCGAGTAGACCAGGCGCACCCCGGGCAGGTGCCAGTAGCCGATGAGGTTCTCGCAGGCGCCCGGGGCGATCCACGCCGCGTCGGCGCGGTTGACGGCCACGCGCAGCAGGCGCGGCGCGTGCCCGGCGATGAGCCGGTGGTAGGCGCCGAGGTCGAGGCCGTAGAAGGCGAGAAGCCGGTCGGCGTAGTCGCCCGAAGGGCTCGCCAGCAGCCCGGCCTTCATCCGCACGTAGGCCGCCTGGGGGAAGAAGACCCGGCGGCCGAGGCCGGGGTTGTCGGACAGGATCGCCCGCCACAGCGTCGCCATCTGGGCGTCGAGCGCCGCGCCGAACGCCGGCTCGGCGCGGGTCTGGGGCAGGGCCCCGGGGTTGGCCGTGGTCGTCGTGGTCGACGCGCCCGCCGCGACGGCGGCCCCGACGCAGAGGGCCAGGGCGGCGAGCGCGGCGCGCGCCGCGCGCGATAGGGGCATCACCCGAGGGTAGACAACGGGCCGGCCGCGCCGCGGTCAGCGCGAGTAGGGGCCCACCACCGGCGGCCCCTCGGGGGCCGTCAAGGTCGTGGCGGGCACGGTCGTCGGCGGCGACGGGCGCGGGCGGTGTCGGGCGGGCGTGAGCGAGCGGAAGTGGATGTAGCCCGAGGGCGTCGAGACCGACGTCCAGCCGCTCGACGTCGACCCGGCCCAGCCGCCGCCGTAGTTGTCCGAGACGAGGAAGACGAGGCCGGCGCGCGCGTTGACCCGGGCGACGTAGGCGACGTGGCCGGAGGCGTTGGCCAGCCGGCCCGGCCCGTACCAGGCGATCGAGCCGACGGTCGGGACCGCGCTGACCTCGGCCGAGAGGGTGTAGCCCCACTGCCAGGCGTTGCCCCAGGTGCGCCCGGGGTCGGGCACGCCCTCGCGCGCGAGCATCCAGGCCGCGAAGAGGGTGCAGTTGTGGGGCGGGTGGCCGATCCCGCCCAGCGCGCCCGGGCCGTAGTACTTGGCGGCCCAGTTGTCGTTCATCGTGACCGCGTTGTAGCCGTCGATGGTGCACGCGTAGCCGTAGCTGAAGCACGCCGACGCCGGCACCGGCGCGGCGCCCGACGCCCCCGCCGGCGACGCCAGGCCGAAGGCGAGGGCCGCGGCGAGCGCGATTGCGCGCGCGAGGGGCCGCGCGAGGCCCGCCGTCACCCCTGAGCTGTCACCCATTCGGCTCCGCCCTCCGAATCTTGCGACGAGTCGGTTCTACCACCGGTCGGTCGACCGGCCCGAATGGGCGTCGAAACCGGTGAAATTCGGGCGCGATGTTAGGGTTGGCCCGTGGCGACGTGGCGGGGCGGCCGGGGACGCCTCGACCTGCGGCTCTCGCCGAGGGGCGTCTTCGTCGCGGTCTTCGCGCTCGCCTTCGTGGCCCTGGGCTGCTGGAGCCTGGCCGATCCCCTGGTCGCGGCGCCGGACGAGCAGGCCCACATGATCCGAGCGGACGCCCTCGACCACGGCCAGCTCGGCCACCAGGCGCCCGGGATGGCCCGGGCCTACGTCGACGTCACGGTGCCGGCGTCGGTCAACTTCACCAAGGCCTACCCCCGCTGCTTTCAGTTCCGCGCGACCCAGAGCGCGGCCTGCGCCCCCGCGTGGATCTCGTCGACGGCGCCGGTGGTGACCGACACCTACGTCGGCCACTACCCGCCGCTCTACTACGCGCTGGTGGGCGTCGGGTCGTGGTTCAGCGCGAACCGGGTCGGTCTCTACCTGATGCGCCTGGCCAGCTCGGCCATCTGCGCGCTGATGATCGCGCTCAGCGCCTTCGTCATCGCGCGCTGGAGCCGGCGCCGCGCGCTGATCGCCGGCGTCGCGGTCGCGCTGACCCCGATCACGTGGTTCCTCGCGTCCTCGGTCAACCCCTCGGGCTTCGAGATCGTGACGGCGATCTGCCTGTGGACCGCGCTGAGCGTGTTCGTCGCCGACCACCCCGACGACCCGCCGCGCGGGCTGGTCGTCGTGATCGGCGCGACCGGCGCGGCGCTCACGCTGATCCGCGGGCTCTCGCCGCTGTTCGTCGTCATCATCGCGGCGGTCGTCCTGGTGGCGGTCGGCCCGCGCCGGGTCTGGGCGCTGCGCCACCGCCGCGACACGCTCTACGCCGTCGGCGCGATCGGGGTCGCCGGGGTGCTGGCGGCCGCGTGGATCCTCACGCAGCACACCTTGTCGATCCTGCCGGTGGGCGCGAAGATCGGGACCCCCGCCAACGGGCAGTTCGTCGCGCCCGGCACGACGGAGTACGAGATCATCCGCGCGGTCGCGCACCACGTGCGCGACTGGGTCCGCGAGGCCGTCGGCGTGCTCGGCTGGCTCGACACGCCGATGCCGTACTGGTTCTACGACCTCTGGTACTGGATGATCGGGGCGCTCTTCGTCGGCGGCCTCGTCTTCGCCGCGCGCCGCGCCAAGGTCGCCCTCGGCGCGATCGCCGTGCTGAGCGTGGCGGTGCCCTTCGTGCTGGTCGTCCACCAGGTCCGCGCCCAGGGCATCGTCTGGCAGGGCCGGGACCTCATGCCCCTCGCCGTGGGCGTGCCGATCCTCGGCGCGGGGCTCTGGCCGCGCTGGCGGCGGGGGCCCTCGGCGCTGCGCTGGTTCGCGACGGGGGTCGTCGCCCTGGTCACGCTGCTTACGCTCGGCGCCTTCTACCTCAACCTGCGCCGTTACGCGGTCGGGCGCGTCGGCTCGCGCCTCTTCTTCCTGCACTCGGGCGGGTGGTCGCCGCCGACCGGGTCGCTGGCCACGCTCCTCGTCTACGGTGCGGCCACGGTCGGCCTGGGCGCGATCGCCGTGGCCGGCGTGCGCGGGCGCGACCCCGACGCGCTCGGCGCGCCCTTCGCCTAGGGCCGCGGGGGGCCGCCGGTAGAATCGGCCGGCGCCGCGCGCCTCGCGCGCTGTGGGGAGGATCCGCCGTCGTGCCTGACAGACCCGAGGACCGGGCCGAGGACGTCGCCCCGTCGAGCCCGCTCGCGCGCGTCGAGCACCGCGCCGAGCTCGTCGAGCTGCGCGAGACGGTCCGGGTCTTCGAGCTCACCAGCGCGCACAACGAGATGGTGGCCGAGCAGTTCCGCCAGCTCGGGCGCTCGCGGCTCTTCCCGCTGGCGGTGCTGCTGCTCAAGGCCGACAACGTCGCCGAGCGCCTGATCCGCCGGTCGCTGGGCCGCGAGGCCGCCGTCCCGGCGCCCCTGGCCGACGGGCCCGCCGCGCCGCGCGCGGGCGCGGCGGCGACGCTGGGCAAGGGGCTGCGCCTGGCGACCCACGCGCTGCGCGTCCTGGCGCTCGGGCGCTCGGCGGCCGGGCCGGCCGGCCAGGTCGAGGCCGACCCCTACGGGCAGTGGAACCAGGCGTTCGCCCGCTTCGACCCCGAGCTGCGCCGGCGCCTGACCCAGCGCGTCGACCTGCTGGCCCACCGGCCGCGCTTCTCGGTCGTGATGGCCGCATACAACACCGACCGCCGGTTCCTCGCCGAGGCCATCGACTCGGTGCTCGACCAGATCTACCCCGACTTCGAGCTCGTGGTCGCCGACGACGCGTCGAGCGACCCGGGCGTCGCCGAGGTCGTGGCCGCGGCCGCGGCGCGCGACTCGCGGGTGCGCTACCTGCGGCGCGACGAGAACGGCGGGATCGCCGCGGCCACCAACACCGCGATCGGCGCGGCGGGCTTCGAGTGGGTCGTCTTCATGGACCACGACGACACGATCGCGCCGTGGGCGCTGCTGCACGTGGCCCTGGCGATCGCGCGCCGGCCGAGCGCCCAGCTCCTCTACTCGGACGAGGACAAGCTCGACGAGCGCGGCCGGCTCTTCATGCCGTACTTCAAGAGCGACTTCGACCCGGTCCTCCTGCTCGGCCAGAACTACGTCTGCCACCTCACGACCGTGCGCAAGGACCTCGTCGGCCGGCTCGGCGGGCTGCGTAGCGAGTTCGACGGGTCCCAGGACTGGGACCTGGTGCTGCGCGTCGCCGAGGCGGTCGACCGCGCGGACATCGTGCACATCCCGCTCGTCCTCTACCACTGGCGCAGCCACCGCGACTCGACGTCGAAGACCTCGGCGGCCAAGCCCTGGGCCCTGGACGCCGGGCGGCGCGCGGTGGCCGCGGCGCTGGCGCGCCGCGGGGTCGCCGGGAGCGTCGAGGAGGTCGAGGGCACCGGGTTCGCGCGGGTGCGCTACGCGCTGCCCGAGCGCCCGCCGCTGGTCTCGGTGATGGTGCCCACGCGCGACGGCCGCTACCTCGAGCGCTGCCTCGACTCGCTGCTCGAGCGCACCGACTACCCGGACTTCGAGGTCCTGGTGATCGACAACGGATCGGTCGAGCCCGGGACGCGCCGGCTGCTCGAGCGCCTGGGGGAGCGAGTGCGCGTGCACCGCGACGACCGGGAGTTCAACTACTCGGCGCTGCACAACGCCGCGGTGCCGGCCTGCCGGGGCACCGTGCTCGCGCTGCTCAACGACGACACCGAGGTCGTCGACGGCGGCTGGCTCTCGGCGATGGTCGCCCAGCTCCTCCAGCCCGGGGTCGGCGCGGTGGGGGCCAAGCTCGTCTACCCCGACGGGCGGATCCAGCACGCCGGGGTCGTCCTGGGGCCTAACGCCCTGGCCGGGCACGTCGGGCAGTTCAGCGCGCGCGCCGACCTCGGGTACTTCGGGCGCACCGCGCTGGCCAGCGAGTTCCAGGCGGTGACCGCGGCCTGCGTCGTGGTGCGCCGCGCCACCTGGGAGCGCCTCGGCGGCCTCGACGAGGAGCTCAAAGTGGCCTTCAACGACATCGACTTCTGCCTGCGCGTCGGCGAGGCCGGCGAGCGGGTGACCTACACGCCCCTGGCCGAGCTCGTCCACCACGAGTCGGCCAGCCGAGGCGACGACCAGACGGGGGAGCGCTTCGTGCGCTTCATGGGCGAGGTCCTGTGGATGCGCGACCGCTGGGGCGGCGCGATCCTGCACGACCCGTACTACAACCCCAACCTGGCCCGCGGGCACCGGCTCTACGAGCTGGCCTACCCGCCGCGCGTCTCGCCCTGGTACACGGGGATCGAGTAGGCGGTGCCGGCCAGCGCCCCCGCCCCCGGCGCGCCGCCCGACGCGATCACCCTCGCCGAGGCCCAGGCCCGCTGGAGCGCGTGGCGCGCGACGATCTGGGCGGCCAACGCGCGCCGGCGCGGCCAGGGGTGGCGCGCGCGCTTCGCCGGCGCTCTCGCGGGCGCGCCGGCCGCGCGACGCGCGGTCGCGCGCGTCCTCGAGCCGGCGGTCGTCGCCTGGCGCCGTCGGCGCCCGCGGGCCGCGCTGAGCGTCGCGGAGTTCCCCGCCGGGGCCGCCGCCGCGATCGCGGCCGACGCGCGCGTCGAGGCCCCGCCGGGCTCGCCGCGGGTCACCGAGGTCGTCGTCGGCGCCGGCGGGCTGGCCGACCTGGCCGCCGCGCTCGACAAGGTCCACGGCTGGGTCGGCCTGCGCGGCCCGGGCGACGTCGTCGTCCCGGGAGCCTTCGCCGCCATGGCGGCGGCCGGAGCGGCGGCCGGCGCGGCCTGCGTCTACGCCGACGACGTCGGGGCCGACGGCGCGATGCGCTGGCGCAGCGCCGCGCTCGGGCCGGTCGGCCTGGTCGGCGCCGACCGGGTGGGCTCGGTCGTCGCGATCGACGCGGCGGCGCTGCGCGCCGCCGGGGGGCTCGACCCGACGGCCGGCGCCGGCGCCATCGCCGACGCGCTGACCCGCCTCCTCGAGGCCGGGGGCCGCGCCCACCACCTCGCGCGCGTGGTCGCGCGCACCGGCGAGCGCACCGAGGGCGCGGCGGCCGGCGCGGCGCGCGTCGCGCTCGCGCGCCGGGGCTGGCCCGGAGAGGTGGACGGCGAGACCGCGACCGGCGCGGCCGTGTGGCGGCCGGCGCCGTCGTCGACGCCGCGCGTCGCGCTGGTCGTTCCCACGCGCGACCGCGTCGACCTGCTGGCGGACTGCCTGGGCTCGGTGGCCGAGCTCACCGACTACCCCGACTACGAGGTCGTCGTGGTCGACAACGGCTCGGTCGAGCCGGCCACGCACCGGTTCCTCGCCGGCGCCGGCTGCCGGGTCGTCGCCGCGCCGGGCCCGTTCAACTACCCGGCCATCGTCAACCGCGGGGTGCGCGCGACCGACGCCGAGCTCGTCGTCACGCTCAACAACGACGTGACGGTCACCCAGGCCGACTGGCTGGCCCAGATGGTCGGCGCGGCCCAGCTCCCCGGGGTCGGGGTGGTGGGCGTGCGCCTCGACGGCCCCGACGGGTCGAGCCAGCACGAGGGGATCGCGATCGCCCCCTACCCCCAGCACCTGCGCCGCGGCGTCAACTACCGGGTGCCCGACGCCTGGCTCGACTCCACGCGCGAGGCCAGCGCGGTGACCGGGGCCTGCCAGCTCTTCTCGCGCGCGCTCTTCGACGATCTCGGCGGGCTCGACGAGTCGCTGGCCGTGGTGCACAACGACGTCGACTTCTGCCTGCGCGCCGCCCGGCTCGGGCGCTCGACGATCTACCTGGCGAGCGTGCGCCTGACCCACGAGGAGAGCTCGACGCGCGGCTCGCTGGTGCCCGACGAGGACGTCGCGCGCTTCGTCGCGCGCTGGGACATCTTCGGAGCGTTCTCGGACCCCCACGTGCCCGAGCGGCTGCGCCTCGTCGGCGACGTCGTCGAGTGCGCGCCGGGCGCGTCCGTAGGATGACCGCGTGGACCTCGACCTCGACGGCCGCGCGTACCTGATCACCGGCGGCACCGACGGCCTGGGCCTGGCCCTGGCGCGGCGCCTCGTCGCCGAGGGCGCGCGCGTCGCGGTCTGCGGGCGCGACGCGGCCCGCCTGGACGCCGCGCAGGCGGCCCTCGGCGGCGACGCGCTGTGCGTCCAGGCCGACGTGTCCGACCCCGTCGACGCCGACGCCTTCGTCGACGCCGCGCTCGCTCGCTTCTCGCGCCTCGACGGCGCCGTCAACAACGCGGGGCGCGGCGCCGGATCGTCGGTGGCCGAGTCGTCCGACGACGAGTGGCGCGAGGACTTCGAGCTCAAGGTCGTGGCCGCGCTGCGCGTCGCTCGCCGCTGCCTGCCCGCGCTCGAGACGACCGGCGGGTCGGTGCTCAACGTCCTGGCCACCATCGCGCGCACCCCGCCGGCCGGGTCGACGCCGAGCTCGGCGACTCGCGCGGCGGGGCTGGCGCTCACCAAGGCCCTGGCCGCCGAGGCCGGGGCGCGCGGCGTGCGCGCCAACGCGATCCTGATCGGCCTCATCGAGTCGGGACAGTGGGCCCGGCGCGCCGCGGCGCTCGGCGTGACCGAGGGCGAGTTCCAGGCCCGGGTGCTCGCCGGCGCGTCGGTGCCCCTCGGGCGCTTCGGGCGCGCCGAGGAGTTCGCCGACCTGGCCGCGTTCGTCCTCAGCCCGCGCGCGGGCTACCTCACCGGGGTCGGGATCGCGCTCGACGGCGGGCTCTCGCCCGTCATCTAGATGAAGGTCAGCTCTGACATCTCGCCGACGAGCTCGTAGCCGAGCCGGGTGTAGACGCCGTTGGAGGTGGGGTTGGCCGCGTCGGTGGTGAGCATGGGACGGTCGCCGCGGTCGAGGAGCGCGCGCGACACGACCGCGGTGAGCGCCCCCGCGTAGCCGCGCCGGCGCTGCTCGGGCGGGGTGTAGACCGGCCCGACGCGCGTGACCGGCCCGCCCGGCCCATCGACCGGCGTCGCGTGGCCCACCTGGCAGACCGGCTCGCCGCCGTCCTCCCAGAGCCAGACCCGGCCCTCGGCGAGCGCCGCGGCGAGCGACTCGGCCAGCCCGTACTCCGAGAGGTCGATCTCGGCGGCGAAGGCGCGGCGCCAGGCGAGCGCGGGGTCGAAGTCGTCGGGGGTGGCGAGGCGCGCCCCGCCGGTGACGCCCGGCGGGTCGACGATGTCCGCGAGCGCGTAGGCGAGCATCGAGCGATCGACGCGCGACGGCCGCCCGGTCGCCTCGGCGAACGCCGTGGCCTCACGCGTCGGCCCGACGACCCCGGGCAGCCCCGGGTCGACGGCGAGCACCGCGTCGGCCGCCGCCGCGGCGTCGGCCTCGGCCATGGGCGAGAGCATGAGCCGGTAGGGAGCGGTGCGCATCATCGCGCCGACGCACGAGCCGTCGCGCTCGATGACCCACCACCAGCAGCGGTCGAAGGCCCGCCCGTCGGCGACCTGTCGGGCGGTCGAGCCCATCACGTTGGTGAGGTAGGGCTGGTCGGCGCGCAGCGCGGCCGTGGTGGCGAGGAATTCCTCGGGCGACTCGACGAGTCGGGCGCTCACGCCCCGGCGTCGAAGGCCGCTTGGAGCGTGGCGCAGTCGAGCTTGACCATCGACATCATGGCCGCGCGGGCCCGGTCCGCGGCCTCGCGGTCGGGCGCGCCGAGGAGCTCGCCGAGGAGCGTGGGCACGACCTGCCAGGTGACGCCGAAGCGGTCGCGCAGCCAGCCGCAGGCGATGGGCAGGCCGCCCTCGACCAGGGCGTCCCAGTACCGGTCGACCTCGGCCTGGTCGGCGCAGGAGAGGAAGAGCGACGCCGACTCGGCCAGGGGGTGGCCGGGCCCGCCGTTGAAGAGCATGACCTCGTGGCCGGCGATGCTGATCGTCCCCAGGACCAGCTGGTCCCCGGGCAGGCCCGGGGCGGGCGCGCGCGACACCGAGTTCACCGCGCTGTCGGCGAAGACCGCCGAATAGAAGTCGATCGCCTCCTCGGCGCGGTCGTCGAACCACAGGAACGTCGCGAGTCGGGCCACCGCGAAAGACTAGTGACGCGCCGTCGCACCAGACCCTGGTAGCACCACCACGCGCCGGGGGACTGCCCGGTGGCATCGGGCGCCCCGGCCGACGACGATAGGGGGCGTGAGGGGGAGCGAGGCGGGCGGCGGGCTGGTCGGCCTGCGCCTACGCGCGACGGCCCGCCAGCGCGCCGGCGCCTACCTGACCGTCGTCGTGGTGGTCGGTCTGCTCGGCGGCGTCGCGATGGCGGCGGTCGCCGGAGCCCGCCGGACCCAGTCGTCGTACCCGCAGTACCTCGCCAGCACGGACCCCACTGAGCTGACCGTATCGATCTACAACCCCAACGGGGGAGGGGCGGCGCCCGGGCTCTCCTCCGGCCTGGCCGCCATCCCCGGGGTCCGCCGGGTGACCCAGATTGTGGCGCTCTCGCTCTTCGCGCTGAACCGCTCGGGGGTCGTGCGCCAGCAGGCGTCGAGCCAAGCCCTGGCCCTGGGCAGCACCGACGGGGAGTTCACGAGCGTCGACCGGCTGGCCGCGGCCGCGGGGCGAGAAGCGGACCCGTCTCGCGTCGACGAGATCACGATGACGGCGAGCGCGGCGCGGATCCTCGGGTACCACGTCGGCGACGTCGTCAACCTCGGGTACTTCACCCCGGCCCAGGAGCGGCTGCCCGGGATCGGCTCGCGCCCCATCGCGCCGGCGATGGGCGTGCGCGCGCGCCTCGTCGGTCTCGTCGACATCAGCAGCCAGGTGATCCAGGACGACGTCGACCGCCAGTACGGGTTCATCTTCGCGACGCCCGCGCTGGTCCGGCGCCTCGAGGCCCGGTGGCCCTCGGTCGCCGACCCAACCGCCTACGGCCTCCAGCTGGCGCCCGGGACCAGCGTCGTGGGCGTGGAGCGGCGCGTCGAGGCACTCGTGCCGGGCGGCTACACCTACCAGTTCCACGTCGTCGCGCGCGTCGTGGCGGCGGTCGAGCTCTCGATGCGGCCGATGTCGATCGCCCTGGGCGCCTTCGGGGCGATCGCCGGGCTCGTCGCCCTGGCGCTGAGCGCCCAGGCCATCGGGCGCCTGGTGCGGGGCCTCGACGACGAGCGCCGCGTGCTGTGGGCCCTGGGGGCGACGCCCCGGGAGTCGGTGGCCGACGCGCTGGCCGGGGCCGGCCTCGCCGGGGCGGCCGGCGTGATCCTGGCCGAGCTCGTGGCGACGGCGCTCTCGCCCCTGGCGCCGATCGGGCCGGTGCGCGCCGTGTATCCGACGAGGGGGGTCTCCGTCGACCCGCTCGTCCAAGGCCTCGGCGCGCTGGTCCTCCTCATCGCGCTGGCCGGCGCGGCCGGCCTCGCGGCCCGGCTGGGGTCGCCGGCCCGGGTGCGCGCGGTCCGCGGCCCGCGGCGCGCGTCGGTGGTCTCGCGCCTCGCCGGAGTGCCCGGGGTGCCCGTCGCCGCGTCGGTGGGGGTCGCGATGGCCACGGGGTCGGGCGACCGGCGCGCGAGCGCGCCGGCGCGCTCCGTGCTAGTCGGTACCGTCGTCGCGGTCGCGCTGGTGTCCACCACGCTGACCTTCTCGAGCGGGCTCTCGACCCTGGTCGGCCGGCCGGCGCTCTACGGCTGGGACTGGAGCTACGCACTCAACCCGTCCAACGACGTACCCCCCGGGGCGCTCGCGATGCTCTCGCACGACCCCGACGTGACGGCGTGGAGCGGGTACGGCTACACGAACGCCGTGATCGACGGGGCCACCGTCCCGGTCCTGATCGGCCGCGCCGGCGCGCGCGTCCAGCCGCCGGTCACCTCGGGCCACGGCCTGGAGTCCAACGGCCAGATCGTGCTGGGGGCGGCGACGATGGCCGAACTGGGCGCGAAGGTCGGCGGCACCGTGGTCGTGACCTACGGCAGCCCCAAGACCGCGCCCATCTACGTCCCGCCGACCCGGCTCCGGGTGGTCGGCACGGCGACCTTCCCCGCGGTCGGCTACTCGAGCATCGTCGCGGACCACACGTCGATGGGCACCGGGGCGCTCTTCCCTGAGGGGATCCTGCCCCCGGCGTTCCAGCGTGCGATGACCTTCCGCGACCCGGTCCTCAACGGGCCCGAGCTCGTCTTCGTGCGGCTGCGCCCCGGCGCCGGCGCGGCGGGGCGTCGGGGCCTCGAGCGCATCGCGGCCGCGGCGACGCGGACCTTCGCCCGCGACCCGAACCCGAACGCCCGGGGCAATGCCGTGAGCCTCATCGGCGTGCAGCGCCCCGCCCAGATCGTGAACTACCGGACGATCGGCTCCACGCCCCTGGTCCTCGCGGTCGCTCTGGCGGGCGGCGCCCTCGTGGCGCTCGCCGCGACGCTCGGGTCGTCGGTGCGACGGCGCCGGCGCGACCTCGCCCTCCTCAAGTGCCTCGGCTTCACCCCGCGGATGCTGCGCGCCGCAGTCGGCGTTCAGGCGACCGTCGTCGCGCTCGTGGGGGCGGTCGTCGGGGTGCCCGTGGGCGTCCTCGCGGGGCGGTGGCTGTGGGACGCGTTCGCCGCGGGGATCGACGCCGTGCCCGACGCGACGGTCCCGGTCGTCGCCCTGGTGGCGGTGGCGGCGGGCGCGCTGGTCTTCGCCAACATGGTGGCCGCCGCGCCGGGACGGCGGGCGGCGCGCGTCGCGGCGAGCCTGGTGCTGCACTCGGAGTGACCGGGCGCCGGCGGCGCCGCCGCCGGTAACGTCGCGCCCGACGACGGGCGACGGGAGGTTCGCGTGGGTCGACGCCGACACGACGGCTCGCGGGAGCGCGCGTGAGCCTCGCCCAGATCGAGTTCTACGGCGACCCCTGCCGCGAGTGCGGGTACTCCTGGACCGCCTCCGAGGCCGAGCTCACGGACCTGGTCGCCGGCCTGGCCGACGCCTACCGCGCGACCCTCGCGGGGCTCGACGCGACGGCGCGGCACCCCGACCTCGCCTGGGGCGCCGGGGAGTACGTGATGCACGTGGGCGACAACTTGCGCCTGCACGGCGAGCGGTTCGCCGCGTCGGTGCGCTCGGGGCCCTACGTCTTTGAGGGCAACGACCAGGTCGCGGTGGCCGAGGCGCGCGAGTACCACCTCGTGCCGCTCGAGGGCGCGCTCTGGGCGCTCGAGGTGACGCTCGGCCCGTACCTCGACGCCTACGCCGCGGCCGCGGCGGCGGGCGTCGCGCTGCCCCACGCGGCGCGCGGCGACCAGGTCGCCCTCGACGTCCTGCGCGGCAACGCCCACGACGCCCACCACCACGGCTGGGACCTCGGTCGCATCGCCGCGGCCGCCCGCCCCACCTAGGCCGGGGCCGGCCGCCGGGCAAGTGCCCCGGCCCCGCCGGTCCGTGCGTAGTACCGGTGAGCGAGTCCACGAGGGGAACGGGGCATGCGCACGACCAGGAGACAGGGGACCACACGGCGGCTGGGCGCCCGCGCCGCGGCCGTCGCGCTGGCGGCCGCGGGCCTGTTAGCCCCGACGCTCGCGCCGCACGCCGGCGCCGCGACGTCGAGCCGGTCGTCCGGGCGCCTGGTGATCTCGACGGTCAAGAGCGCGAGGTTCGGGACCATCCTGGTGAGCGGCACCACGGTGTACACGCTTAAGGCCAACTGCGTCGCCTGCGCCGCGAAGTGCCTGAAGTACTGGCCCGAGGTGCTGCTGCCGGCCGGCGTCGCGCACGCGACCGCGGGGCCGGGCGTCAGCGCCGCGAAGCTCGGGACGATCAAGCGCGGGGCCCGCCTGCAGGTGACCTACGGCGGCAAGGCGCTCTACTGGTTCTCCAAGGACACCGCCCCCGGCCAGGTGAAGGGGAACGTGAAGGACACCTGGGGCTCGTGGTCGGTCGTCGTGACCAAGCCCCTCGGCTCCGGCTCGACGACCACGACGGCCCCGGCCGGCGGCGGCGGGGGCGGCGGGGCGGGCTTCTAGCCACCGGACCCGGACTCGGAGGTCGACATGTCCACTGCCGTCATTGGAACACCCTCGGCGCGCTCGGCGGCGCCGGCGGAGGCGGCGCGCCGCTCCTGGCGCGCGGCCGTCGCGTCGCGCGTCTACCTGCCGGCGGTCTCGGTCGCGGCCGTGGCGGTCGTCCTGGTCACCATCGGCCTGCTGAGCCGCTGGGGCGGGACGAGCTTCGCGCGGTCGCTGACGAGCCTGCGCGTGGTGCTCGTCGGGCCGGCGACGCTCGGCGTCCTGGGCGCCTTCCTCGTGGTCGAGCGGCTGCGCCCCGCGCAGCGCCGCCCCCTCTTCGCGCGCGGGTACCGCCAGGATCTGCTCTACGCGGTCCTCAACGCGACCGTGGTCGCCCCGCTCGTCGTCGCGATGTCGCTCTCGTTCTCCGAGGTCCTGGTGCGCACGATGCCGTGGGTCGAGATGCCGCGCCTGGGCGCGGTGCCGCGCTGGGGAGTGATCGCGCTGATCTTCATCGCGATGGACTTCTGCAACTGGTTCGCCCACCTGTCGAACCACCGGGTGCGCGTGCTCTGGCGGTTCCACGAGCTGCACCACTCCCAGGAGGACATGAACGTCCTCACTGTCTTCCGGACCCACCCGCTGATCCACGTGTCGTACCTCGTCGCGCTGGTCCCGGGGGTCGTGCTGCTCGCCAACGGCGTCGTGCCGACCACGCTGCTCGTCGCCTACGGCGCCGTCCTGGCGTTCGAGCACTCGAACACGAACCTCGGCTTCGGGCCGCTCGAGCGCGTCTTCGTGAGCCCCAACTACCACCGGATCCACCACCGGGTGGTCGGACGCCAGGACGTCAACCTCGGGTTCGCCCTGACGGTCTGGGACCAGCTCACCCACCGCGCGATCTTCCCGAGCGCCGAGACCATCCGGATGGACACGGGGCTGCCCGGGCGGCCCCTCGCGGTCGAGCAGGCCGGCGCGCGGCCCCGCCACCTCGCCGTCTTCGTCGCGCAGCTGGCCGGCCCGTTCCGGCCCCTCGCCTCGGCCGACGACGGCCGGGCACCGGCCGGCGCGCCGCGAGGCTGAGCTCCGGTGGCGCCAGAGCCCTCGACGACCGCGCGCGCCCGCGCGCGCCTGGCCCCGCTCTTCAGCGCGCGCACGGCGGCGGCGCCGACCGACGCGATCCTGCTGGTCGCGCGGGTGTCACTCGGCTGGATCTTCTTCCACTACGGGTCGGGCAAGCTCTTCGGCTGGTTCCACGGGCCCGGGGATCCACGTCACGGCGCTCTTCTTCTCGAACACCGCGCACATGCACCCCGGTGGCTTCTGGGCCGTCGTCGGCGGGATCCTGGAGCTCGGCGGCGGCGTGGCGCTGGCGCTGGGCCTGCTCACGCGCCCCGTCGGGCTGGCCCTCTTTGGCGACATGGTCGTCGCCACCATCACCGTGACGTGGGTCAACGGCTTCAACTCCGCGACGCCCACCCCGGGCTACGAGCTCAACCTCGCCGTCGGGATGCTGGCCCTGGTCCTCGCCGTCCTCGGCGCGGGCCGGGTCAGCGTGGACCAGGCGATCGCGCGGCGGCTGACGGCGGGGGACCGGTGACGAGCCAGCTGCCCGGGCGCTCGGCCCGCGCGCGCGGGGACCACGGCCCGCGCCGGGCACACCGCGGGCCGAGCCTCCTGATCGCGTCGCTGGCGCGGATCGAGCGCTGGACCGAGCCGGCCCTTCTGCCCGCCGGCGTGGCTCGCCTGGTCCGCGTCAGCGTGAACATCGTCGGCGCGACGGGCGCGGCGTACTTCGCGCTGGCGAGCCTCCACTCCTACTTCCAGACCCACCGCGCCATCGGCGTGGCTTACGTCGCCGTCCAGGTCTGGGTCGTGGTTGCCTACCTGGTGCGCCGCCCGGCCGCGTCGGTGACCCGGCGACCGGGTGACTGGGCGCTCGCCGTCGCCGGGACGTTCGGCGGCGTCCTCGTGCGCCCCGACGGGGCGCACCCGTCGTGGGGCGTCGGCGTGGGGCTGGGGCTGCAGGTCGTCGGCCTGGCGATCTGCGTCGCGTCGTTCCTGTCGCTGGGGCGCTCCTTCGGCTTCGCCGCCGCCGACCGCGGGCTCGTGCGCCGCGGCCCCTACGCGCTCGTGCGCCACCCGATCTACGCGTCGTACGTGTTATTGCAGCTGGGCTACCTCAGCCAGAGCCTCTCGGTGCGCAACGCGCTGGTCGTCGTCCTGGTGACGTCGGCCAACGCGGGCCGCGCGCTCGCCGAGGAGCGCGTCCTGGCCGCCGGCGGCCGGTACGACGCGTACCGCGCGCGCGTGCGCTGGCGGCTCATCCCCGGCCTCTGGTAGGAGCCGCCCGAGCCGGGCGAGCGCGTCGCGCAGCTAGAACCCCGCGCCGCCCCCGCCCCCGCCTCCCCCGCTGGGCGCGGTCGTGGTGGTGGCCTTCACGGTCGTCGTCGTGGTGTCGGGCTTGGTGGTGGTCGTCGCGGGCCTGGTCGTGGTGGTGGTCGGCACGGGGGCGCGAGGCGCGACGACGACGACCGACCACCTGCCCCAGGTGTCAGAGACGTTCCCCTTCACCTGGCCGGCGGCGGTGTCCTTGACGAACCAGTAGAGCGGCCTTCCGGCGTAGGTGATCTGCCGGCGGCCCCCGCGAGGCAGCGTCCCGAGCCTGGACGCGTCGACCCCGGGGCCGGCCGTGGCGTGGGTGACGCCCGCGGGCAGGAGAACCTCGGGCCAGTACTTGAGGCACGTGGCGGCGCACGCGACGTGGCTCGCCGTGAGCGTGTAGACGGTGCGCCCGCTCACGAGTATCCGCCCGAACCTTGAGTTCTCGACGCTCGAGACCACCCGGGCGCTCGTCGAGCGGCCCGAGGTCGCGCCGCCCGCCGCGAGCGAGAGAGCCGCCGCGGGCATGACCGCGACGCTCAGGGCCAGGGCGGCGGCGCGCCCCAGGGGGACGGGGTGGACTGCGGTCCGGCGCCGGGGGGCGGTCGTCATGTCGTCGGTCTCCTCGGTCGCACGGGTATACGGGGGAGCGCCGCGGAGGGATTGGGCGCCGGGCGCGGCGCCGGCGGCCGGTCAGTGGCGGAAGAGCGTGACGACGTATCCCCCGGCGAGGGTGTGCTGGCAGAGCTCGCGGGCCGCCCGGCACATCACGTCGAGCACGACGCCGACGTCGAGGTCGACCGGCGCCTCGAGGAGCAGCCCGCGCTGGGCGTGGTTCTGGACGACGCGCAGGGGCGTCCCGGCCACCAGGTCGCGCAGGTAGTCGGCCTTCAGGCGCCCGCGCGTGTGCAGGACGCCGATGGTCGAGGGCGCCGGCTCGCCCTTCCTCGGTGCGTTGGTCAGGTAGGTCGCCACGGGGGTCCCACGGTTGGCCCACAGGCCGAAGACGTTGACGCGAATGGGCTCGACGTCCTCGACCACGCGCGGCGAGAGGTTGCACCACCCCGCGCCTGAGCCGACCGACGCGAGCTCGGCCAGCACCGGTCCGCGCTCGTCGTTGAGAACGAGCGACGTGCGCGTACTCATCGGCGTCACCTCCGTCTCGTCCACGACCCCGCCGACACGATAAACCCGCGATGCCTCGTCCGGCCCCGCCGTGACGCCCCGGGTCTAGGGTCGGCTCGATCGAGGGAGGGACCGTGGAGGACTTCACTATCAGACCCCTCGGGCCGAGCACCTGGGACGCGTTCGCCCGCCTCGTCGAGCGCCACAACGGCGTGTGGGGCGGCTGCTGGTGCACCTGGTTCCACACGATGGCCGGCGAGAAGGAGCGCAACGCCGACGCCAACCGCTCGCTCAAGCAGCGGCTCGTGGCCGAGGGCCGCGCGCACGCCGCGCTCGTCTTCGACGGGGAGCGCGCGGTGGGGTGGTGCCAGTTCGGCCCGCCGGACGAGCTGCCGAACATCTACCACCGCAAGGAGTACGAGGCGGGGCTGCGGCGCCGGCCCGACTACCGCGTCACCTGCTTCTTCGTGGACCGCGACTACCGGCGCAAGGGGGTGGCCGAGGCCGCGCTGCGCGGCGCCCTGGAACTCGATCGCCCAGGCCGGCGGTGGGGTCGTCGAGGGCTACCCCCACGACCTCGAGGAGGGCGCGAAGGTGTCCTCGTCGCACCTCTACAGCTGCACGCGCGCGATGTTCGAGGGGGCCGGGTTCGCCTACGACCGTGCCAAGGGCGCTAAGAACTGCGTGGTGACGAGGCGTGTCGCCAAGACCCGGCCCACGGGCCGCTAGATTCGCGTCTCCACAATGAAGCCCCGGAGCACTGTCGCGCGAGCGGACACGTCTCGAGGAGGGCGAACTGTGGCGCGCGGGTTAGAACTTCTCCAGGGAGGGATTCGCGAAGGGTTAAGGCCTCGTGGTGGAGGTACGATTTTCGAACCCCCGACCTCTTGAATGCCAGGCGCGCCTAGCCATCAATTTCCGGGGTTCAAGTGGAAGTACTACAGCTTCTCATCAGGAGATCTATCCTTCACTCGAGTCACGAGGTTCACAAGTTCTCAGAAGAACTGCTAACAAACTGCTAACAGTGCTGACAGGGGTTAGTTGCTCTTAGCCCGACTGCCGCAGACGTCTGATCGTCAAGTCGGCGGTTCGTTTTTGGATGGTGGCGACTCACTTGATGTCGCGCATGTGGGCCTAGTCTCATGGAATTATGCGACGTTGGCCGCACCGTCTGACTGTCCGCATCGTTGCGCTCGTACTCGCGCTTGCGGTCGTGTTGTTCGCGTGGAGGATGTACGATCGGCCCGCTCACCAGTACAACACGAGCTTCGAACCCTGTTGGCACGCGGCCGTCCTGGCTGCGCTGGGTGCTTCGTCCACGTTCGCCCCCAAGATGTGCGCAACCGGTTCGGGGATGTTGCCGGGGATCGGCCGTCTTCTGGGAACATGGCCGTCGAGCTCGAGCCCTGGTCACGATCTAGTGATCTTCGCCACCGCTCAAAGGCCCGGCCGGGGATACGAAGGTCTCGCCTACGCCGCCGGGACACCGCCTCCCTCTGACAATTGCGTTTCTTCGCTCGGTGGACCCTGGTGGCAACTCGCGTTCCTTAACGATTCATCGATGTCGTGCCCGCGCGGATTCACCTATCAACCCGGAGGATGAGTGACTCAACCCAAGTAGGAGTGAGTCATTCCGTCCAGGGCCGAAAGTTCACTCCTGCCGCAAGTCAGTTAGTTGCACGTTCCGCTAATGCTGTTTCACTTCGGGGGTCGGAAGGCAACGCTCAAATATTTGAGGCAACTGCATGAAGGCGCGCTTCAACGACCGTGGACTTGGGCGACCCGCGCATTGGCAGCTACTCCGTGCAACGACCTCCTTGAGCGGTTGACTGGCGGTTGGGCCAGTAGTTGCCGCCCGGGCGCGATGACACTGCGGAGCTGCGGCTGGATGGCGCGGCCAGGTCAAATATTCATCTGACCTGGCTTTACGCACATGACCCCAGGGCGACTGGGATCTCGCTCGCCTGCCTTGACAACGGACCCATCTGTACTTAGTATGTTTACTTAATTAAGTAAGTTCCAACTTGCTTGATGGCCGTGGAGGGGGAGTCATGGATCGCAAGAAGCCTGGCGCTTCACCCCAACCGAAGCGTGTTTCTGATACGCCTCCCGAAACGGTTGGCGAACGAGGGCCCGCGGCTCTGTCGAATCCCCCGCGGGTCTCTCGTTCGCTACTTCGCGACATCAACGTGAGCCTGCTGATCGAATTGGTCCGGAGAGCGGGGTCAATCTCCCGCGCCGATCTCGCTCGGCAAAGCCAACTGAGCGCGCCCACCGTGTCGGCCATCGTCGAGCAGCTGCTAAAGCGCGGGATCGTCGTCGAGACCACCACGGCGCCGTCGAGCGGAGGCCGCCCGCCCGTGCTCCTGAGCCTCGACGCGAAGGCGGGGTACGTCGTTGGCATCAAGCTCCGCGGGGACGGGCTCACGACGGTGGTGTGCGACCTGGACGCCCAGATCGTGGCCAGCAGCGAGCACTACGAGCCCCTCGTTAACGATCCGATCGCCGCGATCGAGGCCATCGAGCGTGAGACGCGCAGCGTCCTGCGCAAGTCGAAGGTCGCGCCGTCAAAGGTCCTCGGGGTGGGCGTGGGCCTCTCCGGGGTCATCGAGACGAGCACCGGCGTGTGCAAGTTCTCCCACCTCCTGCAGTGGTCGGACGTCGAGCTCGCGGAGCCCCTAAGGAATCGCCTGGGCCTTCCGGTCTGGGTCGACAACGACGTCAACGCCCTGGCGGTGGCGGAAAAGTGGGCCGGGGACGCGTTCATGGCGAGCGACTTCATCACGCTGACCGTCGGCCGAGGCATCGGCCTGGGAATCGTCGTGAATCGGTCCCTGTACCGGGGTGCACACGGGGCGAGCGGCGAGTTCGGCCACATGATCGTCGAGCCGGGCGGACCGCGCTGCGAGTGCGGGAGGTTCGGCTGCCTGGAGGCGATGGTCGGGGAGGGCGCAATTCGGCGGCGAGTGGCCGAACGCAAGGGCCATGACGTCTCTCGCGACGAGCTCCAGCTCTTGGTCGACATGGCGGACCCGGCGACCCTGGAGGTCGTGAGCGGCGCGGGGCGCAAGCTCGGCCAGGCGGTGGCGAACGTCATCACGCTCCTCAACCCTGAGCTCCTGATCATCTGCGGCGAAGGCACGTCGCTCGGCGAGCCGTATCTGGACCCGATCGTCAGCGCTGTTCGCGAGCAGACGTTCGCCGACCTGGGCCAACAGGTCGACATCAAGATCCAGACGTGGGGTGACGAGGCCTGGGCCGTCGGCGCGGCGACGCTCGTTCTGAGGGAGTCGTTCAACCTGACCGGCGCCAATCAGCGCAGCGCCGCAATCTGGAATCGCGAGCACGACGCCGTGGCAGTCGGCACCGGCCACTAACACGACGTCGATGGACACGTCTCCGCCGACCCCAGCGTTGAAGACTCTTGTGGCGCGGAGCGTCCAAACGATCCTCAGGAACCAAGAGTCGAACGGGGCGATCATCGCGTCCCGGGATTTCGCCCAATACCGGTTCTGTTGGCTTCGAGACGGGTCGTTCAGCGCGTACGCGTTGGATGTTGCCGGCGAGCACGAGGCTTCGGCGAGGTACCACCGCTGGGTTCACGGAGCCGTTGAACGGATCCACGGTGAAATTGAATCCGCCATTTCTCGACGGGGCGCTCGGGGCGAGATCGCGGAGTCGGAAATGCCACCGGCGCGGTTCACGCTCGACGGCGCCGTCGTCGTCGATGGCTGGCCCAACTTCCAAATCGACGGCTACGGAACGTGGCTATGGTCCTTGGGCCGCCATCTCGAGAGCGTCCACTCGCCTGGACTATCTCCTGAGCTGCGCATCTCAGTGGACCGTGTCGCCCGATACCTCGAGGCCTTCGCCCTGAGCCCCTGCTTTGACGTGTGGGAGGAGAGCGGGTCTGCGGTGCACACGTCGACTCTCGCCAGCGTGTACGGCGGCCTGGTTCACGCCTCAGAGTTGCTCGGCGATACGAGATTCCTAGAGACGGCGGTCGCGGTGAGGGCGGCCCTATTGGGGAACGCGACGCGTCTCGGATACTTCAACAAGTCGAGTGAGAGCAATGACGTCGACGCGAGCGTCCTATGGCTCGACGTGCCCTTTCAGGTTGTCTCCCCGGATGACCCGAAGTTCGCCAGAACGGTCGCCATGATCCAGGACCAGTTGACTCTCGACGGGGGACTTCGCCGTTACCCGTCGGACACGTACTTTGGCAGCGGGGCGTGGCCGGTCCTCACCGCATCGCTGGGTTGGCACTACGCCTCATCGGGCGACTTCAGCGAGGCTGAGCGGTGCTTGGAGTGGATCGTCAGCCACTTCGACTCCGAGGGTCGGCTCGGTGAGCAGTTCGACGGCGAGCGGCGTGATCGACGTCACTATGACGAGTGGCTCGATCGATGGGGGCCGCCGGCCGCCGATCTCACGTGGTCGCACGCGATGTTCGTAATCCTCGAGCTCGACATCGACCGCACAAAGGGGTTGTCGATTTCTCGACGCGATGCCGTCGCGGCAACTGCGGACGGCGCCGTTCCGGGGGCTCTGCCATGAGCGACCTCCAGGGTCGGAGATTCGTGAAGGTCTCAGACCCTCAGGTCGAGATGAGGAGACGTTGTGACGGAATCGAAGGAGGGAAGCAGGGCCGGTCCGCGTGGCCCACGAAACAGAGGTAACTGGTCTCACGGAAATGCCGCGGGACGCACATCAAAGTTAAACAGGGGAGTTACATCATGAAGTCCAAGCATCACATCAGGGGGCGGACGGGACGGTCGCTGCGACTTCTCGCCGGTGCCGCGGTGATCGTTGGTGGGGGATCAATCGTGGCCGTGACTGGCTCAGGATTGGCGACCGCGTCGACCAAGCACAAGGTTGCCACGGTCACATTCTGGAACGCCTACAACGACGTCACCGAGACACCCGTCATGAATGGCATTGTCATTCCGGCCTTTGAAGCTCAGAACCCGGGGATCAAGGTGGTCGATGACACGTTGCCCTACAACGGCATGTTGCAGAAGTTCATCGCGTCGTCGGCGGCGGGACATCCGCCGTCCCTCATGCGGTCGGACATCGCCTGGGTTCCTCAGCTCGCGTCGGAAGGCGTGCTGCTCAAGACGTCCGCGCAGCCGTGGTTCGCGGCCATGAAGAAGGCCGCCTTCCCGGGGCCGCTGTCGACGAATCTGTACAAGGGGGCGTACTACGGAATCCCGCTGGACACCAACACGCAGGTCCTGTTCTGGAACAAGGCCGACTTTGCCGCGGCGAACCTTCAGCCGCCGACGACGTACGCCGAGCTGATCGCTGACGCACAGACCCTGACCATCCCGTCCAAGGGCCAGCACGGCCTGGGCGTGGACAGCACGGACATCTGGAACGTCGGTCCGCTCGTCTGGCCGGCTGGCGCAGAGTTCACCAACAAGACGTGGACCAAGGCCTCGGGCTACATGGACGCGCCCGCAATGATCGCGGCGGTGCAACAGCTCGTCACGTTCCAGCAGTCTGGTGTCATCGGAAGCGACATGGCCGGCGGCTCGGGCGCCGTTAGCGGCGAGACCGGCTTCCCGACAGGGTCGTACGCGATGTACCTCGACGGACCGTGGGCGACCAACACCTACAAGCAGGCGAACTTCACAGGCTACGGCACAGTGATCGACCCGCCGGGACCCGGTGGTTCAGGATCAGTCGTGGGCGGCGAGGACCTCGTCATCGCCAAGAAGGCGCCGAACATGGCGGCCACGATCAAGTTCGTCAAGTTCCTTCAGTCGCCGTTCTCCCAGCTCGCCATGGTGGCGGCGGGGCAGATGACGGCGTACAAGACTTACGCCGCGTCAGAGATCAAGGTGAACCCCGCTCTCGCGGTGTTTGCCCAGCAGTTGAAGACGGCAAGGGCTCGTCCGGTGACGCAGGGCTACGCGGCGCTCGACACCGCGTTCTCCAACGAACTGCAGCTCATGCTCGCGGGCAAGGTGACGGTGACCCAAGGTCTGCAAGCCGCCGCCCAGGCAGCTGACGCCGCCCTGAAACAGTAGGGTGACCGATGTAGTTAGCGCGAAGCGGCACCCGGTGACACAGTCGTCGGGTGCCGCTTCGCGGCGCGTACCGAGGTGGAGCCGAACCAGGCGCTTCGCAACGCCCTACGTCCTGCTGGCGCCGGCATTGGTGATGTACGCGGTCTTCACCGTGTACCCGATCTACCGGCAATTCGACATCAGCTTCTACAACTGGCACATCTTCCCTGGGGCCTCCAACCCCTTCATGGGATGGTCGAACTACACGGCCATCTTCCACGACCCCGTCGTTCGCACGGCGGCCTTCAACTCATTCCTCTTCATCGTCATCACCGTCCCAATCCAGATGGCGATCGGCCTCTTCGCCGCCGCCGTTCTCACCGACCGTCTGCCGGGTTCGATGTTCTGGCGCGCCGCGGTCTACATCCCCGTGGTCACGTCGTGGGTGGTGGTGAGCTGGGTGTTCTCCTACCTCTTTGCGTCCCAGGGCGGCGTGATGAACGCCGTCGCCGGATTCTTCGTTGGGCATACCGTGAGCATCGACTGGACAGCCCAGACCTGGACGGCCAACGGGGTGATCTGGCTGCTCAGCATCTGGAAGGGCGTGGGGTGGTCGTTCATCATCTTCCTCGCCGCCCTCGACGGCCTACCGCGCCAGCTCCTGGAGTCCGCCCGCATCGACGGCGCGACCGAGCTGCGCGTGTGGCGTCACGTTGTGCTTCCGTCCATGCGTGGTGCGGTGACCTTCGTCACGGTGATGCTGGTCATCGGCGCGGCCCAAGTGTTCACGCAGATCTTTGAGATAACCAAGGGTGGTCCTTACAATTCCACCCAGTCGATGATGACGTACATGTACCAGCAGGCCTTCTCGAACTTCGCCTTCGGCTACGCCGCAGCGCTCGCCTCGCTTCTCGCCGTGGTGCTGTTCGGCTTCAGCGCCGCCGAGATCCGCATCCTGCGGCGGCGGGACCTCTAGGAGTCATGTGACGGTCGTTGCGGATCCACGGAGCGCGAAAACGCACTCGGCTTTGGCCGGGTCGGGCCCCGGCCTATTCGGCATACGTAAACGGAATCGGGCCCGGCTTGTCGTCGCGATTCTCCTCGCATTGGTGTCGCTGGGCCCGCTCCTCTACATGGTCTCCCTCTCCTTCCAGCCAAACGGCGGGATCCTGGGCGCGACCGTCCTCATTCCAACGCACCCAACGGTCCAGAACTACGTTCAGGCTTGGACGGAGAACAGCTTCAGCCGATACTTCGTCAACAGCCTGATCGTGTCCATCGCGACAGTGGGCATCACGGTTGTCTTAGCGTCGCTGGCGGCCTTCGCATTCGCTCGCTACAAGTTCCCGTTCAAGAACTTGATCTTCTACGTCTTCCTCGCCAGTCTTGCTGTGCCCAACCTGCTCCTCCTGATTCCCCAGTTCCTGCTGATGGTGCGGCTCCACCTGCTGGACTCTCTGCTAGGCCTGGTCCTCCTCTACGTCGCCTCCAACTTGCCCTTCACCATCTTTCTGCTCCGGGGGTTCTTCGAGGCGATCCCGCACGAGTACGAGGAGTCGTTCCGCCTCGACGGGGCGGGGTCGCTAAGGGTGCTCACGGGTCTCATCGTTCCCCTGTCGCTGCCGGCGCTCGCCGTGGTCTCCATGTTCATCTTCAGCGCTGCGTGGGACGAGTTCCCAGTGGCCCTAACCATGATCCAGTCGTCCCCGCACTACACGCTGCCGGTCGGTCTGGCGGACTTCATCGGTGTGCACACCGTGGCCTGGGGGCCATTCTTCGCGGCGTCGGTAATCGCCACGGTGCCGGTCGTCGTCGTGTTCCTCGTCTCGCTGCGATGGTTCCGCTCCGGGGTCTCGCTGGGGGCCATCCGATGAGCGCTGACGCGACGGGAGTGGGGCGCGGGACGCCCGGGCTAGACGACGTTCGCAGCTTCCACGAGACCGGTCAGGAACTGGCCGTGCGGGGCCTTCCTCCAGGCACGACGGCTCTGGTGGCCGAGTCGTCGACGGGGAAGCTGGTCGAGGCGGTGGGACTGGCGCCGGCCCGATTCAGTGAGGTGACGTCCGGCACGTACGCCGTCCAGGCGCGCGACGCGGACGGGGCGATCCTGGCCGAGGAGTTCACCACGGTTGGGGCGCACCCGGGAGAGAGGCCCGTCCACGGCTTCGCCACGTCCTTCACCGACGACTGCGTAGACGAGGTGCTGGCCTGGCACCGGAGCCTTCGCTCGACCGTGGTCCAGGCCTACGACTGGATGGCCAGCTACACCGAGCCGCTCGGCCCGCCGGCTGGCTGGCTCGACCCGTCACATCGCCCAGTCTCGCTCTCGGCCCTTCGCGCCCTGTCCCAGGGGCTCAGCGCGATGGGAGCTACGTCTCACGCGTACGCACCGATCTACGCGGTGGGCAACGAGTTCGCCGCCGCGCACACTGAGCTGCTGCTGTATCACGCCGACGGTCTGCCGATTCGTTTCCTCGACCAGATTGTCTTGGCCGACCCCGGGAACGAGTCCTGGCGCCGCCACTTCGTTGACGCCTACGGGGGCGCGGCCGACGCCGTCGGCTTCACGGGCTTTCACGTTGACACCTACGGGTATCCGAGGCTTGCCTTCACCGCCGGCGGCGCCACGGTCGACATGCGCGCCGCCTACGAGGGCTTCATGGGCTTTCTCCGAGCCGAGCGGCCCGCGGACCTCCTCAGCTTTAACCAGGTCGATGGCGTGCCGTCGGCGGCCCGGCTTCCCGGCGGCCCCGGGTTTCGCTACTGCGAGGTGTGGCCGCCCAACGACCGGTGGCGACACTTCGAGGGGCTTCTCGACCGAAGCTCCGGGCGAGCCGGGCGGCCCCTGGGGTCTCCGGCACCGCGCGAGGCGGTCCGGGGGTCGATCGCCTGCTACCCGCCGGTGTGGGGGATCGGGGAACCGTCAGGGCCGATCTCTGAGGCTGCGCGCCCCGACGCGCTTCGAACCGTGCTCTGCACCGAAGCGGTCGCGACCATGCTCGGGGCGAGCGCGCTGATCTTCGGCGATCGTGCCGCCGCGCTGTGCGACCCCTACTACCCAAAGCACGCCCGTCTGACGGCCTCGGAAGGCCGACAGGTCCTCGAGTGGCGACGGTTCGGGCTCCGCTCCCGGGACCTCTTCATTGACGGCGAGGACACGTCCTGGTACGAGATCGGCGACGAGAACGGTGCGGTGTCGGTAGTCGCCAGCGCCCCGGTGAGACCCGAACCGGTCGGCGGCGGGCTCTTCGCTCGGGTGTGTCACGTCGGGGACTGCGTTGCCGTGGGCCTCCTGGACCTCAGCGGAAGCCCCGATGGCGCGTGGTCCCAGCCCACCGCGCGGGGCTCGGTCGCGTCGGTGACGGTCCAGGTGCTCGTGGACCGCCCCGAGCGCTGGAAGGCCGAAGTGGCGGCGGTCGGGGTGGGCGACGGTCGGTTCCGCCCGGTCGTGGCCCGCGACGTCGCGCACCGCCAAGGGCGAGCCATGGAGGCAGAGGTGCCCCTCGGCGACGGGTGGGCGGTGCTACGGGTGGGTCCCGAGTGAGCCCGGCGTGCCTGAGGTGAGTCGATGCCACCGGATGGTGGACGGAGGGAGCGGTGAGCGTGGCGTCCATCAAGCTTGAGGGGGTGACGAAGGTCTACCCAAACGGATACGAGGCCATTCACGGCCTCGACCTCGAGATTGCCGATGGCGAGCTGATGGTGGTCGTGGGCCCTTCGGGCTGCGGGAAGACCACGGTCTTGAGGATGATCGCCGGACTCGAGGAGGTGACTTCCGGCACAATCCGCATCGGCGACCAGGTCGTCAATGAGGTTGCCCCGCGCGATCGTGACATCGCCATGGTGTTCCAGAGCTACGCCCTCTACCCGCAGATGTCCGTCGCCCAGAACATCGGCTTCGCGCTGAAGATGAAGAAGCTGCCGAAGCCCGAGATCGAACGGCGGGTCCGGGAGGCTGCGGGCGTCCTGGGTATCTCGGACTGGCTCAACCGCAAGCCCGGCCAGCTGTCCGGAGGCCAGCGCCAGCGGGTGGCGATGGGCCGTGCCATCGTTCGCGAGCCCAGCGCGTTTCTCATGGACGAACCGCTGTCCAACCTCGACGCCAAGCTGCGCGTCCAGATGCGGGCCGAGGTCGCGCGAGTCCAACAGAGGATCGGCGTCGCAACCCTCTACGTGACGCACGATCAGACCGAGGCCATGACGCTGGGACACCGCGTCGCGGTGATGCGCTCGGGCGAGCTCCAGCAGTGCGACACTCCTCAGGTGCTCTACGACCGTCCCAAGAACGTCTTCGTCGCCGGGTTCATCGGCTCGCCGTCAATGAATCTCCTCGAAGGGACGCTGGCGGCGGATCTCAGCGCGATCGAAGTGGGGAGCCAGACGCTTCCGACCAACGACGAGCTCTTCGCGCGGCACCCCGGGCTGCGCCGCTACCGCGGGCAGTCCGTGATCGTCGGCATTCGGCCCGAGGACCTCCGGGCCTCTATCGTGGGACGCGAAGGCGCGGAATTCTATGGTGATGTGGAGCTGGTCGAGGCGCTCGGCTCCGAGCTGTTGGTTCACTTCACGTCCGATGCCAAGATGCTCCACTCCGATCGCCTGGAGGGCGAGGAGTCGACCAGCGAGGATGGCTCCGAGGTCGCGAGTGCCTGTGTAGCCAGGGTTGAGCCGGGGCGGTTGGTTCGCGCCGGCGACCGGTTCACGTTCGTGGCCGACGTTCGTCGTTTTGAATTCTTCGACAGCGTCTCCCAACTTTCGATTTGGGAGTGACGCACAGCCCGACGTAAACAGCAAGAATGTGTCAGGGATGGCTAACGCGTTATCGGGGTTCAGGCCTTTTGGTGGAGGTAAGGGGATTCGAACCCCTGACCTCTTGACTGCCAGTCAAGCGCTCTACCAGCTGAGCTATACCCCCAAGAGTCCTTCAATCCTAGCAGTTGCGTTTTTGCGTTCTGGATGGCCCGCGGCGGTCGCCTTCGGCGTGCGCCTTTGCCGGCGGCGCGAGTGCGGCCGGTAGCGCGCGTCGGAGGGGTGACGGGTGTGTGCCGCCGTTGTGGGCGTTCCACTCGAAGGGACGCGCGCAGCGCAGTTACGATTCGTCACGTGGGGCTCGCTACGTATCGGAGCTGCAGCTTCAGGGAGAAGAGGACAGTGCTCGGCGCGTTCTGGACGGGCCGAGCCAGCTCGTCGGAGAAGGTCAACGAGGCGGCCCGCGAGTACGGCCCCTACGCGTTGGCGATGATCGCGGTCATCTCGGCCGAGCTCGCGCTCATCTCCGCCTTCTTGCTCGCCTCCGGCAGCTGGTGGATGTGGTTGGGCGCCGCCGCGACCGTCCTGGCGCTGTGGAGCCTGCGGTGGACTCGGACGTGCCTACGCCGGGCGCGCTCCCTCGCCGCGCGCCTCTAGCGGGCCGCCAACCACTGGCCCGCCCGACGGGCGGGGCAGTGCGGGCCGCGGTGGGGCCAGCACGGCGATCTCTGGCTACCGTGGGGCCGACGAGGGGGTGCCGGTGAGCGAGATACCCACGGAGCGGACGTTCGGATTCGAGAGCATGTTCGTCGCGCCCGACGACGACCCGCGCACGATGGCCAACTTCGAGGGCGAGCACGAGACGCTCGCGTCGTACCTGGGCAACTACCGCAAGACCCTCGAGCTCAAGTGCGCCGGCCTCGACGCCGCGGCGATGGCCGCGCGCTCGGTGCCGCCGTCGGACCTGTCGCTCCTCGGTCTGGTGCGCCACCTGGCCGACGTCGAGCGCGGCTGGTTCCGCGGGTTGCTGGCCGGCGAGGACGCCCCGCGGCTATACCCCGACTCGTCCATCTCGGGCGCGACGCCCGACGACGAGTGCGTGGCCGAGGCGTGGGCCTCGTGGCGCGCCGAGGTCGCCTTCGCCGAGGCCTACCTGGCTGGCGTCGAGGACCTGGGCGCGCGCGTCGCGATGCCGATGGCTCCACGGCCGAACGAGACGGTCGCCGTGCGCGACGTCGTCGTGCACATGATCGAGGAGTACGCGCGCCACATGGGCCACGCCGACCTGCTGCGCGAGCGCATCGACGGGCGCGTCGGCCAGTAGCGGCTAGACCCCGGCGTCGGCGACGCTGAGCACGTCCGCCAGCCGCGCCGGCGCCGAGAAGAACGGGGAGTGGTCGGTGTCGAGGGCGACCCACTCGTCGCACCGCCCCGACATCGCCGCCTGGACGTCGGGGTCAACCGCCTCGTCGGCGTGGCAGACGACGTAGCGGCGCGGCACGGGGGCGTCGGGCGCGACGCGCGGCGCGCGGAAGCTGGCCCGGGTCTGGGGCCCGAGCATCGACACCGCCCAGTCGCGCGTCGGTGCGTCGCACCCGGCGTAGAGGGCCTCGCCGGCGAGCGCCGGGTCGAGGCGAAGCAGTGGGCCGTCGGCCACGATCGCCTCGTCGAGCAGGGTCGGCTCGGGGGCCGTGCGCGCGATCTGCGTGACCGACTCGCCGACGTGGGGCACGTAGGCGGCGACGAAGACGACCGACTCGACCTCGCCGAGGCGCGGCAGCGCCTCGAGCGCGACGGCGCCGGCGTAGGAGTGCGCGACGAGCACCACGGGGCCGAGACCGGCCGCGGCGGCGACCAGCGCGGTCGCGTCGTCGGCCAGCGTCGCGCGTCCGCTCTCGTCGTGCGAGCTGGGCAGCTCGGGCGCGGACCACGCGAGGCGCCGCGCGTCGAATTCGGCGCCGACGTCGCGCCAGCACCACGCGCCTCCCCACGCGCCGTGGACGAGGAGGTACGTGGGGGAGGTCACCTCCTCATTGTGCCGCCCGGGGCGCGCACCGGCCCTCCGTAGACTGAAAAAATGGCGCGGCCCTTCGACGTGACCGAGATCGAGACGCGGTGGCAGGCGCACTGGCGCGACGAGGGCACCTACGAGGTCGACAACGACGACCCCCGCGAGCACTTCTACGCCCTCTCGATGTACCCGTACCCGCGGGGCCGGCGCACCAGGGCCACGTGCGCAACTACACCTATCGGCGACCTCGTCGTGCGCTACCGCACCATGCAGGGCTGGGCCGTGCTCTCGCCCTTCGGCTTCGACTCCTTCGGCCTGCCGGCCGAGAACGCGGCCATCAAGGCCGGGATCGCACCCTCGGCCCTTCACCGAGGCGCGAATCGTCGAGCTCAAGGCTCGCTCATCCGCACTCGGCGCGGTCTTCGACTGGCGCCGCGAGGTGCGCAGCCACGACCCGGTCTACATCCGCTGCTCCCAGGTCGATCTTCCTGCGCGTTCTTGCGAGCCGGCCTCGCGTACCGCGCGATGGCGCCGGTGAACTGGTGCCCGGGCTGCATGACGGTGCTCGCCAACGAGCAGGTCCTTGCCGACGGCACCTGCGAGCGCTCGCGGCGACCTCGTCGAGCGCCGCGACCTCGAGCAGTGGTTCTTCCGGATCACCGACTACGCCGACGAGCTGCTCGACGCCCTCGACGGCCTCGAGTGGCCCGAGCGGGTCAAGGTCGATGCAGCGCAACTGGATCGGCCGCTCCGAGGGCGTCGAGTTCGACCTCGCGCGTCGCCAGCGACGCGTCACGCTCGATTCGCGTGTTCACGACCCGACCGGACACCGGCTTCGGCGTGACCTACGCCGTCGTCGCGCCCGAGCACCCGCTGCGTCGAGGGCCTGATCACCGACGACCGGCGCGCCGAGCGTCGACGGAGCTGGTCGAACGGGCGCCTCGGCCGAGAGCGAGGTCGAGCGCACGATGGCCAGCCGAGGGCGACGCGCGGCGAGAAGCGCGGGGCGTTCACCGGAGTCGTACGTCGTGCAACCCCTTCAACGGGCGAGAGGTGCCGGTCTACGTCGCCGACTACGTCCTCGGGCGGCTACGGCACGGGCGCCATCATGGCGCGTGCCGGCCGAGGACGAGCGCGACTTCGCCTTCGCCACCGCCCACGGCCTGCCGAGTCGTGCGCACCGTCGAGCCGCCCGACGGGTTCGACGAGGGCGCCTACACCGGCGACGGGCCCAAGGTCAACTCGGGCTTCCTCGACGGACTCGACGTCGCCGACGGCCATCGCGGGCGACCGCGTTCCTCGTCGAGCGCGCCGGCGGCGTCGCGACGGTCAACTACCGGCTGCGCGACTGGCTGGTCTCCCGCCAGCGGTTCTGGGGCTGCCCGATCCCGATCGTCTACTGCGCGCGTGCGGGATCGTCGCCGGTGCCCGACGACCAGCTGCCCGTCCTCGCCCCCGACGACGTGACGATGGACCCGACCGGGCAGTCGCCGCTCGCGACGAACGACGCGTTCCGCGACACGACCTGCCCGGACTGCGGCGGGCCGGCGCGACCGCGAGACCGACACGATGGACACCTTCTGCGACTCGTCCTGGTACTTCCTGCGCTTCTGCCGACCCCTGGTCAGCACCGACCTGCCGTTCGACCCGGTCGAGGTCGCCAAGTGGATGCCGGTCGACCAGTACATCGGCGGCATCGAGCACGCCATCCTGCACCTGCTCTACGCGCGCTTCTACGTGCGCGCGCTGCATCGACACCGGGCTCGCCCCGGGGACTCGCGCGAGAGCCGTTCACGCGGCTGTTCACCCAGGGCATGATCCGCCTGGACGGCACCAAGATGTCCAAGTCCAAGGGCAACCTGGTCGCGCCCGAGAAGTACTACGAGACCGTCGGCGCCGACGGGCTGCGCCTCTTCCACCTCTTCGTCGGCGCCGCCGGCCGACGACGTCGACTGGACCGACCAGACCGACGAGATGATCGACGGCTGCGCGCGGTTCCTCGACCGCGTCTGGCGCCTCGCCCACGGGCACGACCTGAACGTCGTCGACGGCGCGGCGCCCGGCGACGACGCGGTGCGCCGGGCCCGTGCACCGCACGATCGCCAAGGTCACCGACGACCTCGACCACTGGAGCTTCAACACCGCCGTCGCCGGCGCTGATGGAGCTGCTGAACGCGATCTCGAAGTCGGCGCGCTCGCCCGAGGGCGCCGGCCGGTCGACGCTCGACGAGGCGATCGACGCGATGACGCTGCTGCTCGCGCCGATGGCGCCCGCACGTCACGCGCCGAGCTCTGGCTCCAGCGCCACCCCGCCGAGCCGACCGTCCACGTCCAGCCCTGGCCGGCCGCCGACCCCGAGCTCGCGCGCGGTCGAGCGCGCGACCATGGTCGTCCAGGTCAACGGCAAGGTCCGCGAGCGCCTCGAGGTGGCCCCGGCATCGACGCGGACGCGGCGGCCGCGCTCGCGCTCGTCGACCCGGCGGTCGTCGCCGCGATCTCCGGACGCAGCGTCGGCGCGCGTCGTCGCGCGGCCGCCACGACTCGTCAACTATCGTCTGATGGCCCAGCGCTGGCCCCGCGAGCCGGTCGACGTCACGTCGTGCCGCCTCGCTTCGACCGTCCCGAGGTCGAGATCCGCCGTCGACGCGGCGGAAGAAGACCGGCGCGGCGCACTGGGCGGGCAGCCGGATCGTCGTGCGATACCCGCGCGGCTTCGCGGGCGCGAGCGCGCCGACTTCGTCGACGACCTCGTCGAGCGCCTCCTCACCCAGCGCCCCCAGATCGCCGCCGGCGACGCGGCGCTCGAGGAGCGCGCCCGGGTGCTGGCCGACCTCTACAACGACTCGCTGGCGGCGTCGAGCGTGCGGTGGGTGTCGAACCAGCAGCGCCGCTGGGCGTCGTGCTCGCCGGCGACGCGCGAGATCCGGGTCTCGACGCGGCTGCGCCAGTGCCCGGAGTGGGTCATCGACGCGGTGCTGGTCCACGAGCTCGCCCACCTGCACGAGGTCGACCACTCGGCGGCCTTCCACGAGAGCGCCGACCGCCACCCGCGCCAGGAGGAGTCGGCGATCTACCTCGACGGCTACGCGCTCGGCCTCGGACTGGCCGTCGAGTCCGGGCTCGACGACGTCGTCTAGCTCGACTCGCCGCGCAGGAACCGCTCGAGCTCGGCCGCCAGCTCGTCGCCGGTCGGGAAGCTCGTCGTCGAGGGACGTGCCCTCGGTCTCGTCGGCGCTCGACTCGAGCTGCGCGACCATCGGGGCGTGCTCGGGGTTGCGCGCGACGAGCTCGTCGACGCGCTGGCGGGCCTCCTCGGCGCTGGCGCGCAGCGTCGACCCGTCGAGGGTGAGGTGCGCCACCGAGGCCAGCGCGTCGATGAGCGACGCCGCCGCCTGGGGGTACGGCATCGAGGCGACGTAGTGGGGCACGCGCGCCCACAGCGTGACCGCGTCGATGTCGGCCTCGGCGAAGCCGAGCTCCAGGGCGGCCGACGATCCCGGCCGGGACCTCGAGCTCGCCCGAGACGATCCCGACCTTCTCCAGGAGGTGCAGGCCCTCCTTGGCCGCGGTGCCGATGACGCGCACCGGGCGGGTGTGGGGCGATCGGCGCCGGGAACGCGCCGAGCCCGACGACCAGGCGCACGCCGAAGCGCTCGGCGACTCGGTGACGACGTCGACGAAGTCGCTCCAGTGGAAGTCGGGCTCGGGCCCGACCAGGAAGAGCGATGTCGGCGCCGTCGGCGTCGCTTGCCGTAGCGCAGCTGGATCTCGGGCCACGTCAGCTCGGTCGTGACGCCGTCGACGATGCGCGCGATCGGGCGCCGCGCGCGCTGGTCGATGAAGTACTCGGTGTCGAACGTCGCGAGCACCTCGGTGTCGATGGTCGTCGAGCAGCGTGCCCATCGCCGTGGCCGCGCCGAGGCCGGCGTCGATCCACCCCTCGAGGGCGACGACGAGGACCGGGTCGGTGAGCTCGGGGTCGGCGAGGAAGATGATGTGGTCGAAGATCTGGTCGTCCATCAGTTCTCCAGCTGTCTCGAGCGCCATCTGGGCGAGCAGGACGATGTGGCGCGGGAACTCGGCGACGCTGCCCGGGTCGCCGGCGGTCGCGCCCGCGCGGTAACGCGCGTAGACGCCCTGGAGGATGCAGGCCAGCTTCCAGTAGCCGAACGCGCTGCCAGTAGGCCACCGCGGCCAGTTCGAGGCCGCTCGCGCGCGCGTACGCGTCGAGGACCTGCATCGCGGGTCTCGAACCCCGCCGCCGTCGTCGGCGCGGCGCCGATCAGCGGCGCGGTCGGGTCCTCGGGCTCGGCCCAGTAGTCGCAGAAGAGGCCGACGTCGGCGAGCGGGTCGCCGAGCGTGCAGATCTCCCAGTCGAGGATCGCGCGCACCGGCCGTCGTCGGCGAGCACGGTGTTGTCGAGGCGGTAGTCGCCGTGCACGATCGAGACGCGCTGCTGGCCACGGGATCGTCGGCGGCCAGGCGTTCGGCGACCGACCTCGACCAGCCCCGGCGCCTCCTCGCCGGCGTCGCGTGCATCTGCTCGTACTGGGCGCGCCAGCGCCGGAGCTGGCGCTCGACGTAGCCGTCGTGACGGGCGAGGTCGCCGAGCCCGACGTCGTCGACGTCGACGGCGTGGAGCCCGGCCAGCGTCCGGCGCGAGGTTCGTCCCGATCGCGCCCGCGATCGGCCTCGGGCGTAGCTCGCCTCGGCCGTCGCGCGCGTCGCGCAGGATCGCGCCCGTCGACGAACTCCATGACGTAGAACGGCGCGCTCGTTGACCGACTCGTCGATGCACAGGGCCAGGGCCTCGGGCACCGGCACGCCCGACCGGGCCGAGCGCCGAGATCACCGTGTGCTCGCGCACCATGTCGTGCGCGGTCGGCAGCACGTGGCTGACCGGGGGCCGGCGCAGGGCGACCGCGCGGCCGGCCGCGTCGCTCGACGCGGAAGGTCAGGTTGGACCGCCCGCCGGCGATCAGCGAGAAGACGAAGGGCCCGGTCGCGCCCGACGTTCGGCCGCGAGCCACGCGGTGACGCGGGCCTCGTCGATGCCCGGCGCCGTCCATCGGGCGAAGGCTACTGCGCGGTGCGCGACGGCCAAATCCGGTGCGAGGGGCCGCCGTTACAGTGGTCGCGTGATCGACGCACCGACGCGACCTTCGCCGACGTCGTCATCGAGCGGTCCACGACCGTCCCGGTCGTCGTCGACCTCTGGGCCGAGTGGTGCGGGCCGTGCAAGACGCTCGGTCCGATCCTCGAGAAGGTCGTCGCCGAGACCGGCGGCGCGGTCGAGCTCGCCAAGGTCGACGTCGACGACAACCCGCACGTGGCCCAGGCGTTCGCCGTCCAGTCGATCCCGGCGGTCTTCGCGCTGCGCGACGGGCAGGTCGTCGACACGTTCGTCGGCGCGCTGCCCGAGGCCGCGGTGCGCGCAGTTCGTCGCGCAGCTCGCCCCCGGCGCCAGCGAGGTGGACCGCCTGGTCGGCGCGGGCGACGAGGCGTCGCTGCGCCAGGCGCTCGAGCTCGACCCGGCCAACGACGACGTCGGCGGTCGCGCTCGGCGACCTCCTCTTGGGGGCGGGCCGGCTCGACGAGGCCGAGGCGGTGCTGACCCCCTTCGACGCGACGGTCGGGGGCCGGACACCTGCTCGCGCGCGTGCGCCTGGCGCGCGCCGGCGTCTCCCTCGACGGGGACCTCGACCTGCACCCTCGACCACCTGCTCGAGCAGTCCGCGACGACGATGCGCGCGCCAGGCCTCCTCGAGGTCCTCGACGCGCTCGGCCCCATGGACCCGCGCTACGTGACCTACCGGCGCCGCCTGGCCAGCCGCCTCTACTAGTGCGGGTCCACCGCCCGGGCGCGCCGGTCACCCTGCGCCTCGGGGACCGCCGCTTCGACCTGACGTCGCGGGCGCTCGTCATGGGGATCCTCAACCGCACCCCCGACTCGTTCTACGAGCCCGCGGCGACCTTCGACCTCGACGCGCTCTTCGCGCGCGCCGAGGCGCTCGTCGCCGACGGCGCCGACCTGCTCGACGTGGGCGGCGTGCGCGCCGGGCCGGGGCCCGAGGTGGGCGAGGCCGAAGAGCTCGAGCGCGTGGTCCCCGCGGTCGCCGGCCTGGCCGCGCGCTTCGACGTGCCCGTCAGCGTCGACACCTGGCGCGCGTCCGTCGCCGCGGCAGCCTTCGCCGCCGGCGCCATCCTGGGCAACGACATCAGCGGCTTCGCCGACGAGGACTACCTGGCGTGCGGCCGCGGCCGCCGGCGCGTCGGTCGTGGCGACCCACATCCGGCTCCGGCCGCGCGTGGCCGATCCCGACCCGCGCTACGACGACGTCACCGCGACCGTCGAGGCGTTCCTGCTCGAGCGCCGCGAGCGGGCGCTGGCCGCGGGCTCGCCGCGGACCAGCGTCGTCCTCGACGCGGGGCTCGACCTCGGCAAGACCGCCGAGCAGTCGCTCAACCCTGCTGCGCGCGAGCGACCGCCTCGCCGGGCTCGGCTCGCCGCTGCTGCTGTCGGCGTCGAACAAGACCTTCCTCGGCGCGCTCTTCGACCTCGGGCGTGCTCGAGCGCCGCGACGCGTCGCTGGCCGCGACGGCGCTCGGCGTCGCCGCTCGGGTGCCGCGTCCTGCGCGTCCACGACGTCGCCGGGACGGTGCGGGTGCGCGACGCGCTGGCCGCGGTGCTGGAGGCGGCGTGAGCAGCGTCTGCGTCGTGGGCACCGACGCGACGATGGTCTCCGACGTCCTGCGCGCTGAGGTCGCCGACGCCCTCGGCGACCTCGACCCCGCGCTCGCCCTCTCGGACCTCACCGCCGGCGCGGACCCCGTGGGCGCCGTCGCGCATCGAGGCGCTGCGCACGCCGCCGTTCCTGTCGACGCGCCGCGTCGTGGTCGTGCGCGACGCCCAGCTGCTCGTCGCCGACGAGGTCGACGCGCTGGTGGAGTGGATGGGCTCGCCCACGCCCGACGCCACGCTGGTCGTGGGGGTGGTCGGCGCCAAGAGCCACCGGCTGGCCAAGGCCGCGTCGACGGCTCGTCGAGACGTCCGTCGGCTCGGGCGCGCGCGCCCGCCAGGCCTACGTCGAGGAGACCCTGGCGCGCCACGGCGTGGCCGCCGACGGCGGCGCCAGCGCGCTCGTCGCCGAGCGCGTCGGCGACGACGTCGCGCGCGTCGACTCGATCGCCCGGACGCTCGCGCGGTGTACGGCGGCGCGCGCGTCGGCGCCGGCGAGGTCGAGCCGTACCTCGGCGAGGCCGGGTCGGTGCCGGAGTGGGACCTCACCGACGCGATCGACCGGGGCGACGCGGCGCGCGCGATCGTGGTGGCGCGCCGGATGCTCGACAGCCGCGAGCGCGTCGGCCTCCAGCTCGTCGCCATCCTCCAGCGCCACTACCTGGCCATGGCGCGCCTCGAGGGCCGGGCGGTCTCGTCGCGCGACGAGGCCGCGGCGCTGCTCAAGATGAGCGCGTTCCCCGCCGAGAAGGTCTGGCGCGCGTCCCAGCGGCTCGGGGCCGAGCGCGTCGCCGCGGCGGTACGATTCGTCGCCGACGCCGACCGGGACTTAAAGGGCGGCGTCAGCTACGGCGGGCGCGACGACGGCGACGTCGACCCCACGGAGGTGACGGTGATCGAGGTGCTGGTGGCGCGCCTGGCGCGCCTGGCGGCGCGCGGCCCGGCGCTAGGCCTTCGCGGCGTTGACCCGCTTGGCCAGCCCGCTCTTGCGGTTGGCGGCCTGGTTCTTGTGGATGACGCCCTTGGCCGCGGCCTTGTCGATGCGCTTGACGGCCAGGGCCAGCGCGGCGGCCTCGTCCTCGGTGCCCGCGGCGGCCAGCGCGCTCTTGGCGCGCGTGCGCAGCTCGCTCTTGACCGCCTTGTTGCGCTCGCGCGCGGCCGTGTTCTGCTTGTTGCGCTTGATCTGGCTCTTGATGTTGGCCACGGGTCCTCGATCCGCCGAACGGTTCTCGGCCCGTCAAGGCTAGCAGCCGGGGCCCCGCGGGCCGGACGGTAGCCTTGGCCGGGAGTGGCCAGCGAAGTCAAGACCGTCGAGACCGGCCGCATCCGGAACTTCTCCATCATCAGCCACGTCGACCACGGCAAGTCGACCCTCTCGGACCGCATCCTCGACCTCACCGGCGCGGTCGACCCGCGCCTCATGCGCGCCCAGTACCTGGACTCGATGGACATCGAGCGCGAGCGCGGCATCACCATCAAGGCCCAGAACGTGCGCGTCGCCTACAAGGGCTACGTCCTGCAGCTGATCGACACGCCGGGCCACGTCGACTTCGGCTACGAGGTCAGCCGGTCGCTCGCCGCGTGCGAGGGCGCCGTCCTGCTCGTCGACGCCAGCCAGGGGATCCAGGCCCAGACGCTGGCCAACTGCTACCAGGCGATCGAGCACGACCTGACCATCGTGCCCGTGCTCAACAAGATCGACCTGCCGGCGGCCGACCCCGAGCGCTGCGTCGAGGAGCTCGAGCGGGTGCTGGGGATCGACCCGGCCGAGGTCCTGCGCATCTCGGCCAAGACCGGCCAGGGGGTGCCCGAGCTGCTCGACGCGGTGATCGAGCGGGTCCCCGCGCCGACCGGCGACCCGGGCGCGCCGCTGCGCGCCCTGGTCTTCGACTCGTACTACGACCAGTACCGCGGCGTCATCTCCTCGGTGCGCGTCGTCGACGGCGTGCTGCGCTCGCGCAGCCGCGTTCGCCTGATGCGCGCCGGGGCCGTCCACGAGGTCGAGGAGATCGGCCAGCGCACCCCGGACATGACCCCGGTCGACGCGCTCGGCCCGGGCGAGGTCGGCTACCTGGTGGCCGGGATCAAGGACGTGTCGGGCGCGCGCTCGGGCGAGACGGTCACCGACGCGGTCCACCCGGCGGCGGCGGCGCTCGAGGGCTACCTCGACCCCAAGCCGATGGTCTTCTGCGGGATTTACCCGATCGACGGCGACGACCTGCCCGACCTGCGCGACGCGCTCGACCGGCTGCGGCTCAACGACTCGTCCATCACCTTTGAGCCCGAGACGAGCCACGCGCTCGGCTTCGGCTTCCGCTGCGGGTTCCTGGGGCTGCTGCACATGGAGATCGTGCGAGAGCGCCTCGAACGCGAGTTCGACCTCAGCCTCATAGCCACGGCGCCGTCGGTCGCCTACCGCGCCTTCCTCTCGGACGGCACCGAGCGCGAGGTCGACAACCCGACCGACCTGCCCGACCCCAGCCGGCTCGACCACATCGACGAGCCGATGCTCGAGATCACCATCATCACCCCGGCCGAGTACCTGGGCTCGGTGATGGACCTCTGCCAGTCGCGCCGGGCCGAGATGGGCAAGATGGAGTACCTGTCGACCGAGCGGGTCGAGTTGCGCTACACGATCCCGCTGGCCGAGGTGGTCATCGACTTCTTCGACGCCGCTCAAGTCGCGGACCAAGGGCTACGCCAGCCTCGACTACGAGCACGGCGGCTACATCACGAGCCCGCTGGTGCGCGTGGACTTGCTCATCAACCATGAGCCGGTCGACGCCTTCTCGACGATCGTGCACCGCGCGAACGCCGACGCCTACGGGCGCAAGATGGCCGAGCGGCTGCGCGCGCTGATCCCGCGCCAGATGTTCGACGTGCCGATCCAGGCGGCCGTCGGCGGGCGCGTCATCGCTCGCGAGACGGTCAAGGCCCGGCGCAAGGACGTGCTGGCCAAGTGCTACGGCGGCGACATCACGCGCAAGCGAAAGCTCCTCGAGAAGCAGAAGGAGGGCAAGAAGAAGATGAAGAGCCTCGGGCGCGTCGAGGTGCCCCAGGAGGCCTTCGTCGCCGCGCTCAAGCTCGAGGAGTAGCTCCGCCTGGCACTCGGTAGAATTGAGTGCCAAGAGGAGGTGGCATGCCCCGGCGCGCGCCCCGACCCGAACCGACCGACCTGGACGCCCGCAAGGCGGCGATCCTGGCGGCGGTGGTCACCGAGCACATCGACACCAAGGCCCCCGTCGGCTCGTCGGCCGTCGCGGGCAGCGGCGACCTGGACGTCTCGCCGGCCACCGTGCGCTCTGAGATGGTCGCGCTCGAGCGCGAGGGCTACCTCTCCCAGCCCCACACCTCGGCCGGGCGGGTCCCGACCGACAAGGGCTACCGCTACTTCGTCGACCACCTCAAGGCCGGGGCCCTCGGCCCCGCCCAGCAGGTCCAGGTTCGGGACTTCTTCGCGAGCGTGCGCGGCGAGGTCGAGGACGTGCTCGAGAGCACGGCGACGCTCCTCACCCAGCTCACCAGCTACACCTCGGTCGTGGTGGGCGCGGGCCACGCCCACTCGACGATGCTGTCGACCCAGTTGGTCAACCTCGACGCGCGTCATCACCTTCTCGTCACCGTCTTCTCCGACGGGGCGGTCACCAAGCACAGCGTCTTCACCGACTTCGACGTCAGCCCGGTCGAGGTCGTCGAGGCCAGCCGCCAGCTCCACGCGCTCCTGCTGGGCACGACGATGGCATCGAGGGTCCAGGTGCCCAGCCGCAGCGACCACGTCGCGACGCTGGTGCGCGAGGCGGTCAGCGCCCTGCACGCCGAGCGCCCGACGGTCGAGGGCGAGCGGGTCTACATCGGCGGGTCCAGCCGCGTCGCCGAGTCCTTCGAGGGCGTCGAGACGGTGCGCCGCGTCCTGTCGATCCTCGAAGCAGGAGCTCCTCGTCGTGACGCTGATCCAGGACGTGCTCGACCGCGGCCTCTCGGTCGCCATCGGGGCCGAGAGCGGCTACGAGGCGCTGGCCAGCTGCGCGCTGATCGTCGCGCCGTTCTCGATCGATGGTGAGCCGGCCGGCGCCGTCGGGCTGCTCGGCCCGACGCGCATGAAGTACCGCGAGGCCCTGGCCGCGGCGCGTGAGGTCTCGCGCTACCTGGCCAAGCGCATCGGCGGCGAGGACGACCGTGGCTAGCGCCGACCTCTACGAGGTCCTCGGCGTCGCGCGCGACGCGAGCGCCGACGAGATCAAGCGCGCCTACCGCGCGCTGGCGCGTCAGCACCACCCCGACGCGAACCCCGACCCCGCGGCCGAGGCGCGCTTCAAGGAGATCTCCCAGGCCTACGAGATCCTCTCGGACCCCGACCGTCGCGCCAACTACGACCGCTTCGGCGCCGACGTCGGGGCCGGTGCGCCCTTCGGCGCGGCCAGCGTCCAGGACATCTTCGACATGTTCTTCTCGGGCTTTTCGCCATTCGCCGCTCCTCAGCGCCGTGGTCCCCAGCCCGGGCCCGACGCCGAGGTCGAGGTGGCGCTGAGCCTCGACGACGCCGCGTTCGGCGTCGAGCGCGAGGTGACGGTGACCCTGCCCCAGCGCTGCGCGACCTGCGCGGGATCGGGCTGCGCGCCCGGCACGTCGCCGGTCACCTGCGAGGAGTGCCGGGGCACCGGCGAGGTCCGACGGGTGCGCTCGTCGATCCTCGGCCAGATGGTGACGTCGGCGCCGTGCGCGCGCTGCGGCGCGACCGGACAGCGCATCGAGACGCCGTGCGCCAGCTGCCGGGGCGACGGCCGGGTGACCGCCACGTCGACCCTGACGGTCTCGATCCCGGCCGGGGTCGAGGACGGCTCGACCATGCGCCTGGCCGAGCGCGGCCCGGCCGGTCCGCGCGGCGGGCCCAACGGGCGGCTCTTCGTGCACCTGAGCGTGGCGCCGGACCCGCGATTCGAGCGCGTCGGCGACGACCTGCATCACGAGGCGCACGTCGCCTTCACCCAGGCGGCGCTCGGCGCGACGATCGAGGTCCCGACGCTGCGCGGCACCGCCACCGTCGAGGTCGAGCCGGGCAGCGCCAACGGCACCGTCCACCGGCTGCGCCACGAGGGCGTGTCGCACCTGCACGGCCGGGGCCGAGGCGACCTCTACGTCCACCTGGCGGTCGACGTGCCCCCCAGCCTCGACGAGGAGTCGGCCGACCTGCTGCGCCAGCTGGCCGAGCACCGTGGCGAGCCGGTGAGCGAGCCCTCGGGCCGGCTGTTCGCGCGCCGCGGCGCCAAGAAGTGATCCCGGAGGCCTTCGCGCGCCGGGTCGCGGCGCTGGCCCAGCTGCGCTTCCCCGACCCGGGCCGCCCGGCGCTCAGCGCCGCCGACGACCACCACCTGCGGCGCGTGCTGCGCGCGAGGGCGGGCGAGGAGGTCGTCGTCACCGACGGCGCCGGCGCGTGGGCGATCTGCGAGGTCACCGACGCGGGCCTCGAGCGCGTGACCGAGGTCGCGCGCGACCCGGACCCGCCGCCGACGGCGCTCTACCTCGCGCTCGTTCGCGGCGAGCGCGGCGAGTGGGCGGTCGCCAAGGCGGCCGAGGTCGGGGTCGCTCGAGTGGTCCCGCTGGTCGCGGCGCGCTGCCAGGTGCCCCACGGCGCGCTCGCGCGGGTCCTCGCGCGCTGGCGCACCGCGGCCGCCGAGGCGGCCGGCCAGTGCCGGCGCACCCACGACCTCGTGGTCTCCGACCCGGTCGCCCCGGCCGACGTGCCGGCGGGCGTGGCCGTCGCCGCACCCGACGGGCGACGGCGACTGGAGCGGGGGTCCGCGAGGTCGCGGTGGGCCCGAGGGCGGCTGGGCGCACGCGAGAGTGGGCGAGCGGGCGCCGCCGGGTGTCGCTCGGGCCGACGGTCCTGCGCGCCGAGACCGCGGCGGTGGTGGCCGGGGCGCTCGTCGCGCTGTCGTCGGGCGGGTGGGGCTTTACGCCTCGCCGGCGGCGATGCGGTAATGATGAGACCAGCCGATGAGTGACTGCCTGTTCTGCGGATCGTCGCGGGCGAGTCGCCCTCGACGCACCGTCGCCGAGAGCGAGCGCGCCTACGCGTTCTACGACATCGCCCCCCAGGCGCCCGGTCCACGTCCTCGTCGTCCCGAAGGAGCACATCACCAGCGCCGACGAGGTGGCGAGCGACCACGGCGGCATCGTCGACGACCTGGTCCTGCTGGCCCAGGAGGTCGTCGACCTCGAGGGCGTCCGCGAGAGCGGCTACCGGCTCGTCGTCAACGTCGGGCAGCGACGCGCAGATGACCGTGCCGCACCTGCACCTCCACGTGCTCGGCGGCCGGCGCCTGGAGTGGCCGCCCGGATGACCTCGACGCGCCCGAGGCGCCGGCCGAGGCCGCGTCGACGCACGTCGTAGCGAACCCGCGCTCATGGCCGCGCTGCTCGGCCCGCGCGACGAGCACCTGCGCGTCGTCGAGCCGCCTTCCCCGCGAGCGCGATCGCGCGTCCTGGGCAACCAGCATCGACGTCGAGGGCCCCGACGCCGCCCTCGTGCTGCGCCTCTTCGACGAGCTCGTCCTGCTGCTGCGAAGCGGGCAGCTCGCTCGACGCGGCAAGATCGAGCGCACCGATCGACATGGTCGGCGAGGACCTGCGTCCGTGCGAGGTGCTCGCGCCACGAGATCCTGCGCGGCGAGAAGGGCAAGCCGATCCGGCCCTCGACCGCCGGCCAGAAGCGCTACACCGACGCGATCGCGTCGAACACGATCACCTTCGCGCATCGGCCCGGCCGGGACCGGCAAGAGCTACCTCGCGGTCGCCGCGGCGGTCCAGGCGCTCCAGCGCCGCGAGGTCCAGCGCATCGTGCTGACGCGCCCGGCCGTCGAGGCCGGCGAGCGGCTCGGCTTCCTGCCCGGCGACCTCATGGCGAAGGTCGACCCCTACCTGCGGCCGCTCTACGACGCGCTCTACGACATGGTCGGCCCCGAGGGCGCCCAGCGGCTCATCGCCAACGGGACGATCGAGGTCGCGCCGCTCGCCTTCATGCGCGGGCGCACGCTCAACGACTCGTTCATCATCCTCGACGAGGCGCAGAACACGACGCCCGAGCAGATGAAGATGTTCCTGACGCGCATCGGCTTCGGCTCCAAGGCCGTCGTCACCGGCGACGTGACCCAGATCGACCTCGGCGGGCGGCCCAGCGGGCTCGCCGGCGTCGAGGAGATCCTCAGCGAGCATCGAGGGCATCGCGCTTCGTGCACCTGACCCGCGAGGACGTCGTGCGACACCGCATCGTCGCGACATCGTCGACGCCTACGAGCGCGCAGACGTCGTGACCGTCGACGTCTTCGGCGCCGACGAGCAGCACGACGACGACCGGTCGACCTCGAGCGCTGGGGCGCGCTCGCGCAGCGTCGCCCTCGACCGACGAGGGCGTGCGCGGCTGCGCCGAGGTCTCGCTGATCTTCGTCGACGAGCCGACGATCGCCGCGCTCAACCAGCGAGTTCATGGGCAAGGACGGCCCGACCGACGTGCTGAGCTTCCCGATCGACGACGAGCCCGAGCCCTCGGGCCGCGTGCCCGACGTCGGGCGGCACCGGGCCGGGCGAGCCGCCCGAGGACGAGATCCCCAACCTCCTCGGCGACGTCGTCATCTGCCCGGCGGTCGCCGCGCGCAACGCGGCCGAGCACGAGTGCTCGCTCGACGACGAGATCGCGCTGCTGGTCGTGCACGGGGTGCTGCACCTCCTCGGCTGGGACCACGAGGAGGACGCGGAGGCCGAGGCCATGGAGGCGCGCGAGCGCGAGATCTGCTCGGCCGGCACCACACGGGGCGCGACGTGATCGCCACCACCTGGTCGGGCGAGCGACACCGTCCTGGCTCGCGGTCGTCGTCGTGCTGCTCGCGCTCTCGGGCTTCTTCGCGATCGCCGAGACGTCGCTCGTGCGCATGAGCAAGTCGCGCGCGCGCTCCCTGCGCGACGAGGGCCGGCGCGGCGTCGCGGCCGCTGCTGGCGCCTCGCCGAGGCCCCGAGACGTTCCTCAACCCGCTGCTGCTGCTCGTGCTGATCTGCCAGCTGGTCTCGGCGACGCTGGTCGGCGTGCTCGCCGGCCGCGCTCTTCGGCGCGGCCGGCGTCGTGATCGCGACGGTCGGCCGAGGTCGTCATCGATCTTCGTCGTCTTCGAGGCGATCCCGAAGAACTTCGCGGTCCAGCACCTCGACTCGACCGCGCTGCTCGACGGCGCCGATCATCGGCGGCCCTGCTGCGGTTCTGGCCGATCAAGTGGGTCTCGTCGCTCCTGCTCGCGGTCGCCGACACTGCGTGATCGGGCTGGCTCGGGTCGACGGTCGACGACCCCGCGCGTCACCGAGTCCGAGCTCCTGGCGATGGTCGACGTCGCGCACGCCGACGAGGTGATCGAGCCGACGAGCGCGAGTTCATCCACTCGGTCATCGAGTTCGGCGACACGGTCGTGCGCGAGGTGATGGTGCCGCGCCCCGACATGGTGACGGTCGCGCACGTCGGCACCGTGCGCGAGGCGCTCGACCTGGCCGTCCAGTCGGGCGTCTCGCGGCTGCCGGTCCTCGGCGAGGGCGTCGACGACGTCGTCGGCATGCGTCAACCTGCGCCACCTCGCCGCGATGGCCGCGGCCGGCCGCGGCGACGCGCCCCGTGCGCGGGCGACGCGGCCCGGTCCACTTCGTGCCCGAGACCAAGACGGGTGGCGACGCTGCTGGCCGAGTTCCCGTCGGAGCAAGAGCCACCTCTTCGTCGTCGTCGACGAGTACGGCGGCACGGCCGGGCTCGTCACGCTGGAGGACGTCCTCGAGGAGCTGGTCGGCGAGATCACCGACGAGTCCGACGCCGAGCGAGCCGCTCGGACCGACGACGAGCGCTCGATCGACGCCGGGCTCGACCTGTCGGGCCGGCTCAACATCGACGACGCCAACGACGAGTACGGCTCGACGCTGCCGAGCGACGGCTGGGACACCGTCGGCGGCCTGGTCCTGGACCTGGCCGGCGGGGTGCCCGACGTCGGGCGACGTCCTTCGACTCGACGCACTACCGCCTCACCGTGGTGCGCGTCGACGGGCGCCGCGTCGAGGAGGTGCTGGTCGAGCACCTCGGCCCGCGGACGTCGATGACGCGCTCGGGCTTCGCCGCGATCGTCGGTCGGCCCAACGTCGGCAAGTCGACCCTGCTCAACTCGATGGTCGGCGCGAAGGTCTCGATCACCGCGGCGACCCCGCACACCACGCGCGGCGTCGTGCGCGGCGTCCTCACCGAGGGCGACGTCCAGGTCGTCTTCGTCGACACGCCCGGGCTGCACCGGCCGCGGTCCGACGCTCGGCGGGCGGACTGAACGACACGGCGCGCGCCGCGGCCGACGACGTCGACGCGGTCGATCGCGCTGCATCGACGCGGCGCACCGACGATCGGCGTCCGGGGACCGCGCGACGATGCTGCGGCGATGGCCTCGGCCGCCGGCGCCGGGTCCGCGCCGTTCGTCGTGCTCAACAAGATCGACGGCCTGTCGCGCGAGCGGACTCGCCGCAGGCTGCTCGCTGGCGGCCCAGGAGGCGCTGTCGGACGCCGGGCCCGGCGTGCTCGAGCGCGTCGAGTACTTCCCGGTCTCGGCGCGACGGGGCACCGCGGGTCGAGTCCCTGGTCGCCGCGGTGGCCGCGACGATGCCCGAGTCGCCTTCTTCTTCGACGCCGACGAGGTCTCCGACGTGCCCGAGGCCATCTGGGTGGCCGAGCTCGTGCGCGAGCAGCTGGCGCGCAAGATGCGAGCAGGAGCTGCCGTCGTCGATCCACTGCCGGGTCACCGAGTTCGAGTGGCCGCGCGTCGCCGTCGAGATCCTGGTCGAGCGCGAGAGCCAGAAGGGCATGGTGATCGGGCGCGGGGGGGCGATCCTCAAGGACGTCGGCACCGCGGCGCGCGCGCAGCTGCCCGAGGGGACCTTCCTCGACTTGAGGGTGCGCGTGGAGCCGGGCTGGTCGGGGCGCCCCGACGTGCTCGACCGGCTGGGCTACTGAGCGACGAGCTCCGGGGCGCGGCGCTCGCGCTGGCGCTCGAGCACGATCGCGGCGGTGACCGCGGCGGCCACCGGCAGGGCGGCCACGCCGAGCGCGGTCGTCGGCAGCCCGATGTACTTGAGGCCGCTCAGGAGCACCACGCCGATGATGAGGGGGCGCAGGCGCTGGCTGATCGGGTGCGACGAGACCAGCGAGCCCACGACCACCATCGGGACGCTGCCGATGATGATCGACGCGGTGACCGCGAAGGTCACGTGGCCGAAGAGCAGGGCGCCGGCCGTCGCCGACGCGGTCAGCGGGATCGACTGGGCGAGGTCGGTGCCGACCAGCCGGTCGTTGCGCAGCGACGGGTAGAGGACGAGCAGCAGCACGAGGATCAGCGACCCGGCGCCGACCGAGGTGAGCCCGACCATGAACCCGCCGACGGCGCCGACCGCGACCGTGGCCGCCGGTCGCACCAGCGGCGGCTCGGCGGCCGTCGGATTCGCGACCAGGATCAGGCGCGTCACGAGCGAGACGGCGCCGACCACCAGCGCGGCGCCCAGGATCGATCTCGAGGTCCTTCTCGGCGATCGCGCTCTGGCCCAGGAGGTGCAGCACGAACGTCCCCGCGAAGGCCGCCGGCACCGAGCCGATGCAGAGGTACTTGACGATGGGCGAGTGGATGGTGCGCCGTCGCCAGTGGATGGCGACGCCCGCGGGCTTCATGAAGAGCGCGGCCACCAGGTCCGAGGAGATCGCCGCGCGCGGCGTGACGCCGAAGAGCAGGACGAGCATCGGCGTCATCAGCGCGCCGCCACCCATCCCGGTCATGCCGACCAGCAGGCCGACGACGGCTGCGCCCAGGATCAGGGCAAGGTCAAGGTGCACGACGGCGAGTATACGCTATTTCCCAGTGGAATAGTGGTGAATACGCCAAAGCGTCCCCGGAATGGCCGGTGACCAGGACTTACGAGTGGGCCCGGGCGATGTCGCGCAGGAAGTCGAGCACCTCGTCGCGCGTGCGGGTGCGGCGCATCGGGGGCAGCTGGGCGAAGCAGCGCCGAGCGGTAGCTCGCGGTCGCGAGGCGCGTGTCGAGCACGGCGACCACGCCGCGGTCCTCGCGCGTGCGGATGAGCCGACCCGACGCCCTGGGCGAGCAGCATCGCGGCGCGCGGCAGGTCGACCTCGCAGAACGCCGTTGGCCGAGCGCTCGCGGCGTGCCTGGGCCAGCGGGTCGGTCGGGGCGTGGCGAAGGGCAGGCGGTCGATCGCGACGAGCGACAGTGAGTGGCCCGGAACGTCGACGCCCTGCCAGAAGCTGCCACGGCGAAGAGGCTCGCCGTCGGCCTCGTCGCGGAACGCCGCGAGGAGCCGTGCGCGCGACGCCTCGCCCTGGACGAGCACCGGCGTCGCGACGCGCGCCGCGACGCGCGTCGGCGGCCTCGGCTCATGACGCGCCGGTTGGTGAAGAGCGCGAGGGTCCGCCCGCCGGCGGCGGTGATGAGCGCGGCGAGCTCGTCGACGATCGCGTCGTCGCCGACGCGTCGCGCCGGTCCGGGAAGTGCTCCGGCACGTAGAGCAGCGAGTGGGCCCGCGTAGTCGAACGGGCTCGGCGACGCGCTCGACCGTCGACGTCGTCGAGGCCGAGCGACCTGGGGCAGCGCGTCGGGGATCGTGGCCGAGGACAGCACCGGCGGTGACCGCGCCCCAGAGCTCGTCGCGCAGGCGCGCCGCCACCTCGACGCAGGTCGAGCTCGACGGTGACCTCGCGGTCGTTGCGCCTCGAGGTAGACGAGCTCGTCGTCGCGCGCGGTCGTGACGCGCGCGAGGTCGCCGGCCAGGTGGATCGCCGGGCCGAGGGCCCGGGCCTTGCGCTCCTCGCCGGCGACGGTCGGCGGGCTGAGCGCGCGCAGCTCGTCGACGATCGACACGACGAGGCCGCTCGGCGGCGCCGAGCTCGGCGACGACCGCCTCGTCGAGCCCGATCGCGCGCGACGCGCTCGCCACTGGGCGAGCAGCGCCGCGGCGAGCCGGTCGGCGGCGCGGCGCAGCTCGTCGGCGCGCTCGGCGCCGGCCGGGCTGAGCAGCGGTGCCGCGGCGGCGGCCAGGCCCGCGCGGCCGCGGGCGCTGACCGACGTGCCGAGCAGGCTCGCGAAGATGTCGAGGGCCTCGTGGGCCTCGTCGAAGCACCACGAGCTCGTGGGCCGGCAGCAGGTTCTGGCCCGACGCCAGGTGCGCGCGCGTAGAGGTGCGGTGTTGACGATGACGAGGTCGACGACTCGGCGGCGCGGTCGCTTCGCGTGCTCGGCGAAGCAGTCCTCGCCGTGGGGGCAGCGCGCCCGCCCCAGGCACTCCTCGGGCGTCACCGAGACGCTGGCGCCACGCGCGCTGGTCGACCTCGAAGTCAAGCTCGTCGCGGTCGCCGGACTGCGGTCGTGGTCGACCACGTCGAGGATCCGGCGCAGCTGGGCCGACGACGCTGCGCGGCGCGGGGGTGCCGTCGTCGAGGGCCAGCTGGCCCGTCGCGGCGCCGACGGCGGTCGCGCGCTGGCGGCATAGGTAGTTCTGGCGGCCCTTGAGGACCGCGACGCGCGCGCCCGGGACCCGCGCGGCGACCAGCGGGGCGTCCTTGGTGGCGAGCTGGTCCTGGAGGTTCTTGGTCGCCGTCGCGACGACGACGCGCGCGCCGACGAGCGCCGACGGGACCAGGTAGGCGAGCGACTTGCCGATCCCGGTGCCGGCCTCGACGACGGCCGGCGTGCGCGTCGCCCACGCCCGCGCGACGCCGCGCGGCCATCGCGCGCTGCCCGTCGCGACGCTCAGCCCCCGGCAGGGCCGCGGTGACGTGGTCGAGCAGGCCCAGCGCGCGCTCGACGTCGGCGTCGGCGTCAGTCGTCGCGCAGCTGAACTCCGGGGCCGCTCGTCGTCGGGGCCCTCGTCGTCGGGGTCGTAGCCGCGCACGCGACGACACTACGGCGCGCCGACCGGGGTCGCCGAAGTTCGAGGGCGCTACCAGGTTCGTTGGTGCCCGATCCGCGTCCGACGCCGAGTCCCGGCGTCGATCGACGCGCCGGTCGGTCCCGCGCCACGTCGCGATCGTCATGGACGGCAACGGCCGGTGGGCGAAGCGCCGGGGCCTCGCCGCGCACCGAGGGCCACGCCGCGGGCGAGGAGGTCGCTCGCTCGACACCACCTACGGCGCGCTCTCGACTCGGGGTCAAGTCGCTCACCGTCTACGCGTTCTCGACCGAGAACTGGCGCCGCCCCGTCGACGAGGTCCGCTACCTCATGAACTTCAATCGCGGCCTGCTGCGACCGCCGGCCGACGAGCTCGACGAGCGAGGGCGTGCGCATCGCGCTTCTCGGGCCGGCGCGACTGGCGCGTGCCGCGCGCGGGTGCTGCGCCAAGATGGAGGACGCCGAGGGCCTCACCGCGCGCAACCGAACGATGACCCTCAACATCGCCTTCAACTACGGGGGCCGCGCCGAGATCGTCGACGCGGTGCGCCGGGCTCGTCGCCGACGGGGTCCCCGCCGGCAAGGTCGACGAGAAGCCGCGTCTGCGCCGGCGCCTCTACCACCCCGAGATGCCCGACCCCGACCTGGTCGTGCGCACGTCGGGGGAGTACCGGATCTCCAACTTCCTGCTCTGGGAGCTCGCCTACTCCGAGCTCGTCTTCACGCGACGTGCTCTGGCCGGACTTCCGCCGCGAGCACCTCTTCGACGCGGTCGCCGAGTACCAGCGGCGCGAGCGGCGCTTCGGGGGCGCGACGTGAGCGTGCGCCGCGTCGTCCTCATCGCCGCGCTCGCCCTCTACGCGCTGCTCTGGGCGGTCGCGGCCGACGGCGCGACCGGCCTGGTGGGCCCGCTGGCCGTGCCGGCCGTGCTGGCGCTGCTCGTCTGGCTCGGCCTGCGCCTCGAGCGCTACCTCGGGATCACCCCGCGCCGCCCCAAATTCACCGAGCGCGACGACGAGCCAGGCGCGTGAGGGAGCTGCTCGACGACGCGGTCGTGTTGCGGACGATCCGCTCGGGCGAGGCCGACCGGGTGGTCGTGCTCTGGACGCGCGAGCACGGCAAGGTGCGCGCCCTGGCCAAGGGGTCGCGCCGCCCGTCGAGCCGGCTCGGCGGCGCGGTCGAGGCCCTCGGCGTCGTGCGCGTCGACCTGGTGGCGTCCCGCTCGGACCTCTACGTGCTGCGCCACGTCGAGCACCTCTCGCGCCTCGCCACCCTGCGCGCGTCGCTCGACCGGATCAACGCCGCCTACGCGGTCGTCGAGGTGGCCGACGCCATCCCGAGCGACCACGTCGCCGACGAGGGCATCTACGCCCTGCTGACCCGGGTGCTCGAGACCCTCGACGACGAGCGCTACCGCCCGACGCTCGTGCCGGCGGCCTTCGCCCTGCAAGCCTGCTCGCGCACGACGGCTCGGCGCCGGTGCTCGACGAGTGCGTGTCGTGCGGCCGGCCCGGCCCGCTCGTCGCCTTCGACGCGTCGGTAGGCGGGACGCTGTGCGCGGGGTGCCGGTCGGGGCGCTCGGTCTCCTCGGACGCGCTGGCGCTGCTGCGGCGCCTCGCTGGCGGCGGGCTCGGCGCGGCGTGCTGCGCCGAGGCCGACCCGCCGGGCGCCGCCGAGGTGGCGGGGCTCGCGCCGAGGCCCTCGAGGCGCACCTGGGGGTGCGCCTGCGCGCGGCGCGCGCGGCGGCGGGGCAGCCGGGGCCGTGAGCGACTTCGGCGTCTACGTCCACGTGCCGTTCTGCGCGCACCGCTGCGACTACTGCGCCTTCGCCACGTACTCCGACCGCGACCACCTCATGGACGACTACGTCGACGCCGTGCTCGTCGAGGTCGCGCGCGCGCGCGACGCCGGGCTGGCCGCCGCGACGTCGGTCTTCTTCGGCGGCGGCACGCCGTCGCGCCTGCGCGCCGAACGGCTCCTGCGAGGTCCTCGGCGCGACTCGAGCTCGCGCCCGGCGCCGAGGTGACCGTCGAGTGCAACCCCGAGGACGCGAGTGTCGAGCGCCTCGGCGCCTACCGCGCCGGCGGGGTGACGCGCATGAGCTTCGGGGTCCAGTCGACGAGCCCGCGGGTCCTGGCCGACCTCGGGCGCCGCCACGGGATCGGCGCCCAGCGCGAGGTGGCCGCCGCCGTGCACGCCGCCGGGTTCGCCACCTGGAACATGGACCTCATCGTCGGCAGCCGCGCCGAGACCCTGGCGGACGTCGCGCGCACGCTCGCGGACCTCACCACGCTCGAGCACCCGCCGCCGCACGTGAGCTGCTACGCGCTCACCCCCGAGCCGGGCACGCCGCTCGGCGACGACCCGGCGCGCCACCCCGACGAGGACGCGACCGCCGACGCCTACGACCTGGTCGGCGGCGGCCCTGGAGGCGGCGGGCTACCGAGTGGGAGGAGATCTCGAACTGGGCGCGACCCGGGCACGAGTGCCGCCACAACCACCTCTACTGGGACCAGGGCGACTACGCGGGGCTTCGGGTCGGCCGCGCACAGCCACCGCCGGGCGCCGGCGCTCGTGGAACGTGCGCACGCCCGACCGCTACGTCGCGATCGTCGCGCGAGGGCCGCGACCCGCTCGGCGGCGAGGAGAGCCTCGACGACGCGCACGCTGCGCTTCGAGCGCGCTCGCGCTGCGCGCTGCGCACGCGCCGCGGGGTCGCCGTCCGACGCGTTCGACGTCGCTCGACGAGATCGCGCACCTCGTCGACGTCGAGGACGGCCGCGTGCGCGCTCAACGCGCGCGGTCGCCTGCTCGCCAACCAGGTCATCCTGCGACTCGGGCCGCGGCGCACCGGACCGGTAGCCTTGCGACGATGGCCCCGGATGACGACGACGTCCTGGACAAGGTCGTCGAACCTCACCAAGCGACGGGGCTTCATCTTCCCCTCGGCCGAGATCTACGGCGGCTTCCGCTCGACCTACGACTACGGCCCGCTGGGCGTCAACATGCTGCGCAACGTGCAAGCACGGCGTGGTGGCGCTCGATGGTCCAGCTGCGCGACGACGTCGTCGGCCTGGACGCGGCGATCCTCGGCCCGCCGGCGGTGTGGGCGGCGTCGGGCCACCTGGCGACCTTCACCGACCCGCTGGTCGACTGCCGCAAGTGCAAGGAGCGCTGGCGCGCCGACAAGATCGACGGCGTCTGCCCCAACTGCGGGTCGACGCGAGTTCACCGAGCCGCGCGCCTTCAACCTGATGTTCAAGACGCCGCCGGCCCGGTCGAGGGCGAGGGCGCGACCGCCTACCTGCGCCCCGAGACGGCCCAGGGGATGTTCATCAACTTCGCCAACGTCCTGACCACGACGCGGCAAGCAAGCCGCCCTTCGGCATCGCCCAGGTCGGCAAGTCGTTCCGCAACGAGATCACGCCGCAGAACTTCATCTTCCGCACGCGCGAGTTCGAGCAGATGGAGATGGAGTTCTTCGTCGCGCCGGCCGACGCCGCCGAGTGGCACCGCTACTGGATCGAGGAGCGCTTCGACTGGTACCTCGACCTCGGCATCCCGGCCGACCGGCTGCGCAAGCACGAGCACTCGGCCGCCGAGCTGAGCCACTACTCCAAGCGGCACGACCGACATCGAGTTCCTCTACCCGTGGGGCTGGGACGAGCTCGAGGGCGTCGCCAACCGCGGCGACTACGACCTCGACCCAGCACGCCAACGCGTCGGGCGGTCAGCTCGAGTACTTCGACCAGGCGACCGAGACCCGCTACACCCCCTACGTCATCGAGCCGGCGGCCGGCGCGACGCGCGCGATGATGGCCTTCCTGCTCGCCGCCTACGACGAGGACGTCGTCGAGGGCGAGACGCCGCACGGTGCTGCGCCTCGACTGGCGGCTCGCGCCCTACCAGGTGGCCGTGCTGCCGCTGTCGAAGAAGCCCGAGCTCGAGGCGGTCGTCGCGCGAGGTCGCCGCGGGGCTGCAGCCGACGCTGCATGTGCGACTACGACGTGACCCAGTCGATCGGACGGCGCTACCGGCGCCAGGACGAGATCGGCACGCCGTACTGCGTGACCGTCGACTTCGAGTCGATCGACGACCGCGCGGTCACGGTGCGCGACCGCGACACGACCGCCCAGGTGCGCGTGGCGATCGGCTGCGCTGGCCGCGCACCTGGCCGGGCGACTGGCCCGGTGAGCGAGCGCAGCCGCTCCTTCGGACGCGTCGCCGAGCTCTACAACCGCTATCCGGCCCGGGCCGCCGCCGGTCCTGGCCGACCGGATCTGGGCGACCTCACCGGCGTGCGCGTCCTCGAGGTCGGCGCCGGCACGGGCCTGGTGTACGCGGTTCCTGCTCGGGCTGGGCGCGACCTGACCGTGGTCGAGCCCGACCCCCAGATGCGTTCGGTGCTGGAGCGCGAGTCCCGGGCTTGCCGGTCGTCGACGCGGTGGCCGAGTCGCTGCCGCTGGGCGACGCCGCGGTCGACGTGACCGTCGTGTCGTCGGCCTGGCACTGGTTCGAGCAGCCGGCCGCGACGCTGGAGCTGGCGCGGGTCCTCGTCGACGGCGGCCGCGCCTTCGTCCTGGGAAACGGGTTCTCCGAGCGCCACCAGTGGTTTGAGGACTGGGCGCGCATCCACAACCCCGGGGCTGGCTCCTGGGAGCGGCGTCACGCGGTCGACGCGGGCGCCGACCTGGCCGTCGCCTTCGCCGACGTAGAGGCGTTCGAGATCGACTGGACCTGGCCGCGCACGCTCGACGAGCTGATGGGCATGTTCGCGACCTTCTCCGCCGTGATCACGCGCACCGACGACCGCGCCCGGATGGAGCGAGAGCTGCGCGCGGATCGTCGATGCGCGGCGCCGACCGGCGTCGTCGACGTGCCGATGAGGCTTGCGGGCTCGCGTCGAGACTCGCCCGGCGCGTTAGCGCCGGCGGACGCCAGCACGAGCAGCGTCGCGCCAATGCGCGCCGCCGAGCGCGCAGCAACCGGTCCACGGAAGCGCTCGTAGACGAGGCCGCCGCGTACGAGCCGATGGACGCGCCGGTGAAGCAGCACACCATGTAGGCGCTGTTCACCGCGAGCGGCGCTCCGGGTTCCAGGCCGTAGACGACCGACTGGTTGAGTGACCTGCGTGCCCTGCATCCCCGCGTCCATGAGCACGAGCCCGAGCGCGATCGCCACGAGCGAACCGCCGGCGAGCAGGACCCCGAAGGACGCCGTCAGGGCCAGCGCCGTGACCACCGTGGCGACCCCGGCGCGCTGGCGGTCGGCGAGGTGGCCGGCCACGTTGGCCGCCGTGACGCCGGCCACCCCGAACAGCCCGAAGAGGCCGATCTGGGCCCGCGAGTACGAGAAAGGCGCCGCGCCCAGGTGGAACGACAGGGTCGTCCAGATCACGCTGATCGCGGCGAAGATGAGCGCGCCGAAGAGCGCGCGCCGGCGCAGCTCGGGCAGGCGCGCGAGCATCGCGAAGGGCCCGGCGACGAGCTCTCGATACCGCGCGCGCGGCCGCGGCGCCTCGTCGGGGAGCACCCGGCCGAGCACCACCGCGCAGATCGCCAGCGCACCGGCCGCGCTCGCGTAGACGGCGCGCCACCCGGCCGCCTGGGCGATGAGGCCGGACGCGGTGCGCGAGAGCAGGACGCCCGAGAGGAGCCCGGTCATCACGCGCGCGATCACCCGACCGCGCTCCTCGGGCTCGGCCAGGTCCGCGGCGAGGGGCAGCAGGACCTGGGTCCGCCACCGAGGCCAGGCCCACCACGGTGAGCGTCGCGCACAAGACGGCGAAGTTGGGGGCCGCGGCGGCGAGCGCGCAGCTCGCCGCGGCGGCGGCGAAGACCGCCACGGCCAGCGGTCGGCGCGCGACGCGGTCGCCGAGCGGGGCGACGAGCACCAGGCCCGCCGCGTATCCCACCTGAACCAGGGTGACCGGGACCGACGCCACCGACGCGCTGACCGAGAACTCGCCGCGCAGCTGGTGCAGGAGGGGCTGGAGGTAGTAGAGGTCGGCGACCGCGACGCCGCAGGCGGTCGCCATCACCGCCGTGAGCGGCGCGCTGAGCCGCCGCTCGCCGACGCTCATCGCGGCGCGAGGGCGTCCGCGCTCGAGCCGGGCGGTGGCAGCGAGTAGGTGACCTGGGCCTGGGCCAGCAGGTCCTCCGACCCGTCGCTGTAGAGTCCGACCTCGATCACCGCGAGCGACCGCCCGAGCTTGAGCAGGGTCCCGCGAGCGACGAGGTCGGCGATCGGCGGTCGCCGCAGGAAGTCGATGTGCAGGCTCGTCGTCACCGCGAGCAGCTGCGGGCCGACCGCGGCCAGCACCACGACCCAGGCGGTCGAGTCGGCGAGCATCATCATCGCCGGGCCCGACAGCGTGCCGCCCGGCCGGCCGTGGCGGTCGGTGACCGCCAGGCGCATCACGACGCCGTCGTCGTCCGCGCGCTCGACGACCGGGACCTCGGCGCCGGGGAAGGACGACTCGACGAGGCGCTGGAGCTCGGCCGCGTCGAGGGCCACGTCAGTCGGCGCGGCGGTAGCGCGCGGTCGACAGGGGGACCAGCACGACGAAGATCCCGACGATCCACGCGAGGCTCGTCCACACCGAGACCCCGGTCGGGATGCCGAGCATCAGGCCCCGCACCGCGTTGCTGACCTGGGTGACCGGCTGGTGGGTGACGAACGCCTGGAGCCAGCCGGGCATGGTGCTCGCTGGCACGAAGACCGACGACGCGAAGGAGAGCGGGAAGATGATCGGGAAGGCCATCGCCTGGGCCGTCTCGGAGTTCGGTGCGGCGAGCCCGATGTAGGCGAAGCCCCACGAGAGCCCGTAGGCGAAGACCAGCATCAGCAGCGACGCCGCCACGTAGGCCGCGACGCCGCCGCCCGGGCGGAACCCGAGGAGGAAGCCCATCCCGGTGATGATGACCAGCACCAGCAGGTTGCGGCAGAGGTCGGCGATGGTCCGCCCGGCCAGCACCGCCATGCGGGCCATCGGCAGGGCCCGGAAGCGCTCGATGAGCCCCTTCTGCAGATCCTCGGCGAGGCCGATGGCCGTGCCGATCGCCCCGAAGAGCGTGGTCTGGACCAGGATCCCCGGGATCAGGAAGTTGACGTAGGCGGTTCCCGTGAATCGGGTCCCGAAGGCGCCCCCGAAGACGTAGCGGAAGAGGAGCACGAACATGATTGGCTGGATGATCGCGAAGACGACCGCGGTGGGGATCCGGATGAGGGCGATCAGGTCTCGCTGGGCCACGGTGATCGCGTCGCGAGAAGACCCAGCGCAGCGACGTGCGCGCGACCCGGGTCTCCTGGTGGACGGCGGCCGTGGTCACGCCCGCCGCCCGACCGGCGCCGCGGTGACGGCCTCGTCCTCGGCCCGGTGCCCGGTGAGCGTGAGGAAGACGTCGTCGAGCGACGGCTCGCGCAGGGTCATGCCCACGAGGGTCACCCCGTCGCCGTCGATGCGCCGCAGCGCCTCGGTCGCCGTCGCCGGGCCCCGGCTCGTCGTCACGTCGACGTTCTTGCCCTCGACGGTCGGCGCCTGGTCGCCGAGCCCCGCGAACCAGCTGGGCGGCGCGAACGGCGTCCTCGGTCGTGGCGAAGGCGAGCGAGAGCACCGTCGCGCCCATCTGGTGCTTGAGCTCGGCCGAGGTGCCCTCGGCGATGACGCGTCCGTGGTCCAGGACGACGAGCTGAGTGGCCAGGCGATCTGCCTCCTCGAGGTACTGGGTCGTAAGCAGCACCGTCGTGCCCGACGAGACGAGGCTTTCGATGATCGTCCACAGGTCCTGGCGACTCTGGGGGTCGAGCCCGGTGGTCGGCTCATCGAGGAAGAGGATGGGAGGGTCGGCGACCAGCGCCGCGGCCAGGTCGAGGCGGCGGCGCATGCCGCCCGAGTAGCCCTTGACGGGGCGGTTGGCCGCGTCCGACAGCCCAAACGACTCGAGGAGCTCTCGCGATCGCGCGACGACGAACGGCTTGTCGAGGTGGTTGAGCCGTCCGACCATCCGCAGGTTCTCGAAGCCGGTGAGGTTCTCGTCGACCGCGGCGTTCTGGCCCGCCAGCCCGATCGACCGGCGGACCTCGTCCGCGTCCTTGACCACGTCGTAGCCGTTGACGGTCGCGCGGCCCGACGTCAGGGTCAGCGTCGTCGAGAGGATCCGGATCATCGTCGTCTTGCCGGACCCGTTCGGGCCGAGCAGGCCGAAGACCTGGCCCCGGGGGACGTCGATCGTCACGCCGTCGAGGGCGCGGATCTCGCCGTCGCGGAAGGTCTTGACGACGTCGACGATCTGCACGGCGGCCTCGGGCATGCGCGCGAGTCTAACGACGGGGCGTCGCGGCTCCGCCCGCCGGCGCCGTCGGGGGCAGGCGGTACCGTCTGGTCGTGGCCATCTCCGAGACCGACATCGCCCAGGTCCGGTCGGCCACCGACATCGTCGCGCTGATCACCGAGTACGCCGCGCTCAAGAAGTCGGGGCGGCGCTGGACCGGCCTCTGCCCATTCCACGCCGAGAAGACGCCCTCGTTCAGCGTCAACGCCGAGGAGGGCTTCTACTACTGCTTCGGCTGCCGGGCGAGCGGCGACGCCATCACGTTCCTACGCGAGGTCCAGCACCTTGACTTCGTCGACGCGGTGCGCCAGCTCGCGGACCGCGCGGGGATCGAGTTGCACGAGGACGCGGCCGCCGGGCCGGCGCGCAAGGAGCGCCAGGCCCTGATGGACGCGATGGATCGCGCGGTCGCCTGGTACCACGAGCGCCTGCTCGAGGGCCCCGACGCCCGGCCGGCCCGCGACTACCTGCGCTCGCGCGGCATCTCGGGCGAGCTCGCGCGGCGCTTCCGACTCGGCTGGGCGCCGGACGACTGGGACGCGCTCAGCCGCGCGCTCGACCTACCCGAGGCGGTGATGACCGGGACGGGGCTCGGATTCGTGAACCGCCGGGGCCGGCGACAGGACGCGCTGCGCGCGCGCGTGATATTCCCGATCCTCGACCCGTCGGGCAAGCCGATCGCCGTGGGCGGGCGCGTCCTGCCGGGCCGCGAGCCCGGGCCCGACGGCTACGTCGAGCCCAAGTACAAGAACAGCCCCGAGACGGCCATCTACTCCAAGCGCCGCACGCTCTACGCGCTCAACTGGGCCAAGGACGGAGTGATCAAGGCCGGCGAGATCGTGGTGTGCGAGGGCTACACCGACGTCATCGCGATGTTCGCCGCCGGGGTCGAGCGCGCGGTCGCGACCTGCGGGACCGCCCTGGGCGAGGACCACTTCAAGACGATGCGCAACTTCGCGCGGCGCATCGTCCTGGCCTACGACGCCGACGCCGCGGGCCAGAGCGCGGCGGCGTCGGTGTACCAGTGGGAGCGCCAGTACGAGGTCGACGTGGCCGTGGCTCGGCTGCCGGCCGGCGCCGACCCGGCCGACCTGGCCCAGCGCGACCCCGCGGCGCTGCGCGCCGCGGTCGAGGCCGCGGTGCCCTTCCTAGGGTTCCGCCTCGAGCGCGCGCTGGCCGCGGCCAACCTGGCGACCGCCGAAGGCCGGGCGCGCGCCGGCGAGGCCGCCCTGGCGGTCCTGGCTGAGCACCCCAGCGAGCTGGTGCGCGACCAGTACGTGATGGAGGTGGCCGACCGGCTGCGCCTCGACGCCGCCGCGCTGCGGACCCGCCTCGCCGAGTGGACTCGCGTGGGGCACGCGCCCGCGCCGCCGGCCCGCGCGCGCGCCGACGGCGAGCCGAGCCAGCCCCGCCCCGGGGTCGAGGCCCTGCGACTTCGGATCCACCGGCCCGACGAGGTCGGCGGCCGCCTGGTCGCGCCGATGTTCATCAACGAGACGCAGCGAGAGATCTTCGAAGCGCTCGAGTCAGGCCAGCCGGTCGCCGCGGTCGTCGACGTCCTGCGCCACCGCGGCGAGGACGCGGCGGCCCAGTCGCTCGCGCGCCTAGTGGTCGACGACGTGGACGGCGACGCGGTGAGCGTGGCGGCGGTTGTCGCCCAGCTGCTGCGGGCCGCGGCCCAGGCCGAGCTGACCGCGCTCGACCGCGAGCTGCGCGAGGGCCACGTCGCCCCCGACGTCGTGGGGGCTACCGTGCGCGACGTCAAGGAGCGCCTCGACGAGCTCGAGGGCGACCACGGCGCGACCGCGGAGGCCGACCTGCGCGACTGGCTGCTCGAGCGGGCGGGCGCGGCGCGGCCGTGACGTCCGGCGTCATCGGCGGGCTGCGCATCGGCTCCCCGCTGGCGCTCGACGAGGAGCGCCGCCTCTACCCGATCATCGAGGCCGGGCGCGCGGCGTCGGCGCGCCTGGCGTCGGGCGAGGTCGCCCCCGACGAGCGTCGCCGCCTCGCGCGGGTGCGCCTCGACGGTTCGCGCGCGGAGTCGGCGCTGCTCACCGCGACGCTCGGGCTCGTGCGTGCGCGGGTCACCGAGCGCGGCTACCACTTCGGCGGCGACGAGCTCGAGGCGGCCGGGGTCGAGGGGCTGGCCAACGCGATGCGCCGCTTCGATCCGAGCCACGGCGCGCGCTTCGCGACCTACGCCAACTACTGGATCACCAAGCTCGTCAACCAGGCGATCCAGCTCCAGGCCGGCCTGACCGACACCGAGATGCGCCGCGCGCTCGCGGTCCAGAAGCTCCAGCGCTCCTCGGCCGAGCCGGTGACCGCCCGGGTGGTCGCGCGCGAGCTCGGCCTGGACCCGCGCCGCGCCGCCGAGGCCCTGCAGGTCGCGCGCGACCTCGCCGCGCGGCGCTTCGCGACCTCGGCGCTCGACGACGCCCACGAGCCGCGCGCGCCGAGCGAGGCGGTCGACGCGCCGGCGTGGGTCATCGACGAGCTGCGCCGGCTCTGCGGGGACGACTTCGACGACTTCTGGCAGCACACGTTCCGCACCGCGTCGCTCGAGGAGCTCGCGCGCGAGCGGGGCATCTCGCGCCAGGCGATGTCCAAGCGCATGGAGCGCTGCCGGCGGGCCGTGCGCGAGAGCCCGTCGGCGCCGCGGCTCGAGGAGTGGTTCTCGCACCAGTAGCGGCGGGGGTCGACTGCTAAGATTCACCCCGCCTTCGGGCCCGTTCCCAGATAGCTCAATTGGCAGAGCAAGTGACTGTTAATCACTAGGTTGCAGGTTCGAGTCCTGCTCTGGGAGCTCAGGGAGTGTCCTGTCGCGGCTGAGCCGTGACAGATCGATAACGGATGATCCGTAACTCAGTAACGCCTGATGCGCGACACGATAACGGCTGATCCTTGACACTCCGCCACCTTTAGGCGTCGACTTCGGGCGTCGAGGGGGTGGCCCGTGCTAAAGGACATCAGCAAAATGGAGCAGCGCTACGACGCCGTGACCATGGTGATGAGGGACGGGTTCTCCGTCACCGATATCGCCGCCAAGTTCAACGTGACCCGCCAGACCGTCTACCGCTGGCTGGCCAAATACGAGGCGGGGGGCCTCGAGGCCCTGGCCGACGGGTCGCACCGGCCCCACCACGTCCGGCGCTGAACCGCGAGGCGTCGAGCCCGAGGTCCTCGAGCACCACCCGCGCGGCGTTGCGCCCCGGGCGCGCCGACACCGACCCGCCGGGGTGCGAGGTCGAGCCGGTGAGGTAGAGCCCGGCCACGTCGGTGCGATAGTCGGGCCAACCCGGGATCACCGCGCCACCGCGCAGCGCGAACTCGCCGCCGTGGCAGGACCCGGCGAGGTTCGACGGGCTGCGCGCGGCGAGGGTCGTCGGCGTCTCGACCGCCCGGGCTAGGACGTCGGCGTCCTCGAGGCCGGTCGCGCGCCGCTGCGCGAGGCCGACGAGGTGGTCGGCGAACGAGTCGGCGTCGCGCGACGTCCACGGCCGGCCCCCGACGTGGGCCGGGGCGACGGTGAGGAGCTTGTAGGCCGCCCCCGGCGCGCGCGAGCCGTCGGCCACGCCCGAGTCGACCAGGAGCAGCCACGGGTCGTCGGACTCCACCCGCCCCTCGAGCGCGGCCGCGACCTGGCGATCGAGCCCGTCGGGCCCGCCGAGCCCGGCGGCGACCGCGGGGATCGCGCCGTCGCGGGTTGCGTACCTCGGGTGGTCGCGCAGTGCGAGGTGCACCGCGAAGACCGCCAGGCCGCCGCGCCACCGGTCGGCCGCCGCCTCGAGCATCGGCGACGCCCCGCCGACCGCCACGGGCAGCGTGGCCAGGTGCGCGCCCGTCACGACCGCGCGGCGCGCGCGCACCTCGCCAGCGTCGCTGACGACCCCGACGCACCGGCCCGACTCGACGAGGTAGCGCCGGACGGTCGCCCCGGTGACGACGACCCCGCCGCGCCGGGCGAGCGCGGCGACCAGCGCCGCGGCCAGCGCCCCCGACCCGCCGACTGGCGTGGCCCACGAGTGGCGCAGCCGCCCGGAAAGGATGGCCGCCGGCAGCGCGCCCGTGCCCGGGCGCGACGGCGGCTGGATCGTCGCGAAGGCGAGCCACGCGACCGCGGCGCGCGTCACGGGGTGGGCGAAAGTCTCGTCGACGACGTCGCGCGCGCGGCGCGAGCGCAGGGCGTCGTAGCGAACGGTTGCGACGTCGTCGAGGGGTCCGAGACCGGCCTGGTAGCGCGCGTGGGCCGGCGCCAGCGCGGACCATTCGGCCATCATCGCCACCAGCGCGTCGGCGTCGGGCGCGGAGAACCGCGCGAACTCGGCGGCCGTCGCGCTGAGGTCGGGGCGCATCACCAGCGCGTCCCCGCCGTCGAGCGGGAAGACGACCGCCGGGTCGGGCCGGAGGTAGCGGAGCCCCTCGACGGAGAGGAGCCCGAGCTCGTCGTCGGCGAGGAGGGGGTTGGACTGGATGACGACGTGCGCGCTCGCGCACGAGTCGTGGCGCCACCCCGGCAGGGTCAGCTCCTCGGTGCGGGTGTTGCCGCCCACGGTCTCGGCGGCCTCGAGCACGACGACCGAGAGCCCGGCGTCGGCGAGGTAGGCGGCGCACGCGAGTGCGTTGTGGCCCGCGCCCACCACGACGACGTCGTACTCCACGCTCACCCCTCGACACCGCGGATGTTAGACAGGGCGCCCGCCGGGGTCGCTGGTACCTTGGCCGAGAACGTCGGGCCCGTGCCCGGCGTCGCAGGGCCGTAGCTCAGTGGTCAGAGCAGGGGACTCATAATCCCTCGGTCGTGGGTTCGATTCCCACCGGCCCTACCCGTTGCCCTCGAGTGGAGTGCCGATTCCGCCATCCGGGTGTCCGTCGGCGCCGACGGACTTCTCTCCGCGACCCCGGGGGTGCCGAAGCGCGACTCGAGTCGCGCCCGTGACGCCCTCGAGGCTCTCGACGGATTGACGCGATGGCACGGTGCGCGCGGCGCCGCGATTCGTCGTTGACGGCGTTGACAGCCCTGAAACCGCGCCGACCGAGTGCGTTCGTGTGTCCCGTGGCACCATCAGGCCAATGTCTGTGCCGGTGCGCTGACGTGGGGGGGTCCGCGCCCTGCCCGCTGCGGGAGTGACCAAAGCCTCTACCGGCGCGGCCGTTGATGATCGATGCTCGACGAGAATCGTGGGTGTGTCGCCCGTGAAGGCGGCCCGACGAACTCGTGGAAGTGGTCGGAGAGAGGGACCTGTGGCTGAAGCGGTCGCGTCGAGGCTCGATCGATCCCGGTCCGGACTGGCGCCGAGGCCAGCGATCGAGACAGTCGGAGCTGCGCGCACGGTGCGGGAGCCCGCGCTCAATGCCAGGTGACTCCCGCCACGGTTCCGGGGCCGCCCGCCGCGCAGGGACAGGTGCAGAGAGTGCGAGGCAAGTCGTGAGCATGCGAGCCGTGGCAACGTGCGTCGTCGGGCTGGTGTCGGCGGTGGGCGGCGTCGCGCTCGCGGTGACGCCATCCACGGCGCAGGCGGGCGTGACCCCCTCCGCGGCGGCCACCGCCTCGACCGCGTCTCGCCCCGGCACTGGCCATCCGGGCGCCGGAGCAGGGTCCGTGGCCGGCCCCGCGCGCACGATGGCGCTCACCGCCCAGCGCCAGAGCTACCTCCACGCCGTGTCGTGCACGTCCTCGGCGTTCTGCGTCGCCGTCGGCTACAGCTCCGACGCGGCGGGGAACGCGAAGACCCTGATCGAGTCCTGGGACGGTCGCCGCTGGTCGCTCGTGAAGAGCCCGAACGTGGCGTCGAGCGACTACAACCAGCTCTACGCCGTCTCGTGCGCTTCGAAGGTCTCGTGCGCGGCGGTCGGCCGCGCACACCGGAGCCAAGCCAAGCACCTTCAGACGCTCGCGGAGTCCTGGAACGGCAAGAGTTGGACGGTCGTGCCCAGCTTCGACATCTCGACCAACGGGGACAGCGTGCTCGACGGCGTCTCGTGCACGCCGGCCGGCAAGTGCGTCGCGGTCGGCTACGCCGCCAACGCCACGTCCGGCCTGTGGCGCACCCTCGTCGAATCGTGGGACGGACGCGCCTGGAAGCGGGTGCCGAGCGCGAACAACTCTTCGAAAGAGAACAACTTCCTGCTCGGTGTCTCCTGTCGCTCCGCGAGTGACTGCACCACCGTTGGCTACCACTTCGAGAACGCGCTGCTCACGCTCGTCGAGTCGTGGGACGGTCGGCGCTGGTCGATCGTCAAGAGCGCCAACGCACGTCCCACGGGCAACAACATCCTCTACGCGATGTCGTGCGCCTCCCGCCGCGACTGCACGGCGGTTGGCAGCTCCTACGTGCCCGTAGAGGGGACTCCCACCAACCGAAACCTGATCGAGACCTGGGACGGCAGCCGTTGGTCGCTCGCGCGAAGTCCCGACACGTCGGCGACGGAACGCAACACCCTCAACGGAGTCTCCTGCGCCGCGAGCCACGACTGCGTCGCCGTCGGCACGTACCTCAACCGACGCAGCGGCTTCAACCAGACGCTGATCCTCGCCGGACGCGGTTCAGGCTGGACGATTGCGAGTAGCCCGAACGTACGTTCCTCGTCGCGAAGCGAAGACAACTGGCTCAATGGCGTGTTCTGCGTCGCGAGCAACGACTGCACTGCGGTTGGCTACCACACCACTACGAAGGGCGTCTCGCTCACCTTGATCGAGACTTGGGACGGACACCGCTGGTCCATCGCCACGAGCGCCAGCGCGTAGCGGCGCGCGCCGGGGCGGGCTGACGCGCGGCCCCGCTGCGGGTAGGCGCGGTCGGTGGGACCCGGCCAATCTCACCATCACCCGCACGGACACTGGGGATTGACCCGAGCCAGTTGGCGTGCTAACGTACAACCAAATGGTTGTAGATACCGCCCTCTCTGACGCCCAGGTCGACGCGCTGTTCCAGGCGCTGGCCGACCGAACGCGCCGCGACCTCCTGACCCGGGCCATCTCCAAGGAGCAGTCGGTGTCGGCGCTGGCGCGCCACTACGACATGAGCTTCGCCGCGGTCCAGAAGCACGTCGCGGTGCTCGAGCGCGTGTCCCTCGTGACCAAGGAGCGCCGGGGGAGGGAGCAGATCGTGCACGCCAACGGGCCGACCATCGCTCGCGCGACCGCCCTGCTCGAGCGCTTCGAGCGGCTCTGGGTCGAGCGCGCCAGCGCCATCGCCACCGTCCTCGCATCACTGGAAGAAAGGGAGAACCCATGACCGTCATCAGCTCGACGAAGGACCCGGCGAAGCTCTCGCTCACCCTCGTGGCCGACTTCGACGCGAGCCCAGAAATGGTGTGGTCGGTCTTCGAGGACCCGAGGCTGCTCGAGCGCTGGTGGGGCCCACCGGGGTGGCCGGCGACCTTCACCCGCCACGACTTCGTGGTCGGGGGCGAGTCCCGTTACTACATGTCGGGACCGGGCGGCGAGCGCCACTACGGCTACTGGGTCATCGACGCACTCGACCGCCCGTCGCGCATCGACCTGACCAACGGGCTGGCCGGCGACGACGGGGAGCCCAGCGCCTCGATCACGCCGATGTCCGGCTGGGTGACGTTTGAGGCCACGGCGTTCGGGACCCGGATGACCGTCGAGACGCGGTACGTCGACGCGGCCCAGATGGCGAGGATGCTCGAGATGGGGATGGCCGAGGGGATGGCCGCCGCGATCGGGCAGATCGACGACCTGATCGTTGCCGCGGCGCGCTGACGCGCCGCGGCGGGAGGCACGCCTGCTAGGACCTCTGCGTGAGCCGTGCGTCGCGACTGTGGGCCGGCTGGGACGTGGCGTGCGTCCTGGCCTTCGTCGTCGTCGGGCGCCGGACCCACGACCACGGGGTGAGCCTGCACGGGGTCGCCCGCACCGCGTGGCCGTTCTTGGCGGGGCTCGCCGTGGGCTGGCTGGCGCTGGCGAGGCGTCGGGCCGGACTCGTGGCCTCGGGCGCCGCGGTCGCCGCGTCGACCGTCGCGGTCGGGATGGTTCTGCGGGTCGTCGCCGGGCAAGGCACCGCGGTCGCCTTCGTCCTGGTGGCGACCGCGTTCCTCGGGCTGACGATGGTCGGCGGCCGCGCGGCCGCCCTCGCGGTCGCGCGGCGCCGGGGCTAGAGGTCGAAGACCGCCTTCACCTGGACCGACACCGACTGGCTGCCGGCCTCGACCGGGACCGACTTGAGCGCGCCGGCGGCCGTGGCGAACCCGGCGAGCGGCAGGATCTCGGTGTTCTGGTTCTCGAGGTCGACGACCGAGACGAGCCCGCCGAGGGACGACCCGCCGGCGTGCGCGATCTGGCCGGCCGCGGTGCGGGCGTTGCGGATGGCGCGCCCGCGGGCCTGGGCGAGCAGCGCCGAGTCGTGCGAGATCGACAGGGTGATGCCGTTGAGCTGGATCCCGTTGCCCACGGCGTTGGCCGCGGCGTCGATCGCGGCGCCCGCGGTCTTGATGTGGTGCAGCGTGACGGTGAGGTCGTTGCTCACGGTGAAGCCGGTCACGGTCCCGTTGGAGTTCGTGTTGTCCCAGAGGTTGAGGCCGGAGGTCTGCAGGTCCTTCTTGGCGACGCCGCTCCTCACCAAGGCCCTGATCAGCGCGGCGACGCGGGCGTTGTTTTCGTTGAGCGCGGCGACGGCCGTCGACGCGGTGGTCTGGACGCCGAGCGCGACGGTCGCGGTGTCGGGGGTGCCCATCACCGAGCCCGACCCGGTGACGGTGATGGTGCCCGCGCGGCCCGGGGAGGACGACCCTCGGCCCCAGGCGTAGACGCCGGCGCCCGCGACGACCGCCACGACGACGATGAGGGCCAGGGCGACCGCGGGCAGCGGCGTGCGGTGGCGCGGTGAGTCAGAAGTTGCGGCGTCGGACACGGGACCTCCTCGTGCTTGCCCGTAATGGGCCGTTCACCAGGTAGTGTCCGCGGCCCCTCGCCACTTACCCGACGGTTCGCCAGCGCCAAACGATTCACCGAGTCTGTAACTTTGTTCCGTACAAGGACTCGCGCCCCTCCCGTACCGTGGAGTCATGTCGGAGCGCGGGGTCGGGCGGTGAGCAAGGTCGACCGCATAGTGCACAAGCAGGGCCGGTCGGGGCCGGTGATGCGCACCGTGCTCGAGGCGGTGGCCGTTCGCCTGCGTGAGGGCGACGAGTCCCGGCTGCGCATCCCGGAGATCTGCGCGGCGACCGGGGTGAACTACGGCTCGGTGTACCACCACTTCGGCTCGCGCGAGGGAGTGATCGACGCGGCCTACGAGATGATGTTCGGCGAGATCATCGACGACGACATCGTCGCGATCGACGCCGCGATCGACGAGAGCGAGGACTTCGCGTCCTTCCTGGGCGCGGCGGGCCGAATCCTCGACTCGGTCTCGGTGGGCGAGGGCCGCCGGTCGAGCCGGTCGATGCGCCTGCGCATCGTCGCGGCCTCGGTGACGCGCCCGGGGCTGCGCGAGATGATCGGCGCCACCCAGTCGCGCCTGACCGACCAGCTGGCGATGGCGGTGCTGACCTGCCAGGACCGCGGCTGGATCCGACGAGAGCTCGACCCGCGCGCGGTCGCCGTCCTTCTCCAGGTCGTCGTCTTCGGCCGCAACCTCGACGACGCGTCGGCCGAGCCGCTGAGCGAGGAGCTGTGGTCGGGCTTCGTCTTCGACCTCTTCGGCCGCGTCATCGCCGGCGGCTGACCGGCGTGCGCACCGCGCCTGTGGTGGACTGACCCCGTGGGCCCGTGGCGAGTCGTGGTGTCGTTGGCGGTCGTGGCCGGCCTGGGGCTCGGGGCGGTGGGCGCGCGCGCCAGCCAGGCCGCGACGCCCGGCGCCGCGCCGTGCACCGCCGCGGCGCTCGGCGCGGCCTTCACCGGCCCGATGGCCCTCGCGTCGATGCAGCGCCTCGGCTGCGAGGGCGGCTGGGCCTTCGCGTGGGCGACCGTCGGCAGCGGGCAGGCGGAGGTCGGGGTCACCGAGGTGCTCGAGTACGACCCGACGAGCTCGGCGTGGTCGTTCGCCGACCGCGCGACGGTGTGCGTGCCCGGCGTGCTGCCCGACCAGGTCTACCGACTGGGCTGCTTCTCCAACTAGCCGCTCGCGCCGACCGCTTAACCTGCGAGGCGTGCGTCGCCGCGGCCTGGTCTCCCTGGTGCGCGCGGCCGGCGAGGACCTCTTCAACCAGCGCACGGGCTTCGGCCGCCTGGCGCTGACCCACGTCGCGATGACGGCCGGCGACACCCTGGTCACGATCTCGCTCGCCGGCTCGCTCTTCTTCTCGGTGAGCCCGACCGAGGCCAAGGGCCGCGTCCTGCTCTACCTCGCGCTCACCATCGCCCCGTTCGCCGTCGTCTCGCCGCTGCTCGGCCCCCTCATCGACCGCTCGGTGGCCGGACGGCGCGCGCTCATCGCCACCAGCGCCCTGGCGCGCGCCGCCCTGTGCTGGCTGATGGCCCAGCACCTGACCTCGCTCTGGCTCTACCCCGAGGCGTTCGTCATCCTGGTGTCGAGCAAGCTCTACGGCGTCATCCGCGGGACGCTCGTGCCCGAGATGGCGCGCACCGCCCAGTTCCGCGACCGGGGGGCCGACCTCGACGCGGCCGGCTGGCCGACCGAGCGCGTCGACGCGGGCGAGGGCTTCGCCGGCTTCAACGCCCAGCTGACCCTGCTCGGCACGCTGGCCGGGCTGGTGGTCGGCGGGGTCGGCGCCGGGCTGCTCAAGGGCGTCGGGGCGACGAGCGTGCTCGCGCTGGCCGTCGTCGTCTACGCCGGCGCGACGGTGGCCAGCCTGCGCCTGCCGCGCCCGGCGCCCGCGGTGCGCGAGCGCTTCGCCGCGCTGACCCAGGAGGAGCGCGACCGCCACACGCTGAACCCCTTCGGCGACTCCGAGGTGTCGTGGGGGCTCGCCGCGGCCGCGCTGATGCGCTTCTGCGTCGGCTTCGCCACGTTCCTGATGGCCTTCGGCCTGCGCCGCGAGCACGCGGCCCTCTTCTGGTACGGGCTGGTGCTGGCCCTGAGCGCGGTGGGGTCGCTCGCCGGGCTCGGGCTGGTCACGCGCGCGCGCAGCGCGCTGAGCGAGTCGACGCTCCTGGCGCTGGCGCTGCTGGGGGTGGCGCTGGGCGCCGGGCTGGCGAGCGTGGGGCCGTCGCTCGTCGGCCAGTCCGTCCTGATCGCCTGGCTCGGGCTGTGCGCCGCGGTGGCCCAGCCGAGCTTCGACGCGATCACCCAGCGCCACGTGCCCCTGGCCGCCCAGGGCCGGACCTTCGCGCTGCTCGCGGTGCGCCAGCAGCTGCTCTGGGTCGTCGGGGCGCTCATCCCGGTGGCGGTCGCGCTCTCGTTCGGCGTCGGCGACCGCGCGCTGGCGGTCGTGGCCGGCGCCGGGGCGGTGGTCTACGGGCTCGGCCGGAGGGCGTCGCGCTAGGCCCTCCCTAGGCTGAGGGCGTGTCCACGGTCGGGGCGGTCACCAACTTCCCGCGCCTCTACCACCTGCCCCACGTCGTGGTCGTCGGCGGCGGGTTCGCCGGGCTGGCCGCGGCCCGGGGCCTGGCCGGGGAGAAGGTGCGCGTGACGATCGTCGACGCGCACAACTTCCACACCTTCGCGCCGCTGCTCTACCAGGTCGCGACGGCCGGCCTCGAGCCGGCCGACGTCGCCTACCCGATCCGCACGGTCTTCGGGCACGCCGACAACGTCCACTTCCGCCACGGGCGCGTCGCCGCGGTCGACCCCGAGCGGCGCGTCGTGCGCCTCGACGACGGCGCGCAGGTGCCCTACGACCACGTGATCGTCGCCACCGGGGCGACCGCGGCCTTCTTCGGCGTGCCCGGAGCGCGCGAGCACGCGCTGCCGCTCTACACGCTGGCCGACGCGCGCCGGCTGCGCAACCTGCTGCTGCTGAGCCTGGAGGCGGCCGACGTCGCGGCGGAGGTCGCGCCATCGTCGCTCACCTACGTGGTCGTCGGGGGCGGCCCGACCGGGGTGGAGACGGCCGGGGCGCTGAGCGAGCTCATCTCGATTGCCGTGCGACGCGACGGGCTGCGCCTCGACCCGTCGCGCGTGCGCGTGGTCCTCGTCGACCAGGCGGACCGCCTGCTCACCGCGTTCCCGCCGGTCGCGTCGCGCTACGCCCAGCGCGTGCTCGCGCGCATGGGCGTCGAGGTGCGCCTGGGGCGCGTCGTCGCGCGCGTCGAGGACGGCGCGATCGAGTTCGCGGACTCCGAGCGCCTGGAGGCGACGGCCGTGGTGTGGGCCGGCGGGGTGACCGTCGCCGGGACCCTCGGCGGGTCGCTGGGCGAGGCCGGACCCGGGGGGCGCTGCGTGGTGGGCGCGGACCTGCGAGTCGCCGGTCGAGAGCGCGAGTGGGCGGTCGGCGACGCGGCGGCGGCGCTCTCTGGCGGGGCCCTGTGCGCCCAGCTCGCGCCCGTCGCCATCCAGTCGGGGCGCCACTGTGCGCGCCAGGTCCTCGCCGCCCTCGAGGGCCGGCCGACCGAGCCCTTCGCCTACTCCGACAAGGGGATCATGGCGACGATCGGCCGGCGCGCCGCGGTGGCCAAGCTCGCACGCGGCGTCGTCGTGCGCGGAACGCTCGGCTGGATGGCCTGGCTCGGCCTCCACCTCTTCTACCTGGTGGGGTTCCGCAACCGCCTGCGCGTCTTCATCAACTGGACGTGGCGCTACTTCGACTGGCCGAGCGGCCCGCGGCTCATCGTCGCCGACGCCGAGACGGCCGACTAGGCCCCGGCGTCGATCAGGCGCGCCTCGAGGTCGTCGACCTCCTGGGTCAGCCGCTCGGGCAAGTGGGCGCCGAAGCGCTCGTAGTACTCGCGTATGAGCGGCACCTCGGCGCGCCAGCCCTCGGCGTCGACCCTGAGCAGCTCGGCCATGTCGTCGGACGAGACGTCGAGGCCCTCGAGGTTGATCGCGTGGATCGGCGGCAGGTAGCCGATCGGGGTCAGCGTCGCCTCACCGCGCCCGGCGGTGCGCTCGAAGACCCACTCGAGCACCCGGCTGTTCTCGCCGAAGCCGGGCCAGAGGTACGCGCCGTCGGGGCCCTTGCGGAACCAGTTGACGTAGAAGATCTTGGGCAGCGCGAAGTCGCCGTAGCGGTCTTCGAAGGTCAGCCAGTGGGCCCAGTAGTCGGCCATGTTGTAGCCGCAGAAGGGCAGCATCGCGAAGGGGTCGCGTCGCAGCTGGCCGACCGCGCCGGTCGCCGCCGCGGTCGTCTCGCTGGCCACGGTCGAGCCGTAGAAGACGCCGTGGGCCCAGTCGCGGGCCTCGACGACGAGCGGCACGACCGAGCCGCGTCGCCCGCCGAAGAGGATGGCGTCGATCGGCACGCCGGCCGGGTCCTCCCACTCGGGCGCGATCGCCGGGTCCTGGCCGGCCGGCGCGGTGAAGCGCGAGTTGGGGTGCGCCGCCGGGGTCCCCAGGTCCGGGCTCCAGGCCTGGCCCCGCCAGTCGGTCAGGCCGGCCGGGGGCTCGCCCATCCCCTCCCACCAGACGTCGCCGTCGGCGGTGAGCGCGGTGTTGGTGAAGATGGTGTTGGCCTGGACGCTGAGCATCGCGTTGGGGTTGGTGTGCATGTTGGTCCCCGGGGCCACGCCGAAGAACCCGGCCTCGGGGTTGATGGCGCGCAGGCGTCCGTCGGCCCCGGACTTCATCCAGCAGATGTCGTCGCCGATCGTCTCGACCTTCCAGCCGGGCAGCGTGGGCACGAGCATCGCGAGGTTGGTCTTGCCGCAGGCGCTGGGGAACGCGCCGGCCACGTAGCGGCTCTCGCCGGCCGGGTTGGTGAGCTTGAGGATGAGCATGTGCTCGGCCAGCCAGCCCTCGTCGCGCGCGATCACGCTGGCGATGCGCAGGGCGAAGCACTTCTTGCCCAGCAGCGCGTTGCCGCCGTAGCCCGAGCCGTACGAGACGATCTCGCGCGTCTCGGGGAAGTGGACGATGTACTTCTGGTCGGGGTTGCACGGCCAGGGCACGTCGGCCTCGCCGGGGGCGAGCGGCGCGCCGACCGAGTGCAGGCAGGGCACGAAGTCGCCGTCGTCGCCGAGGGCCTCGAGGGCGCCGCGGCCCATGCGGGTCATGATCCGCATGCTCACCACGACGTAGGGCGAGTCGGTGATCTCGACGCCGATGTAGCTGATCGGCGAGCCGATCGGGCCCATCGAGAACGGCACGACGTACATCGTGCGGCCGCTCATCGAGCCGGCGAAGAGGCCGTTGAGCGTCTCGCGCATCTGCGCGGGGTCGACCCAGTTGTTGGTCGGGCCGGCGTCGGCCTCGTCGGCCGAGCAGATGAAGGTGCGGTCCTCGACGCGCGCGACGTCGCCGGGGTCCGACGTGGCCCAGTAGCTGTTCGGCCGCTTGGACTCCGAGAGCCGCGTGAAGGTCCCCTGGCGCCACGAGCCCCGCGCACAGCGCGTCGTACTCCTCGGCCGAGCCGTCGCACCAGTGGATACGATCGGGAGTGGTGAGCGCCGCCACCTCCTCGACCCACGCGATGAGCCTCTTGTTGCGGGTGGGGTACGTCACGTGCGGTCCTTTCGCCCGGTTCGTGCCTCGCGGCGCCTGACGCCATGCCCGCCAACGACGACCCACCCGCTCCCGTGAGGGAGCCCTACCGCCGCGAAGATGACGTGTTGGAGCGTATCGCGGCGATCGTGTCGAGGCGCGCGGCCCCCGAGGGCGAGGTCCACATCGGCGACGACGCCGCGGTGCTCGGCCCGATCCCCGGCGAGGCGGTCATCTCGACCGACGCCGCGGTCCTGGGCGTCCACCTCGACCCCGCGCTCTTCCCCCTCGAGGACCTCGGCTTCAAGGCGGTGGCCGCGGCGGTGAGCGACCTCGCGGCGATGGGGGCGCGGCCGCGCGCGGCGGTGGTCGCGGTCGCCGCGCCGCCGGGCACCGACCTAGAGGAGCTGCACCGTGGGCTGGCTGACGCCGCGGCGGTGACCGGGTGCCCCATCGTCGGCGGCGACCTCACGGAGTCGCGCGACGTCATCGTCGCGGTCACGGTGCTCGGCGAGTGCCCGGACCGCGGCGCGGTGCTGCGCAGCGGCGCGCGCGCCGGCGACGAGCTGCTGGTCACCGGGCCGCTGGGGCGCGCCGCGGCCGGGCGGCGGCGGCGCGCGGCGGGCGCGGCGCTCGACGACCCGCTGGTCGTCGCCCAGCGCCGGCCCTGGCCGCGCCTCGAGGAGGGCCTCGCGGCTCGCGGCGCCGGGGCCCACGCGATGATGGACCTCTCGGACGGCCTGGGCCTCGACCTGCACCGGCTGGCGGACGCGAGCGGGGTCGGCTTCGAGCTCAGCGACGTGCCGGTCGCGCCGGGGGCGACCTTCGACGAGGCGGTCGAGGGCGGCGAGGACTACGAGCTGGTCATCGCGACGGCCGACGCGGCGCGGCTGCGCCTCGTGTTCGAGTCGCGCCGGCTGCCTGAGCCGATCACCGTGGGCCGCGTCGTGGCCGACGCGTCAGTGCGGACGCTGCGCGGAGAGCCGTTCGCCCGGCGGGGCTTCCAGCACCGCCTCTGATCAGGCGGGGGTGCGGCGCGCGGGCTTGGTGACCCTGCCGGCGCGCAGGCAGCCGGTGCACACGTTGAGGCGCGTGGGCGTGCCGTTGACCAGAGCGCGCACGCGCTGGACGTTGGGGTTCCAGCGGCGCCGGGTGCGCCGGTGCGAGTGGGTCACGTTCATCCCGAACGACGGCTGCTTGCCGCACACGTCGCAGACTGATGCCATGGTCGATCCTTCATCGGGCCGCCGGTCTCCCCGGGCCCAAAGCGAAGAGCCATTGTAGCATCGGCCGTCGATGACGACGCCCACGACGCTGTCGGCGGCGGACCTGCGGGCGGTCATGGCGACCTACGCGGCGCTGCTGCGCAGCCACCGAGAGGTCATCAACCGGCTCAACGTCTACCCGGTCCCCGACGGCGACACCGGCACCAACATGACCCTCACCGTGGAGTCGGTGGTCGCCGCCCTGGCCGACCTGGGGCCGACCGCGACCCTCACCGAGGTCGGCCAGGCGATCGCCCACGGCTCGCTGATGGGGGCGCGCGGCAACTCCGGGGTCATCCTCAGCCAGCTCCTGCGCGGCCTCGTCGAGCGCTGGCGCGCCGAGGGCGTCGACCCGAGCGAGCTGGCCATCGCGTTCGCGCACGCCGACGACCTCGCGCGCCTGGCGGTCGAGCGCCCGGTCGAGGGGACGATCCTCACGGTCGCGCGCGCCGCGGCCGAGGGCGCGCGCGACGTCGAGGGGCTGGTCGACCTGGTGCGCGCGGCGCGCGCCAGCGCGCACGAGGCGCTCGACGCGCACCCCCGACCTGCTGCCCGTCCTCACGCAGGCCGGCGTCGTCGACGCGGGCGGCGCCGGCCTGTGTCCTGCTGCTCGACGCGCTCTGCCACGTCGTGGCCGGCGACCCGCTGCCCGAGCGCGCCGTCGGTCGATCGTCGATCGACGTCCACGCGACGCCCGAGGCGCCCGGCGAGGAGCCGCTCGGCCCGCGCTACGAGGTCATGTACTTCCTCGAGGCGGCCGACGAGCGCGATCGGCGCGTTCAGCGAGGTCTGGGCCGGGCTCGGCGACTCGATCGTCGTCGTCGGCGGCGACGGCCTCTACAACTGCCACATCCACACCGACGACGTGGGCGCGCGCGATCGAGGCGGCGCTCGACGTCGGGCCGCCCGCGCGGGATCCGCGTGACCGACCTCGCCGAGCAGGTGATCGAGGAGCGCTGGGTCCGCGAGGGCGCGAGCGCGTCGGCGTCCGACGAGCCCCTCGGCCCGCCGCCGGCGACCGCCGTCGTCGCCGTCGTGGTCGGCGACGGGCGTGGGCCGGATCTTCCGCTCGCTCGGCGTGCGCTCGCTCGTCTCGGGCGGGCAGTCGATGAACCCCTCGACCGCCGACCTCGCTGGACGCCGTGCGCTCGACGGGTCAGCGCCGAGGTCGTGATGCTGCCGAACAACAAGAACATCCGTCCCGGTCGCCGAGCAGGTCGACGCGCTGGTCGACGCGCAGGTCTGCGTCGTGCCGACGACGTCGATCGTCGAGGGCTTCGCCGCGCTGCTCGCCTACGACCCGGACGCCGGCGCGCCGGCCAACGCCGCGGCGATGGCCGCGTCGGCGCGCCGCGTCGTCGCCGCCGAGGTGACGCGGCGGTCCGCGACGCGTCGACCGACGCCGGCGACGTCCGCGAGGGCGACTGGATCGGGCTGGCGCGCGTCGGGCGTGCGCTCGATCGCCGAGTCGATCGCCGTCGCGGCCTGCCGGCTGCTCGACGTCGTCGTGACGCGCCGAGCACGAGCTCGTGACGATCATCGAGGGCGACGGCGTCGACCCCGGCCAACACCCGGCGCATCACCCAGTGGCTCGCCGAGGAGTGCCCCGGGCGTCGCCGTCGAGGTCCACCACGGCGGCCAGCCGCTGTACCCGTACTACTTCGGCGTCGAGTGACCGCGCGGGCCGCCCGCCGCCTGGCCGACCTCGCCGACGATCCCCGTCGACCGGCTGCGCGGCGGTCGGGCCGAGCGGCGCGCCGAGGCGCTCGGCCGCCGTCGGCGTCGCGACGGTGCTCGACCTGCTGTTCACCTACCCGCGCCGCTACATCGACCGCTCGCGGCAGGCGCGACCTCGTCGGACCTCGCCGTCGGCGACGAGGCGGTCGTCCTCGCGCGAGGTCACCGCGCGTCGCGCGCGCGCCGGACGCGCCAGGGCCGCAGCGCTCGTCGAGGCCGACGTCGTCGACCGCGGCGCGACGATGACACGTCGACGTTCTTCAACCAGCCCTGGCGCGCCAAGCAGCTCGGCCGTCGGGGTCCAGGCGCTGTTCTTCGGCAAGCTCGACGAGTACCGCGGGCGCGCGCGCGGATGGTGAACCCGGTCGTCGACGTGATCGTCGGCATCGACGGCGACGAGCGCGCCGCCACGCGGACGATGCGCGTGATCCCCGTCTACCCCGCGTCCGCCGAAGGCGGGCCTGACGAGCTGGGAGCTGTCGCGCGCGTGCGCCGAGGCGCTCGCGCGCGCCGGCGAGTTCGACGACCCGCTCGCGCCGAGCTCGCTCGCGCGCCTCGACGCTCGTCGACGCGCACCGCGGCGATGCATGGCGATCCACCGGCCGGTCGACCTGGCCGACACCGACGCGGCGCGCGCGCGCCTCGTCTTCGACGAGCTGCTCCGCCTCCAGCTCGCTGCTCGTCGCGCGCAAGGCCGGCGCTCGCGAAGCGACGCCGCGGGGCATCGCGCACCCCGCGACCCGGCCGACGCCCTGACGCGCGCGCGGCGCGCTGCTCGGCGGCGACGTCGTCGCTCGTCGCGCGCTTCCTCGCCGGCCTCGCCTACGAGCCGACGGGCGCGCAGCGCCGCGCCATCGCCGAGATCGCTCGCCGACCTGTCCGCGCGAGCTGCCGATGCACCGCCTGCTGCAGGGCGACGTCGGCGCGGGCAAGACGCGTCGTCGCCATCGCCGCGCTGCTCGCCGCGGTCGACGGCGGCCGCCAGGGCGCGCTGATGGTGCCGACCGAGGTCCTCGCCGAGCAGCACGCGCTACGCGGTGCGCCGAGCTGCTCGACGGCCTCGTCGTCGCCGACGACCGCGCGGCTCGGCGCGTCGCGGCCGCTCGTCGTCGTGCTGCTCACCTCGCGGCGTGAAGGGCGCCGGAGCGCCGCGACGCGCTCGAGGGGCTCGCGCGCGGCGCGGTCGACCTCGTCGTCGGCACGCACGCGCTGCTCACCGACGACGTGCGCTTCGCCGCCCTCGGGCGCCGTCGTCATCGACGAGCAGCACCGCTTCGGCGTCGAGCAGCGCGCCGCGCTGCGCGACAAGGGCCGCGACGAGCTCGGCCGACGGCCGCCGACCCCGACGTGCTGGTCATGACCGCGACGCCGATCCCGAGGACCGCGGCGATGGTCGCTCTTCGGCGACCTCGACATGACGGTCCTCGACGAGCTGCCCGCCGGGCGCGTGCGCGGTCGAGCCACGACCTGGGCGACGGGGCGAGCTCGAGCGAGGACGAGGCGTTCGGGCGGCGTGCGCGCGAGGTGGCCGCCGGGCACCGCGCCTTCGTCGTCTGCCCGCTCGTCGAGGGGTCCGAGACCGCGTCGAGGCCGCGTCGGCGCGGTCGCCGAGTGCGAGCGGCTGCGCGACGGGCCGCTGGCCGGGCTGCGCGCTCGGCCTGCTGCACGGCCAGCTGCCGGCGGCCGACAAGGAGTCGGTGATGGCCGGTTCCGCGCGCGGCGACGATCGACGTCCTGGTGCGCCACGATCGTGATCGAGGTCGGCGTCGACGTGCCCGACGCCACCGTGATGGTCGTCGAGGACGCGTACCGCTTCGGCATCGCCCAGCTCCACCAGCTGCGCGGGCGCGTCGGGCGCGGCGACGCTCCCGTCGTGGTGCTACCTGCTGGGCGAGCCGACGACGCCGCGACGGCGCGGCGCGCCTGGGCGCGCTGGTCGAGTCGAACGACGGCTTCGCACCTCGCCGAGGTCGACCTCGAGCTGCGCGGCGAGGGCACGATCCTCGGCGCGCGCCAGCAGGGCCGAGCGACCTGCGCCTGGCGCGCCTGGTCGCGCGACGCGACCTGCTCGGCCGCGGCCCGCTCGCCGAGGAGGGGCCCCTGGATCGCGATCGGAGCTCGACGGCCGCGCGGACGCTCGCGAGGAGCTGCGGCGTGCTTCGTCGACGACGACGAGGCCGCGTGGCTCTTCAAGATGCCTAGGCCGGGCCTACGCTGCGGCGCGTGCGCGTCGTCGCGGGCGCAGCGCGCGGGGCCGCGCGCTGACGCGCCCAGCTCCCGGCGCACGTCCGGCCGACGACCGACCTCGTGCGCGAGGCGATCTTCTCGTCGCTCGAGAGTCGCGGCGGGCTGCGTCGGCGCCGCGTCGTCGACCTGTACTGCGGCAGCGGCGCGATGGGGATCGAGGCGCTCAGCCGCGGCGCGGCGTCACGTGCACCTTCGTCGACGACGACCCGGCCTGCCTCGCGGCGGCCGCGCGCCAACCTCGACGCCGTGCGGCCTCGAGGACCGCGACGCGTCGTTCGTGCGCGCGCGCGCTGCCGGGCTGGCGCGCCGCCGGCCGACCTCGACCTCGCGCTCTGCGACCCGCCCTACGGCGAGTTCGACGTCGCGCGGCCCTCGAGGGCGCTCGCCGCGCGCCGTCGTGGTGATCGAGACCGACCGCGAGGTCGATGCGCCGTCGGGCTGGGAAGTCGCCAGCGACGCGCCGCTACGGCAGTACGCTCGTGACGATGCTGCAGCCAACGTGTCGGGCGTGACGCCGCGTGACCGATCGCACTGATCCCGGGGTCCTTCGACCCGTTCCACAACGGCCACCTCGAGGTGATCGAGCGGGCCGTCAACGTCTTCGACGAGATCGTCGTCGCCGCCCTGCGCAACCCCCAGAAGTCCGACCCGTGCTTCACCCTCGAGGAGCGCCGCGAGATGATCGCCGAGAGCCTGGCGCACCTCGGACCACGTGCGCATCGTGTCGGTGTCGACCCTGCTCGTGAACGTCGCCGACGAGGTCGGCGCCACCGCCATCGTCAAGGGCCTGCGGGCGGTCTCGGACTTCGAGAGCGAGCTGCAGATGGCCCAGATGAACCGGTCGCTGTCGGGCGTCGAGACGATCTTCATCCCGACGAGCTCGTCGCACTCGTTCATCGCGTCGCGCCTGCTGCGCGAGGTCGCCCGCTACGGCGGCGACGTCAGCCCCTTCGTGCCCGCGCCGGTCGAGAAGCGGCTCCGGCGAGCGGTTCGCGGGGGGCCGCGCCGTGACCGACCTCGACGACCCCGAGGAGCCCGACGCCGAGCCCTTCGAGCCTCGACGGCCGCGAGGAGCGCCGAGCGACGTCGAGACCGATCCTGCTCCGAGCTGCGTCGAGCTCGTGGCCAACGCCAAGGCCGATGCCGCTGTCGAACTCGGTGCTGATCTCGCGAGACGAGGTGCTCGGCCTGCTCGACGAGGCGCTGCGCGACCTGCCCGACGAGATCTGCAAGCGCGCCCGCTGGGTGCTGCGCGGACCTCGACGCGCTGACCGAGCAGCGATCGCCGCGAGGCCGACGCGCTCCTGGACGAGGTGCGCGCCGAGGCCGCGCGCACTGGTCTCGCGGACCGAGATCGCGCGCCAGGCGCAGGGCCACGCCGAGCGGATCGTCGCCGACGCCGAGGAGCGCGGCCGCGCACGATCGTCCACGAGGCCGAGGACTTCTGCGACCAGCGAGCTCGCCCAGATGGAGATCGTGCTCGACCGGCTCCGCACGGACCGTCCAGCTCGGGCCGCGAGCGGCTGAGCGCCCGGCGCCGACGCGCGATCGAGCCCGAGGAGGACGCCGAGGCGCCCGCCGGCGTCGACGAGCCGAGCGGCGAGCCCGTTCTTCGACCAGGACTCCGTCTTCGACCAGGACGCGCGACCGCGCCGTGACCTCGTCGTCCCCGTCGCGGGGCTCGCTGCGCCACGTCGTGCCGTCGACCCTGCGGGTCGCGCTTCGCCGCGCCGTTCGACGCCGACGACGGCTCGCTCGCGGCGCCGCGCCCGGCGCGGCCGAGGTCGTCGCCGGGCGCCGACGTCGCGGTCGACCTCGACGCTCCCGAGCTCCTCGGCGGCGTGGCCGCCGACCGGGACGCTCGTCGCGCCCTGGCGCGGCGGTCTGCCGGCGGTGCGCGACGTCGGTCCTGGGCATGAGCGTCGTCGAGGTCGCCGAGCGGTTCGTCGAGGCGCAGAGCCCCCGACGACGAGGACGCCTACCCGATCGTCGACGACGCAGGTCGACCTGTGCGACCTGGTCCGCGACGCGATCGTCCTCGAGCTGCCGCTCGCCCCGCTGTGCCGGCCCGGACTGCGCGGGGCTGTGCGCGACGCTGCGGCGCGGACCGCAACGAGGAGCGCGTGCGGGTGCCGGCCGGAGGCCGACCCGAGGTGGGCTACACTCGACGCGCTCCGCGTGCCGGACCGGCCTAGGCCTGACGCACCCGCGACGAGAAGCCAGAGGCACCATGGCCGTCCCCAAGCGAAAGACGTCCAAGGCGAAGTCAGCGCAGCCGGCGCGCGGCCAACTGGAAGCTCGACGCGCCGGCGCGCAGCGTCTGCCCGCACTGCGCGGCCTCCAAGACGCCCCCACGTCGTCTGCCCGAACTGCGGGTGGTACAAGGGTCGCGTCGCGGTCGAGGTCGACTGAGTTGACGCCCGGGGCCGCTGCCCGTCGCGCTCGACGCGATGGGCGGGGACCGGGCGCCCGGCGAGATCGTCGCGCGGGCGCGCGCCGCGCGGTCGACGAGCTCGGCGTCGACGTGATCCTGGTCGGCCCGCCCGACCTGGTCGGGCGACACCCTGGGCCTCCGGCTCGTCGCGTGCACCGAGGTCATCGCGATGGACGACGACCCCGCGCCAGGCCGTGCGGCGCAAGAAGGACTCCTCGCTCGTGCGCGCGGCCGAGCTCGTGCGCGACGGCGCGGCCTCGGCGACGGTCTCGGCGGGCAACACCGGGGCGACGATGGCGTCCGCGCTGCTGCGGCTTCGGTCGGATCAAGGGCGTGGTCCGCCCGTGCATCGCGACGCCGATCCCGCGGCCGGGCGCGACGCCCGTCGTCCTGTGTCGACGCCGGGCGCCAACGCCGAGTGCACGCCCGAGATGCTCGTGCAGTTCGCCCAGATGGCGAGCGCGCTTCGTCGACGGCGCCGCTACGGCGTCGAGCGACCCGAGCGTCGGGCTGCTCTCGATCGGCGAGGAGTCCGACCAAGGGCACGCCGCTCGTCAAGGAGGCCCACGAGCTGCTCGGACGCCGCGAGCGGCGTCGACTTCTACGGCAACGTCGAGGGCCGCGACCTCATCGGGTCGCCCGTCGACGTGATCGTGACCGACGGCTTCACCGGCAACGTCGCGCTCAAGACCCTCGAGGGCGCGCTGCGCGTTCATGTTCTCCGCCGTGCTCGCGGGTCATCGACACCGACGACGCGACGCAGGCGGCCGGGGCGACGTCCTCATGGCGCACCTCGCTGCCCGCTCGCCGCGGACCTCGACCCCGACGCCCAGGGCGGGGCGATGCTGCTGGGCGTCGACGGGGTCTGCGTCATCTCGCCACGGCTCCTCGTCCGCCACGCGCGATCAAGAACGCCCTGCGGGTGGCCCACGACCTGGCCGCCGCGGGGTCGTCGACGCGCTGCGCGCGGCCGATCGCGCCTCGTGAGTGCCTCGACCCCGGCCGAGCCGTCGTCGGTAGGCTCACCCAGCACACCCAAGGAGGCGAGTTGCCCGCCGAGACCCACAACAGCGCCGCCGGCGCCCGGACCGCGACGGCCATCTTCGAGCTGATCCGGGACCAGCTGCGCCGAGATCCTCGAGATCGAGCCCTCCGAGGTCGACCGAGGACGTCGCTCGTTCGCCGACGACCTCGACGCGGACTCGCTCGCCCTGATCGAGCTGGTCGAGGCGCTCGAAGAGGAGCTCTCGCGAGCGGACGGTCGGCTTCCGGATCGACGACGAGGACCTCGAGGACCTGAAGACGGTGCGCGACGCCGTCGACTACGTCGAGGTGCGGCTGAAGGCGAGCTGAGCGCGCCCGGCCGTGGCGCCGCCGGACAGCCGGCCGCACCCTCGCCGGCGCCGTCGGCCTCGACCGCGGCGACGAGCGCGCTCGTGACGCGCGCTCACGCACTCCGCGCTACGCCGCCGAGCACGCCTCGAGTCCAACGAGCGCCTCGAGTTCCTCGGCGACGCCGTGGTCGGCCTGGTGATCGCCGAGCGCGCCTACCGCGAGTCCTCGACCTGGCCCGAGGGCGGCCTCGCCCAGGTGCGCCAGGCCACGCGTGGTCAGCGAGCCGTCGCTCGCCGCGCGGCCGAGCGCCTCGGCCTCGACGAGCCGCTGCGCCTCGGGCCGCGGCGAGGAGGCGACCGGCGGCCGCGACCGCGACTCGGCGCTGCTCGCCGACGCCTACGAGGCGGTCGTCGCCGCCGTCTACCTCGAGCGGCGGCCTCGAGGCCGCCGCGCGACTTCGTGCGCCGCGCGCCTGGACGAGCGGTTCGCGCGCCGAGGCGGCGACCCCGGCGCGCTCGGACCCGAAGAGCCGGCCTCCAGGAGTGGGCGCGAGGCGAGCGGGCCTCGGCGCGCCCGGAGCTACGAGGTGACCGGCGAGGGCGCCGAGCCACGCCCGGCGCTTCACCGCCGACGGTCGCCGATCGACGGCGCGGTCGCTCGGCACAGGGCGAGGGGACTCGCAAGAAGGCGGCCGAGCTGGCCGCCGCGGCCGCGGCGCTGGGAGGGCCGCGATGCCTGAGCTCCCCGAGGTCGAGACGGTGCGCGCCGTGCTGTCGCGCGAGCTCGTCGGCAAGAAGATCAAGTCCGTGCGCGGTGACCAACGGGCAAGCTGACGCGCCGGCACAAGATCGGCCAAGGACTTCCGCGCCCTGGTCGAGGGCACGAGCGATCCGAGTCGGTCGAGCGGCTCGGCAAGAACCTCGTGATCGGCCTGGACTCGGGCAACCACCTGGTCGTCCACCTGGGCATGAGCGGCCAGCTGCTGCGAGCCAAGGGCGCCAAGGACCCCAAGCCCAAGCACACCCACGTCGTCTTCACCCTGGTCACCGGGCGGCGAGCTGCGCTACGTCGACCCGCGGATGTTCGGCGAGCTCTACGTCTCGATCCCACCGGGAGAGGGCGAGAAGGTCGAGGTCTCCACGTTCGCGCGGCTGTCCATCGGCGGCGACGGCCTCGACCTGCGCCGCCGGGTCCCCGAGCTGGCCGACCTCGGGATCGACCCCGTCGAGGACGTAGATCGGCTGGGACCGGTTCGCCGCCATCGTGCGCAGACCGCACGACCCCGATCAAGGCGCTGCTGACCGACCAGCACATCATCGCGGGCATCGGCAACATCTACGCCGACGAGATCCTCTTCGCCGCCGGCCTGCGCTACGACCGGCCGGCCGACTCGCTCTCCGCCGATCGAGATCCGCCGGCTGCACCGCTCGCATCGCTCGAGATGCTCACCGAGGCGATCAAGCACGGCGGCTCGACGCTGGACGACGAGCAGTTCGTCGACCCCGACGGCCGGCCCGGCGCCTACCAGCGTTCCACCACGTCTACGGCCGCGAGGGCGAGCCCTGCCCGCTCTGCCGCCAGCCGATCCAGAGGGTGACCTTCCGCCAGCGCTCGACGTTCTACTGCGAGAAGGACCAGAGCTAGGCCGGGGCCCCTCGCGGGGCGTTGGTAGCGTCGGCGTCGTGTTCTTGAAGCGCCTCACGATGAAGGGCTTCAAGTCGTTCGCCGACGCCACGTCGCTGGAGTTCGAGCCCAACGTGACCGTCGGTCGTCGGGCCCAACGGGTCGGGCAAGTCCAACGTCGTCGACGCCGTCACCTGGGTCCTGGGTGCCCAGAGCACCCGGATCCTGCGCAGCGCTCGCATGGACGACGTGATCTTCTCGGGCACGCCGACGCGCCCGGCGCTCGGGCGCGCCGAGGTCAGCCTGACCATCGACAACTCCTCGGGCCGGCTGCCGATCGACGGCGCCGAGGTGACGATCACGCGCACGCTCTTTCGCGACGGCGAGAGCGAGTACGCGATCAACGGCACCACCTGCCGGCTGCTCGACATCCAGGAGCTCCTCGCCGACTCGGGCGTCGGGCGCCAGCAGCACATGATCATCGGCCAGGGCCAGCTCGACTCGATCCTCAACGCGAGCCCGGAGAACCGGCGCGCGGTGATCGAGGAGGCGGCCGGGGTCCTCAAGCACCGCCGCCGCAAGGAGCGCGCCCAGCGGCGCCTCGACTCGACCCAGGAGAACCTCGAGCGCCTCGGCGACCTGGTGCGCGAGGTGCGCCGCCAGATGCGCCCGCTCGAGCGCCAAGCCGCGTCAGCGCGCCGCTACGGCGACGCTCGAGGCCGAGCTGCGCGCCGCGCGCACCGCCCTCTACGCCGAGCGCCGCGCGTCCTTCGAGGCCCGGCGCCTGGCGGCCGCGCGCGCCCTGGGCGACGCCGCGCTGGCCGAGCGCGGTCTGCGCGACGAGCTCATCACCCTCGACGCGAGGGCCAGCGCCGCCGCGGCCGACCTGGCCAGCCGGCGCGAGGAGGCGATGGCGTCGTCGCTCGGGGCCCTGGCCGCTCTGGCCGAACGCGCGCGCGGCGCCCAGGGCCTGGTCGCCGAGCGCGAGCGCAGCCTGCGCGCCGCGCTGACGGCCGCCGCCGACGAGACCGTCATCGCGACCCTCGAGGCCGAGGCCGCGCGCGTCGGCGCCGAGCTGTCCGAGCTCGACGCCGCGACCGCCGCGCTGGCCGGGCCCCGCGCCGAGGCCGCGAGCGCGCGCGCCGAGGCCGACGCCGCGCGCGCCGCCGCGGCCGACGACGACGAGCGGAGCCGGCGCGCCGGGCGCGTCGCCGACCTCACCCGCTCGCTGGACGCGCTGCGCGCCGCGCTCGCGCGCGCCCTGTCCGCGCGCGACGCGGCGGGCGCGGACCGCGAGGCCGGGGCCCTTCGCGCGGACTCTGGCGCGCGCCTCCCAGAGCTGGTCGAAGCCCGTGACGGCGCGCGCGCCCGGGCCGACGGCGCCGAGGCCGCCTACGCCTCGGCCGAGACCGACCGGGTCCTGGCCGAGGACGCGCTGCGCGCGGCCTCCGACGCCGCCGCGCGCGCCCAGGCCCGGGCCGAGGCGCTGTCGCGCGCGCTCGAGGAGGTCACGGGCGCGGGCGGGCGCGCGATCCTGGGGGGCCTCGAGGGAGTGCTCGGCGCGCTGAGCGAGCTGGTCGAGGTCGACGCGGGCGCCGAGTCGGCGGTCGAGGCCGCGGTCGGCGCCGCGGCCGGCGCGACGGTCATCGAGGGTCGGCGCCAGACGCGCGCCGCGCTCGACGCGCTGCGGCGCGAGGGCGGCCGGGGGCTCGTGCTGCCCGCGGGCGAGGGCTCGCCGTCGGTCGTCGCGGCCCCGGCCGGGACGACCGCGCTGCGCGCGTCGGTGCGACCGCGCGCCGGGGCCCCGGCGCACGTCGACGGCGTGCTCGACCGCATCTTCGCGACCGCGGTGCTGGCCCGGGACTTCGACGCCGCGCTCGACGTGGCGATCGCCCACCCCGAGCTCGTCGTGGTCACCGCGGCCGGCGACCTGCTCGCGCCGAGCGGCTGGCGCGTCGCCTCGGGACGCGCGCTGGTCACGCGCGCGACGGTCGACGACGCCCTCGCCGCGGCGGCCGAGGCCGCCTCGGCGGTCGACCCCGCGCGCGAGCGGCGTGACGCGGCGAGCGCGGCGGCGCGAGCGGCGCGCGTCGCGGCGAGCACCGCCGCGCGCGACCTCGCGGACCTCGAGGCCCGGCTGGGCGCGGCCGCCGCCGACGTCGAGCGCGCCGGCGACGTCGAGCGCACGGCCCAGGCCCGAGAGGCCGAGGCGGCCGCCGAGGCCGAGCGCCTCAGCGCCGAGTGCGCGACGCTCGAGTCCGAGGTCGCGGCGCTGTCGGTCGGGCTCTCGGGGGCCGGGGGCGACGGCGCGCGCGCGGGCGCCGAGGCCGCCGGCGCGCGGGCCGACGCGCTCGAGGCCGACCTGGCGCGCGCCGAGGCCCGCCTGGACGAGCGCCGCCGCCTGCTCGAGGCGCGCGCGGATGAGCTCGACGCGCGCCTGGCCGGGCGCGGCGACGAGCGCGACGACGTCGCCGGCCGGCGCGAGGCGCTCGAGGCCGACCTGATCGCGCTCGACGCGCCTGGGCGCGCTCGCGCGCCGGGCCGGCGAGGACGTCGCCCTGGCCCAGGCGGCGCTCGACTCGTCGTACCGCGAGCAGCTCGAGGCCAGCCGCGCGGGGGCCGAGCGGCTCGAGGAGCTGCGGCGCGAGCGCGCGGACGCCGAGGCGCGCCTGGGCGAGGTCGGCCGAGCGCGAGCGCGACGCCGAGGTCGAGGCGGCCGAGCTCGCGGTGAGGCGGCCAAGCGCTCGCACGAGACGATCGCCCGCGAGCTGGGCGTCGAGCTCCGGCGTCGATGGTCGCCAGCCCGGTCGAGCTGCCCGAGGGCGTCACCCTCGAGGCGCGCGTCGCGGAGCTCGACGCGCGCTCACCAGCCTCGGCCCGGTCAACCCGTGGGCGCTCGAGGAGCTGGCCGCGCTCGAGGAGCGCTACCGCGAGCTCGACGCCCAGGTGGCCGACGTGCGCCACGCGCGGCGCGAGCTCCACGAGGCGATGCGCGCGCTCGACGAGGAGATCATGACGACCTTCGCCGCCGCCTACGCCGACGTCAACGACCACTTCTCGCACCTCATCGAGATGCTCTTCCCGGGCGGGCGCGGGCGGCTCAGCCTGACCGACGCCGAGGACCCGCTCAACACCGGCGTGGAGATCGAGGTCCGCCCCATGGGCCGCAACATCCGGCGCATCAGCCTGCTCTCGGGCGGGGAGCGCTCGATGGTGACGCTGGCCTTCCTCTTCGCGGTCTTCAGGAGCCGGCCCTCGCCCTTCTACATGATGGACGAGGTCGAGGCGGCCCTGGACGACGTGAACCTCCAGCGGTTCCTCAGCCTGGTCGACGAGTTCCGCGAGGAGGCCCAGCTCCTCATCGTCACGCACCAGAAGCGCACGATGGAGGCGGCCGACGCCCTCTACGGCGTGACCATGGTGCCCGGCGGCTCCTCCAAGGTCGTCAGCCAGCGCGTCACGCGCCGCGAGGAGGTTCCGGCGTGACCCTGGGGATCGTCCTGATCGCGGTCGCGGTCGTCCTGGCGGCGGCCGTGGTGGTCGTGGTGCGCCGGCGCCGGCGCGCGCCGGCGCCCGCGGTCGCCCCGGCGCGCCCGATGGCCCTGGTCGACGAGGCCGCCGCGCCGGCGCTGGCCGAGCGCCTGGGCGCGTCGCGCGGGGTCTTCGACCGGGTTCGCGCGATGTCCGGGCGCCTCGGCGACGAGCAGCTCGCGGTGGTCGAGGAGGTCCTGCTGCGCAGCGACGTGGGGGTCGCGACGGCCGACGCCCTGGTGGAGGGGCTGCGCGAGTCCGGAGCGCCCGAGGGCGTCGCCGCAGCGCTGCGCGCGTCGCTGCTCGCGTCCTTCGTCGCGGAGCGCTCGCTCTCGACGACGGCCGGGCCCGGGCTCGTCCCGGTGTGGCTCTTCGTCGGGGTCAACGGCGCGGGCAAGACGACCACCGTCGGCAAGCTCGCGCGCCGCCTGGCCCTGGAGGGCCGCTCGGTCGTGCTCGCCGCCGGCGACACCTTCCGCGCCGCGGCGGCCGAGCAGCTCGAGCGCTGGGCCGAGCGCGCCGGCGCCGACGTGGTGCGCGCGGCCGAGGGCGCCGACCCCGGGTCGGTGGTCCACGACGCGCTGGGGCGCGCCGCGGCGCGCGGCGCGGACATCGTCCTCGCCGACACGGCCGGGCGCCGCGCCAACTCGGCCAACCTCCTAGAGGAGCTGGCCAAGGTGCGGCGCGTCGCCGACCGGGCGCCGGGCCAGGTCGTCGAGACGCTCATGGTGCTCGACGCGACGACCGGCCAGAACGCGCTGGCCCAGGCCCGCGAGTTCCGCGCCGCGGCCCAGGTCACCGGCCTGGTGCTGACCAAGCTCGACGGGACCGCGCGCGGCGGGATCGTCGTGGCCATCGAGCGCGAGCTCGGCCTGCCGGTCAAGCTCGTCGGGGTGGGCGAGGGGCCCGACGACCTCGTCGACTTCGACCCCGCGGCCTTCGTGGACTCCCTGCTGGGCGCCTAGGGCGCGCCGGTAGCCTGGCCACCCATGTTCGACGCCCTCAGCGAGCGCCTCGAGCGCGTCGGCGCCGGGCTGCGCGGCCGCGGCCGGATCACCGACGCCGACCTCGACGAAGCCCTGGCCGAGGTGCGCGTCGCCCTGCTCGAGGCCGACGTCGAGCTCTCGGTGGCGCGCGCGTTCTGCGACGCGGTGCGCGCTCGCGTGGCCGGCGCGGCGCTGTCGGCGAGCCTCGCCCCGGGCCAGCAGGTCCTCAAGGCGGTCCACGAGCAGCTCGTCGAGGTCCTCGGCGGCGAGTCCCTGCGCGTCACCTACGCGCCTCGCCCGCCGACGGTCATCCTCCTGGCCGGCCTCCAGGGCGCCGGCAAGACGACCGCCGCGGCCAAGCTGGCGCGCTGGTTCAAGCGCCAGGGGCGCCGACCGTTCCTGGTGGCGGCCGACCTGCAGCGCCCGGCCGCGGTCGAGCAGCTCAAGGTGCTCGGCGCCCAGGCCGGGGTCGAGGTCTTCACCGGCGACGGTGACCCGGTCGCCGTGGCGAGCGCCGGCGTCGCCGAGGCCCGGCGCGCCGGGCGCGACGTCGTCATCGTGGACACCGCGGGCCGCCTGGCCGTCGACGAGGCGCTGATGGCCGAGGTCGCCGCGGTCAGCCGCGCGACCGAGCCCCACTACACCTTCCTCGTCATCGACGCCGTCACCGGCCAGGACGCGGTACACACCGCGCGCCGGTTCCACGAGGCGCTCTCGCTCTCCGGTCTCGTCGTCACCAAGCTCGACTACGACGCGCGCGGCGGCGCGGTGCTCTCGGCGCGCGGCGTCGTCGGCGCGCCGATCGTCTTCGCGTCGACCGGCGAGCGGCTCGAGGACTTCGACCTTTTCCACCCCGACCGGATGGCGATCTCGGATCCTGGGGATGGGCGACGTCTTGAGCCTCATCGAGCAGGCCGAGGCGACGATGGACGCGGACGTCGTCGCCGAGTCGGCCGGGAGGCTGGCCACCGGGACGTTCACCCTCGAGGACTTCTCCGCCCAGCTCGGCCAGGTGCGCAAGATGGGGTCGCTCGGCGGGATCATGCGCCTGATGCCCGGCGTCACCAAGGAGATGCGCACGGCCGCGGCCAACGTCGACGAGCGCGAGCTCGACAAGGTGAGCGCGATCATCTCGTCGATGACCCCGCGCGAGCGCCGCGAGCCGGCGATCATCGACGTGTCGCGGCGCACGCGCATCGCGCGCGGCGCCGGGGTGCCGACCTCGGCGGTGAGCCAGCTCCTCAAGCAGTTCTCCGAGATGCGCAAGATGATGCGCTCGGTCGCGAGCGGCGGCCCGCCCGGCGGCGCCGCTCGCGCGATGGCGCGCGCGGCGCCGGACGTGCCGCCGGGCTTCGAGGCCCTGGCCGCGGGGATGCGCGACGTCGCGCCGCGCGCGGGCGCGAAGGGCAAGAAGAAGAAGGGCGGTCGGGTCACCCCGCCCAAGGCGCGTTAGACTTAACCGCTCGGTCCCGCGCGGGGACCCGCACACACCTTGCGAAGGGGACAGATTCCGTGGCCGTCAAACTGCGCCTTGTGCGCATGGGCAAGAAGAAGCAGCCCACCTACCGCGTCGTGGCCGCCGACAGCCGCCGCGCCCGGTCGGGCGCCGTGCTCGAGGTCGTCGGCACGTACCAGCCGCGCGGCCTCTCGGGCGCCGAGTCTGAGACCGTGGTGACCATCGACAACGAGCGGGCCCTGCACTGGCTGCGTCACGGCGCCCAGCCGACCGAGCGCGTCGCGCGCCTGCTCAAGACGTCGGGCGCGATGGACGCCTTCGAGGCCGGCAAGTGAGCGACCGCGACGACGAGTACGTCGCCGGAGACGTCAACACCATCGACGACGTCGACGACGTCGACGACGTCGACGACGCAGACGACGCCGAGATCGACGACGCTGACGACGCTGACGACGACGGCCGCGGCGAGCCCGACGCGACGACCGCCACCGCGGTCCTCGAGTACCTCGCGCGCTCCCTCGCCGACGAGCCCGACGCCGTGTCGGTGGAGGTCACCGAGCGCGGCGGCCGCGTCATCCTCTCGCTCTCGGTGAGCCCGGACGACATGGGCCGCGTGATCGGCCGGCGCGGGCGCACCGCCCAGGCGCTGCGCGCCCTCGTCGGCGCCGCCGGCGCGCGCGACGGGGTCACGACCTCGGTCGACATCGTCGACTAGCCGTGGCCGCCGAGCGCCCCACGCTCGAGGTCGGCCGGGTGGTCAAGGCCCACGGTCTCAAGGGCCAGGTGATCGTCGACCTCTGGAGCGACGTCGACGAGCGGCTCGCGCCCGGCAGCGTCCTGCAGACCCCCCGCGGGCCCCTCACCGTTCAGTCCGCGTGGCGCCACGGCGCGGCCTGGCTCGTCGCGTTCGAGGGCCTGGGCGAGCGCGTCGCGGCCGAGCGCTGGCGCGGGGTCGTCCTGAGCGCGCCGCGCGCGGACGTCGAGGGGGCCATCTGGATCGACCAGCTCTTCGGCGCGACGGTCGAGGACGCGACGGGCGTCGTGCGCGGGGTCGTCACCTCGGTCGAGGCCAACCCGGCGAGCGACCTGATGGTGCTCGACACCGGCGCGCTCGTCCCGCTCGCCTTCGTCACCGAGGTCGAGCCGGGGGTGAGGGTCCGCGTCGACGCGCCCGAGGGGCTGTTCGAGTGACCCTGCGCGTCGACGTCCTGACCATCTTCCCCGAGGCCGTCGAGGCCTACGCGTCGACGTCGGTGCTGGGGCGCGCCCGCGAGCGCGGGGTGTGGGGCCTGCGCGCGATCGACCTGCGCGACGCGGCGACCGGGCCGCACCGCAGCGTCGACGACGCGCCCTTCGGCGGAGGGCCGGGCATGGTCATGTCGGCCGAGCCGGTGCTGGCCACCGTGGCCGCGACCCCCGACCTCGCGCGCCCACTGATCGCGCTCTCGGCGTCGGGCCCGCGCTTCACCCAGGCTCGTGCGCGCGGCCTCGCCGAGTCGGGAGGGTTCTCGCTGCTGTGCGGGCGCTACGAGGGGCTCGACCAGCGCGCGATCGACCTGGCGTGCGACGAGGAGCTGAGCCTCGGCGACTTCGTGCTGGCCGGCGGCGAGCTGGCCGCGCTCTGCGTCGTCGAGGCGGTGGTGCGCCTGGTGCCCGGCGCGCTCGGCAACGACGAGTCGGCCGGCGACGAGTCCTTCGCTGACGGCCTGCTCGAGTACCCGCAGTACACGCGCCCGGCCGAGGTCGGCGGGGTCGGCGTCCCGGAGGTCCTGCGCTCGGGCGACCACGCGGCCGTCGACCGCTGGCGCCGGGCCCAGGCGCTCGCGCGCACCCTGGAGCGCCGCCCCGACCTGATCGCCGCGCGCGGCGGGCTCAGCGCCGAGGAGTCGGCCCTGCTGGCCGAGCTCGGCGAGGACGGGTCGGGCGCGACGGGCTAAACTGGACCCTCCGCGGCCCGCCAAAGGACTTCCCATGAACCCGACCGACCTCGTCGACCGCGACTCGCTGCGCGACGACATCCCGGACTTCCGCCCGGGCGACACCCTCAAGGTCCACGTCCGGGTCGTCGAGGGGACGCGCGAGCGCGTCCAGGTCTTCCAGGGCGTGGTGATCCGGCGCCAGGGCAGCGGCGTTCAGGAGACCTTCACGGTGCGCAAGGTGAGCTTCGGGGTGGGCGTGGAGCGGACCTTCCCGGTCCACACGCCGACGATCGCCAAGGTCGAGGTCGAGTCCTACGGGGACGTGCGCCGGGCCAAGCTCTACTACCTGCGCGACCTGCGCGGCAAGGCCGCGAAGATCAAGGAGCGGCGCGTCACCGAGCGCGCGTAGTCCGCGGTGAGCGAAGAAGAGCTCGACGACTACGAGTCGACCCTCGAGCTCGCGCTGATCCAGGAGTACAAGGCGGTGGTCGCCACGTTCGACTACGCCGTCGAGACCGACCGGCGCTTCTACCTGGCCAACGAGGTCGCGGTGGAGGTGCGCAGCCAGGGCACCCCGACCCTGCTCGAGGTCGCGCTGACCGACGCGTGGGTCTGGGACATGTACCGAACGGTGCGCTTCGTGCCGACGGTGCGCATCCTCACCTTCCGCGACGTCAACATCGAGCGCCTGCCGCGCGAGGAGCTCTCGCCCTAGGTGGAGCTGCGCCGGCTCGACGCGACGCTGGCGCGCCGCGACGCGATCGCCGCGGACCTGGCCGCCCTGCCCGGGCCGGTCGCGCTACGCCTCCTCGACGGCGACGTCGCGGTCGCCGCGCCGGCGCTGGGCGCGGGCGCGCTCGGGGTCTGGGTCGTCGCGTCCCCCGACCACCCGGCCGGGGTGATCGCCCGCGACGTCAAGACCCTGGCCCACCTGCTCGAGCTGACCGACGTCGTGGTCGAGGGCCCCGACGCCGCCGACCAGGCCCGCGTCGTCGAGGCGCTGCTCACCGACGACGAGGTCACGCTCGACACGCGAGCCTGGATGATCTCGGGCGCCCACAACCGGCCGGCGCCCCCGCGCCCGGTCGCGGTGTGGAGCTACGACGGCGTGGCGCTGCGCCGCGGCGGAGTCGAGCTGCGAGCGGCCTCGACCGTGCCCTCGCCGAGCGGGACGGTGACGGTCTTCGCCTAGCCGGGCTGGCGCGCGATGCGCTCGGGGCGGATCACCACGTTGACCCGCACCTCGCCGACCCGGCGGTCCTGGAACGACTCGTGGCCTAGGTACTTGTTGGCCAGCCGGTCGATCGTCTCGTCGGCGCCGTGGGTGGTGAAACCGACGACGGTCCCGCGCACCGCGATGACCACGTGGGGGTCGTCGGGGTCGGTCAGCGAGAGGGCGACGCGCGGGTCGTTGGCGACGTGGCGGGCCTTGGCCCGGCCGAGCGCGGTGTTGAAGACGACGTCGTCGCCGTCGAGCTCGACCCACACCGGGGTCACGAACGGCTGGCCGGACTCGTCGACCGTCGCGACGTGGGCGAGGGCGCGCTTGGCGAAGATCGCCCTCGACTCGGGGGTGAAGGTCTCGGGCACGGCACTCCAATCCGGGGCGAGGGCGGGACTACTAGGTTGAGAGTAATGAACGTCGGCGCGCACGTCCGCGGCGGTGGCCAGCTGATCCCCTCGCTCGAAGCCGGGGTCGAGATCGGGGCCACGTCGATCCAGGTCTTCGTCCAGAGCCCGCGGATGTGGAAGCCGACGCAATACGCGCCGGCGGTCCTCGCCGCCTACCGCGAGGCCCAGGCGGCCCACCCGAGCGTGCGCTCGACCTTCTGCCACGCGACGTACCTGATCAACCTGGCCTCGCCCGACCCCGACCTCTATCAGCGCTCCGTCGCCTGCCTGACCAGCAACCTCTCGGTGTCGCGGGGCATGGGCGCCTCGGGCGTCGTCCTGCACGTCGGCAGCCACATGGGCGCCGGCTTCGACACCGCGCTGCCCCAGATCGCCGCCGGGCTGTCGCGCGCGCTCGACGAGGCCGACGGCGCGCCCGACGGCGTCGACTGCCCGATCCTCATCGAGAACGCCGCGGGCACCGGCGGCACGGTCGGCCGTGACTTCGACGAGATCCAGGCGCTCATCGACGCCTGCGGCGGCGACGAGCGCCTCGGTGTCTGCGTCGACACCCAGCACCTCTGGGCCAGCGGCGCGGACTACTCGACGGTGGCCGGCGCCGAGGCCGTGCTCGCCGGCATCGACCGGCGCGTCGGGCTCGCCCGGCTGCGCTGCCTCCACCTCAACGACTCCAAGATCGAGCTCGGCGGCAACCGGGACCGACACGCCAACATCGGCGAGGGCACGATCGGCGAGGCCGGCCTCGCCCCGCTGGTCGGCCACCCGCGGGTCCGCGAGCTGCCGCTGCTGCTCGAGGTCCCCGGCGACGGCGACGGCCCCCGGGCGACCGACGTCGTGGCGGCCCAGCACGTCGTCGCGCGCGGCGCCGCCCTCTACGGCGCGTCGGTTGAGATCCCGCCCCCGCCGCCGTCGACGACGGCGGTGAAGAAGGCTGCCAAGAAGGTCGCAAAGAAGGCGGCCAAGAAGGTCGCCAAGAAGGTCGCCAAGAAGGCGGCCCGGACGACTTCGAAGGGGCCGGCGAAGAAGGCGTCGACGAAGGTCGCGAAGGCGCCAACGAAGAAGCCGGCGAAGAAGGCGGCGAAGAAGGTCGCCAAGAAGACGGTCAAGAGAGTCGCCAAGAAGACGGCGAAGAAGACGGCGAAGAAGACGGCGAAGAAGACGGCCGCCGCGAAGAAGAGGTGAGCGTGACGCACGCGAGGGTCGAATCCGACACCATGGGAACGATCGACGTCCCGGCCGACCACTACTGGGGCGCGCAGACCGAGCGGAGCCTGCACCACTTCGCCATCGGCGACCAGACGATGCCGACCGCCGTCATCCGCGCCTTCGGCGTGCTCAAGCTCGCGTCGGCGCGCGTCAATCGCGAGCTCGGGGCGCTCGACGGCGAGCGGGCCGCGCTGATCGAGCGCGCGGCGGCCGAGGTCATCGACGGGAAGCTCGACGCCGAGTTCCCGCTGCGGATCTGGCAGACCGGGTCGGGCACGCAGACCAACATGAACGTCAACGAGGTCATCTCCAACCGGGCCATCGAGCTGGCCGGCGGCGTGATGGGGTCGAAGGACCCGATCCACCCCAACGACCACGTCAACCTGTCGCAGTCGTCAAACGACACGTTCCCGACGGCGATGCACATCGCCGCGGTCATGGAGATCACCGGACGGCTCGCCCCCGCGGTGCGCCGGCTGCGCGACGCCCTCGACGCCAAGGCCCAGGCCTTCGCGTCGGTGGTCAAGATCGGTCGCACCCACCTCATGGACGCGGTCCCGCTGACGCTCGGCCAGGAGTTCTCGGGCTACGTCGCCCAGCTCGACGCCGACCTCGTGCGCCTCGACCAGTCGCTCGGTGCCCTCTACGAGCTGGCGGCCGGGGGGACCGCGGTCGGCACCGGCCTCAACACCCACCCTGAGTTCGGGGTGCGCGTCGCGGCGGCCATCGCCGAGCTCACCCACCAGCCATTCGTCACCGCCCCCAACAAGTTCGCGGCGCTGGCCGCGCACGACGCGCTGGTCTTCGCTCACGGCGCGATCAAGACGCTCGCGGGGTCGCTGACCAAGGTCGCCGACGACCTTCGCTGGCTGGGTTCGGGACCGCGATCGGGGCTCGGCGAGCTGCGGCTGCCCGAGAACGAGCCGGGAAGCTCGATCATGCCCGGCAAGGTGAACCCGACCCAGTGCGAGGCGATGATCATGGTCGCCATCCAGGTCTTCGGCAACGACGCCGCGGTGTCGCTGGCCGGGTCGCGGGGCAACCTGGAGCTCAATGTCTGCAAGCCGGTGATGATCCACAACGTCTGCGAGTCGATCTCACTGCTGGCCGACGCCTGTGACCGCTTCCGTGAGTTCTGCGTCGAGGGGCTCGAGCCCGACTACGAGCGCATCGACCACCACCTGCACAACTCGCTCATGCTGGTCACCGCCCTCAACCCCCTGATCGGCTACGACAACGCCGCCAAGGTCGCGAAGAAGGCCCACGCCGAGCGCACGACCCTGCGCGAGGCGGCGATCGGCCTGGGGCTGCTCACCGGCGAGCAGTTCGACGCGGCGGTCGTCCCCGAGGAGATGACCCACCCGTGACCCGGCCGGCGCGCCTCGCGGGGGCCGCCGTCGCCGCCTGGCTCGCCGGGCACCCCTCGTGGTCCGACGACGACGGTCACCTCGTGCGCGAGCTGGTCACCCTCGACTACCCGGGGGCGGCGCGGATCGTCGCGGCCCAGGTCGACCTGGCCGAGGAGCTCGACCACCACGCGGTCATCACCCTGGCGCACCGGGGCGTGCGCGTCGAGCTCTGGACCCACGACGTCGGCGGCGTGACCCAGCTCGACCTCGACTACGCGCAGGCCTTCGACGACCTGGTGGCGGGGGAGTACGCGACGCTCCTGGCCCCGGGGCCGGCGGCCTAGGGACCGCGCCGGCGCCGGCGCCGGCGCCGCGCGGCTAGGCCCTCGCGGTGACGACCTGGAAGGCGAGTGGGGCCTCGAAGAGCCCGTCGGCATGCGCGAGGCGCGCCAGGTGCGCCTCGACGGCGCCGCGCGCCGCGGCGAGGTCGGCGTCGGCGACGCCGAGGAACCGCATCATGCCGTCGTCGACCAGCGTGTCGGCCTCGACCGTCGCGACGAGGTCGACCGGCTCGATCGACACGCCGCGCCACCCGGCGCCCTCGAGCATCTGGGCGGTCGCCGCCGGGTCGGCGAGGGCGAACGGGCCGGTCGGGCTCGCCCCGGGCGCCGGCGGCGGCGGGGGCGCGACGAACCGGCCCAGGGCGGGGCCGGTGAACCACGGATTGAGCTCGGGCGCGCGCCAGCACGCGAAGGCCAGGCGGCCACGGGGCGTGACCTGGGCGCGCAGGCGCGCGAAGGCGCGCCCGGGGTGGTCGAAGAACATGACGCCGAACTGGCTGGCCACGGCGTCGAAGGGCGCGCCCGGGACGTCCTCCTCCTGGACGTCCAGGACGTGGTAGGTCACGTTGGCGACGCCGCGCTCGCTCGCGCGACGCCGCGCCAGGTCGGTGAGGGCGACCGAGACGTCGGCGCCGGTGACGTGGCCGGCGCCCACGCGCGCCGCCATCTCCAGCGTCGCCAGGCCGCCGCCGGGGCCGACCTCGAGGACCGCCTCGCCGTCTCGGGGCGCGAGCGCCTCGAGCAGGTAGGGCGTCACCATCGTGGTGAGCCGCTCGCGCTTGGGCCAGACCGTGGTCCAGTAGTCGTCGTTCCAGCGCGCTCGCTCGGCGTTGTTGGCGCTCACCGCGACGCCCCTAGCCGACCGGCACGTTCCACAGCGCCATCCACCGTCCGAGGTCCTTCTCGATGGGCAGGTCCGAGCCGAGGAACGTCTTGACGCGCAGCTCGAGCTCGTTGTTGCGGTCCTGGGGCCCGGTCGGGGCGAAGGGGTAGAAGGTTCCCTGCTTGAGCAGGTAGACGAGGCGCACCGCGCCCTCGCCCGGCGGCGTCGCCGGAACGAACCCGAAGACCGCGCACAGCAGCCGCGCGCCCAGCCCGTGGTCGACCATGGTCGAGTTGGCGCCGTGGATCCGCGTGACCAGCTCGCCGATGTCGGGGTCGTGGATGACCAGCCAGCGAAAGCCCAGGTCGTCGGTCGTGAGCTCGAGCCGCCCCCCGGCCTCGTCGAAGCCGAGGAGCTGCTTGAGGTCGTCGTCGGTCGAGATCTCGCTCTGGCCGTCGCCGGCCTTGAAGCAGAGGCCGGCCTGGCCCGAGGTCACGAGGTCGAGCTCGGTCTGGAGGGTCAGCGCCGCGGTCGGCAGCGCGAAGAGGCTGTCGAGCTTGGGCGCGACGGGCTTCGTGCGGCCGAAGAGCGCGTCGCGCAGCCCCACTAGCCGTTCATCTCCTTCTCCAGCCGGTTGAGCTGGTCGAGGCGGACCTCGAGCGACGGGTGGGTCGAGAAGAGGGTGGCCGCGCTCTTGCCGGCCAGCGCGGGCGCGAAGAAGAAGGCGTTCATGCCCTCGGCCTTGCGCAGGTCGGTGCGCGGGATCCGGCCCATATCGCCGGTCACGTGCACCAGCGCGCTCGCCAGCACGCTCGGCTTGCCGATGAGGATCGCGCCGGAGCGGTCCGCGGCGAGCTCGCGGTAGCGCGACAGGGCCATGGTGAGCAGGTAGGCGATCACGTAGATGATGATCGAGATCAGGAAGGTCGCCAGCTCGATGATCGCCAGGTTCTCGCCGTTGCGCCCGCCGCGCCCGCCGCCGCCGAGCATCGCGCCCCACATGGCCATTCGCCCGACCAGGCCGGCCAGCATGCCGACCCCCGAGGCGATGGTCATCACCGCGACATCGCGGTGGGCGACGTGGCTGAGCTCGTGGGCCAGCACGGCCTCGAGCTCCTCGTCGTTGAGCCGGGTCATGATCCCGCGCGTCGCGCAGACCACCGCGTGCTTGGGGCTGCGCCCGGTGGCGAAGGCGTTGGGCAGGTCCATCTCGGCCACGCCGACGCGCGGCTTGGGCATGTCGGCCAGCGCGCACAGCCGGTCGACGATCTGGTGCAGCCGCGGCTCCTGCTGGGGCGTCACCTCGTGGGCCCGCATCGCGAACATCGCGATCTTGTCGGAGAAGTAGTACTGGCTGAAGAGCAGCGCGGCGCCGATGAAGATCACGGCGACCAGCCCCACGCCCACGCGTAGCAGCACCGTGACGAGGACGGCGTAGAGCACCACGAGCGCGAGGCCCGTGATGAACATCCGCGTGTCGAGGCCGCGGTCCTTCTCGAACTTCGTGCCGGCCATCAGGCGCCCTCGGTCCCGGCGCCGGCGCTCGGCGAGGTCGCCGACGCGTCGGGCAGGGCGCCGGCGTCGCCGCCGGCGGCCAGCTGGGCCTTCATCGCGGCCAGCTGCGCGTCGACGTCCGACGTGCTCGACGCCTTGTCGAGCTGGGCCTGGATGTCGTCGCGGTCCGAGGTCAGGTCGGTGAGCGCGCCGCTCGAGAGCAGCTCGTCGAGCGCGCCGCTGCGCGCCTGCATCTGGGCGACCTTGTCCTGGGCGCGCTGGAGGGTGGCCCCGGCGTCGCTCATCGACGTCGAGATGCCGCTGACCGCCTCGTCGACGTGCGCGGTCGCCTCGGCCGCGGTGTAGGTCGCCTTGATGGTCTCCTTCTTGACCCGGAACTGCTCGACCTCGGTCTGGAGCTTGGTCGCCGTGTCCTCGAGCTTGGTCTCCTGGTCCATGACCGACGCGTGCTGGGCGTCGAGGTCCTTGAGCTGGCTGGCGATCGCCTCGCGGCGGCTGAGCGCCTCGCGGGCCAGCGGCTCGTTGCCCTGGGCCAGGGCCGCCTTGGCCTGGTCGGCCAGGTGGTCGCCCTGGGTCTTGAGCTGCTCGGCCTGGATCTCGATGCGCTTGCGCGCGGTGGCGACGTCGGCGACGGCGCGCTTGACCTTGGTCAGGTTGTCGAGCTGCTGCTCGTAGGAGAGGTCGAGCGTCTGCCGCGGGTCCTCGGCCTTGTCGAGGGCGGAGTTGGCCTTGGCCTGAAAGATGGAGCTGGCGCGCTTCCAGATTCCCATTTGGCCTCCTTTACCCGGCCCACACTAGGGGCGTCGCGCGCGGCGCGACCGACCGGCGCCTAAGGATTCGCTAACCGTTGCGCGGCAGCGTGCGGTCCTGGGCGCGCGCCTGCTCGGCGAGCTCGGCGCGGTAGAGCGCGAGCGCGTCGGCCAGGGCGTCGTCGCCCGCCGAGAGGATCCTCACCGCCAGCAGCGCCGCGTTGGCCGCGCCGTTGACGGCCACGGTGGCGACCGGCACGCCCCGGGGCATCTGGACGATCGACAGGAGCGAGTCGAGCCCGTCGAGGCGCGCCAGGGCGATCGGCACGCCGACGACCGGCAGCGTCGTGACCGCGGCCAGCATCCCCGGCAGGTGGGCCGCGCCCCCGGCGCCGGCGATCAGCACGCGCAGCCCCCGGCCGCGGGCGGCCTCGCCGTAGGCGAGCATGTCCACGGGGGTGCGGTGGGCGCTGACGACGTGGACCTCGTAGGGCACGGCGAAGCGGTCCAGGACGACCTCGGCGTCGGCCATGACCTCGTGGTCGCTGGCGCTGCCCATCACCACGCCCACCAGCGCCGTCACCGTGACTCCCTCTCGCCGCGCGCCGCGGCCTCGGCCCATGCTCCCACGCGGGCCGCACCCACGTCGCGCTCGAGCGCGGTGACGTGGCCGAGCTTTCGCCCGGGCCGCCACTCCTTGGCGTAGTCGTGGACGAAGACCCCGGGCCCGCCGAGGCCGGCGACCGGCGGGCGCGGCCCGCCCACCAGGTTGACCATGACGGCGGCCGGCGTCGTCGCGTCGGTCGGTCCGAGGGGCCGCCCGCCGACGGCGCGCAGGTGGTTCTCGAACTGGCTGGTCGCGCAGCCCTCGATCGTCCAGTGTCCCGAGTTGTGGGGCCGCAGCGCGAGCTCGTTGACGGCGAGGCCGTCGGCGGTGACGAGGAGCTCGACCGCGAGCACGCCGATGACCTCGACCAGCCCCGCCAGCTGGGCCCCCAGGGCGCGGGCCCGCGCGACAGCGGGCTCGGCCAGGCCGGAGGGGAAGTCGACCTCGACGCACATCCCGGCGCGCTGGACAGTGGTGACGAGGGGGTAGGCCACGACCTCGCCGTCGACGCCGCGCACGACGATCTGCGCGGCCTCGCCGAGCAGGTCGAGGCGCTCCTCGATCACCGCGTCGGCGTCGAGCCCCGCGACCACCGCGGCCGCGTCGGCGTGGCTGTCCGGGAACCAGACGCCACGCCCGTCGTAGCCGCCGCGCGCGGCCTTGACCACGACGTCGCCGAAGTCGGCCAGGGCCCGGCGCGCGTCGTCGGCGCCGCGCACGACCGCGAAGCGCGGCACCGGCACTCCGGCCCCGGCGAGCGCCCGGCGCTGGACGGCCTTGTCGACCGCGAAGCGCAGCGACGCCGGGCCGGGGCGCACCGCGACGCGACGCTCGAGCGCCTCGAGGGCGGCGAGGTCGACGAGCTCGTGGTCGAAGGTCACGACGTCCACCCGGTCGGCCAGTCGGGCCAGGGCGGCGGGGTCGCGGGCGTCGCCGACCTCGACGCCGTCGCAGGTCGCGACCGCGGGGTCGTCGGGCGAGCCGGCCAGCACGACCAGCTCGACGCCCGCGCCGGGCGCGGCCTCGCCCATCATGCGCGCGAGCTGGCCGCCGCCCACCACGCCGACGCGTCCCGCGACGGTAGGTTGGGCCACGGAGTCACGCTACCGGCGGCCTCGGGGAGGTATCGATGCTGATCTCAGTTGGGCTCGACGTCGACTCGGGCCTCGACGCCACCCTCGAGCGCGCGGCGCGGCTGCGCGCGATGGGCTTCACGCGGATGTGGTCGAGCCAGATCCTGGGCCCCGACACCCTGACCGTGCTGGCGGTCGTCGGCCGCGAGCTGCGCGACGTCGACCTGGGCACCGCGGTCGTCCCGGTGCAGCCGCGCCACCCGACGATGCTGGCCGCCCAGGCGCGCACCGTCGCCGAGGCGATCGGCGGGCGCCTCACCCTCGGGGTGGGCCTGAGCCACCGGGTCGTCGTCGAGGGCCTCTGGGGCCTGGGCTTCGAGCGGCCCGCGACCTACATGGCCGAGTACCTCGCCGCGCTCGGCCCGATGCTGGCCGGCGACCCCGTGAGCGCGGCCGGCGAGCGGGTCAGCGCGGTGACGACCGGGCCGCTGGGGCCGCGCGACGCGCCGACGCCCGGATTGGTCGTCGCGGCGATGGGGCGGCGCATGCTCGAGCTCGCCGGCGCGCTCAGCGACGGCACGGTGCTGTGGATGACCGGGCGGTCCACGATCGCCTCGCACGTGGCGCCGGTGATCCGGGCGGCCGCCGCCGCCGCCGGCCGGGGCGAGCCGCGGATCGTGTGCGCGCTGCCGGTGGCCGTGACCGGCGACGCCGACGGGGCCAGGGAGCGGATCAACGAGGCCTACGCGCTCTACGCGACGCTGCCGAGCTACGCGGCGATGCTCGAGCGCGAGGGCGCGAGCGCCCCGGCCGACGTGGCGCTGGTGGGCACGGCCGGCCAGGTCGCCGAGCAGCTCGACGCGCTGGCGTCCGCGGGCGTGACCGAGTTCAGCGCGCGGCCCTCGGGCACGCGCGACGAGCGCGAGGCGGCGCTCGAGGCGCTGGCCGCCTACCGGGGGTCCACCGAGGCCACGCCCGGCGCTGGCTAGCCTGGGACGTCCCCCAAGGAGTCGACCGTGGCCGAAGCCGCCGCCATCACCTCGATCGCACTGTTCCTCGCCTTCATGACGATCGGCGCACAGAAGATCGTCTTCAATCCGACGATGAGCCACGCCGCGGACCGGCTCGGCTTCACCAAGGCCGGGTACCGGCGACTCGGCGTCGTCGAGCTGGCCGGCGGCATCGCGGTGATGGTGGGCCTGGCGTCCGCGGCCGACGCCCTGGCGGTCGTCAACGAGGCCGGCGCTGCGGTCCTGGTCCTGGCGTGCCTGGTGACGCTCTGGCGCCAGCAGCGCGCCCGCGACCCCTGGCGCGCCATGTGGCCGACGATCGGCCTGATCGCGGTCTGCGCGGCCGAGGCGGTCGTGCGCCTGACCTTCGCGGCGGTCTAGGCCGGCACCTTCGTGTGCTTGAACTCGTTGAGCTCGGGGTCGCCCGAGATCAGCGACAGGATCGAGTCGATCACGGGGATGGACGCCGCGTCGTCGGCGCCGCCGGCGGTCATGTAGCGCACGAACACCGCCTCGTCGCCGACGAGGAACGTCGGAACCCCGAAGACCTCGGCGCGCGCGAGGCGCGCGTGGGTCTCGGCGAGCACCCCGTGGGGCCGGCGGCTGGCCAGGTCGGCGCGCACGTCGTCGAGGTCGACCCCGGCGGCACCGAGCGCCGCCTCGACGTCCTCGGCGCCGGCCAGGCGGCGCCCCTCGTCGTGGCGCGCGCGAAAGAGCGCCTCGTGCGCGGCGGCGAAGCGTCCGGGCTGGCGGTCGCGCACGCTCACGCTGGCCGCGAGCGCCATGATGCGGTCGTCGTATTCGGGGTCCTCCCAGACCGGGGCAGCCCCCTCGTCCAGGTGCACCTGGTGGAGGCTGAACGGCGCGAAGTCGACGTCCCAGGGCGCGCCGGCGCGAAGGCCGGCCAGCAGGTGCAGGTGGATGTTGCGCGCGAACGGGCAGAGGTAGTCGTAGGTGACGGTGAAGGGGGGCACCGAACCACAGTACGCGCGCACCCGCGCGCGCTAGACGGGGACCTTGACTCCCGCGTCGCGGCAGCGCTGGCGGTACGCGCAGAACCTGCACGCCGACGCCGACGGCGTCGCCGGGAACTCGCCGGCGTCGTAGAAGCGCCCGATGCGGATCCACGCCGCGGCCGCGGCGGCCGAGCGAGCGCGGATGACGCGCTCGGAGACCGGGCGCTCCAGCGTCGCGCCGCGCGCGACGTAGAGCAGGCGAACGCTCGTCGGCCGCTCGCCGAGGGCGCTCTCGCACAGCGTCGCGTAGAGCTCGGCGTTGGCGAAGGTCGCGGAGTCGTAGTCGCGGCGCGGGACCGCCCCGGTCTTGTAGTCGACGACGGTGAGCGCCCCGCCCTCCTCGCGGTCGAGCCGGTCGAGGATGCCCAGCAGCGGCGCGCCCTCGACGTCGGCGCTGAGACGCAGCTCGACGCCCTCGGCGCGCACCGACGCGGGGTCCTCCATCGAGAAGTAGGTGGCCAGGATCTGGTCGGCCTCGGCGGCCAGTCGCGCCTCGGTCGCGTCGTCGGCGTCGAGGTCGGCGCGCACCGACTCGGTCAGGGTCGCGGCCAGCGCCGCGGGTACGAGCGCGCGCGCCGCGGCGAGGGTGCGCTCGGCCGGCTCGAGGGCGAAGAGGTGCTCGAGGACGTGGTGGACGAGCCGGCCCTTGGTCGTGGCGTAGGACGCGGGCTGGGGGATCTTGTCGATCGCGGCGTGCTGGTACCGGCGCGGGCACGCGCCGAAGTCCTGGAGCCGCGACGGCGAGAGGTGGGCCGGCAGCGGCGCGTCCAGGGGCATCGGCCCAGGGTACGGCGCGGCTGTCACGGTCACGGGTTCGCCGGTCCGCGGGGGCTAGACACGGACGCGTGGACACTGGGCATCAGACGCGGCGCGTGGCCTGGGCCGGCGTGCGCGCCGGCGACGCCGTCGAGGTCGCCGGGGTCCCCGGCCGTCGAGCGTGGGTCTTCGTCGCGCACGTGACCAACGAGGCGACCGGTGAGGCCTGGGTCGAGGTGCGCGGCGGTCGGGCGGGCGAGGCGAAGTTCCGGGCGTTCGACCCCGAGTCGGTCTACCCGGCCGGGGCTAGGAGGGGCTCTCGCTGGGTGCGGGCGCCCCTGGCGCGAGCGCCCCGGCTCGACCTGCGCTGACTCGCGCGGCGTCGACGACGTTGACCGATCGCGACGCCATGATGAGCAGCCCCGGGACGATGCACACCGCGGCCATGACGCCGAAGTAGGCGCGGACGCCCATGGTGGTCGCGAGCGATCCGGCGACGACGAGCCCCACGGGGCTGAGCCCGAGCGACACGAACCAGTCGACCGAGGACGCGCGCCCGAGGAGCTCGCGCGGGATCTCCTCTTGCATCAGGGTCTCCCAGACGACGTTGCCGAGCACGATGAACGGCGAGCAGATGACCGGGAAGGCCACCGCCTCCCAGTAGTTGGTGGACACCGCGAAGATGAACGCCGACCCCGTGCAGATCGTCCAGTAGGCCCAGGCGGTTCGCACGCGCCGGCGCGGCGTGCGCCGGCTGCCGGCGATGACCGCGCCAATGGCCCCGCTGGCGCCCGTCGCGGCGAAGGCGAAGCCCAGCGCCTCCTTGCTCGTGTGAAGGTCGTGTCGAAGGTAGAAGGCCACGAGCACGAAGGACGGGGTCAGGACGAGGGCGTTGGAGAGAGTGACCGCCGACAGCGTCGTCCAGATCCACTTGGTGCGCCGGACGTAGCCGAGGCCCTCGCGGATGTCGCGCCACACCGAGGTCTCCTCGCGGCGCGCGGGCTTGGGCGTCGGGCGCATCAGCGCGATGGCGCCGGCGCTCACGACGAAGGTCATCGCGTCGACTCCCAGCGCCCACGCGGTCGACCACGCGGCCAGCACCCCGCCGACGGCCGGCCCGATCATGTTGCCGACCAGCGAGCCCGAGAGGGGCCGGACGGCGTTCATCGCGGGCAGGAGGTCCTCGGGGACGATCTCGGGGGTGATGGCCGAGATCGCGGGCATGAAGAGCGCGTCGAAGCAGCCGAAGGCCACCGCGAAGACCAGGAGGTCGGTGAAGGTGAGGTGATGGGCGACGATCAGTGCGACCAGCCCGCCGGTGAGGACCGCGCGCGACGCGTCGCTCGCCAGCAGGAGCAAGCGGCGCGAGAGTCGGTCGACGATGGCGCCGCCGAGCAGCAGGAAGCCGACCGTGGGGACCATCCGGGCTGCGGCGAACCAGGCGAGCCGGCTGGCCGAGTGCGTCGTGTCCAGGACGAGGAGGGTGAGCGCGATGTTGGCCACGCCGTCGCCGAAGCTCGACACCGCCTGGCCCGAGACGAGTAGCGCGGGGTCGCGGTGCGTGAAGATCTGGGCGAGGGCGAGGCGGCGGCGCACCGGTGAGACCTTACGGGAGGCGCGCCGACGCCGGTGGCTCGCGCCGCAACACTTTCGTCGCGCGCAGCGGTCGTCTAAGGTTCGCGCGTGGGACTGTTCAAGCGCCGCCGCGACCCCGCCGCGTACCCCCAGCAGGACGCCGCCGAGGCGAAGTTCGAGAACGAGGAGGAGCGAGAGGTCGGCGCGCGCAAGGCCGGCCTGGGCTTCTTCAAGTGGAGCACTCGCTCCCGGCAGGTCAGCGAGGAAGAGAAGCTCGAGTTGCGCGCGGTGGCCGACCCCGAGTCCGACACGGCCGAGGAGCGATTCATCCGCAGTGAGCACGAGGCCGAGGAGCGGGGTCGGTGGGGAGAGCCGCTGCGCTAGTGGCGACGAGAGCGGGTGACGGGAATCGAACCCGCACAGCCAGCTTGGAAGGCTGGAGAGTCTCACGACACGCTGTCGGTGAAATACTTGATCAGCGGTAAGTTCACAATATCGTTGTTGCGTCCTTCCGGCGTGTGGGCACCTTATGGGCATCTTGAGGGGGCTTCGAAACTCTGAGTCCATAATTTACTCGGCTGGATTGCACTCATCCCTTCAGTTCCGATGATCGCAGTCAGCGCGATAGCGCGCATCATCCTCGTCGACGAAGCGCCCTCGGGATCGACCGAGTGTTACAAGATCTATGCCCCAGGGACTTACGCAGTGATTGTCCTCGGGACCAATCAGGGCGCGGCGCCGGGAGCCACGATGGACCCTAAGGGCGTTCGTCATTCCGATCGTGTTCAACGGGCTTCGTTCGACCTCTGGTCTAGGAGACGATTCCTTTAAAAGGGTGGGATCTACCGTCCTGGAGCAACCAACATTGCGGAGACTTTTGCTGGCGAATGATGCCGATCCATGCCACGAGTCGGGGCTCAATTCTGGTTTCTCATCGCCTTCTCTTCTACGATGACAAGGCGGCGATGAATTTCATAATCCCGTTCTATTGACGCGCAAGTCTCCAACGGTTAACGTTCCGAAAAAGTCAGGACAAAGCTCATCTTTGCGGGGTTCTCATCAATGTCAGTAACGACTTGTGTTGCCAGATCCGCTTAGGTGAGGGCGGTGCGTCTCGTGCTTAGAGCTCCTTGAACGAGCATCAAGGAGGAATGGTGGGGCGGTGGAACAATCGGGCGGACTTAGAAAACTGAGTCGAATCGGAATGGTCTGGAGAATTGTTGCGGCGATGGTGCTGTCCGGCTCCGGAGTCCTTCTGACCGCGAGTTCGGCATCGGCCGCGCCTACATGTTCCACTGGCGCACCCCACTGTTGGATGATTGCGAATTTCGGACCACTGGGTCCGCCAAAGGGTTTCTTGGGCGAAGAGAGCGCAATCAGGGAAACTTGCCTATCAGTATCCAATCCATCGTCCACCTTCGATGATGTCGAGACGTGGATAGAAAGTGGCTCATCAAATTGGATTGAGGCTGGAATCTCGTACGGTGCGCCGGAGGGAGCTCAAAAGTACTTCTTCTGGGCAGACCAACGACCAGGCTATACCTACTATGAACATGATGATACGACTGATACCGTTGCTTCTGGCACTTACTACAATTTCAACATCTACCAGGCCTCGTCGACGAGTTACCACGTAACGGATGGACTCTGGAATGGACTCTCGCAGCCCTGGCCAACAGGGTACCTTTTTGACACCCTTCAAACTGGATCTGAAACGCTGAACGGGGCAACTGGTGCCTCAATTCGGTCAAATCACACCGAGTTAGAATACTACGATCAAACGGATACTTTGACGCTGTATTGGAAAGAAGGCCTGCTAACTACTTTCCCCAATCAGAATCCTTCAACGTGGGGAACGGTGACGACGGTTTCTCCAAATTATAGCTACACGTTCGTGACAGTGAACTCGTGCTAGGAGGACTGATGAGTAGTTGGGTGAAGCGAGTACGCAGAAGAACGGTGGTCTTGATCGCGGTTCTCGCGGGGGGAACAATTGGAACCGTGGTAACTCTGACTCAACATTCGAATGCAGGGGGGGCTCAATGGCATTCGAATAGCAGTTTGGTCTCGCCATCCGGAGTGGCCCCGACGTTATCCAATATTGTGAACACTTTTGGCACTTTTGCCCTGAGTCAATCCGCCAATGGTGCACCGGTGCACATCACTTACGTGAGTGCCTCTGATGGACCTGCTGTTGTAAGGGCCATTTCGGGAGACACGACGGATGCGAACGGTCCCGTCATTGCGCTCTGCGCTACCGGCTCATTTGTCGCGAGTGCGGCCAAAGTCCCACCGGGAGCGGCCACTCCCACAGGAAGCGTTTTGACAGAGATTGTGGATGCTACAACCGGAGCTGTTGAGGGCTGGGGTGTTTCAAATAGTCCCCCAAACCTTGCGGCCTTTGGAGCGGTCAAGTCAGCGAGTTAGCGGTCACTTGAAGATGGCTCGTCAAAATTCCTTCTCAGTGTTTTCTTGACGGCGGCGAAGGTATATCTGCTCCTGTGAGCGATCCTGCGAACGGCCGCTGTCGACGGACTTCTCGTTTCATCGCCGTGCAGGGTCGAAGAAGCGGCGGTTGAGCGTCCTGCAGAGCGCCCTGTGGCGACTGTTCCCGAGGTGGGAGTCCTCGAGTCCGCGATATCCGAGCATCTGCGGCTCATCGTGACTCTCGCCACGTGGTGTCAATTTCGCCGCCTGCGACTCCGGCCCGGTCCCTGGGGACCAGAGAAAACGGAGATTCCCAAGTGTCCGAACTTGTGTAACGCAGTTGGCAGCGCGGACAATAGAGGTGGTGAGATCGGTCGAGGACCAGCGTGCTTTATGGGCGGCGGCTCTAGACAATGACGGTGTGGCGTTTGGCGCCATTTTTGATTTGCATCGCGACCGTGTCTATCGCCACGCCCTTCGATTGACCGCGAATGTGCACGACGCAGAGGACGTTACAGCCGCAGCCTTTTTCGAGCTGTGGCGACGTCGGAAGTCAGTTCGGGTAGTCGACGGCTCCGTGCTGCCTTGGCTTTTGGTCACAACGACGAACTTGGCGAGGAATCTCGCTCGAGGAGTTCGCCGTTACCGGAAACTCATCTCCACGCTGCCTCGTTCTGGAAGCTCGAAAAGCACCGAAGATGTTGCCGTGGATCGTATCGAGGGTAATCATGCGGCCGCATTGGTGCGAGAGGCACTTGGTAAGTTGCCGCCCTCGGACGCCGCCCTGATCTCGGTCACCATTTTCGAGCACTACACATCCGCGGAGGTGGCGGAAGCTCTCGGTATCACCGATGGTGCCGCCCGAACGCGTCTACACCGTGCTCGAACCAGGCTAGCCACAGCCTTGGCTGACCTAGAAAGCGGGGTCAACGACGATTGGACAATGGAGGAAAGTCAATGAGCACCCTCGAGATGGATCCGGACTTTTGCGAGGCGCTGCGTACTGCGCTGGTCGAGACGGTCGAAAGTTCGGCGCGCGCGCGGCGCCGTTGGCGGTGGCGCGTGGGGTCAGGGATGTTCGTCGGGCTGACCCTCGTTGCAGGAGGGGTTGCTGTTGCCACTGGACTGTTCTCTCTGCCCGGTGCGCCGGTGGACACGACACTAGGCAACATTGTGACCGCCACCCGCACCGGGTCCGCAACTATCAATATCGGCGTGCCGCCCGCCGGAGCGAACGATCTCTCACTCACTTTGACGTGCCTGACCCCGGGTAAGTTCAACTTCCCCAATGGATCCTCTGAGACCTGTGACGCGGCCGACGTGGGCCAGCGGGCACGCCTTTCTCAGGCCAGCGAGGTCGTGCCGATCACTCCGGGCGCCGATAGCGTCAGCATTGACGCCAGTCCCAACGCCTCGTGGACATTGCAGGCCATGTACGTGAACCGAGTTACAACGTCCTGGGGCACCAACGCGAACGGGCAGACGTACGGAGTCGCGAACCAGAACGGTACCCCGAACCTGATCGCAGTCGCCATCAATCAGGGAAGGACGCAGGGATATGTCAAAGCCAGCGACCTCAACTGCGCGTCCGGCGGAGACCCGAGCTCGCCGGCACAGGCTCTCGCGTGGCAGCAACAGAACGCGAATCGAAACATCACCATTCCCGCCTACGAGAGCGACGGTACGACCATCATCGGAGAGTTCGTTCTTGGCGACGCCACAGGATCGGATGCTGAAACGGTTCCGCTCTCTTCTCTTTCGCGAAACTGCTAATCCTCACCGAGATCTCGTTCCGTGTGGACTTTCCCACTCGGGCATCGTGGTCTCCACTAGGAGTTGCGTTCACCGAGTTCACTACGTTCATCGGAAGAGGGGTGCCCAGACCAGGGTCCTCGAATAGACCAAGGATTGCTGGCGCCCATTTCTGGATTCCATTCGGAGGCCAGAAGCAACAGAATGCCACCTCGCACCGGCATCTGTATCAATCGTGATGGTTCGTGTCGGAAGCCCAACATACTGTCATGGGCTTAACTATTGATTTTGTCACGGGCGCCGCTGCGATCCAATGCTGAGCTATGACGATACGAATTCTTGTGCGTATCGGGATGCATTTTTGACTCTCCGGTAGTACGTTCGCGACTGATTAGTTCCGGCAGGTTCCCGCTAAGGGGAGCTAGCACCGGAGCCGAGCGAAACTTGGCCTGGATTAGGGGTTGCGTTCGTGGATAGGGTGTTCGCTTCGAAGAGATTGAATATGTTGTTTTTTGCCATTGGTGTATTGGGATTTGTCGGGGCATCTACGGCAGCCGCTTCACAGGCATTCAGTAATTGGAAAAATACGGGTACCGTTAATGGCTACACGTATGAAAATGAATCAGATCTCGATAACTCGAACATCTTCGCTGGTTCAATTGCGGGGACTACTAACGGAGTAAATGTCCCGACTGGTTATATTGGCGTTGCGGCGCATCTCTACGAGGCAGGTGGAATTCTGTGCACCGTAAGTGGCTGGGTTTACAATCCGTATTCTTATTCTAACTGGGAAGCCCATACGACTTGGGGCAGTTACTGTGGCGCGGGGAATTATTACAGTTCTGGCTTCTCCCGGGCGTACAACGGAAACGGATATGACACTTACAGCACGTACCAAAGTCCACAACTCTATTTCTAGGAGGCAGGCGATTATGTCAATGCGGAAGACGAGAGTTGGATGGCTGAAACTGACGGCAGCTGTTGCGGCCCTGTCTGTTGGAGCGATAGTAGGAATTGGGGTTTCGGCGATAGTTGGAAGTGCGGCCACCGGAAATATCGCCGCTTCAGATCCTGTTACGTTTCCATTGAACGCGAACGGTCAAACGTATGGTTCAGCACTCGGTGTTAGCTTGACGTCCGAACCTGACTTGATTCTTGCTGCTGCCACCAATGGACGTATCGGATACATCTTGAGGAAGACCCTATGGGCTGTAGACGGAACGGATGTGACTTCACCGTCACAAGCGTTAGCGTACATGTCTGAGAGTACTTCGGCGAGAACTATTCCGGTGTATGCCATAAATGGCACGACAGTGATTGGCTCATTTGTGATTCCCAGTGCCCAAGATTCGGGTGGTCCAGCGCCAATCACCGGAGGTTAGGGCTCCACATCACGGTCGATTTGGTATCAATCCAAGAATTCCAATCGCCGTGCCAGACGTGGGGGTCGAGTGGTACAGCGACTAGTTCATTTCCCCTATCTTGATTCAAGTTCCTATTGAAGTTGGGGGTCAATTTTGGAGGAGATCCCGTTCGAGCGCGTTGAACAGTTCCTGGGCGATGAAACGCTTGAGACAGCGCTCCCCGTCCCTCTTCGAAAGCCCCTCGGTGCGCCGGCATTACATGCAGTCACGCATTCACGAATCGAAACGTAGCCGGGCGACTGCGATTGGGTGCGGGGTCTTGACAACGTAAAGAAGAGTTCCTCAAATCGCCCTACAATGGCCTCCTCTTCCTGGAATTCCTTCACCCGCGGCCGGCCGGCGCGCAGCGCCGGGACGGCCCAGCGAGTTGGCTGGACGACCACTAAGACCGTAGAGAAACAGGGGCTGGAGAACGATTTCGAGGTTCCTCAAGATCCTGTCCAAACTGAACCGATTTCCGAGACCCTTGTGTAGTGCGAACTTCTCGCCCTGCGAACAGGGGACACGGTGGAAAGATGTTCCGAGACTGAAACGCCCAATGGTTCGGCGACCGGGTGGCTGGCACTCGATCTATCAGTTGGGCGTCGGCTGCATGTAGTCGACGTGCTCGACGTGCGCGTTCGCTGGTGAATGCCGAGGAGCGATCGCGGTTGATTCGAGAGCTCCAAGGCTCGAGCAATTGCTCGCACCCAATTCGCTTGCGGGGCGAGGTCGTGAACACCGCGACGGGCGAACTGTCGGAACGCGACCTTCGAGTGGCGTGCAAGGACCGGCGAGAAGTCGTCTGCCCGTCGTGCTCGTATCTCTATAGGGCCGACACCTGGATCCTCGTATCGACCGGGTTGGTGGGCGGGAAAGGCACTCCGGTCGTCGTCGGGACTCATCCTCGACTCTTTGTCACACTGACGGCCCCGTCGTTCGGCGCGGTCCACACGATCCGTGACAGCGGGGACTGTGTCACGCCAAACGGATCAACGAGCTCGAGGTGTCGCCACCATCGACCTACCTCGTGCGTCCGGCGACACGGCGAGGTCGACCCAGAACTGGGTCGTCCTCTGTGCGAGGAGTGCTTCGATTACCGCGGCGCCGTTCTGTGGAACGCCCACGCTTCGAGGCTGTGGAACAACACCATTCAACTCATCCGTCGGCTGCTTGCCGCCGAGGGCGGGATCGGGCAGCCCAACTTGGCTGACGTGGCTCAACTGCACTACTTGAAGGTGGCCGAAGTGCAGCGCCGGGGCCTCGCACACTTTCACTGCGTGCTGCGACTAGATGGGCCTGCCTCAATCGACGCCGAGCCCCCACCGTGGGCGTCAGTTGAACTCCTAGAATGCGTTGTTCGTTCCTCAATCGACCGAGCGTGGGCGCCAGACGTTGACGGACGACCCGTGAGGTGGGGTCGCGCCTACGACGTCCAGGACCTCGGGCAGCTTGAGGAGAAAGCCGCCAAGGTGGCCGCCTACGTTGCCAAGTACTCGGCCAAGACAACTGACGGTTCGAAGGAGCTGGCCCGGCGTTTCCGCTCGCGGCGCCAGATCGTTGCGCTCGTGGATGACCCCCACCTGCGGCGACTGGCCCTCACCGCGTGGGACCTGGGCGCCGAAGCCAGGTACGAATCGCTGCGGCTGAGAGACCACGCCCACACGTTCGGTTTCGCCGGGCAGCTGATCACCAAGTCACGGGCGTTCTCGACGACCTTCGCCGCGCTGAGGAGCGCTCGCACCAAATACATGGCCGTCGAGCGGGACGGAGATCCCGTCGAAGGGACGTTCCACTATGAGGGTCGCGGCTACGACGATCCTCGGGCCACCCAGCTCGCGGAACTCTTCTTCGCTATGCAACGCGAGCTCCGAGAGGAGGCGCGTGCTAGGGAGCGCGCCTCCGCAGCCGATAAGGGCTCCGACGAGATGCAGCTCAGACTGAGCCGAATTGGCTGGCCAGCATGGGAGTTAGCGACCGTTGGGCAGGTGTGAAGACCGTACGGCCATTATTCGGCGATCATCCGGTCGTCTGGTGATGGCGAAACGTCACTTCGGGACCATTCGTCTGCGGTCCTCTGGGCGCTGGCAGGCCCTCTACACGCACGAAGGCAAGATCCACTCTGCTGGAACGTTCAGAACGAAAGCTGACGCACTCGTCCGCCTGTCGACCATTGAGGCGGATCTTCATCGCGGTGCCTGGATCGATCCGAAGGCGGGAAGAACGACACTCGAGGCGTACGCCGAGCGATGGCTGGGGCAGCGACACGATCTCGCGTTTCGAACAAGAGAGCTCTACGGCTACTTGCTCGATCAACACATCCTTCCGACTCTTGGACGGAGGGCGCTGGTAAACCTCGCTCCATCGACAATCCGGAGTTGGCACGCGAGTCTCACCCAGGTCCATCCATCGACCGCGGCGAAGGCATATCGCCTCCTATCCGCGATCCTGCGGACCGCAGTAGTCGACGAGCTTCTCGTCTCGTCGCCGTGCAGGGTCGATGGAGCGGGGGTTGAGCGTCCCGCAGAGCGCCCCGTGGCGACGGTTCCCGAGGTGGGAGCCCTCGAGGCCGCGATGCCCGAGCATCTGCGGCTGGTCGTGACTCTTGCCACGTGGTGTCAACTTCGACGTGCCGAATTGCTCGGACTACGGAGAAGGGACGTGGATCTGGACCATGCCACCATCCACGTGGAGCAAAGCCGCACGGTCACGATGCGAGGGAAGTCGCTGGTCAAGACGCCAAAAACGCAGGCGGGCCGACGGACGATCGCGGTCCCGGAGGCTCTCATCGCGAAGATGAGCGATCACTTAGATCGCTTCACCGGTCCCGGACCCGATGATCTGGTGTTTGTAGGGGTCACCGGCGTGCCACTCACGGCCAACGTCCTGCAAGTGGCCTGGCAGCATGCGCGCGCAAGCGTTGGCCGGACCGACCTGCGACTGCATGATCTTCGACACACGGGTTTGACGATGGCGGCCGCTACAGGCGCCACCACAGTCGAGCTGATGCACCGCGCGGGGCACTCCTCTTCGGTCGCTGCGATGCGCTACCAGCACGCAACCAAGGATCGAGACAGAATCATTGCGGACGCTCTTGGAGTCTTCGTCCAAGCCACGAACATTGATTAGGTCCGACCGCCTCGGTCCGGCGCACAGTGGTGATGTTCCCGGAAGTTCACTTGTCCAAGGTCACCCCGCGCTGCGAATGATGGAGACGGACCCTTCGGAAGCGACCGTGGGCATGATGTGGGCATGATCGCGAAGCGTTGGGCATGATTTGGGCATGTTCCGGAGGACACTGGTGGTCACTCATGGTGTCTGGTGGTCAATCGAAAGTGCTTGCAGTCATTGCGCTCTCGACGAAGAACGTGAGAGCGGGTGACGGGAATCGAACCCGCA